>NZ_JBVHQF010000008.1:0-375165 GCF_055567555.1 Streptomyces sp. NPDC026522
ATCCCGAACGTCGACCGGTACCTGCTGCCGATCGTCGCCCTGGTCGTCGCCGTGTCCCTGCTCCCCCTGGCGATCGAAGTGCTCCGCTCCCGGCGGGCCCGCAAGCACCAGAACGGAACCGTTTGATGACCCCCGCGTTCGACGGCTCGCACGTCGACGGCCCCGCTTACAACGGCGTGATCGAACTCGCCCACCGCACTCCGGGCTGGCTGGACACCTTGGTCTCCGTCTGGTCGGCCTACGGGCTGGCCCTGTTCGCGGTGCTGATGGTGGTCGGCTGGTGGCGGGCCCGGCGCGCGGGAACCCCCACGGCGGTTACCGCCCTTGCCGTCCCGCTGATCACTCTCCTCGCCTTCGGGGTGGACGCGCTGGTCAAACTCGCCGTGCGCGAGGACCGGCCGTGCCGGGCCCTGCGGGTGCCCACGCTGGAGGCCTGCCCGGCCCCCGGCGACTGGTCGTTCCCCAGCAACCACGCCGCCCTGGCCGCCGCGGCCGCCGTCGCGCTGCTCTTCGTATCGCGGCGGCTCGGCGCCGTCGCGCTGGCCGCGGCCGTCCTGATGGCGGCCTCCAGGGTCTGGGTGGGCGTGCACTACCCGCACGACGCACTCGCCGGCCTCCTCGTCGGCGCCGCCGTGGCCGCCGCGGCGGCCACGATCGTCCGACGGAACCAGGACTCCTGGGCGGAGCGGCTGAAACGAGGCCCGCTGCGTCCCCTGCTGGCCGGCGCATGACGCGCGTCGGTCTCGCCCGTCGGGCCGGGTGGGTGGCCCTCGCCAGTGCGGCGCTCTTCGCCCTGCTGGCGCTGTGGACCGTGCGGGCCCCCGACCACCTGCTGCCCGGCGACGCGTTCCTCCACCGCTGGTCCGTGGAGCACCGCCCGGCCGTCGCCTCCGTATCGGCCCGCGCCCTCACCGACACCGGAACCGGCGTCATCCCGTACGCCCTCCTCCTGCTGGCCGGTCTGTACGCGGGCCGCACCACCCGGCAGCGCGCCTGGACGGCAGCCGTACTGGTGCTGTGCCTCGGCGCCGGCCAGGCCCTGCGCTACGCGGCCATGACGCTGATCGACCGCCCCCGCCCCGCGGCCGCCGACTGGGCCACTCCCGCATCGGGCTGGTCCTTTCCCTCCGGCCACACCACCACCGCCGCGATGACAGCCGGGCTACTGGTGGCGGCGCTGCTCCTGCGCGGGGACCGGACGCCGCCCAGGACGGCAGTGGTGTTCATCGGGCTGTGGGGCGCGGCGGTCGGTCTCACCCGGGTCTACCTCGGGGTGCACTGGTTCACCGATGTGCTCGGCGGCTGGCTCTTCGCCGCCGCCTGGCTCGCCCTCCTGGCCTGCGCGTACCTGCGACGTACCGGTGAGCGGGGTACGGGTGACCGACGCCCGGCGCCCGGCGGACGGCTGACGTGAAGCAGCGCATCCTCGTCGTCGAGGACGACCACGCCCTGCGGGACGTACTGCTGCGCGGCCTGCGCGACGAGGACTTCGACCCGGCCCCGGCAGCCGACGGCGCCGCGGCGCTGCGGCTGGCCGACGAGGGCTTCGACGGGGTCGTCCTGGACGTCGGACTGCCCGACGCGGACGGCCGCGACGTCTGCCAGGCCCTCAGGGCGCGCGGTTTCACCGCTCCCGTCATCTTCCTGACGGCGCACCGCAACCTGGCCGACCGCCTGACGGGGTTCTCCGCCGGCGGCGACGACTACCTCGCCAAGCCCTTCCACCTCGCCGAACTCGCCGCCCGCCTGCGCGCCGCCCTCAGGCGAGCGGGCCCGCCGGCGCCCGCGGCGGCGGGCGACCTGCTGCTCGATCCGACCCGCCACACGTGCACCGTGGCGGGAGCGCCCGTGGACCTGACACCGACCGAGTTCCGGCTGCTGGCGGTGCTCATCGCCGCCGCGGGCGCTCTGGTCACCCGCCGTGACCTGGTCCGGGCCGGCTGGCCCGAGGGGGCCCAGGTGAGCGACAACACCCTCGACCAGTACCTGAGCCGACTGCGCCGCAAGCTCCGCACCGCCGGCAGCGACCGTACGCTCGGCACCAGCCGCGGGATCGGACACCGCCTGTCATGAGGCTCCCCCGTCGCGGCCGGCTTCCGTACACCTTGCGCGGCCGGCTCTCGCTGGTGGCCCTGGCGGCCGCGGCGCTGCTGATGATCGTCCTCACCGTCGTCTTCAACGCCGTCGTCCGCCAGCGGCTCCAGCAGCAGGCGGACGATCACCTGCACACCCGGGCGGCCGCCGTCGCGGCGACCGTGGACACCTCGGGGCCCACGGCCCGCGTCGTGGAGGTGCCCAACGACGACGCGCTCGACTCCGACGTCTGGATCTACGCCGGACCCGTACGGCTCGAGGTCCCGCCCGGCGTGGCCGCGGGCGGCCCGCTCGACCGGGCCGCGGACGCCCTCGCGGCCGGGGGCGGGCGGCGGTGCACCACGGTCGGCGGGCCGGAGCCGGTGCGCTTGTGCGTCCAGCCCGTCACCCGTTCCCGGGGCGCGTCGGCCGCCGTGGTCACCGCCGTCGGCCTCACGCCCTACCGGGGCTCCGCGGATACGGTGCTGTACGCCTCCCTCGCCCTCGACGGGGCGATCCTGGCCTGCACGTACGTGCTGACCCGGCTCGCGGTGGGCCGCGCCCTGCGCCCCGTACGCACCATGACCGAGCAGGCCACCAGCTGGAGCGCGCTCGCCTCCGACGAACGGTTCGGCGACATCCGGCGGCCCGAGGAACTGGCCCGGCTCGGCGGCTCGCTCGATGCGCTCCTGGACCGGATCCGCGCGGGGCTGCGCCACGAACAGCAGCTCACCCGGGAATTGTCCCACGAGCTGCGCAACCCGCTCGCCCGGATCGTCGCCGAACTCGACTGGTGGCAGAGCCGGCCCCGCTCCGCCGCCGAGACGCGAGCTGCCTGCGCCGCCATCGAGGACGCCGCACGCTCCATGCACACCATCTGCGACACCCTCCTCGACGACGCCCGCCACAGCACCGGCGCCACGCGTGGCGCCACCGACGTCCGGTCCGCGCTGGTCCGGCTGGTCGGACAGCTCCCCCCGTCCGGGCCGGTCGAGGTCCGGGTCGCCGCCGGGATCGAGGGCCTGACCGCCGGCGTGCCGCAAGCCCTCCTCGAGCGGGCGGTCAGTCCAGTGCTGGACAACGCCGTGCGCCACGCCCGCTCCCGGGTCGCGTTGAGCGCCTGCCGCCGGGACGCGTACGTCCAGATCGAGATCACCGACGACGGACCGGGAGTCCCGCCGGAGTTCGCGCCGGAGCTCTTCCGCCCAGGGCGGCGCGCCGACCCCTGCGACGGACACGCCGGAGCGGGCCTCGGTCTGCCGCTCGCGCGACGCCTGGCCCGCTCCGTGGACGGTGACGTACTCCACGACGAAGTGCACCGTCACGGCGCGCGGTTCGTGGTCACCCTGCCGGCCGGCTGACCTGCTCTGCGTCCGTCACGTCGCGCCGGGAGACCGTCAGGAACACCACGAGGCCGAGGATCACCACGAGGAACAGCGCGCTGGTGACCACGGTGCCGAAGCCCAGGCCCCCGTCCTCCGCGGGCTGGGACAGGTAGTCGCCGATCGACGCCCCCAGCGGGCGGGTGAGGACGTACACGGTCCAGAAGCTCAGTACCGCGCCCAGCCCCATGGTGTAGTGCGTGAGCGCGACCGCCGCGATGACCAGGACGACCACCAGCCTGTAGCTGCCGGGCCGGTAGGCCTCGGTGCGGAACTGCGCGACCAGCGCGATGACCAGCAGGGCCGTCATCACGAGGGAGGTCCCCGCGAGTCCCGGCCCGAGCTGGGCGTTGAGGTAGTCCGCCGCGGTCTCGCCCACGGTGGTGCACAGCACCTTGATCACCCAGAAGTACGCGGTGATCTCGGGGACCTTGTTGCGCAGCGGTGAGGCGGGCGCGCGGGAGCCGGTGGCGCCATGCGTCTCGTATGTCTTACCGAGGACGTTGCCGGGCCGAGCCTGAACACATCCTGAGCACGTGGGGCGGACCCGCCCGGGCAGGGCGTTGCGCCGCCGGGCCGGGCCTACGCTCGCCGCCATGGAGACCGCTCCCCCGTCCGGACATCCCCTCGACAGGCCGCTGGGGTTCCTGCGCAGACGACTCGGCTGGGCGTCCTGCGCCGCCTATGCCGCGGCCGCCGCTGTTCCGGCCCCGGGTCTTTGGCTGCGCCACAGTCACGGCGCGATCCTGGGCGGACCGCTGCGCACGGGCTTCAACTCCACCGAGGTCCTGCTGGCCACCGTCCTGTTCGCGGCCGGGCTGCGGGCCTGTCCCCTCGCCCTGACCGGAATGCTGCGCCGGCCCCGGGTCCTGGTGGCGGGCCTGGGTCTGCACCTGGCCGCGCCGCTGCTGATCATCCCCGCCATCGCGGTGGCACTGCGCTGCTCGCCCGACTCCGACGGCGGCAGTGGGATGGTGGCCGCCATGGTGCTGACGCTCGCCATGCCCGTGGCCGCCGGGGCCACCGTGTGGACGAGCGGCGGCAGGGGCGACGAACCGGCCATACTGGGCCTGGTCCTCGCGTCCGCCCTCGTCAGCCCCCTCACCGTGCCGGCCACGATCGGCGCCCTCGCGCCGCTGCTGAGCGCCGAGTACGCGCAGCCGCTGGCCGCCGCCGCGGACAGTACGGGCGGCGGCTTCGCACTCACCGGGGTCCTGTTGCCGTGCGCCGCCGGCATCGGCTGCCGCCTCCTGCTGTCGGCACGCGCGGAGCGGACCGTACTGCCGGCGGCCGCGCTGACGGCCGTGCTCGCCGCGCTCCTGCTCACCTACGTCAACGCGAGCGGCGCACTGGCGCAGTTCCTCAGCCGCCCCAGGCCGCTGCTGCTCCTCGCGGCGGCGGGTACCGCGGCCGCCGTGTGCGTCCTGTCCTTCGGGTGGGGCCGCTGGTGCGCCCGCGCCCTGCGGCTGAGCACGTCCGCCGGCACGTCCGTCACGCTGGCCTGCGGCATGAGCAACAGCAGCGCGGGCGCCGTGCTCATCACCACCGCGATGCCGGACCGGCCGCAGGTCCTGCTGCCCGTCCTCGCGTTCAGCCTGCTGCAGAAGCTCGCCGCGAACCGGATCACCTGTCGTCGTCCAGCGGCAGCAGCAGGGTGAAGCGGGTGGGGGCGGTGCCGGACAGTGCGAGGCGGGCTCCGGCGGCCTCGGCAAGCTCGCGTGCCAGCGCCAGCCCGATGCCGGAGCCGTCGCCGATCCCCCGTTCGAAGATCGCCCGGGCGTCGAGGACGGCGGTTCCCTCGTCGGCGACGTCCAGCGCGAGCGCGGTTCCCAGGTCGCGCAAGGACAACGAGACGGTTCCCTCGCCATGGCGGTGGGCGTTGTCCAGGAGGACGTCGATGATCTGGTCGGTGGTGCGGCCGGGCACGGGCAGATGCCCCGACTCCGGTTCCCACACCACGCTCAGACGGCGGCCCGCACGGGCGAACACGCCGTGCCACCGCCGCTCCACCCCGTCCAGCAGACCGCCGACCCGCTGTACGGAGGCGGGTGCGGCCGTGGCGGTCGAGGAAGTCGCCAGCCGCAGCACCTCGTCGATGGTGCGGTCCAGGTGACGTGAGCGCTCCGCCGCCTCGGCGAGCGCGGCACGGGGGTCCTCGTCCGGGTCGGCCAGCGCCGCTTCCAGGCCGAGCTGGAGTCCGGTCAGGGGGGTGCGCAGTTGGTGGGAAGCGTTGGCGGTGAAGTGCCGTTCGCGTTCCAACAGCCGGGCCAGACGGCCGACCATCGCGTTGTGGGCGCGCGCCACTTCGTCGATCTCGGTGATCGTGCTCCGTGCGGCGCGCGCCGTCAGATCGCCGTCGGCGATGGCGAGGGAGGTCCGCGCGAGGGCCTCCAGCGGTGAGCTGAGCGCGGCCGCCTGCCGGCGGGCGACGGCGACCGCCGCACCGAGCGCCAGCAGGCAGATCCCGAGCAGGGCCGCCCAGCCCCAGAGCACCCGTGCCCACACGCCGCGCGAACCGGTCACGGCACTGACCGCCCCGATGACCCGCTCACCGCTGGAGACGGGTACGGCGACGACCAGCTCGCCGGCGGACTGCTGCTGGGCCACGCCCCCGGCCAGTGCCTTGCGGACGGCGTCGCCGCCGGCCGCGGGTCCCGTCCCGGAGAGCAGCCGGCCGGCCGGGTCGTAGAGGCCCAGCCGCACTTCGCCCTGCCCGCCCGGCAGTTCCACCGGGTCTCCCGAGCTGAACTCGGGCCCGACGCGTACGACGGCGGCCATGGCGGCGCGCTCCAGTTCCCCGCCCTCGTCGGCGAAGAACGTGAACCGGATCGCCACCGCCAGCGGCACGGCGAGCAGAAGAAGGGCCACAGCCGCCGCCACCAGGGCCACCCGGACCACGCGCGCTCTCATGCCGCCCATCATGCGGGCGACGGCGCCGCCGACGACGCCTTGCACGGCCGGCGGACGGGTTTTACCGTCCTCTCACCCTGCCCGGGGCGGGAGCTAACCGGCCGCTGACTAGCGTCGTGGACAGAGCAGTCAGCCCTCCGGCGGAAGGAGCTCGAGGACCATGCGCCTCACCTACGCCCTCCCCCTCCCCCTGGTCTCCCTCGCGGTGGTCGGCGCCGCCCTGGCCGGATGCGGCAACTCCTCCGGCACCCCCGCTCCCAGGACGGCCGTCTCGGCCACCGCACCCGCCCCGGCCGAGTCGAACCCGGCCGGCGACATCCCCGACAACCAGGCCTTCGTCGCCTACCACTCCGACCGGGGCGGGTTCACCGTCAAGGTCCCCGAGGGGTGGTCCCGTACGGACGCACCCGACGGCGGCGTCAGTTTCACGGACAAGCTCAACCGGATCGAGATCCTCACCGCAACCGCGCCCGCGGCTCCCACCCCCCAGTCCGTGAACGCCTCCGTCCTGCCGGCGTTGCGCGGGCACGTGCCCGGCTTTGCGGCGGGCAAGGTCTCCACGGTGGCCCGGCCGGCGGGGCAGGCCGTCCTGATCACCTATCAGGGCAACGCTCCCGCCGATCCCGTGACCGGCAAGGTGGTGCGCGACTCCTTCGAGCGATACGTGTTCTTCCACGCCGGACGCCAGGCCGACATCACCCTGTCCGGCCCGATCGGGGCCGACAACGTGGACCCCTGGCGGACCGTCACCGACTCCTTGAGGTGGCAATGATGGCTCCGGCCGAAGCCGCCCCCGATCTGCTCACCGCCCATGACCTGTACCGCTTCTACCGCTCGGGCGAGGAGGAGACCCTCGCCCTGCGCGGCGTCGCCCTGCGGGTGCGGCGCGGTGAGAGCGTCGCCGTCATCGGTCCGTCCGGATCCGGCAAGTCCACCCTCCTCGCTTGCCTGGCCGGACTGGACGAACCCGACGGCGGCGTCGTCCACGTGGGCGGTGAACGCCTCAGCCACCGCCCCGAGGCGGAGCGGGCACGCCTGCGCGCCCGCCACATCGGGATCCTGCTCCAGTCCGGGAACCTCCTCGCCCACCTCGACCTCGGCGCCAACATCCGGCTCGCCCGCACCGCCGCGACCCGCACCCCCATCGCCGCCGTGCGCACCGCCGCCGTCCGCCGCGGCGCCCGTCCCGGAGCGCACGGCCCCGTACGGCCCGGCGCGGCGGAACTCCTGGAACGGGTCGGACTGGGCGGCCGCGCCCGCGCTCTGCCCGGCGAACTCGCGGGGGGTGAACTGGCCCGCGCGGGACTGGCCGTCGCCCTGGCCAACGATCCGGAGGTGCTGCTGGCCGACGAGCCCACCGGCGAGCTCGACGGGGCCACCGAGCAGCGGATCCTCGGACTGCTGCGGGAGCGGGCCCGCGCGGGGGCGGGCGTCCTCTTCGTCACGCACAGCACCGAAGCGGTCAAGATCGCCGACCGGGTCGTCCACCTGCGCGACGGAAGGATCCGGCCGTGACCGCCCCCGAAGAGGTCCTCGTGCACTGCCGGGACGCGGCCCGCACCTACGGGGCGGGTGCCGCGGCCGTCGTCGCGGTCCACGGCGCCACCTGCGAGGTCCGTAGCGGCGACCGCATCGCGATCACCGGGCCGTCCGGGTCCGGCAAGTCCACCCTGCTGCACCTGATGGCGGCCCTCGAGCACCCCACCGCCGGCCACGTCGCCTGGCCGGGCCTGGCCCGTGGGCCCGTGCCGGCCGAGGTCGGCGTCGTCTTCCAGGGTCCCAGCCTGATCCCCGCGCTCAACGTCGTGGAGAACACCGCGCTCCCCCTCGTCCTCGCCGGCCGCGCGCAGGAAGCGTCCCGACGGCGCGCCCTGGACTGCCTCGCCCTGGTCACCGCCGCCGACCTGGCGGAAAGGCTGCCCGAGGAACTGTCGGGAGGCCAGGCGCAGCGGGTGGCAGTGGCCCGGGTGCTGGCCACGGAGCCCCGTCTGATCCTCGCCGACGAACCCACCGGGCAACTCGACCGGGCGACCGGCCGGCACGTCGTCGACGTGCTGCTCGCCGCTGCGGACGCCCTCGGTGCGGGCCTCGTCGTCACCACCCACGACCCCGCCGTGGCCCGGCGGCTGACGCAGCGGTGGACCATGGACGACGGCCGCCTGCGGACCGGCGCCGACCCGCACCCCGGCGTCGCCGAGACCGTCCGGGAAGGAGCAGGGCCGTGATCGCCGGGTGGGTCGCGGGACTGCTGCGCCGCCGCACCGGGCGTCTGGCGGCCACCGCCGCGGGCATCGCCCTGGCCGTCGCCCTCGTCGCCGCCCTGGGCTCGTTCCTGACCGCGTCGAAGTCCACGATGACAGCCCGCGCCGTGCGTTCCGTCGCCGTGGCCTGGCAGGCTCAGGTCCAGCCGGGCACCGACCCCGGCCCGGTGCTGGCCGCCGTCCGGGCCGCCGACGGCGTACGCGGCGCCGAGCCCGTCGGCTTCGCCCGCAGCACCGGCTTCCAGGCCACCGGGGCGGGCAGCACCCAGAGCACGGGACCGGGCGTCGTGCTCGGCCTCCCCGACACCTACCGGCAGACCTTCCCGGGTACCGTCCGGGCGCTCACCGGCGCTGCCACCGGGGTGCTCATCGCCCAGCAGACCGCCGCCAACCTGCACGTCGCCCCCGGCGACACCGTCACCATCGGCCTGCCCGGCACCGGACCCGCGAAGGTCACCGTCGCGGGGGTCGTGGACCTCCCGCAGGCCGATTCCCTGTTCCAGAAGGTCGGCGCCCCGCCGCAGTCCCAGCCCGCCGCCCCGCCCGACAACGTCGTCCTCCTGCCCGAGGCCCTCTTCGCCCGCCTGACCGCACCGGTCGCCGCCGTCGACCCGGCCGCCGTCACCACCCAGATCCACATCGCCCGCGACGCGCCTCTGCCCGCCGACCCCGCGGCCGCCTACACCGCCGTCACCGCCGCCGCCCGCAACCTGGAGGTCCGCACCTCCGGCGGCATCGTCGTCGGGGACAACCTGGGCGCCGCGCTCGACGCCGCCCGCAAGGACGCCCTCTACGCCCAGGTCCTCTTCCTCTTCCTCGGCGTCCCCGGCACGGTCCTCGCCGCCCTGCTCACAGCCGCCGTGGCAGGTGCGGGCGCTGATCGCAGGCGCCGGGAACAGGCCCTGCTGCGGACCCGCGGACTGCGGCCCCGTCAGGTGGCCTCGCTGGCCGCCGCGGAAGCCGCGGTGGTGGGTGTGGCCGGGGGCCTGGCCGGGGTGGGCGTCGCCGCGGCGGTCGGCCGGGCCGCCTTCGGCACCGCCTCCTTCGGCGCGAGCACCGCCGCCACCCTGGCCTGGTCCGCCGTCGCCCTGCTCCTGGGGCTCGCCGTGGCGGGCGCGGCGGTGCTGTGGCCGGCCCTGACCGATCTGCGCACCGGCACGGTCGCCCGGGCCCGGCGCGAGGTGGGCCGTGCGCGGGCGCCCCGGTGGATGCGCTTCGGCCTGGACTTCGTCCTCCTCGCCGTCTCCCTGCTGGTGTTCAAGGCGGCGAGCGGCAACCAGTACGCACTCGTGCTGGCCCCGGAGGGCGTGCCGAGCATCTCGGTGTCCTACTGGGCCTTCCTGGGACCCGCGCTGCTGTGGCTCGGCGGCGCGCTCCTGGTGTGGCGCCTCGTGTACCTGTTCCTGGCGTACGGCAGGCGGCCCCTGGCCTTGCTGGCCCGACCGCTGACCGGCACGCTCGCCGCCACCACGGCGGCGAGCATCTCCCGCAGGCGGAGGCCGCTGGCCCGTGCGGTCGTCCTGGTCGCGCTCGCCCTGTCCTTCGCCACCTCCACGGCCGTCTTCAACGCCACCTACCGCCAGCAGGCCGAGGTCGACGCCCGCCTGACCAACGGCGCCGACGTCACCGTCACCCAGTCGCCCGGCGCCCACGTCGGCCCCGGCGCCGCCGCAGGGCTGCAGGTGGCCGGCGTGCGGCACGTGGAACCCCTCCAGCACCGCTTCGCGTACGTCGGGGCCGACCTCCAGGACCTGTACGGGGTGCGGCCCGCCACCATCGCCTCCGCCACTTCCCTCCAGGACGCCTACTTCGCCGGCGGCACCGCCCGCGCCATGATGGCCCGCCTCGCGGCCCGCCCCGACGCCCTCCTGGTCAGCGAGGAGACCGTCAAGGACTTCCGCCTGAGCCCCGGCGACACGGTCAACCTGCGCCTCCAGGACGGCCGTACCCATGCCCTGCGGACCGTGCCCTTCCACTACGCCGGCGTCGTCAAGGAGTTCCCCACCGCCCCCAAGGACAGCTTCCTCGTCGCCAACGCCTCCTACGTGGCGCGCAGCACGGGCGACGACACCGTGGGCGCCTTCCTCCTGGACACCGGCGGTGCCGGCCGGAGCCAGATCGCGGCCGGGCTGCGCCGGGTGGTCGGGACCACCGCCACGGTGACGGACCTCAGCCAGACCCGCTCCACCGTCGGCTCCAGCCTCACCGCCGTGGACCTGGCGGGGCTCACCCGGATCGAACTCGGCTTCGCCGTTCTGCTGGCCGCCGCGTCCGGCGGCATCGTCCTCGCCCTGGACCTGGCGGAACGGCGGCGCACCTTCGCGATCACCACCGTCCTCGGCGCCACTCGGCGCCAGCTCCGCGGGCTCGTCCTGGCGGAAGCGGCCGTGCTGACGGCCGCGGCGTTGGCCGGCGGGGCCCTCGTCGGCTGGGCCCTGTCCCGGATGCTCGTCACGGTCCTCACCGGTGTCTTCGACCCTCCCCCGGCAACCGCCGCCGTCCCGTGGACCTACCTCGCCCTCACCGCCGGCGCCGCCATCGCGGCCCTGGCCGCCGCCGCGGTGAACGCCGCCCGGCGCTCCACCCGCCCGCCCGTCGAGGAACTGCGCGAACTGTGACGCGTACGCCTACGCTGCTGACCATGCCCGCGCGCCAGGACCGCAGCCCCAGCCCCGCCCCCGTCCTCCTCGTCATCGAGGACGACGCCACCATCGGACGGCACCTCGAGACCGGACTGCGGGCCCAGGGCTACGCCACCACCTGGTGCCGCACCGGCAGCGGCGGCCTCACCGCCGCCCGCGCCGCCACCCCGGACGTCGTCCTGCTCGACCTCGGCCTGCCCGACGCCGACGGCATCGACATCGCCCGCGAGTTGCGCAGCCGTCATCCGGACCTGCTGCTCGTCATCCTGACCGCCCGCTCCGACGAGATCGACGTCATCGCCGGGCTCGACGCGGGAGCCGACGACTACCTCGTCAAGCCCTTCACCCTGTCCGTGCTGCTGGCCCGGCTCCGCGCCCACCTGCGCCGGCTCCCGGCCGGCCAGGGCGACCGGGAGACGACTTACCGGATCGGGAGCCTCGTGCTGGACACGCGGGCCCGCCGGTGCACGCTCGGCCGCGTCGAGGTCCCCCTGCGTCCCAAGGAGTTCGACCTGCTCGCCGTGCTCGCGCAGCACACGGGGACCGCCGTGTCGCGCGAGGACCTCATGGCGCGGGTGTGGGACGAGAACTGGTTCGGTCCGACCAAGACCCTGGACGTCACCCTCGCCTCGCTGCGCCGCCGTCTCCAGGCCGCGGCGCGGGAGGCGGGACCGCCCGTGCAACCGCCGAGCGTCTCCACGCTGCGCGGCTACGGATACCGCCTCGAAGCGGACCCCGGCTGACCGGGGCCGCCGGCCGCGTGCGGCGGGTCGCCGGGGCACGCGGGCGGTGCGGAGCCGGGGCTTTACCGTCCTCTCACCATGAGCGGTCCGGGCGCTAACCGGCCACTGCCTAGGGTCGGAGGAGACCTTCGGTTCGGTTCCGACTCCCGAAAGGCGCCATGATCATGCGACGTACCTCCGTCCTGGCTCCGGTCTCCGCCCCGGCTCCCGCGCCCTGCGCGGAGCGGCGTGCCGTCCTCCCCGTCGATGCCCCCGGAGCCTTCGGGACCGCCGGCCGGGCCGACCGGCCGGACAGGGCAGAGGTCCGGCCGTGACCGCCCCGGACACCCCGATCCTGCGCTGTCGGGACGCCGCCCGCACCTACGGTCACGGACCGGCGGCAGTGGTCGCCGTGAACAGCGCGACCTGCCAGGTCCATGCGGGCGACCGGATAGCCATCACGGGCCCCTCGGGCTCCGGCAAGTCCACCCTGCTGCACCTGATGGCAGACGTCGAGCAGCCCACGGCCGGAGAGATCAGCTGGCCGGGGCTGCCCCGGGTGCCGGCGCACGGGCAGGTCGGAGTCGTGAGCCAGGGACCCACCCTGGTCCCCGCGCTGAACGTGGCGGAGAACGCCGCGCTGCCCCTCGTACTGGCCGGAGTTCCCAGGGAGCAGGCGCGGCTGCGGGCGCTGCACTGCCTGGACGTGGTGGCGGCCACCGACCTGGCCCACAAGATGCCCGCCGAGCTCTCCGGCGGCCAGGCCAAGCACGTGGCCATCGCCCGTACGCTGGCGGCCTCCCCGCGCCTGATCCTGGCCGACGAGCCCACCAGCCACCTGGACGACGCCACCGGCAGCCGGGTCATCGACGTACTCATCGCAGCCGCCGACGAGGCCGCAGCCGCCCTCGTGGTCACCACCCACGACCCGGCCGTCGCCGGACGCCTGCGCAAGCAGTGGGCCATGGCTGAAGGGCAGCTGCACCTCTCACCCCCTCCGCGGCAGCCGGCCGAGGCGGCGCCGAAGGCCCCCGCGCTCCGCCTGCCCGAAGCGGACGGCGCGAGCACGGCGCAGTTCGTGGTGCGGAAGCTGCCGGAGGTCACGCTGGCCTTCTGGATCATGAAGATCGCCGCCACCACCCTGGGTGAGACCGCGGGAGACCTCTTCGCACAGACCCTGCGCCTGGGTTACTTCCTCACCACGATCGCCCTGTTCCTGATGTTCGTGGTGACCCTGCTGGTGCAACTGCGCGCCAAGCACTACAACCCGTTCTTCTACTGGCCGGTCATCGTCTCCACCAGCATGGTCGGCACCACCGTGTCGGACTTCATGAACCGTGACGCCAGCCCCAAGTACCTGGCGAAGGGCGCCACCGCCCTGGGCTGGGGCCCGCAGGGCCTGGGGCTCGGCTATCCGGCCGGCGCGGCCATCCTCATCTCGGTGCTCATCGCGATCTTCGTCGCCTGGAAGTTCACCGGCCAGACGTTCGTCATCCGCGACATCGTGACCTTCCGCGGCGAGGCGCTCTTCTGGTCCGCGATCCTCGTCTCGAACACCCTGGGCACGTCGATGGGCGACTTCCTCTCCGACAGTTCCGGACTCGGCTACGCGGGCAGCGCCCTGTTCATCTGCGGGCTCCTCCTCGTCCTCGTCGTCCTCATCCGGGTCCCCGCCGTCCCCAACGTCGTCCTCTTCTGGATCGCGTTCGTCCTGACCCGCCCGCTCGGTGCCACCGCCGGCGACTTCCTCACCAAGCCCACCGCCAAGGGCGGCCTCGACCTCGGCACCGCCGGATCCTCGGCCGTACTCCTCGCAGTCCTCCTCGCCTTCATGGCCTACGGCCACTTCCGGGACCGGGCACGCGGCGAAGGGGTCCCGGGCAGCGTCCCGCGCGCGGTCGAATAGCCGGCCCGGCGCCCACCTCGACGGAAACCGGCCCGGCGCCCGGCGGCGCGGTGCGCAGACCCGTCAGCGCGGCGGAAGCCCCGCTGCCGGTTCTGCCGGCGGCGCTCCGGCGGCCTGCGACCGGGGGACGGGGCGAGACCGTTCGGGAGCCAGGAAAACGGCCATGACCGGGAGCAGGTAGAGGCCCCACACGCTCACCTGGAGCACGGTGGGGTCGGGCTGGAAGTTGAACACGCCCTTCATGAGGGTGCCGTACCAGGAGTCGGGCGCGATGGTGGTGCTGATGTCGAAGGCCAGGCTGTGCAGGCCGGGCAGAACGTCGGCTTCCTGGAGGTCGTGCATTCCGTACGCGAGGACTCCGGCGGCGACGACTACGAGCATGGCGCCGGTCCAGCGGAAGAACTTGGCCAGGTTGATGCGCAGGGCGCCCTTGTAGAAGAGCCAGCCCAGGACGGCGGAGGTGGCGAGTCCGAGGAGCGCCCCGACGAGGGGGCGGACGCCGTCTCCGGTGGCCTGGACGGCGGTCCAGATGAACAGGGAGGTTTCCAGTCCCTCGCGTCCGACGGCGAAGAAGGAGGTCACCACGAGGGCGCCGGTACCGACGGCCAGGGCGGCGTCCAGCTTGTCCTGGAGTTCGCTCTTGAGGTGGCGGGCGGTGCGCCGCATCCAGAACACCATCCAGGTGACCAGGGCGACGGACAGGACGGACAGGGTGCCGCCGAGTGCTTCCTTGGCCTGGAACGTGAGGCTGGAGGAGCCGAACTGCAGCAGGGCGCCGAACGCGAGGCTGAGGGCGACGGCGATGCCGACCCCGGCCCACAGCGGCGTGAGCTGGCGCCGGTTGCCGGTCTTGACGAGGTAGGCGACGAGGATGCAGACGACGAGGCTCGCTTCGAGGCCTTCGCGCAGTCCGATCAGGAAGTTTCCGAACATGGGTGGCTGTGTCCTTCCCGGTTACTTGACGACGGCGGCGGCGAGCTTGGACAGGGGTTCCGCGAGCGCGTTCACTCCGTCGGAGAGTTCCTTGCGCTGCGGTTCGGCGACCGTGTCGTAGGAGGCGTACTCGTATCCGCTCGTGCCGTTGCGGTACTTGTCCAGGAGGGTGGTCAGCGACGCGAACTGGCCGTCGAGGTCCTTGACGAGCTGGGCGTCGTTCTTCACGGCGACGGACCTGAGGAGTTCGTGCGTCTCCCGGGCGCCTTCGAGGTTGCCCTTGAAGTCCACGAGGTCGGTGTGGGAGTAGCGGTCCTCCTCACCAGTGATCTTGTTGCGGGCGACCTCGTCGAGGAGTTCCTTGGCTCCGTTGGCCATGGAGGTGGGGGTGATCTCGGCGGTGCCGACCCGCTTCACCCAGTCGTTCAGGTCCGTCATGAGCCGGTCGGCGAGTTCCTTCTCGCGGTCGCCGATCTTGCCGTCCTGCCAGAGGGCCTTCTCCAGGCGGTGCCAGCCGGTCCAGTCCTTCGCCGGGTCCTGGCCCGCCGCCAGACCGTCCTCGCGGACATCGACCTTGGGGTCGACGTCGCCGAAGGACTCGGCGACCGGCTCGGTGCGTTCCCAGCCGATGCGCGAGGGGGCGTACAGCTTCTTCGCGCCTTCGAGGTCGCCGGCCTTGACGGCGTCGGCGAACGCCTGGGCCTTCGGGAGGGTTTCCCGGGCCTGCTGGAGGACGTAGGCCCGGTAGGCGGCCACCGCGGCGTCCGCCTCGGGGCTCTGCGCGGCGGCCGCGTGCTGCCCGGTGGCGGTGACTTTCCGGCGGATTCCGTCGCCCTTCATACCGGGTTTGCAGGCGATCTGGTAGGCACCCGCTTTGATTTCGGCGGTGATCGAGGTCTTGGTGCCGGGGCCGATGTTCTCGCGTTCCGCCGCGATCCGGTCGTCCGGGAACAGGACGTACACCTCGGTGACTTTGGACCCCGTGTTCTCCACGTCCAGGGTGAGGTGTCCGGCGGGGAACTCGGCCTTGGAGACCTGACAGGCCGAGTCCGAGGCGGTCACCTTGATCGCTTCCCCGCCGCCCGTGGCTTTCTGGGCACATCCCGAAAGTGACACGACGGCCGCCATGACGGTACCGGCGCCGAGCAGCAGGTGGCGGGTGTTCGCGGACAAGAGGCCTCGTTTCACGCAGGGAGACGCACACGGCAGGGCATCGGGCCCGGCCGCGGCGGAGTCTACTGAAATGTAGACAGTAAGGGAAGCCTGACCTTAGTTTTGGTGGCCGCGACAGGTGGACCCGGAGAACAGCGAGGGCGGGCGGCCCCGGATCAGTCGCGGGGATGCTCGCCCTGGGCGATCTCGACCCCGCGGTGCAACCAGACGGCTCCGGCCAGGGAAGAGGCACCCGCCCCCGTGCACAGCAGGGCCATGGCCAGCAGGGCGGGTGCGATGTGCCTGACGGGTGCCTGGCCGAGCAGAGCCCGCACCCGGGCCGGCACCGGTCCGGTGACAGCGCCCGCGACGAGCGCGGACCGCCCGGCCCGGTCGGCGCCACGGGCGCTTGCCAGCGCCGCGCGCGCCACGGCCCGTGCGGTGACGGTGCGGCTGCCGGTGGCGCGGGCGGCGCATTCGTCCGCGGCCCGCTCGGCGCCGTAGGACACCTCGGGGACGACGGCGGCCAGCGCGGGGTGGCACCATCCGGCGAGCTGGGCGACGGCGAGGAAGAGGTGGTGGCGCGAGGCGAGGTGCGCGCGTTCGTGGGCCAGGAGAGCCTCGCGCTCGCGCGGGTCCAGGGAGCGCAGCATGCCGCTGGTCACCACGACCCGGCCCGGGCCCGTAAGACCGGGCAGCGCATAGGCGTCCGGGCGGGGGTCGTCCAGCACGCAGAGCCCTCCGGCATACGGAAGATGGGCGATGTCGCCGTGGGCGCTGCGCAGGCGCTTCGCCTCGCGGAGCCCGCGCCGGACCACGATGACGCCGGTGATCCCGAGGATCCCGGCGGCCAGCGCGGAGACGCCCAGCGTCACGTGCGCCGGGCCGGCCCGGAGCGGTTGGATCAGGTGCACGAGAGCGGCCACGGGCGGGATCGTCAGCGCGAGCGGCAGCAGCAGCACGCCCAGGCACGCCACGACCCCGGCGGCGAGCGCCCCGGAGGCGGCGGTGATCGCCCACAGGGCGGCTGCGGGCCTCACCCGGCCGGCGGCGCGCCGGGCGAGCGGCGGCAGGATCCAGGGCAGGAGGAGGGGCACGAGCAGCAGGGCGATCACTGACTGCCCCCCTCCAGGAGCCGCCGGAGCTCTGCCTCGTCGTCGGGGCTGAGGCCTTCGACGAACCGGGCCAGGACGACACTGCGGTCGCCGTCCTGATCGAGCTCACGGTGCATCCGGCGAGCGGCGAGGCCGTGCGCATCGGCGACGGGGAAGTACACGAAGCTCCGCCCTCCCGGGCTCCGGTCGATGACGCCCTTCTCGTGCAACCGGGCAAGCAGCGTCGCCACCGTGGTCCGGGCCAGCGGTTGCGGTATCGCGGCTCTGACCTGCGCCGCGGACTGCGGACTTCCTGCCGCCCACAAGGCCGCCAGGACGCTGGCCTCCAGCTCGCCCGCCGGCCGGCGTTCGCTCGCGCTGCCCGTCATGGAACCTGCCTCTCACGAGATCGTCTACAGTGAGGTAGACCGACTACTGTTTTGTAGACGATGAGGTGGGCGAACCGCACCGGCGGCGGGTCCGGGAACCTCTTCGTCTGCGGCGGTGAGCCCCACCCCCACACCATTATCGACGGGACCGCGTCCATGCCCCTCGCACAGCTCGCCTCGGCACCGCCGGTGCAACTCGCCGTGAACCTCCTCGACGCCCAGTCGCTGCTCGCCGCGTTCGGGACCATCGGCATCGCGGTCATCCTGTTCGCCGAGACCGGCCTCCTCGTCGGGTTCTTCCTGCCCGGCGACTCGCTTCTGTTCACGGCCGGACTCCTGTGCACGGGCTCGGCCGCCTCCCCGGGGCACCTGTCGCTGCCCTGGGTCCTCGTCGCCTCCGCCGTCGGCGCCCTGGCCGGCGCACAGACCGGCTACCTGCTGGGCCGCAAGGCGGGGCCCGCGTTCCTGACCCGGACGAAGTCCCGCAAGATCGGCGAAGGCGCCACCCGGGCGGCGGAGATCCTCCAGCGCTACGGATACGCGAAGGCCATCGTCCTGGCCCGCTTCATGCCCATCGTGCGGACCGTGCTGAACCCCCTCGCCGGGATCCTGGACGTCCCGGCCCGCACCTTCGCACTCTGGCAGGTCCTGGGCGGCCTGCTGTGGACCACCGGTCTGGTCCTCGCCGGGTACGCACTCGGAGCCTCCGTGCCCAACGTCGACCACTACCTCCTGCCGATCATCGCGGTCATCGTCGCCGTGTCCCTCGTGCCCGTCGCCCTGGAACTCCTCCGCGCCCGCCGCGCGGGCAGCACCGACGGCGGCATCTGACGCCCCGTCCGGCAGTGCGGCGCCAGCGTTCCGGATGACCTCGGCAACGGGATCGCCCTCGGCGCCCTCGCCCGGCGCCGACGGGGCCACCGTGCTCGTGGGAGCAACTGGACCGCCACCCGCCGGGCTTGCCGGTCCGGCAGCAGCCGATGTCAGGCCAGTGCGGCTCCGCCGTCGAGGGTGAGGACCGTGCCGGTCGCGTAGCCGTTGCTGAGGAGGTAGAGGTAGGCCGCCGCAGCCTCCTCGGGGCTGCCGACGCGCTGCACGGGAAGGCCGCTGCCTTGCGCTCGGAGGAAGGCCTCCGGCTCGGGCACGGTGCTGTCCCAGAGCTCGGTGCGGATCGCGCCGAGGCGGACCGCGTTGACCCGCAGTGGGGCGAGTTCCAGGGCCAGGGCTCGCGTCAGCCCCTCGACGGCTGCGGTGATGCTTGCGCCGAGCGAGGCTCCGGGAGCGGGCCGGGTGGCGAAGGCGCCGGAGGTGAAGGTGATCGAGCCGCCGGGACGAAGTTTCGGCGTCGCGTACTTCGCGGCGAGCAGGGCACCCCAGAAGCGGCGCTCGAAGAACGCTCGGGACTCCTCGGCAGTGAGCTCGGCGAGCGGCTTCAGCAGCAGGGATTCGCCCGCCGTGTAGACGAGGTGGTCGAACTCGCCGATCCGGTCGAAGAAGGCGGCGAGCGCGGCCTCGTCGGCGACGTCCAGCACGATGCCCTCGGCCGGACCACCGAGCTTCTTCACCGCCGAGTCGACCCGGCCCTGGCTGCTGGAGGCGACGACCACGTTCGAGCCCCGGGTCGATGCGCTCTGCGCGACGGCGAATCCGATGCCGGAGGTACCGCCTATGACGACGACACGCTGGGTGTCTGCTGTGCTGTTCATGTTGTTCATGGCGAGGACGCTACGTGTCATGGCCGAGACGATGAATGGCCTGAAGTCTCGATCCATTGTCTGATCGTCTCGATCTCAGCACGCTATGGTGCGTGCATGGACATACTCAGCGACACGCTCGCTGCCCTGCGTACCGGGCGTCCGTCCGTTGTCCGTACCGACGCGCAGGCGCCGTGGGGTGTGCGCTTCCAGCCCATCGCGGGAGCCGGATTCCACGTCGTCGTCGAAGGACACTGCTTCCTGATGCCGGTCGGCGGCGATCCGATAGCCCTGGGCCCCGGCGACGTCGTGTTCCTGCGACGCGGCACCGATCACGCCATCTGTGACGCGGTCACCAGCGAGCTGGTCGCCTTCGAACCCGACCGCGTCGACACCTCCTCGCCGATCGGGCGTTTCACCGTCGAGGGCGACGGCGCTCGCAGCGTGCTGGTATGCGGGGCCTACCACCTCGACGTCGACCGGCCGCATCCGCTGCTCGGCGACCTCCCGGAGGTCATCCACCTCCCTGCCAGCCCCGGTCGCCATCCGGCACTGCGCTCGGCGGTCGACCAGCTCTGCGCCGAGATGCACCAGCCTCAGCCGGGTTCGGACTCGGTGGTCACGGCGCTCGTCGATCTGCTGCTCCTCTATGTTCTGCGGTCCTGGTACGCCGAGTTGCCCAGGCAGCAGACGCAGGGCTGGGCCTCGGCACTGAACGACCCGTTGATCGCGCCGGCGCTGAAAGCGATCCACGACGACCCGGCGCATCCGTGGACCGTCGAATCGCTGGGAAGCCGGGCGGGGTTGTCGCGCGCCGCGTTCGCCCGGCGGTTCACCACGGTCGTCGGCGAGCCGCCGCTCAGCTATCTGACGACGTGGCGGATGGCCATCGCGGCGCGGATGCTGCGCGAGACGGTCGACTCGCTGAGCGCCGTGGCCGAGAACGCCGGCTACACCTCGGAATTCGCGTTCGCGAAGGCCTTCAAGCGGCACTTCGGCGCCCCGCCCGGGGCATATCGGCGGGAGCTGCGGACGGCGTCGGCTTCGCCGTCGGTGCCGGTTTGATTCTCTTACCCCCGGCCTGTCCGCCGCCCGGCCGACAGGGCCGTCACGGGCCGGACCCGGGATTTGTATCGGGTGGGTATCAGCGAGCGCTTCATTACCCGTCGAATCGGTCGGTGAGCCCGGCCCCGGCGAAGGGCGGCCGCGAGCCGACACCCCGTGGACCGGCACCTGCCGGAGCCGGTCCGCCCCGTCTGGCCTGGAGGTTTACGGGTGGAAGGGGTGGTGACGCTGCGATGCGGGTCCGCCGGGTGATGCGGTGGCCGGGTCCGGTGTCTGCCTTATCGTTCCTTTCAGGTCGCCGGTCGCGCGTTCAGTGCGTCAGGGACCGATGCCTCACCTGAAACGCCGAACAATCTGAGCAGGAGTGATCCGCCCGTGTCCTCGTCCGCCCCGGCTCCGGCCTCTTCGCGCCCTGTCCGGGTGCTGCTGGTGGAGGACGACGACTTGATGCGCCGGTCCTTCAGCGTCGCCTTGGAGCGCTACGGCTACGAGATGGCGGCCGCGGCCGACGGTCTCGCGGGCCTTGAGCTGTTCCGCGAGGAGAGCTTCGACCTGCTGATTCTGGACGTGATGCTGCCCGGTCTGGACGGGATCGGTCTGTGCCGCAGAGTCCGGGAGACCAGCCTGGTGCCCGTCTTGATGATGTCCGCTCGCGGCGACGGGCTCGACGTCGTCGCCGGTCTGGAGGCCGGAGCGGACGACTATGTGGTCAAGCCGGTGGAGACCGGAGTGCTCGTGGCCCGCATCCGGTCGCTGCTGCGGCGGGCGACCTACGCACCCTCCGCACCGGAACCCGGACGGGCCAGGGCCGACGAGCTGCCACCAGCCGAGGAAGAGGTGCTGGTCTTCGGGGACCTGGCCATCGACACCGGCGGCCTGGAGGTGTCCGTCTCGGGAAGCCCGGTGGCGCTGACCCCGACCGAGCTGAAGCTGCTCCTGGAGTTCGCCGCCCACCCGGGCATCGTCCTCGACCGGCACACCCTGCTGCGGGACGTGTGGGAGTACGGCTGGGACGGCGACAGCCGGGTCGTGGACCTGTGTGTGCAGCGGCTGCGCCGGAAGGTGGGCCGGGACCGGATCGAGACCGTCCGCGGCTTCGGCTACAAGCTCAGGCGCTGAGGCCGGTGCATCCGTTCCACCGGCTGCGGCCGGCCCGCGCGTCCCTGCGCTGGAAGATCGCAGGGCTGGCCGCGGCGACGGCCTGCCTGGTCGCGGCGGCAGTGGGCGTACTCGTACACATGTGGACCGCGCAGGACATCCGCGGCCGGGCCGAAGCACAGGCCACCAACAGCGTGTACGCGGCCATGGCCACCTACCGGCGCACCGGAACCCTCACCGACGGCGCCGAGCTCGATCCGGCCGGCCTGCCCGCCGCACTGCGGCACCCGGCCGACAGCGATCGGCACACGGCCTACGACGGGCTCGTAGACGGGAATGTGGGCCCGAGCGTCTGGGGCGCCCAGCGGGTCGACGGTCCGGGGAACCGGGTGCTGGCCGTCCGGATCAACATGAGCTCGGAGCTCCACACCCTGCGCCGGCTCGACGCGGTCATGGTGGCCGCCTCGCTGATCGCCCTCGCGGCGGCCGTCCCCCTGGCGGTCTACGGAGCCGGGCTGCTGGGGCGTCGGCTGCAGCGGGTCTCCGAGACCGCGGTCCGGATCTCCGCCGGGGACCTGGATGCCCGCACCGGGCACACCAAGGGCCGTGACGAGGTGGCGGACATCGCCGCAACCGTCGACCTCATGGCGGACAGCCTCAGCCGACGTCTGCGCACCGAGCGGCAGTTCACCGCCGACGTGGCCCACGAGCTGCGTACCCCCGTCGGCGGTCTGCTGGCCGCCGTCGACCTGCTGCCGCCCGGTGAGACGGAGGAACGGCTCCGGGCCCGGGTGCGCGACCTGCGCGGCCTGGTCGAGGACCTCCTGGAGATCTCCCGGCTCGACGCCGGAGCCGAACAGCCGGTCCGCGCCCGTGTCCCCCTCGGCGCGGTCGTGTCCGAGGCCGTGACGCGCACCGGCCTCGACACCGAAGTCACCGACGCCGACACCGACGCCGACGCCGACGCCGACGCACCGAGCGAAGACGCCGCGCAGACCGTGGAGACCGTGGAGACCGACCCGCGACGCCTCGAACGGATCGTCGGCAACCTCGTCATCAACGCCCACCGGCACGGCGCCACCCCGGTACAGGTCACCGTCGAGGGCCGTACCGTCGTCGTCCGCGACCACGGCCCCGGCTTCCCCCCGGAACTGCTGCGCCACGGCCCGCGCCGCTTCCACACGGGCGCGACGGAGCGCGGCTCGGGCCACGGCCTGGGCCTGACCATCGCCCTGGGCCAAGCCCGGCTCCTCGGCGCGGAACTGCGCCTGGACAACGCCCCGGACGGCGGTGCCGTCGCCACCCTGCGCCTGCCGGCCTGACCGCCCGGTCCCTGCTACAGAACCGATACGAAGGGGAGCGGCTGCCGATACGCGGTCGCCCTGACCCCGATGCGTTCCCCGGACACCCTTCGAAGTGCACCTTCCGCACCCGAAGAGGAGTCCCCCTGTGCCCGCCCACTCGCTCACCCCGCACGAGCCGCGTACGCCGACCGGCATCGCGGCCGCCACCACCGACCTGTCGAAGGTCTACGGCAGCGGCGACACCCGTGTCGTCGCCCTGGACCGGGTCAGCATCGCCTTCCGGGAGGGCGAGTTCACCGCGATCATGGGTCCGTCGGGCTGCGGCAAGTCGACCCTGATGCACTGCGCCGCCGGGCTCGACTCGCCCAGCTCCGGCTCGGTGCGCGTCGGCACCACCGAACTGAGCACGCTGGGCGACCGGCAGCTCACCGCGCTGCGCCGCGACCGGATCGGCTTCGTCTTCCAGGCGTTCAACCTGCTGCCGACGCTGACCGCCCTGGAGAACATCACGCTGCCGCTGACCATCGCAGGTCGTCGCCCCGACCAGCAGTGGCTGGACCGCGTGGTCTCCATGGTCGGCCTCTCCCAGCGCCTCGACCACCGGCCCGCGCAGTTGTCCGGCGGACAGCAGCAGCGCGTAGCGGTCGCCCGTGCCCTGGTCTCGCGGCCCGCGATCATCTTCGGCGACGAGCCCACCGGCAACCTCGACTCCCGCGCCGGGGCAGAGGTCCTCGGCTTCCTGCGCGACTCGGTGCGCGAACTGGGCCAGACCGTGGTCGTGGTCACCCACGATCCGGTCGCCGCCGGCTACGCGGACCGCGTGGTCTTCCTCGCCGACGGCCGCCTGGTCGACGAGATGGCACGGCCCACCCCGGACCGGGTCCTGGACCGGATGAAGGAATTCGACACCCGCTCGCGCACCAGCTGACGACCAGCTCGTACACCGGCACCGCACCGCACCGCACGACACCACACCGCACCGGCACCGCCCCAGTCAGCCGCTCGCCTCCGTCGAGCCCGCCTCCCAGGATCCGCATCCCATGTTCCGTACCGCCCTGCGCAACGTGTTCGCGCACAAGACCCGCCTACTGATGACCGCATTCGCGGTCATGCTCGGCGTCACCTTCATCAGCGGCAGCCTCGTCTACGGCGACAGCCTGAGCCAGGCCACCACCGCCAGGGCGACCGACGGCTACGAGCGCATCGCCGTCAACGTCTCCGCCGATGCCGACCCCGCGAACGGCGGCCGACCGGGCGACCTCGACGCCACCACCGCAACCGCTCTGGCCGAGCTCCCCGGCGTCGCCGCCGCCGCCGGCCGGGTGGACGGCTTCGCCGCCGTCGCCGACCGCGCCGGCAAGCCCCTCGGCAACGGCACGAACGCCCAGGGCGGCAACTTCGCCCCGACGGCGGACGGCAAGGACCCCGCGTACCACTTCACCGAGGGTTCCGGCCCGACCGGCAACGACGCGATCGCCCTCGACGAGGCCACCGCCGCCGAGGGCGGCTACCGCGTCGGTGACACCGTGCGCGTCGGCACGGACAACGGCGCCGCCTCCTACACCCTCAGCGGCATCTTCCGCACCGACGGGACCAAGCTCCCCGCCGGGGGCAGCCTCACGCTGTTCGCCGACGCCACCGCACAGAGGCTCTTCCTCCAACCCGGCCACTACCAGAACATCGAACTCACGGCCACGCGCGGCACTGACGTGACGCAGCTCCTCAGCCGCGTCGAATCGGTGCTGCCCAAGGGCACCAGCGCGGTCACCGGCGCCCGGCTCGCCCAGATCCGGGCGAACCTCGCCACGAGCGGCACCACCACCACGAGCCAGATCCTGGTCGGTTTCGCCGCGGTCGCCCTGTTCGTCGCCACCTTCCTCATCTCCAACACCTTCACCATGCTGGTCGCCCGGCGCACCAGGGAGCTGGCCCTGATGCGGGCCGTCGGAGCCACCCGCGAACAGGTGCGGCGCATCCTGCTCACCGAGTCCCTCCTCGTCGGCGCGATCGCCTCCGTGGCCGGCCTCGCCGTCGGCACCGGGGTCGCCGCACTGCTCCAGACGCTCTTCACCGACACCCCGGCCGCGCCGCTCGTCCTCACCCCGACCACCGTGATCATCTCCATGCTGGTCGGCACCCTCCTGCCCATGGTCGCCGCATGGCTCCCGATCCGCCGGGCCATGGCCATCCCGCCCGTCGCCGCGCTCAGCGCCGCCGAGTACACGGCCCCCGCACGCCCCGGCTCCCTGCGTACCGGCCTCGGCGCCGCACTGCTGCTCGCCGGCACCGCCGCCGTCGTGTACGGAGCCCTCACCACGGGGAAGGACGCCCGGACCGTCATCGGTCTCGGCGCGGCCATCGCGCTGACCGGGACGATCGGCCTCATCCCGCTGCTGGCCCGGCCCGTCGTCACCCTGTTCCGGCCGCTGCTGACCCGCGTGGCCCCGGTGCACGGCGACCTCGCCGTCCGTAACACCGTGCGCGACCCGCGCCGCACCGGCGCCACCGCTGCCGCGCTCGCCATCGCCCTCACCCTCGCCTCGGGCCTGTCCGTCCTGGGGGCCTCGGCCGCCCAGTACCTCGACCGCGCGACCACCCACGCCCTCAGCGCCGACTACGTGGTGAAATCCGCGGGCGGCCGGCGGATGGCCCCTACCACCGCCACGCCCCTGAAGCAGCTGGCCGGCGCCACGTACAGCCCGCTCAACCAGTCCACCGGATACCGCCTGGGCGGCAGCGAGTCCGTCCTGACCGGCGTCGACCCCGCCACCATCGGCAAACTACTGCGGTACGACGTCCTCGAAGGCTCCCTCGACAGCCTTGCCAAGGGCCGGATCGCCGTGGCCGACTTCAAGGCCGCGCAGGCGGGCTGGCACGTCGGGCAGACCCTGCCCCTGGAGAGGCAGAACGACCAGCGCGGCAGCGTCACCATCGGTGCCATCTACCAGGCGGACGAGCAGAGCGACCTGATGCCCAGCATCACCGCACCCGATTCCGTCGTCGCCCGCTACGACTCCACCCCGAGCACCGCCGCGATCCTCGTCGCCACGGCCGGCGGGCCCAGCCGGGCCGCGCTCGCAGGCGTCGCCCACGCCCTCGGCGACAACCCCACGCTGAGCGTCCTCGACCAGGCGGGCATCCGCGCCCAGGACAGCCGTGGCATCGGCGACCAGCTCAACGTCTTCTACGCCCTGTTGAGCATGGCCCTGGTGATCGCCGCACTGGGCATCGCCAACACCCTCGCCATGTCCGTCCTCGAACGCCGCAAGGAGCTCGGCACGCTGCGCGCCCTCGGTCTGGACCGCGCCGGAGTGAGCCGGATGATCCGCCTGGAAGCCCTGCTCCTCGGCGCGCTCGGCGCGACCCTCGGCACGGTCATGGGCGTCTGCCTCGGCTGGGCACTGGGACGCACCCTCCAAGCGCACGTCGCGGGCTACGAGTTGGTCCTGCCCTGGGGCCGCCTCGCCCTCACCGTCCTGATCGCCCTGGCAGGCTCGCTGCTCGCCTCGCTCTGGCCCGCCCGCAGGGCCGCCCGCGTCGACATCTCCGCCGCGACAGCAGCCCAGTGAACCCCGGGGGGACACTGTCGGGACACCCGGTTCCCGCATCCCGGCCGAAGACTGGTCCGATCCGAGAACCCGCCCGCAACCGCACCCCTCACTTCGGTGCGGGGGTCTGGGTCTGGGGCGTGGCCGCCCATGAGGCGAGCAGGCGAAGTCCCTCTTCGGAGGGTGATCCGGGTTCGGCGGTGTAGATGGTGAGGGTCCGTGGGAGGTTGCGGCCGGCCTCGGTGCGCAGGACGGCGACGGCCGGGGAGACGCCGGCGGGGCTGCCGCGCTCCAGCTTGGCGTAGTACGCGACGCTGACGTCGGCGAGCACCGCGAGCTCGCTCCTGCTCCGGCCGGGCACGCGTCGGCGGGGGGCGGCGGGCAGTCCCGCCCGTTCTGATCTTCGCGCGCTGCCAGGTGCGGAACTCGCGGACCTCTTCCCGGTTGTCCACTCTCCGACCGTAGGTCCGGAGCGCCCTGGGAGGGGTGTACTGCCGGGACACCCCTTGTCGGTGACTCGCTGCGCGCGCGAAGGCCGGGTTACCGAGTACGTCACTCTGGTGCCGGCCGATCCGCGCTGTCCCGTTCGTTGCCCGGTCGGCGCGAGCCCCACCCGCTCCAGGGCGTAGTCGAGCCACGTGGTGAACCGTGCGTACACCGTCATGGTCCACAACCGGCTGCAGGAGCGTCCGGCGAACACCCTGAGGGGACGTCACTTCTGGTTTCCACAGGACAGGGCGTGCGCGCTCGCATAGGAACGAGGTTCCGGGTCAGCTCCGGGACCAGCGGTCGGTCAGTGTCGTGATGGATGCCGCGGTGCGGTCGAGTCCCGCGTCGTCCCCGCGGACCGTGCGGTTCAGTTCGAGGTGCAGGAAACGGACATCGTCGCCCGCCGCGACCTGGCCCTGCTCGTTCTCCGTTCCCGAGAGCCGGCACCGTTCGGAGTAGGCCGTGCAGACCCGGCGGCCATCGCGGCGCAGCGCCGCTGCCAACTCCTCGGCGTCCGCCGTGGCCTTGTCGCCGGCGCCCGTGGACACCACCGCGTCGCGGCCGGGGAACGACTCGTTGGCGAAGCCGTGCAGCTGGATCCCCGGGAGGTCACGCCGCATCAGCTCGCCCACCACGCCGTGGAAGACGGAGTCCGTACGGTGGGCCATGTCGGCCGCGCCGTCCCGGCCCGCGTTGCGGTGGGCCCCGGCGATCACCAGCACCCCGCCCGGTGCTCCGCGGAGCACCCGTGCGCCCAAGAGCTCGGTGCGGGCGTCGGCGATGGGGTGGGGGACCTGTACCGACCAGCGCGGGCGATGGTCGAGGTCCACGTACACGCGTCCCCAGCCCCGGTTGTCGCGGCCCGATTCGCTCACCGCGTCCGCGACTTCGGCGTACCGGCGCCCGCTCACGCCGTCCGTCACGGTGTGCACGGCGTAGCCGACGGTGGCGAGCTGGGTCCGCGCCGCGTCCTGGTCGCCGTCGAGCAGGAGGGCGACGCCCCGGGTGAGCGCCTGTCGTTCTCCGCTCGTGGGGACGCGGTAGCCCCCGTGCTCGCCGAAGCCGGCGGCGAAGCGGGCGATCCGGCCCACGAGGTCGTTGTCGGCGGTTGCCTGGGGCGCGGGGGCGGCCTGCCGTGCGGGAGGCGTTCCGTCCGACCGCACGGCAAAAAGCACCAAAACGGCGCAAAGCAGAGCAAGCGCGCCACATAGTGTCGCAATTGTTATTCGCTGGGTCGATGGTGCGCTCATAGTCATATGAAAATAGCGGAGCGGCGCCTTCCGAATACCCTTGCGCCATCCCCTCGGCCACACCGGCTCCAGGACGAAACGAAGAGGAGCCTGCGTTGGCCGCGTCGCGACCGAGGCGGCGGCGCCGTGCGCGCCGTAGAGCGGACATGTCCCTGATGGGCGGCATCCGCCCACCCATCGCAGCCCTGTCCGCCCTGCTGCTGGCCCTCGCCGCCCTCACCGCGTTCCAGCTCGGCCACGTGGGCAAGGGAACCGTACCGCCCGCCGTCCTCACCTCCCAGCAGCACTTCGCGGAGGACGGCGCCATCGCCCTGCGCGCCTCGCTCGACGAGAGCGTCACCGACATAGGCCGGACCGCTTCCCTGTTCACCGCAGGTGAGCCGGTCTCACCGGACTCGGTGCTCGACAAGCTCGGCAACGTGTACCAGAAATGGCGCGGCACGGCGGTGATCGAGATCAAGTCGGGACGGCTCGAAGCTCAGCGCGGCGAGAACCTCCCGCTGACCGCCCTCGACCTCACCACCCTCAACGCCCCCAACGGCCTCGCCCCTCGCATGGTGCGGCTCGAAAACGGCGAGACGCGCCTCCTCACCCTCGCCCTGCTCTCCTGGCAGGGGCACCCGCAGCAGCTCCTGGTCGCCTCCAGCAGTCTGAAGGTGCCGGGTATCAGCCTGGGCCAAGGACGCGCGATCGCCGTCCTCGACGCCGCCGGCCATGTCCTCGACAGCAGCGGCGTCGGCAACTCGGGGCGCGAGCGCAAGCAGCTCGACGCGTTCGCGAAGACCACAGCGCAGAAGGCGAAGCAGCACCCCCTGCAGTCCAAGGAGCCGGGCTCCGGCGGCTTCCCCGGCGTCAGCGGCAGCCTGCTCGGGGACGCCGCGTCCGGTCACCGTTCCGTGGCCGGCTACGCGAAACTCGCCGGTCCGGCACCCGGTGAGGGCACCGACGCGACCGCCCTCGGGCTCACCGTCGTCTCGTTCGTCAGCGTCACCGAACAGGGCTCCGCCGTCGGCGACTCCTTCTTCTGGCTCGCCGCGGCCGGCGCCCTGCTCGTCCTCGGGGCGCTCGCCGTCGCCCTGCTCGTCGTCACCGTGCAGCGCCCGCTGCTCCAGCTGTTCCTGGAGAGCCGTCGGATCGGCCGCGGTGACCTGCACCGCCCGGTCACCCTCCCGAAGTACGGTGAAGCGGCCCGCATCGGCGCCGCACTCGACCGACTGCGCCGCCAGTCGCTCGGGGAGTCCGGCACGCCCACCGACAGCCCGCGCCCGGGCCGCCGCGGCCGGATCGGAACGCGTGCCCTGCTCGCGGTGTGCGCAGTCCTCCTGCTGGTGTGGTCCGCACCGCTCCTGCTGACGCTCAACCGCGCGGGCACCTCCGTGAAGGTGCCCCAGACGGTCGTCGACGACCAGCGCGAGCGCACCGACACCCTCGCCGACCGGGCGCGTCGGGCCCTCAACGAAGGCCACGCCGACCTCGCTTCCGTCGCCTCGATCCTCACCGCCAAGGCGACCCCCGCCGAATTGACGGCCGTACTGGAACGCACCCGCAGCGAGCACACGCGTTACGAATCGCTCTACGTCCTGAAGTCCGACGGCAGCGTCATGGCGCGGGCCGGCGGCACGCCCCACCACAGTGGCACCAAGGCGGCCTCCCGTGAACCGGTGACCGTGATCGACAGCGGCCACGAGCCCGTGATCACCGAGTACGCCGAGGCGCCCGCACTCGGTGGCGCGGTCGTGGTCGGTGAGCTGCGCATGGATTTCATCAACGCGTTGCTGAGGCGGCCGGGGATGGGCGAGGTCCGCGTGGTCGATGCCAAGCACCGCGTCATCGGCTCCAACAGCGGTTACCGCGCCTTCACCAAGCTGCCGGACGCCGAGCTCGACGCTCTGGTGACGAGCGCCAACCAGAAGAGCGGCAAGGGTCCCGGCACCCGCAGCAGCGTGCTGCGTCACGGCGGTACCTACATCGCCGCCGCAGCGCCCATGACCGGTGGCGGAGTGGCCCAGCCGTTGGGCTGGACGGTCGTCACCCGGCAGCCCGCCAAGGGCCTGGAGATCGCCGCGTACACCACGCAGAACCGCACCGTCCTGGCCGGACTGCTCGGACTCACCGGCGCGGCGGCCTGCCTGGGCTGGCTGCACATCATCGTGGTACGACCGCTGCGCGCCCTCGCCGAGCGGGCCGAGGCCCTCGCCGACGGCGACCGTCGCACCGTCCTCTACCCGACCCACCACGACGAGGTCGGCGCCGTAACCCGCAGCCTCGAAGTCATCCGTCAGCAGCTGCAGGAGCAGCGCAAGCGGGATGCCGGCGGCGGCACCGGCCGGACGCCCGGCCGCGCCACCCCGGCCGGAAGGAACTGATCCGCCGTGCTCTTCCTCTACTGCGTGCTGCTCATCTGCTGCCTGGGCATGCTGGTCGCGGGCATCGTCGAGCAACGACGCCACTACGCCAACCTCGACCGGATACCCCACCGCGTCCTCGTCAACGGCATCCGCGGCAAGAGCTCCATCACCCGGCTCTGCGCCGGAGCACTGCGCGGCGGCGGACTGCGCACGGTCGCCAAGACCACCGGCACCGCGGCCCGCTTCATCCACCCCGACGCCACCGAGGAACCCGTCTACCGCAAGTTCGGCATCGCCAACGTCGTCGAACAGATCGGGATCGTCCGACGCGCCGCCGCCTACCAACCGGACGCCCTGGTCATGGAGTGCATGGCGGTCATGCCGGCCCTCCAGGAGATCAACCAGTCCAAGCTCATCCAGTCGACCATCGGCGTGCTGTGCAACGTCCGCGAGGACCACGTCGCCGAGATGGGCCCGACCCTCGACGACATCGGACGCTCCCTGTCGCGGTCGATGCCGCACGGCGGGATCTGCGTCACCGCTGAGAAGGAACGCTTCCACGTCCTCCAGCAGGAGGCGGACGCGCGCGACTGCAGGCTCATCTACGCCGACCCCGACACGGTCAGCGACGAGGAGCTGCGCGGATTCAGCTGGTTCACCTTCAAGGAGAACGTCGCCATCGCGCTCACCGTCGCCGAGCTGCTCGGCGTCGACCGCGAGACCGCCCTCCAGGGGATGTACGACGCCCCACCCGACCCGGGCGTGCTCTCCGTGGAACGGTACGTCGCGCCCGGCGGCAAGCGGGTGCGCTTCGCCAACGTCTTCGCCGCGAACGACCCCGAGTCCACGCTGATGAACATCAACCAGCTCCTCGACCTCGGGGCCGTCGACCGTCCACTGCACGTGGTGATCAACTGCCGGCCGGACCGGGTCGAGCGCAACGGCCAGATGGGCCAGATCGTGCCCGACCTGATGCCCGAGAAGGTCTTCGTGATCGGGCACCCCGCCAAGAGCGCCATCGACGCGATCCCCGCGGAGTGGCGCTCGCGCGCCGTCGACCTCGGCGGCGATCAGCGCGACGGCGAGGAGTTCATGCACGAGCTGCTCGGCCACCTGGGCGCGGAGTCCTCGCTGGTCGCCATCGGCAACATCCACGGTCAGGGGGAGATCCTGCTGGAGCACCTCGCGGAGCTCCCCGGGTTCGAGGACGAGCCCGCGCCCGAGCCGCCCGGCAAGGACCGGCCGCAGCAGCCGCAGTACGTCCCGCACCTCGACCCGTACGCGGACCTCACCGCCGCACAGGAGGCGCGGTACGCGCAGCCGCCCGTGCCCAGGCAGTACGTGGCGGATCAGCCGTACGCCGACCCGGCACAGTACGCGCAAGCCCCGTACCAGCAGCCGCCGTACGCGCAGGCCCCGTACCCGTATCCGTACCAGCAGTCAGCCGAACCGCAGTCGTACGACCCGCAGTGGCACGACCCGCAGCACTATCCAGGAGAGCCCCGTTGATCCCCGCAGTCCTCACACCCGAGATCGCCGCGATCGGTATCGCACTGGGCCTGCTCTTCTCCCTGCTGTGCTACCTGACCACGAATCTCTCGCCCGGCGGCATGATCACCCCGGGCTGGCTCGCCCTCACCCTCATCGAGGACCTGCAGCGGGCCGCCCTCGTCGTCGGCATCACCGTCCTGACGTACGTGCTGACGCTCGTCACGCAGAAGTTCGTGATCCTCTACGGCAAGCGGCTGTTCGCGGCCGTCGTCCTCATCGGCGTGCTCCTGCAGGCCACGGTAGTCATCGTGCTGCAGATGAAGTTCCCCCTGCTGTACGCCAACCAGACCCTCGGCTTCATCGTCCCCGGACTGATCGCCTACCAGCTGGTCCGCCAGCCCAAGGGCGCCACGCTCCTCGCCACCGGGTCCGCGACCCTCATGACGTACGTCGTCCTGACGTCGGGCATCTTGCTGGGCTTTCTGCCGCACGCCTGACCGACGCCCCGCCTGACCGACGCCCCGCCTGACCGACGCCGCGCCCGACCACCCGCACCGCCTGCCGTACCGCCCGGAGCCACGATGACCGCCAAACCCGCCCGTCGCGCCCGTCCCGTCCTGCACGCCTGCGTGGTGACGAGCCTGCTGGCCGCCAGCGCATACTTCACCTACGAGCTGCGCAGGGAGGAGCAGGCCCAGGCCCCTGCCGTCATGCGGGTAACCGACCAGGCGGCGAAGGGCGGCGCCAAGGGCGGTCAGGACGGCACCCAGAAGTGGGAGCGGCTGAAGAACCCGCAGCGCTCGGTGCTCCGCAGCGGGGACGGTGCCGTCCTCGCGACGTTCACCGACGGGGCCCGGACCGCGACCCTCACCGGCAAGAGCCGTACCTTCACCGAGCCGGCCACCACGCAGACCCGTGTCGTCACCGACACCTGGGTCCGCCTGCTGCCGGAGCCCTGGCGCGTCGGCGCGGAGCGCGAGCAGTGGTTCCAGGACTGGTTCAAGAAGTACTACGGCAGCGAGGAGGACGACATCTTCGCGATCGCCTTCCAGTACGGCGACCAGGCACCCGTCAAGAAGGACGCGGCCGGCGTCCCGTACGCGGGCGACGCGGCCTTCGGCCCGATCAACCCCAAAGGTTCCGAGGGCAACGACCTGCGTCTGGAGCAGTCGGACTTCTACGACTACCTCGGCATCCCGTACACCTTCCGCGACGGCACGAAGGAGCAGCCCGAGAAGGCCAAGTTTCGGGCCGTCGACTGCTCCGGCTTCATCCGAACCGTCTTCGGCTACCGCAGCCGTTTCCCGCTGGCAGCCACCGACACGGGCGGCAGCGGGCTGCCCCGTACCGCCAACGGCATGGCGCGCTCGAAGGCCGGAGTGGACATCCTGCCGCTCAAGGGGGTCACGGCGAAGGACCGGCCGACCTCCATCGACGTCCTGCAGCCCGGCGACCTGGTGTTCTTCAAGCTGGACGCGCGGACCGGCGAGCGCCTGGACCACACCGGCATGTACCTCGGCAACGACACGGACGGCCACAAGATCTTCATATCGAGCCGAGAAGAGGCCAACGGTCCCACCATCGGCGACAAGGGCGGCGCCTCCCGCATCGACGGCAACGGCTACTACGCCGCCACCCTGCGCAGCGCCAAACGCCTTTGACAGCCGCCGGGCGATGTCCGTAATTGATCTCGGGGCGTGCTCGGGCGAAGGTGACCCTGATAGTCGGCCTGCGGCCACGGGCGGGTTGCTGCCAGGGGCGCGGCCCGGCCAGGGCGCCGGCCACCGCAGGCGCTGGCCTGTCAGATCTCGCATCTAGGCTGTAGCAGAGATCGATCAAGGAGCAGGGCAGTGCGAATAGAGCGTCACCAGGTGGGGACGGCGGCCGTGTCGGCAGCGCGCGAGGACTTCACGAACCGCATCGGGGGCCAGGTGCGTTCCATGTCGAGGGCCGGCCGGATCACCACCTACGAATGGCAGTCGATCGCCGACGAGTTCCACGCCTATCTGGGCGCCCTCTCCGTCGAGACACCCGGCCTCGGCACCCCGGAGGCCAAGGCCGCCCTCAAGGACGCCTGTGAAGCCGCGGCCGGCGCCGTCGCCTACGCCGCGTACCACCCGCACTGCAGCTTCCAGGTGTTCCTGGACTACGTGAACTTCGGTATGAGTTACGACCCGGGCGACGACTCCCCCGAGGAGAGCGTCACGCCCGGGGAGTGGACCGACGCGCTCTGCCTGACGGTCCTCACGGACAAGGCCAAGTGGCACGGCGAGGCCTTCCACTTCGCCCGCGACAAGTTCGCCGCGCAGGCGCAGGGTACGCCGGCCGGGGAGCTCGCCACCGGCTTGATGGCCGTGGTCCTGGACGACACCGGCGACGACGAGGAGTACCCGCCGAGCACGCGGGCCAAGCTCACGGCCATTGACGCGGCCTTGGACCGCATCCGAGCCCGCGCCGCAGAGACCGGCGAGCCCTTGCTGGACCGGCCGGGCAGCGCGGCGCTCCATGCGCTGCGCGCCCTGGTCGCCGAGGACCGCGATGCCTTCGATGCCGCGCTCGCCGACCTCCTGACCAGGCACGCCGCCCTGCACGGCCGCGCCGCCTCCCCGAGCACTCTCCTCCCCCTGGTCCCTCTTGCTCTCGCCGCCCTCGCGCACCGGACATCGGGCTGGTCGCCGGCCGTCCGCACCGACTACCTCCCGTACGCCCTGATCACCGGCTTCGAGACGCCGGGCCCGCGGGTCGGGGGGTTCGGCCGAAACCGGCGGCCGGACGCTCTCGCCGCACTTGCCGCGGGCCCGCTGGTGGTGGAACGGCCGGCCTGTGAGCGCGCTGGTATCGAGCGGATCGAGGCCATGTACGAGGAACACCTGCGGGAGGCGTTCACTCCCGCCGACGGAAAGCCCCTCGCTGTCTGGCGTCTCGGCAGCGTCATGGGCGATCAGGAGCGCCTGTTCAAGTGGCGGGCGGGGAACCCCGGCGACGTCACGGACGCCCAGCTCGCAACCCTTCGGCTGGCCTCCCGGGCGGGGGCGGCCCTGTTCCGCATCGCGCTGGCGGAGCCGGGCACCGAGGTCGAGGTGACCATCGGCGGGCGCACACTGCGCTACCCGGCCGAGCGGGGCGAAGAAGCCGGTGCCGGGAACTGGCAGACCGCCACTGCGTTCGCCCTCATCACCGGCGAACGTGAGGACCTCGCCCCGCTGGTCCTCACCGGCCCCACCTTCGCCCGCCCGGATGGCTCCGCCTTCGCCGCCTACCGCGCAGCCCTGCACGCCTACCTGAAGGGCACCGACCCCGAAGCGGCAACGCAGCGGGCGCTGCAGGAGGCCGAGAAGGCAAAGGACTGGGGATTCGCGATGCCGCCGGCCGTGCTGCTGTCGCAGCTCGTGGAGGGCGACGAGGAGAGCTTCAACCTGGCCTTGGCCGACGCGCTGGAAGCCCATCGCGACTACTACCAGGTCGCCGACCGCGCCGATGGTCCAGATGTTTCCGTCGACCTCGACATCCTCGCCCTGGCCTGCCACGCCCGGCGCCGCGGCTGGGCTGTCCGCGTGGAGTCGCCGTACCTGCCGCAGGGTCTCCTGCGGGCTGCTGAACCCTTCTGAAGGCCCGTCCACAACTGAACGCACCGGGCGGCTCCTGCACCAAGGAGTCAATGCACGGCCGGTGCTGGCGCCTGCCCAGGTCCACGGCGAGATCGGCGTCGACCTGGGCAACGAGGCGGCACCGTCGACGCCGGTCGTGGCCCTGCCTTCGGCTCCGAGTGGGCACCAACCTCAAGACTCGGGCGTCCTACAAGGTTTGTTCGCTCCCCTGATCAAGCTTGCGGACGAGGGGTTGCACGAACCTGTGTCCGTCCGCCGTGAACGGATCGCCCTGGGCAGGTGACGCGTGTACGCGAGCCCCCCACGGCTTCGATGCGGGCAAGCTCCGCGCAGCGCGGACGGCCACCAACCCATCGGTGGCCCGGATCGCGCGGGCGGCGGCCACGCCAACGGTTCCGTGCCCCGGGGTGGTCAGCCGGCGCAGGGACGCCCCGAACTCCCGGCCGCCGCCGGGAGCCGGTGGGCATCGCCCCCGCCCCCCCAGGGGGGCCACCGGGCCGATCCGGGCCAGTTTTCTACTGCGGGAAGTGCGACGGGCCGGCGTACGCGCTCGGCGGACCTGTGGCCCACCGCCACACACGGCAGCACACATGAGAAAGGCAAGGAGGTCGTTTCCCACTCCTTGCCACTATCAAGATATAGCGCACAGGGGGCCTTGCGGCAAGGCCCCGGTCATGCTGCAGAATCTCCGATCGACCCGGAAAAGTGCGGGAAATCGGGGATTCACGAAGTACGTGCGCATTCGACGGCCTACGAGCGGCCGGGCGGGCGCACAGCAGCCGGGCGTTGGCAACACGCTCAATGGGGGTTTCTCATGACGAAGACAGACATGGCCGCGAACTCAGACCTGGACGCAGACGTGGACGCAGACGTGATCGTGGCCGGTGGAGGACCGACCGGCCTGATGCTGGCCTGGGAGCTGCGCCTGCACGGCGTGCGGGTGCTCGTACTGGAGCGGGAGACGGAGCCGACCCAGCAGTCCCGCGCCCAGGGGCTGCACGCCCGCAGCATCGAGGTCATGGCACAGCGCGGTCTGCTGGACCGGTTCCTCCCGCTCGGCAAGCAGTACATGGTCGGCGGCTTCTTCGCCGGGCTCGCCAAGTCCTGGCCGGAGCGGATGGACACGGCGCATTCGTACGTCCTGCACATCCCGCAGACCACCACCGAGCGGCTGCTGACCGAGCACGCCGTCGAGGCCGGCGCCGAGATCCGGCGCGGCTGCGAGGTGACCGGGCTGGACCAGGACGACCGCGGGGTGAGCGTCGAGCTGGCCGACGGTACGTGGCTGCGCTCGCGCTACGTCGTCGGCTGCGACGGCGGCCGCAGCACGGTGCGCAAGCTGCTCGGTGTCGCCTTCCCCGGCGAGCCCTCCCGGGTCGAGACGCTGCTGGGCGTGATGAAGCTCGACGTGGAGCCGGAGACGCTGGCCGCCGTGACGGCCGAAGTGCGCAAGACGCAGCTGCGGTTCGGTGCCATGCCCCTGGAGGACGGGGAGTACCGGGTCGTCGTACCCGCCGAGGGGGTGGCGGAGGACCGTGCCGCCGCACCGACCCTGGAGGAGTTCAAGCAGCAGCTGCGGGCTTACGGCGGCACCGACTTCGGCGCGCACTCGCCGCGCTGGCTCTCCCGCTTCGGCGACGCGACCCGGCAGGCCGAGCGGTATCGGGTCGGCCGGGTGCTGTTGGCCGGCGACGCGGCGCACATCCACCCGCCGACCGGCGGCCAAGGCCTCAACCTCGGTATTCAGGACGCGTTCAACCTGGGCTGGAAGCTGGCCGCGGAGGTCTCCGGCTGGGCACCGGACGGCTTGCTCGACAGCTACCACGCCGAACGGCACCCGGTGGCGGCCGACGTACTGGACAACACCCGTGCGCAGATCCAGCTGATGTCGTCCGAGCCGGGTGCGCAGGCGGTGCGCCGGCTGATGGCGGAACTGGTGGAGTTCGAGGAGGTGAACCGGTACCTCATCGAGAAGATCACCGCGATCGCGATCCGCTACGACTTCGGCACGGGCCATGACCTCCTCGGCCGCCGGCTGCGGGACGTCCAGCTGAAGCGGGGCCGCCTGTACGACCTGACGCACGAGGGCCGCGGTCTGCTCCTCGACCAGACCGGCCGCCTTTCGGTGGCGGGCTGGGCGGACCGCGTCGACCACGTCGTCGACGTCAGCGAGGAACTCGACGCGCCCGCGGTACTGCTGCGACCGGACGGCCACGTCGCCTGGGTCGGCGAGGACCAGCAGGACCTCCTCGCCCACCTGCCCGTGTGGTTCGGCACCGCCACGGCCTGACCGCACCACTGCGGGCCCGCCAGGCCTCCCGGCCCACGCCTCGGCCGGGAGGGGGCCCGCACGAGGGCGAACGCCCGGGCGGGTACCCCCGGGCCGGCCTGCTCCCACCGACCGGGCTTCCTGCGGCTGGCGGCAGGCTCCTGGCCTGGCAGGAGGTTTGCGCCTGGTCGGCCGCGGTGCGGGGTACGCGTTCACCTGTACGGGCCGTTTCCAGCGCCCGTAACCCGGGGAGGAACCGGCCGCTTCTTCACCCCGAGCAGCATCACGGAGGCATCTGTGCCCGACATGACCGGCCCCTACAAGCCCGGTACCCCCTGCTGGATCGACCTGGTGGTCCCCGACCAGCAGGCCGCCATCGACTTCTACAGTGACCTCTTCGGCTGGCAGGGAGAGGTCGGACCCGCCGAGCAGGGCGGGTACGCCGTCTGCACGCTCAAGGGCAAGCCCGTCGCCGGGATCATGAAGGCGATGAACCCCGATGGCAGCATCCCCGACCCGCTGCCGCCGACGATGTGGACCACCTACCTGTCCACCGACAACATCGACGGCACCCTCAAGTCCGTCACCGACGCCGGCGGCACGGTCATGATGGGCCCGATGGACGTCATGGACCTCGGCCGCATGGCCGTCATCACCGACCCGACGGGCGCCGTGGTCGGCCTCTGGCAGGCCGGCACCTTCGACGGCGCGGGCATCGTCAACGAGCACGGCGCGCTGATTTGGAACGAGTTGGCCACCGCCGACGTCCCGGCCGCCGCCGCCTTCTACTCCTCCGTGCTGCCCGTCACCACGGCCCGCTCCGAGATGCCCGGCGCCGAGGGGTACGTCGAGTTCAAGGTCGACGACCGGGCGGTCGGCGGGATCATGGACCTGTCCAAGCTCCCGCCCGGCGTCCCCCCGCACTGGCAGCCGTACTTCCACGCGGACGACGTCGACGAGGTCCAGGCCGCGGCCGTCCGCGCCGGCGGCAGCGTCCTGGCCCCGGCCTTCGACATGGCGGCCGGTCGGATGGCCGTCCTCGCCGACCCGCAGGGCGGATCCTTCTCGGTGATCACCGCGTCGGCCCCCGAGAATTCCTGACCTCGAACGGCCGGACCTTCCGGCGCCGCACCTACTTCGGGTGCGGCGCCGGGGGCCACCGGTCAACGGCTGGTCGGGCTGTTGGATCGGCTCCCGGCCCATCTCGTGCGCGCACCGTGCGGAACTCCTCGCCAGAGGAGACCGGCCCAGGGAGAGACGCCGACGTTCGGCCGGTACTGGGCGCGGTTCAGGTGCCTCTTCTGCTCGGGCTGCGCGACTGGACGACCATCCGTGCAGGAGCGACCCCAGGTACTCGCTCACCTTTCCACGGTGGTGCCACCGGTCTCGAACACCATCGGGTGTCCACCAGGTTCAGGACCTCGGCCGTGGTCGTCGAATGGCGAAACACGTACTCACCGAAGTACTCGCCGCCGTAGAGCACATGACGGGGCGCGGGCAGGCGGCCCGTCCAACAATTGTCGGCGATGCCGGTGCTCACCTCCTCGCCTCGAAGGCCAAGGCTCCTGGGCCAACGGCGCAGCCGTGCTCGGCGCCCGGCACTCCGCCGACCTCGATGCGGTCGCCGAGCAGGCCACCCGCAGCCGGAGTGGGCATCCCCCGGCCAGACCAGACTCCCTTCAGGCGGTCGCCCCCACCGACGGGCTTTCCGCCGAAACCCTCTGCGTGGGCACGACGGTCGCCGGATCTCCAGGCCGGCCGGCTGAGCGCGACCGGAGGCCGCGTACCGGCGGTCTCCCAGGACGCGTCCACCGAGGCCCTGTCTCGCGACGGGCGAGAGCGTCCTGGGACAGCCCGCGGGCAGGTGTGGCGGGCGCCCGAGGGACGCCCGGCCGACCTGGAGCGAGGCGTCATCTATGCTTCAAGGCGGCCGCTGTGCGGTGACTCGTCGCCGTACGCGACACCTGCGGAACGGTCAGTCCGGCCGGTCGGAGACAGCGACCTGCGTCGGTCCCGGCCGGGACGGGCACCGGATGGTGCCGATCATCAGCATCCTGGGGAATCGAGTGACCGCCCGGACGCGGTCAGTGGTGGGGGCGCCCGGGCCACCCGCCCGCGAAGAAGAAGACCCCCAGGGAGAAGTGAGGTATGCCGGTGATCTGCGTCGGAGGCATGATCGGAATCGGCAAGACGAGTGTCGCCGAGTTGCTGGCCAAGGAGCTGGGCAGCGAGGTCTTCTACGAAAGCGTGGACGACAACCCGATCCTTCCGCTCTTCTACACGGCGAGCCCCGAGGAGATCCAGGCCAAGCGCTACCCCTTCCTCCTCCAGCTCTACTTCTTGCAGACGCGGTTCGCCTCGATCAAGGAGGCGTACAAGCGGGGCGACAACGTCCTCGACCGGTCCATCTACGAGGACTGGTACTTCGCCAAGGTCAATCACGACCTGGGCCGGATCAGCTCCCTGGAAATGCGGGTGTACGAGGGGCTGCTCGACGAGATGATGCGCGAGATCGACGGCCTGCCCTACCGCAAGGCACCCGATCTCATGGTCTACCTCAAGGCGGACTTCGAGACGGTGCTGCACCGCATCGGGCTGCGGGGCCGCGGCTTCGAGCAGGACGAGGGCCTCGTCGAGTACTACCGCACCCTGTGGTCGGGCTATGACGACTGGGTCCACAAGCACTACTCGGCCAGCGAAGTCCTCGTCATCGACATGAACCACACGGACGTCGTGCACAACCCCGACGACGCCGCCCGCGTGGCGCAAGAGGTCAAGGACGCCCTGGCGGCGGCGCGACACCACGGCTGAGACCGTCCCACCCGGCCCGATGCGAGCCCCGCGCCGCCCCGCGCTCGCCCCGCCCCGCCCCGAGACCCGGCGGAAATCCCTTCGGCCGCGTACGACGAGGATCTGTGGGGGGCGCGGGCGGGTCAGCGGGCGATCGAGATCGCGAAAGGCGCAAATCCGCTGGCCCGAATCACGTGCGGTACGAACAGGATCGCGGCCTCCGTGGCGCGGGCGGTCTGGATTCCGCCGAGATCGGTGATCCACTCCTCGCGCCAGCCGAGGTCGATGAGCAGGTCACGGACAGCCTGCTTCGCCTGCGGGTCGTCGCCGGAGAGGAAGGCGTCGGGCGCCCGGGTGAGCGTGGCGGGCGCGGTCATCACCGGGAAGAGCATGGTGTTGAGCGTCTTGACGACGCGCGTCCCCGGGAGCGCTTCCTGGAGTTGCTCGGCGAGGCTCGAGCCGGGGTAGAGAAGGTGGGCGGGCAGTCCGTCCGGGCCGTCGACGGTGGCGTTGGAGACGTCGACGAGGATCTTGTCGCGCAGTTCCTCGCGGAGGGCGACGAGCCGGTCCAGCGAGCCGGCTCCCGGGGTGGCGTTGATGACGATCCGGGCCGTGCGGGCAGCGTCGGCGGCGGCGCCCGGCGTGCGGTCCGTGACGGTCACCTCGTGCCCTGCCCGGGTGAGGGCTGTGGCCAGGTTGCCGCCGACGCGGCCGTTTCCGAGAACTGCGATCGTGGTCATGATGATCCGGTCCTTCCGTGGGTGCGGGTGGTGGTGCGCGGTCAGCGTGAGAGCGTGGCGACGGCCTCGGCGTGGACGCCGGGCGCGGCGGCCAGGAGGCTCTGGCTGCGCGGGGTCCAGGGGCGACCCTCGGCGTCGGAGATCCGTCCGCCGGCCTCGGTGACGAGCAGCGCCCCGGGCAGCAGGTCCGCGCGGGCGCCGGCGTACTGCCAGAAGGCGTCGATCCGGCCGGCGGCCACGTCCAGCAGGTGCAGGGTCGCGGGCACCGCGGTGCGTACGACGAGCGCGTCGAAGAGCATCGCGGTGATCGAGGAGCCGACGCGCCGCACCACCATCTCGTCCTCGTCCGGTCGGGCCTGGCTGGTGGCCACGATGCTCAGGCCGAGGTCCGCGGTCTGGGAGACGTGCAGCGGTCGGCCGTCGAGGTAAGCGCCCGCGCCGGTGAGCGCGGTGTAGGTCTCGCCGGTCAGCGGCCGGTGGACAGCGGTGAGCACCGGCTGGTTCTCCCGCACGAGGGTCGCGGTCACCGCCCACTCCGGCAGACCGCGCAGGTGGTTGACGTTGCCTTCGGCCGGATCCACGACCCACCACTCGCCGGGCGGCAGCGCCCCGCCGTCCAGCTCCTCCTGCACCCAGCCGGCGTCCGGGCGCAGGCGCGTGAGGCGGGGGCGCAGGATGTCGAGGGCCGTTTCGTCGTTGGCGGCGAGCGCACGCATCAGCTCTTCGCGGGTCCGGTAGCCGACCACCTCGCCGAACCGCTCGCGCAGCGCCGAACCGGCCGCGCGCACGGCGTCCGCGGTCTGGGCGAGGAGGTCGGCGTCGGAGGAGACGAGGTCGGTGGTCCGGGGCGTTGCGGACATGGTGGTGCTCCTGTCTGAGGAGGGGTGATGGAGCCGGTCGCGGCCGCGTTGTGCGTTCCGTCTCGCGCTCTTCCTCGAAGGTATCCAGCGTCGCGATTAACAACAACTGCATGTAGAGCACGGCTAGGATTACTCCCATGCAACTGGATTTGAACCTGCTCACCGCGCTGGACGCGCTGCTGGAGGAGGGCAGCGTGGCCGGGGCGGCCGCGCGCCTGCACGTCACCGCCCCCGCGATGAGCCGGAGTCTGGGCCGGATCCGGCGCACGACCGGGGACCAGATCCTGGTGCGCACGGGCCGCACGATGACCCCGACGCCGTACGCGATCGCCGTCCGGGAACAGGTGCACGAGCTGCTGCACCAGGTCCAGGGGGTGCTGGCACCGAGCCGTGAACTCGATCTGGCGACGTTGGAGCGCACTTTCACGCTCCGCTGGCACGATTCCCTGGTGGCTTCGAGCGGTCCTGCACTGCTCTCGGCCGTACGCGGACAGGCGCCGGGGGTGCGATTGCGCTTCGTCGCGGAATCGAGCATCGACACCCCCGAGTTGCGGCGCGGCGAGGTCGACCTGGAGGCGAACGCCAACCCCGCGGGCGCGCCGGACATCCGTACCGAGAGCGTGGGCGAGTCCCGCCTCGTCGCCGTCGTGCGGCCGGGGCACCCCCTCACCCGCGTCAGGACCGTCACCGCGAAGCGGTACGCCGCCGCCGAGCACGTCACCGTCTCGCGGCGCGGAAACCTCGGCAATGCCCTCGACGAGGCCCTCGCGCGGCTCGGCCTCACCCGCCGCGTGGTGGCGACCGCGCCCACCGAGGCGGCCGCGCTGGAGTTCGCACGCGGCTCCGATCTCGTGATCAGCGTTCCCGAAGCCACCACGCGCTCCGCGGTCGCCGACCTCGGCCTGGTCGTGCTCCCCCTCCCCCTCGAACTCCCTTCGGCGCGGCTGTACCTGTCGTGGCATCAGCGCTACGACACCGACCACGCCCACACCTGGCTGCGCGGGCTGGCACGTACCGCCCTGGCCGTGGACGGAGCCTCGTAGCCGGCGCCGTCGGGTCGCTTCACCCTCGTGTGACCTGCTGGTTCGGTGATCTTCCTGCGTCGCGGGCCGTCGGCTCGTAGCGTCTGGGTGGGAGGCGGTTGTTCGAGACCGCCGTCGAAGGAGCGCAGGAGGGAAGCCGGCCATGTCGGAAGTGATCGAGAGCCTGGCGCACGAGGGTGGCACCGTACTCGTCACCGCGTTGGCCACCGGACTGGTGGGCGCCGCCCGGAGGCTGCCGCAGCTTTGGCGCCGTGAGGGCGCCGAGCAGCGGATGGCGGCGGAACTGGAACGTTCGGCCCGGGAACTCGCCGACTCGGAGGCCGAGAACCCCGCTGTCGGGGCGCGCGTGGCGGTCGTATGGGAGACCCGGCTGCGCGACCTGCTGCTGACCGATCCGGCGGCCCGCGGCGAACTGGAGCAGCTCTTGGCCGAGATGCGGCGCGAGCACCCGCAGGTGTCGACGACCACCACCCAGCACATCACCGCGAGCGCCCCGAACTCGACGGCGCAGGGCGTGATCGGAGGCAGCATCCACAACCACTCCCCCGCCGCACCTCCCGGTACCAACACGCTCCCGGCGTCGGACACCCGGGCATGACCGCCCCCAGGCCGTCCGGTGGAGAGGAGCCCACAGCGGGATTCCGGGGCGGCGCCGAGGACCCCGAGGGCGCCAGGATCGTCCAGAACGTCTACGCCTTCGACGGCTTCGCGTACGGAGCGATCAACGCGGACATCCACATCCACGGTGACGGCCGGCCCGTGTACGTACTCGCCGAGCACGAGCCGCCGGACGGCGACCCCGACCCGGCCTGGATCGAGCAGCCCAGCCGACTGCTCAACGCGGGCAACGCGGTCGTTCCGTTCACCGGACGCGAAGCCGAGGTGAGCGAGTTGATCCGGTGGCGCGGCCCGGGCGCGGGCGGCGCCGGAGCCGATGGCGCCGGCCGCAGCGGCCGTGCGCTGGCCGTCCGTTGGCTGCACGGCCCGGGCGGCCGGGGCAAGACCCGGCTGGCCGATCACTTCGCCGCGCGGTCCGTCCGCCAGGGGTGGAAGACGGTCGTCGTCCGGCACGGCGGTACGGTCCTGCCCGAGTCCGCGGGTAGCCACGACGCCCGCGCCGGCCACCTCCGCGGGCTGCTCGTCCTGGTGGACTACGCCGACCGGTGGCCCCTGCGCGACCTGGCCTGGCTGTTCGCCAACAGCATGTTCGACGGCGGCCCGCGCGGCGGCGCCCACGGTGAGCGCATTCCCGTCCGGGTCCTGCTGATGGCCCGTACGCCGCACGCCTGGCCGGCGGTGAAGTCCATGATCGGTGGACGGGCGGATGCCTCCGCGTGCGAACTGGCGCCACTGGCGAGCGAACCGGGCGACCGGGAGCGCATGTTCACCACCGCGCGCGCCGAACTCGCGGAGCTGTACGGGCGACCCGACGCGGCATCGGCCCCCTCCGCGGTATCGCTGGCGGACCCCGCCTTCGGGCTCACGCTCACCGTGCACATGGCGGCCCTCGTCGCCGTGGACGCGCACGTGCACGGGCGGACGGCCCCTCGGGACCCGGCCGGGATGTCGGCCTACCTGCTGGAGCGGGAGCACGAGAACTGGCGGAGGCTGTACGAGAACGGCGCGGCCGGCCTGGACTTCCGCACCGCACCGGACGACATGGCGAGCGTCGCGTTCGTCGCCACCTTGACCGGCGCCTCCACCTGGGAGGCGGCCGCGGCGGCCCTGGAACGGGCGGGCGTGGCCGACGTACCCGGGACCGTGCGGTGCCTCCTGCGCGACCACGCCCGCGTCTACCCGCCGCTGGACCCGCGCACCGTACTCGAACCGCTCTGTCCCGACCGGCTGGCCGAGGACTTCCTGGCACTGACCGTGCCCGGGCACGCGGTCACCGGCTACCGCGCCGACGCCTGGGCGGCGGGGGTCCCGAAGGCACTGCTGACGGCGCCCGGCGCCGCCGCCGTCGCCCCGCGCGCCGTGACCCTCCTGGCTTCGGCGGCCGATCGATGGCCCCACCTCGCCGAACAGGTCCTCCACCCCCTGCTGCGGGAGCACCCCGACGTCGCGCTCGACGCGGGCAGCGCCGCCCTGGTGGCCGTCAGCGCCATCGACAGCACCGACCAGGAGGTCCTCGAAGCCATCGAACAGGCCGCGTTCGAGAGGCTGGGCGGCCTGCCACATGTCGACCTGGACACCGGCCTCGCCGCCGTCACCGTACGCCTGGCCACCCTCGTCGAACCCGGAACCTCCGATGCCGGACGGGCCGGGCTGTACCGGCACCTCGTGCTGAGCCTGGGCCGCGCGGGACGGTGGGCCGAGGCCCTCACGTACGCGCGGCGGACCGTGGACCTGCACAATCACCCCGCCGCCCCCGCACGCGACCGGGCCGGAGCTCTGTCCGCCCTGGCGGTTGCCCTGGCGCACGCCGGCGAGCACGCCGAGGCCATGGAGCGGTCCCAACAGGCCGTGGACCTCTACGAGACGCTGGTGCGGGCCGACCCCGACGCCCACACGGTGCTGCTCGCCGAGGCACTGGGCAACCATGCCAACCGGCTGGCAGGGGCCGGGCAGCGGCGCGAGGCCCTGGAGTGTTCCACCCGCTCCGTCGAGCTGATCGGATCGGCGCTGCCCGAATCCATGCCGTTCCCTCGCGTCCAGTCACTCGCGACGGGCACGACGTTGGCCAACCACGCCACCCTGCTGTACGAGGAAGGGCGGCACGAGGAGGCCCGGGACTACTACCGCCGTGCCACGGAGCAGTTCCGTGGCCTGGGCGAGAGCGATCACTCCGTCACCCGCCCCATGGAGGCACGCCTGGCGCTCAACCAGTCGCTCCTGGATGCCGCGGCGGGCGACCTGGAGGAAGCGGTGGCCCGATCCGCGGTGGCGGTCGAGCACTTGACGGAGCTGGCTGAGATCAATGCGGGGACCCACCTGCCGGAACTGGCCAGTGCCCTCGCCACGCACACCGGACACCTGTGGGGGTTCGGGCTCCGCGAAGAAGCCCTGGTGCGCTCCCGGCAGGCCGTCACGGCCTGGGACAAACTGGCCGACCAGAACCCCGGCGCGCACCAGATGGGCCTGGCCTCGGCGTTGCGCAACCATGCCGGGTACCTCGCGCAGGCCGGCCGGCGCGAGGACGCCCTGGATTACTCGCGCTGGGCCCTGGGCCTGGCCGAGGAGCTGAGCGGGGATACGGCCGAGGAAGCGGCCGATACCCCCGGCGGGACATCGGGCGGGACATCGGGCGGGACATCAGGCCGGGAATCGAATGCATCCGGACGCGGAACCGACCTCTTCGAGCTGGCGCGCAGCCAATGGGCGTACGCGTTCGTCAGGTCCACTCTGGGCACCGAACTCGACGACGGGCTCGTCGCGGCGGCCCGGGCCGTCCGGACCTTTCGTGAGCTGGCGGAACGGAATCCTGAGACGTACACCGCCGACCTCCTGGGCGGGTACGCGCTCCTCGCCGACTTGCTGGAGCGCCTGGGGCGGGGCGAAGAGGCCGCCGACGTGCGTCTGACGGCCGCCCGGCGGCGCGCCGAGGCGGCCGCCGACGGAGCCGCCGGGACCGATGGAACCGATGGACCCCACGGACCCGGTGCAAAGGACCAGCTCGAACGGGCCTACCGGGCGGAAGCCGAGACGGGCCACATACCCGCGATGATCCACCTCGGTCGTCTGCTGGAACAGGCGGACCGGTTGGATGAGGCCGAACCATGGCTGCGGCGCGCCGCCGAGACCGGCCATCCCACGGCCATCGTGCTCCTGGCCGGCGCCCTGCTCGCCCGGGGCCGGGCCGACGAGGCCGAACCCTGGCTGGAGCGCTCCGCCCGCACCGGCGACGTCACGGCCATGAGCCTGCTCGGCGAGCGACTGACCAGCACGGGCCGCGGACCGCAGGCCGAGCCGTGGCTGCGCAAGGCCGCCGAGGCGGGTGACACCACCGCCCTCTACGCACTCGGAGTCCTCCTGGAAACCACCGGGCGGATGGACGAAGCCGAACTCTGGCTGCGCCAGGCCGTGCGGGCCGGCCATCCACGCGCCGCCGGCACCCTCGGCGTCGTCCTGTACGACAGCGGCCGTGCACGGGAAGCCGAACCGTTCCTGCGGCAAGCGGCCGACGCCGGTAGCGCGAGCGCGATGAGCAACCTCGGGACGCTCCTCTACGCGGCGGGCCGGACGCGAGAGGCGGAGGACGCCTACCGGCGCGCGGTGGCCGCCGGATTCGACCGCGCCCAGTACGACCTCGGCGTACTCATGGACAACACCGGGCGACCCGCCGAGGCCGACCAGTGGTACCGCCGGGCCGCCGCGTCCGGACACCTGCTCGCCGCCGCCGCCCTGGCCATCCGGCTCTGCGAAGCCGGGAAGCTGCGCGAGGCCGAACCGTGGCTGCGGCGCGCGGCCGACGCGGGGGACCCGGCCTCGATGGTCAACCTGGGGCTCCTGCTCGAGCGGACCGGCCGGGGCCCCGAAGCGGAACAGTGGCTCCGGCGCGCCGCCGAGGCCGGGGAGGTCGGGGCCATGGGCCCACTCGGCAGCTTGCTCTGCGAGCTCGGCAGGCTGCGCGAAGCCGAGCCGTGGCTGCGGCGCGCGGGCGACGCCGGTGACGTCACGTCCATGGTCAACATGGGGTACCTGCTCTTCCACGACGGCCGCAAGGCCGAGTCCGAGCAGTGGTACAGGCGGGCCGCAGCAGCGGGCGACGCGACGGCCGCGAAACTGCTACGCGGCCGGCTGTTCAGGGGAGCCAAGGAGAAGCCCCGGCGCCGCTGGGGCTTCCGCCCACCCGACTGACCCTCCGACACCGCCGCGGGCGGGCAGCGCCGCCCACCGCTCCCATCAGGGTGGCTTCTGGTCAATCCAGCGCCTGGCCGGCTTGACCCCGTCGTCGCAGAGCTGGCCGCGGCCCACGCGCCGGCCTCCCGCCCCACGGCATACGGGGCGCGACCGGTCCCGTGCCTCGGCCCCTCCCGTAGACCGGCGACGGCGACCGCCGCCGGTGCCGCGTGCTGCCGCGGAACTTGCCGGCAACGGCTACGTGGTCGCGCCGCCCTTGACCACCCCTATGAAGCCAAGTCACGGACTTCGATGGTCATTGCGAGGTTCAGCGGCGTCGGCCACGGGTGGTCCAAGCGCTGCCTACGCCGGCCACGTGGAGAGCGAGCAGCATCAGGCCGAGGATCATGAAATTGCCGGACGAGAACACGTGGTTCGTCGAGATCTCCGCCGCGTTGATCAGGAAGCTGATGAAGAACAAGACCGCGGCTGCGATACCAAGCATCACTGCTCCTTCCAGAAGGTGGGTCGCGTCTGCCCGCACATTGCGGCCCCATGCGGGCGTCGCGGCATCCCCGGAGCGATCCGGCCGGTACGGGCGCGCCACAGGGAACGAACATGACGGAGCCCGGTGTCCGGCCCCGCGGGCGGCGGCCCTGGTTCAGAGGCGATGCCCCTGGGCGGCGAGCCAGCGGTGGACGGCCGACTTGTCGGAGACGCTGATGATCACGTGCGGCCTCGGCCGACAGACGCCGGTGCTGCGGCTTCGTCGGCTGTGGGCGAACCGTGCAGCCCCGCCTCCCGCAGCCATACCGGCACGCGCCGTTCGACGACCTGTTCGTCCGACAGCGCGGAGGACTCCCATGCGTCCGACGGAACGCGCGATAGGAGCAGACAGTGCCGGGGAAGTTCGGCGACGGCGCATCGGCGGCGGCCGACGGATACAGTCGGCTGAGCTGCTTCGTCACCGTCGCCGAGGAACTGCACTTCGGCCGCGCCGCCGACCGACTGCACACGAACGAGTGCAAGCACCGTTTAGCGCACCGGGTTGGGGTAGGTGGGGCGCATGTTCAGGCATCGACGTGTTCGTACGGCAGTTGTACTTGTGGTCAGCTGGATGGCTTTGACAGGAGTCGAACGGTGGAGTGAGCACGCACCGTGGCGGGCGGCTCTGTTCAGCGGGCTGCTGTGGGGGGCCGTGATCACCGGCGCCTGGTGGTTCGCCGAATGGACACAGGTGGGCAAGGTGGCCCGGTCGACGGGCGGCGCAGGTGCCGAGGAACTTGCGCCCACGGACAGGGCGGATGACGACCCGACTCCGGCGGGCCGACCCCTGAAGGGCTGACACGGGAACCCGTGCGACCCCGCGCATCGCGCGCGCGACCGAGCTACCCGGTGGTGGTGCTGAGCTCGACGCCGGTCAGTTCACAGGTCGCGTCCCACACCCGTACGGCGACCGCGGGGTCGGCCAGGTGCTTCCACACCGGTTCACGGAGGGGCTCGCCGCGCAGGCCGAACGCCCGCGGCCCCCACAGCTCGCCTCCGCGTACGGAAGGGTCGAGGACCGCCCGCACGGCAGGCCACGCACCGGCGTCCTTGCCCTGGACCAGGAGGGCCGCCGGTGCCGCGCTCAGCCGTGAGCCGGGATTGCGCACGTGGATGGGTGGCCGCGACGGGGTGAGCGAGTCCAGCGCGCCGCCGGGATGGACCACCACGCTCGCCACCGTGCTGCCGGCAGCCCGTAGGCGGCGATCGAGCTCCAGGCCGAAGTACATCTGTGCCAACTTGGAGCGTCCGTAGGTCCGCTTGGGCCGGTAGTCCCTCCGCGACTGCAAGTCGTCCAAGTCCAGCCGCTCGGACTTCGCCGCGAAGCTGCCCATGGTCACGACGCGGGCCGCCGGCGCAGCCGACAGCAGTGGCATCAGCCACCGGGTCAGGACGAAGTGCCCCAGGTGGTTCGTGCCGAACATGAGCTCGTGGCCGTCCCCGGTCTCCGTGCGCGGCGGGTCGTCGAGCGCGACGCCGGCGTTGTGGACCACCGCGTCAAGGCGTTCCACCTCCAGTGTTCCCACCGCCTTTTCGATCGACGGGAGGTCGGCGAGGTCCAGCCGTACGGCCCGCACCCGTGCGCCGGGGACACGCTCACGGATCGAGGCCATGGCGGCCTCGGCCTTGGCAGGGCTCCGGCTGCCGAGCACGACGGTGGCTCCGGTTGCCGACAACTGCTCCGCGACGAAGTACCCGATGCCGGCGTTGCCGCCGGTGACCAGGACGACGCGGCCATCGGCGCGTGGCAGGCGTCGGACGTTCCAGGGCGGAGTGGACGACATGATGGCGGTGCTCCCTTGCTGTAGCCGGCGGTCGGTCGCGGCTGCCCCCTCGGGCAACTCGACACCCACGGTTCCAGCCGCCACCGACAGACCACCTACGGATCACCGACAGCATGAAGCTCCTCCCCCGCGTCCCCACGCGGCCATCGGCGCTCACGCCTGGAGGGCCGCCGTCGTAGTGGTCCGGCGACACGCACGCCCTCGCGCACGTCCGCGGGCAGAGCGCCGCGTGGGGCGGCCTCGGGGCCGGCTCCGGGACGACCGAGGGCTCACCCCGCTCGGAAGTGGGCCCTCGGTGCGTACGGGTGGGCTGGCCGGCGGCCGCAGCCGTCACCACGGCACCCCGCTCACGCCGCCTGGAGCGCCAGCGTCGGCGAGAGGCGGGCCGCGCGGACCGCCGGGTAGAGGCCCGCCAGGGTGCCGATGGCCAAGGTGGCCGCGAAACCGCCGGAGACCGCCCACAGCGGAACCACCCAGGGGAGGTCCCCCGCCCGGGCGTAGATCCCGGTGGCGGCCCCACCGAGCGCGATGCCCGCCAGGCCCCCCAGTCCGGACAGCAGCAGCGACTCGGTGACGAACTGGATCCGGATCTGCCCCTTGGTGGCACCGAGCGAGCGGCGCAGCCCGATCTCGTGGCGGCGCTCCAACACCGAGATGATCATGGTGTTGGCAACGCCGACCCCGCCCACCAGCAGCGCGATCCCGCCCAGCCCCAACAACAGCGTGCTGAACGCGCCCTCGGTGGGCCGGGCTGGCCCTCGACACCGCGCGCCGATCCGCGACCCGCGACGGGCGCAGGCTCGCGCTGTCGCGCAAGGAGTTCGCGGTGCTGGAGGCGCTGCTGCGGGCGGAGGGCGCGGTGCTGAACAGCGACGATCTGATCGAGCAGGTGTGGGAGCAGGACACCGCGTACAGCACGAACGCCGTCCGGGTGACCCTGAGCAAGCTGCGCGCGAAGCTCGGCGGTCCACCGCTGATCGAGACGGTGCCGGGGGCGGGATACCGGATCGCGACGACGGACCGGGTCGCGGGTGCGTCCGCCGGTGGCTCGCAGAGCGCCGGTCCGCGATGAGAGCGGTGCTCCACGAGCGCGCCCGACTCACCGCCCTCTACGGCACCCTGCTGCTGCTCGCCGGTGGCGGCCTCGTCGCGCTGGTCAACGTACTGCTGCGCGAGGGCCTGTACTCCCGCATCAGTGGAGCCGTCACCACCGTCATGCCCGGCGAGGTCTCGGCGGACGGCCGCCGGCCCGTCCCCGGCCAGAAGGCCTTCGAACCCGCGCACAAGCTGCCGCCGGGAGTGGCCCCCACTCCCGAGCAGATCGAGCAGTGGCGCGTCACCCGGGACCTGTCCACCGCCGCGTCCCGGGCGGCCCTACAGCAGCTGACCCTCGTCTCCCTCATCGCGCTCGCCGTCTTCGCCGTGCTCTCCGCCTGGCTGGCCTGGTGGATGGCGGGGCGCGTCCTGCGTCCGGTCGCCGTGATCACCGAGACGGCCCGCCGGCTGTCCGGGGCCAACCTCCACGAGAGGATCGCGTTGCAGGCGCCGCCCGGCGAACTCAAGCGGCTCGCCGACACCTTCGACGGGATGCTCGATCGGGTGGAGGGCCTGGTCGGGGCGCAACGCCGGTTCGCCGCCAATGCCGCCCACGAGCTGCGCACTCCGCTCACCGTCCAGCGCGCCGCCGCCGAGATCGGGCTGGCCGGGGAGCCGGAGCCGGCGAAGGTGGCGCGGATTCGGGAGCGGCTCATCGCGGTGGCCGACTCCAGCGAACACCTCGTGGAGTCGCTCCTGCTGCTGGCCGTCTCGGAGGAGGGACTGGATTCGGCCCGGCCGGTGGACCTGGCGGCGCTGGCGGAGACGGAGCTGGCGGCCGTGCTGGAGGAGGCCGCGGCCGCCGGAGTGGAGGTGGTACCGGACCTCGCGCCGCTGACGGTGAGCGGCGACGGGGCCCTGCTGGGCCACCTGGTACGCAACCTCCTCGTCAACGCGGTGCGCCACAACCGGCCGGGCGGCCGGCTGCGGGTGTCGACCTCGCCGACCGGGGTGTTGGAGGTGTCCAACACCGGGCCGCTGATCGATCCGGCGGAGGTGCCGAGGCTGCTGGAGCCGTTCCGCCGCCGCGCGGAACGCCGGCACACGGTGGGCGAGGGGGCGGGCCTGGGGCTCTCGATCGTCGCCTCGATCGCCAGCGCCCACGCCGCCGACCTCCGCGCCGTGCCCAACCCTCCCCCCGAAGGCGGCCTGACGCTCCGCGTCCGCTTCCCCCGCCGACTACGGGCCCAGGCGCCGCCCGGCTGAGGGCGCGCGTCGGGGCGGCCCCGGATGGGGCCCGCCCGTCCGTACGACTCCTTGACCCGGCATGGGCGCCGCTGTTCACAGAACCCTCACTCGAAGCTGCCTGTCCGCGTGAGCCGGTCCGAGCGGTCCGCGGCGGAGGCGAAGCCCAGCCAAGTGTGGCGGTCGCCCCACCAACACCATCCGGCCTTCGGGGCGTTGCGCCGCTCGCGACCATCCCGGCCCGTGCCGTTGCTGATCCGGACCGCCGGGGTGCGGGCGTCCAAGGCACCGTTCGCCTTGCGCAACCGGGACCCGATGGTCATGAAGCAGCGGTTGCGTTCGAGGACCGCCGGGCTGCTGGAGCACCCAGTGGATGCCTTCGGTGAGCAGCAACGGGGTGCGGTCCTTCTCCGTGAGGGCGGGCAACGCCTCGTCCGGGCTCCAGTTGGCCATGTGGTCACCTCGGTCGAGGCCGGTGATGAGGCAGAGGGGTACGGCGGGCAACTCGACGGCGTGCGGAGTGAAGCTGTCGACGTCCGACATGTCGGTGACGACGAAACCGGGCTTGCCCTCACGAGTGAGCGACGAGGCGGCGCACCGCGGTGTTCCCGGTGGCGGCCGTCCCGTGACGGGCGGCGCCCCTCGACCGCCCCGCAGGGCCCGTTGGCGTCCGGCCGACCGGCGTCACCGCGTCGGCGACGGCGACGGCGACGGCGACGGCGACGGCCAGCAGACCGGGCCGCTCCTCCCACATCACGAGCGTCATGAAGGCAGCGAAGCGGGCGACGGCGACTCCGACGAAGCGGGAAGGCGTCTCAGGGCGCTATCTCGAACTCGGGCGGCTTGAGGTTCTTCAGGCATTCGGTCTTCGGTGCGGCCGGGCTGTCGAAGAACGAGAGGGTGATCTCCTGGGCGCACTTCGAGGTGGCGAACACCACGTGCGGCTCGTAAGGGATCGTGACGACCTTGGCCTTGCTCAGCGTACGGGCCACGTACGGGCCGTTGTCCGCCCCGGTCTGGGCGTCGAACGCACCCGAGAGGGCGAGGGTGGGGATGTCGCTGCGCGTGGCATCCCGGATCGAGGGCGCGGCCGCCGGGACGTTCCAGATGCCGCAGTCCGAACGCAGCGAGCTGAGCAGGGGAGCCTGTGCCTGGATCGAGCGGGGGAACGAGGGGAACTCCTGCTGTCCGCCCCGGAGAGCCGCATCCCTCTTCTCGTACGGCGTCCACTCGCTGCAGAAGACGCCGTAGGCGAGGCCGTGCGAAACCCTTCCCACGGCCGCCGGGCTGAGCTTGCCGCCCGCCCACTGCCGGGCGATCCGCTGCGGTTTGCCGTTGGCCAGCTCGTCGAGGGCCGCGGGCACCTCGGGCGCCACGTGGGTGGCGGAGACCATCCAGTTCAGCAGGGCTCCGCCGTCCAGAACGACCTTCACCGGCTTGTCGCTGCCGGGGAGCGTGACGGTGGTGGTGACCGGCTTGGCTTCGAGGTCGCTCACGAGCTTGGCGAAGGTGGCCGACAGGTTCGGGTAGCGCTTGTTGCAGGCCGGCTGATCCGCGCAGGCCTTGAACAGGCCGTCGAAACCCTGCCGGGCGCTGCTCCAGGTCGATGCCTCCCCGGACCTGGACGGCGGCAGGATGCCGTCGATGCCCACCGAGCGGAGCCCCTCGGGGTGCAGGCGCATGTAGACCAGCGCCAGGTGGGTGCCGTAGGAGATCCCGTACAGGTTCCACTGCTTGATGCCCAGCGCGGTGCGCAGGCCGTCGTAGTCGGCGGCGCTCTCGGTGTCGTTGTAGGCACTGAGATCTATCCCGCGGGCCGCCAGCTTGTCGCGGCAGGACTTCGTGGCCTCGACGTGCAGGCGTTCGGTGGACGGCGCGTCGTAGACGAGTCCCACCGCGCGTGCGTTGAACTCGTCGATGTTGGGGCAAAGGAGCTCCGGGTCGGCCGAGTACGTCCCGCGCTGGGACATGAAGATCACGTCACGGTCGCGGTTCAAGCCGCCGTCGATCGCCAGCTTCGCCTCCCCCACGGCGTCGTCGCCGGGTCCGCCCGCGAGCCACACGATGGGGTCGGACTTCGGTGTTGCGGTCGCGGCGGGCACGATCGCGACGCCGAGTTCGATCGTTCGACCGCTTGGCTTGGCGCGGTTCTCGGGCACGGTGAGCGTTCCGCAGCGGGCCCCTTTCAGGGCCTCGATCGGTTCCGGCGTCTTCGGGCAGGGGCCCGGTTCGTAGTGGGCGTCGCCCACTGTCCGGGCGACCGTGCCGATCGGAGCTCCGGGGCTGGGGCTGGTGTCGGTGCGGGACTGCGCCTGGGCGGGCGCCACAAGCAGGCCGGTGACGAGGAGGCCCGTCGCCATGCAGGCCGACGGGGCCAGGAGTCGTCGCCCGGTGTGGCGATGACGGGATGCGTGATGACGTGTCATCTTTCCTCCCGGTCACTTCGGGATGATCGTGAACGGTCCGGGCTCGAGATCGTCCACGCAACCGGTGTCGGGCGCGGTCGGGCGCGCGAGGAACGAGGCCAGCACGCGTTGCGCGCAAGGCGACTGCGGGACCACCCAGTGGCCGATCCCGGGAACCTGGACGGCAGTCGAGTGGGACAGGTCACGGGCCACGCCCTTCGCCCAGCTCGCACCCGTCTTCACGTCGAACGTGCCGGAGATGACGAGCGCCGGCACCGCGCTGACGGTGGCCACCCGCTGGACGGAGGCCCGGTCCGGAACGTTCCAGAGCCCGCACGCCGCGTACTGGAAGGGCAACTGCGGCACCTGGGCCAGGACCGTGTCCGGCCACCCGGGGTAGGCCTTCCGGCCTGCCTTCAGCACGTCGGCTTCCGAATACCCCGGGGCCCACTCGCCGCACACCACCGACTGCGTCAGACCGTGTGCGAACTCGCCGGCCTTCTGGACCGAGCCTGCCGCGCGGGCCTTCGCGAAGCGCTCCGGGTTTCCGTTGCTGAGTTCCTCGAGCGCCGCCGGGATGTCCTTGGGCCGGGGGGTGAGGGCGACGATCAGGTTCAGCAGGGCGCCCCCGTCGAGGACGGTCTTGACCGGCTTCCCCCCGTCGGACGGCGGGACGGTCAGCGTGAGGGGGTGCGCCTCCAGCTTGCGCACCTGCTCCGTCAACAGCCGGGGGAGGTCCGGGTACCGGTCCTTGCAGGCGGGCTGGGCCGCGCACGCCTCGAAGATGCTGTCGATCCCCTCGGCGGTGCTGCCCCACGTCCAGGGCAGCGTCACGACCTGGGGAGGCGCGACCGAATCGATCGCCATCGAGCGGATTCCCTCGGGGTGCAGGCGGACGTACGTAAGGGCCAGGTTGCTGCCGTAGGAGTACCCGTACACGTTCCACTGGCGGATGCCCAGCGCGTTGCGCAGGTCGGCGAAGTCCGCGGCGTTCTCGGTGGTGTTGTACGCACTCAGGTCGATACCGGCGGCCGTCAGACGGCTCCGGCAGTCCTTCACCGCTTTGAGGAAGAGCTGTTCTGCCGGCTGCGCGTCGTAGCCCAGACCGACGGCCTGCTCGTTGAACCGGTCGATCTCCGGGCAGGCCAGGTTCGGCCGGTCGTAGAGGTTGCCGCGCTGGGCCATGATGATCAGCTCGCGGTCCTTGTTCAGACCGGAGTCGACGAGGAAGGGGATGTCGTCGATCGTGTCGGCGCCGGGGCCACCCGCCATGAACACCACCGGGTCCGCGGCGGGCTTGGCGGCGGCTGCCGGAATGCGCGCAACGGCCAGCTTTATGGTCCGGCTGCCGGGGTGGGAGCGGTTCTCGGGGACCTCCAGGAAGCCGCACCGTGCATCGCTCAGCGCTTCGATCGGCTCGGGCGGCTTCGGACAGGGTCCGGGCACGAACCGGGACGGGGCTACCGGGGGGCTGGGCTGCCCGGGCAACCGGCCGGGTGCTGACGCGGCGCTGCCGGGTGTGGTGCCGAATGCCGCCAGGCAGACCAGAGCGGCCGCGGCAGCCACCGCGTGGATGCTGAGCTTGGGCATGTGATCTCGTTCCTCTGCCGACATGGGCGGCGGCCCTGCCGGGCCGCGGCGTTTTGGGCGGAACGCACCTTCTCGACGCTACCGGGTGGCTGCTTTGCGTGCACCCGGTAGCGGGCGCCCGTTCGCTGGGGGAATCCGTCGCCGCACCTGTCCCCCGCCCCCGTCTGAGCGGCCGCGAGGACCGGTGGCGTGGCCGCCCCGCGCCCTCGCGCGCGTCTTCGGACCACCCGGTAACGTTGATTGCGTGGCTCCGCCTGCACCGCCACGGCGTAGCCCGGCGGGCCAGCCGTCGATCGGCGGAGGAACGGGATCACGTGGTCCACGCCTACGAAAGTCGCGCAAGAGCCGAACGATTGACAGGTCCGCAGTGTCGGACTGGCCTGCGATGATGACGGCATGCCAGAGCCAGGGACCACTGCCGTCGTCATTGTTTTGCCCGATGCCGAGCCACTCCTTGAGGCTGCGTCGCGTATCGACCCGACTCTGGTGCGTCACGGGGTGCCAGCGCACGTCTCGCTCCTGTACCCGTTCGTGCCGGAATCGGCACTGACCGGTCAGGACGAGGAGGGCGTGCGTTCCCTGGCGGCGAGTTTTCCGGCAGCTGATCTGCTCTTGGAGGAGGTCGCGACGGCGTCCGGCTTCGTCGCCGTCACCGCTCCGGCACTCCAACCGATCGTTGATGCGTTCCGCGCCCAGTGGCCCGGGTTGCGCCCGTACAAGGGCCGCTTCGGGGCGCAGCCCGCCGCCCATGTCACGGTCGCCATGGGTGCCGACAAACCGGCAGCTGCCGCCCACGTGCGCACTGCGGTCGAGAGCCTGCTGCCGCTGCGCACCCGTGCGGCGTCGGTCCAGCTGGTGGTGCTGACGGAGGACGGCTGGCAGTCGCGGTTCACCGCGCCGCTCGGCGTCCCGGAGGGCCCGTGAACGCCACCCGCCAGCTCCCTGGCCGTGACCACAGCCAGAGGCCAGCACCTGCACCTGACTTCTGGCCACAGACCAGTGGAACCGCAGCCCGCCTGCCGATGCCCCCTCTCCGACGCTGCGCAGATTCAACGAGACACCGGTACGACCAAGGCGTTACACGTATGCCGGCCGTGCGCCCGGTGCGCGCACGGGGATCCACGCGGCACGTGAGGGTGCCGGCAGCGAGCCTCCTTTCCTCGCAGGACCCGTCAACGTACGGGCTCCTGCGATCTCGAGCCGGAAATCAGCGCTTAGTGTGGCCGGTGCCCGCCTGTCGTGTGACCGGTAAGCGATCTTGCCTATCGGGCTGGAGTACCGCGAGGGCGTACCGGTCGGGCTATTCGGGCTGTCGGTCGCCGGGGAGGTGGTGAATCCAGCGGGGCGAACGCCTTGTCCAGCAAGAAGCTCCTCGACCAGGGCTATGCCGTGGTGGTGACCGACTATCAGGGGCTGGGCACGCCCGGCGTCCACACGTACAAGGACCGCGAGGCGCAGCGCCGCGCGGTCCTCGATTCCGTCCGGGCTGCCCAGCGCATGGACGCCGTGGACCTGCCGGACGCCGGTCCGGTCGCGCTCTACGGCTCCTCCCAAGGCGGCGGCGCGACAGCGTCCGCGGCCGAGCTGACTCCGCCTACGGGGGGTTCTTCAACTACGCCCTCTCCGGCCTGGCCACCTCGTACGGCAGCGGCATCGGCCCGTACCTGAACGCCCACGGCAAGCGCGTGACGAACGACCTGCGGGACAACCACTGCCCGACCAGGCCCTCGCCAGGTACCCCTTCCTGAACTCACGGTTCCTGACCGTCGACGGGCGCCCGCTGACCGAACGCCTCGGGCGCGCCCCGTGGGACGCGATCGTGGCCGACCAGCAGCTCGGCGAGCGCAGGCCCGCCGTGGCCGTCCTGCTCTCCCACAGCGCCCTGGACGATGTCATCCCACAACAGGTGGGCAAGAACCTCGCCGCCGACCGGTGCCGCCGCGGTACGACGGTCAAGTTCTCCGGCAACGTCGTCCCCGGCCACATCGCCGCGACCGAAGCCACCAGCGCCGAAGGCATCCCCCTGGCTCGCGGACCGCTTCGCGGGCAGGACCGCGCCCACCACCTGCTGAAGCCCGCCCTGTTCATGCTCCCTCCGGTGTACGGAGGGAGCATGAACAGGGCGGCGCTCCGCCGGGGCCCACACCCCGCGGGGCAGTCACCCGGCTGGTGGCGCCCGATCCGGGTATACGGCGGAGATGGATGGAAAGGTGTGGCTCACGCTGGCCGCGATCGTCGCGGCCGGGCTCGCGATCTGTGCGGCCGTACTTCTCGTACGGGTCTTCAAAGCACGGCGGCTGCTGCTCGACGCCGGGGTCCCGCTGCGTGACAAGGCCCTGTTCTGGGGCGCCGTGCTCTACACGGTCTCACCGGTGGACCTGATCCCGGATCCGGTGTACCTGGACGACATCGGCGTCCTGCTGCTGGCCCTGCGCTCGCTCCATGCGGCGGCGGCCCGGCTGCCCGCGCGCAAGGAGACCACCCCCTCGTGAGCATGGGCCAGAAGGCTCCCCCGGGCCGCAACTGGACGCTGATACGGGGACCAACGGCCCGCGCACTTACCGCTCCTGTGCCGCCGTTCCTGCTGACGACGCCGCAGGGCCCCGCGGTGCGCCTGCTGCTGTCGTACGTGGCGTGCGCCGCCGCTGGTCGGCAGCGGTGCCCCCCCCCGCTGTTCACCCGTCGGTCGTCACGCCGGATCACATGCGTGCTGTTTCCCGATTTCTAGAAAAAGGCCCGCATCGAAGTCATGGCCGAACTCCCGGCGATCGCCGACGCAGACCGCGCGACCGCACACCGTTACTTCGACGACTTCGCCCTCCGCCGACTGGCCGAGGTGTTCGCCGACGCCGGCGGCATGGCCGAGCTGAGCCGTGAGCAGGCTCGCGGCCGGGCCGGCGACTTCGAGATCATCGAGTACATCCTGCGCGGTCAGCCCGGAGGCGTGCCCGGAACCTGGGGCCACCACTTCGACGACTACCTCCTGCATGCTCCCCTCACCGACCAGCACCAGCACCAGCACCAGCACCAGCACCGCAACAAGATTGCCCACCGGGCCGCACTCATCGAGTCCGCACTCGGGAGCGGCCCGGCGGGCGTCCCGAGTTACGGCCCCCGCGCGCGCCCAGTCGACCCGGCTCTCCTGCACCCCGCCGACCGCCTGGTCCTGGCCGGAGGCCTGTTCGAGTACCTCGAAGAACACTTCGTCCGAGCCCTGATCCGCACCACTCCGTCCCACCTGTGCCGCCCGGAGGCATCGCGACCCCGAACCCCGACGCCGCCCTGATGCGGCCGCTTGAACCCCGCAGAACGCAGCCCCGCCGACATCTATGCCGACGTCCGTGCCGCCGCGCCGAAGGGAACCGTCGCCGGACTGGACATCACCGCCGGTGCCACTGGCCTGACGCCGTTCGCGACGGTGCGGCGCGCTGGCGAGCCGGGGGTGATCCCCGCAGCCGGCATCGTGTTCCTCCCTGACGCGGCATCGGTCGTCAGTCGAGGCCTTCGATGATGCGGAAGTCGCGCTCGACGCCGTCAGCAAGTACGGCCAGTGCCTCCTGGTAGGCCGCACTCGCGCGTGCGGCGACGGCCTGTTCGAAGCTGTCGAACTCGATCAGGATGGTGCGCTCGGCGATTCCGGCGTCGTGTGCGAAGACCCGGCTGCCGCGGGAGAGCAGCCGCCCGCCCGCGGCCTTGACGGCTGGACCGGCCAGCTCGTCGTAGGCAGCAAGCCTCTCAGGGTCTGCGATGGTGCGGTAGACGCTGACCCAGTAGCCCTTGGCCACGGTACCTCCTGTGTTCGGAATTGATGATCAGAAGCATGCCCAGATCCATGGCCGGTGCGCTGCGGGTCAGCGAGCCGACGGAGACGGCGTCGAAGTCGGACGGCTTCGATCCTCAGCTTCCGGTTCGACTCGACCGGCCCGGGCCCGGCACACCGACTGGGGCTGTGATCGGTTTGGTCTCGGGTGGGCGTAGGCGGGCGAGGGCGAGGCTGGCCAACGTCGTGATCGCCATCGCGGCGACGCCGACCAGCGCCGCGGTCGTGTAGGCGTCGTCGTTCGGGAAGAGGCGGCCCGGGGCGGTGCCGGCGGCCAGGACCAGACCCCCGATGGCGCTGCCCAGGGAGTACCCGACGCTGCGGACGACGTAGTTGAAGCTCATGGCGCTCGACGTCTCGCTCTTGGGGGTGACGGCCAGGATGACGCCGGGCATCGCGGCCGAGAAGCTGCCGACGCCGAAGCCCAGCACCCCCATGGCCGCGAGCAGTTCGGCCAGGTTGGACCGGGCGGTGGCGAACAGGACGAACCCGCCGCCGACGATGGCGGCGCTGCCTGCCAGGAGCAGGGGGCCGTCGATCCGTACGCGGACCCGCGGCGTGAGCTTGCCGGCCACGAATCCCAGCACGGAGAACGGGACGAGGACCAGCCCCGCCACGAAGGTGGTCAGTCCGAAGCCGTAGCCGGCGCTGTGCGGCGTCTGCGCGTAGCGGGTGATGAGCGTGAGCAGGAGGTACATGCCGCTCCCGCCGACGAACATGGCGATGTTCGCCCCGGCGACCGCCGGGTGCCGTACCGCCCGGACGTCGACCAGGGGCGTCTTGGTTCGCAGTTCGGAAACGGTCCAGACGCAGAGCAGGAGTACGGCGACGACGGCAAGGCTCACCGCCACGGCGAGGTGTCGGCTCCACAGGCTCCTCTCGCCGGCCAGGAACAGGACGAGGAGCAGTCCACCCGCCAGGACGAGTGCACCGGCCACGTTCACGTGAGCGGAGCGGCCTTCCGGAGCTGCGGGCATGGAGCGCCACGCGGTCACGAAGGCGATGGCGGTGACGAGCAGGCCGAGGCCGTAGGCGGCCGGCAGTCCGCCGAACTCGGCGAGCAGCGCGGCCAGCGGGTAGCCGACGCCGGCTCCGACGATGGAGACCACTGAGATCAGGGCGATCGTGGCCGCGCTGCGCTCCTCGGGAAGATGGTCGCGGGCCACGCCCATCATCAGTGCCGTGAGACCGAGTCCGACGCCTTGGGCCGCTCTGCCCACGAGCAGCGAGGCGAACGGCAGCGGCAGCACGGTGAGCGCGCTGCCGACGACGACGATCGCCAGCGTGGCGAGGATCGTGGCCCGCCGGTGCGGACCGGCTCCGAGCCGGCCGAGGACGGGTGTGGCGACGGCGCCGCTGAGCAGGGCGATGGTCAGCGTCCACTGCGCGCTGTCGAGGGAGACGTGGAACGTGGTCGCCACGCTGGTGATGAGCGGCGTCCCGAGGCTGGCGACCGCCGCCACGACCAGGGCGATGAACATCAGGGCGGGGACCAGCAGACGTGCCTCGGAACGTATCAGGGCAGTGCTCATGGGCTGGTCATGAGCCTGGGCCGCGGTCACCGGTCCGACTCCTCTCGGGCGTGGCTTTCGAGCTCCGCCAGATGCAGCAGCGCCGGAAGGGCTGCTGCCAAGGCCTCGACCTCGTCACCGGTGAGCTCGTCGATCAACCGCGCGTACGCGTCGACGCCCGCCTGGCGTCGCGTCCGGACGTACGACGCACCGGCCTCGGTCAGGCACACCAGCGTGACCCGCTTGTCGGACGGATCGCCCTTCCGCTCGACCAGCCCGGATTCCTCCATCACCCGGACCAGGACGGTCATCGCGGGCTGGGTGACTCCCTCGGCCACCGCCAGATCGGTGATCCGTCGCGGGCCGGTCTTGTCCAGGGTGGCCAAGGTGGCGGCGGACGTCAGGCTCATGTCGCGGGGAAGGCGTCTCACGGCCCTGGTCGCCAGACCGTAGAGGGCTGACCCGATGGCATCGGAAGCGCCGTGCGCGGCGTCTCGGCGACTCATGTCTGAAACATAGCAGCTTTATATGAATCCTTTATGTATCTCCCGATCGGGGTTCGGCACCGCGGCTTCGGACACGGTGCACATGTCGATCGCGACCACCTGGACCCCGGCCCGCCACTGACGGGTCTGGGCGCCGATCCACGCCGTCACACGCGCCGCGGTGCGGCCCTCGACCGCGGTCGGCAGCCGCTTCCCCGGCCGAGGTACGCAGCCGCGACGTCAACCGCGACCACTTCGCCGCCCGGCCACGGGCAGGTCCCGCGGACGAGTGCGCACCCAGGAGTGCGGCAGCCCGGACCGCGCCACGGTCGGGACAGCATCGGGCCTGCTCGTCGCAGGTGACCGGGGCTGCATCGGAATGCCGTCGGCGCCGACCTCGACCCCGACCACCTCCACTCCGACCAAGCCGAACAGCCGCGTTCACGCCTCCGCGGGGGTGGCCGGTCGGGTCGCGTAACGGTGCCGCATGCCGTCGCTGGCCGCGGGACCCGCGGTGAAGACGTAGGCGTCGCTGTCGTCGAGTCGGCGGCCGGTCTTGGCGTCGACGACGACCGGTTCGACCTCCTCGCCGTTGTGGGCGTCGATGAGGATCATGCTGCGTTCGGCCGGCCTGAGGCGCGAGTTGCCCCATGCGGCCAGGGCGACGATCACCGGTCGCAGGGAGCGCCCCAGATCGGTGAGGACGTACTCGTGGCGTACGGGGTTGGTCTGGTAGGGCCGGCGCTCCAGCAACCCGTCCGCGACCAGGGTCTTCAGTCGGGTGGTGAGCATGCTGGTGGAGATGCCCAGGCTCTCCCGGAACTGGTCGAAGCGCGTGTAGCCGTCGAAGGCGTCGTGGAGGATCAGCAGCGTCCACCACTCGCCTACGTGTTCCACCGTCGTGGACAGCGGGCACTCCCGGTCCTCCAGCCTGATCCGGCTTGCCACGGCGACCATCCCCTCAGTTAGTGCTAATGTCGAAGCGAGTAGCTGCTATTTTAGCAGTAATGGCGGACGCGGCGCCTTCCGCGCCTGCATCCGGGAACGGAGCACACCGTGACCACACCTCTGACCACACCTCTCAACGAATCCCTCGAAGGCCGGCGCGCGCTGGTCACCGGCGGCACCAAGGGCACCGGAGCCGCCATCGCCCGACGTCTCGCCCAGGCCGGCGCAACCGTACTGGTGACCGCCCGCAGCCGTCCCGACGACGTCGAGGAGAAGGCGTTCATCGGCGCCGACCTGGCCGTCGCCCAGGGCGCAGCCCACGTAGCCGCCGTGGTGGAGGCCCGGGTGGGAGGCGTCGACATCCTGGTCAACACCCTCGGCGGGTCCGAGGCGCCGGCCGGGGGGTTCGCGGCGCTCGGCGAGGATGACTGGGCCAGGGAGCTCAACACCAACCTGCTGGCCGCCGTCCGCCTGGACCGGGCGCTCCTGCCGCACATGATCACCGCGGGCAAAGGGGCCGTCGTCCACGTCACCTCGATCCAGCGCCGCATGCCGCTGTGGAACGGCACCCTGGCCTACGCCGCCGCCAAGGCGGCCCTGACCACGTACAGCAAGGGCCTGGCCAACGAGGTCGCCCCGCACGGCGTGCGCGTCAACACCGTCTCGCCCGGCTTCGTGCAGACCTCGGCCGCCGACAACCTCGTCACCCGGATCGCCCACGACGCGGACATCACCCAGGAAGCGGCCCTGGGCCGGCTGATGGACTCCCTGGGCGGCATCCCCCTGGGCCGTCCCAACCGGCCCGAGGAAGTCGCCGAGCTCGTCGCCTTCCTCGTCTCCGACCGAGCCTCGGCCATCGTCGGCGCCGAACACGTCATCGACGGCGGCACGACCCCCACCGTCTGAACCCCCCGCCATCCGCAAGGAGCGTCATGCACGACGACCAGCCCCGCACCAGCGCCGATGACACCCTGCCCGAGGTGATCACCCGGTACCTGGAAGCACACCGCACCCACGACACCGCCACCGCAATCACGGCGTTCACCCAGGACGCCACAGTGATCGACGACGGCAACACCTACGCGGGTACCGAGGCGATCGAGGCGTGGCTCGGCCGGTCCGCCACCGAGTTCACCTACACCATCCGCCTCACGAACACCGAGCGGACCGACGCGACCCGCTACCTCGCCACCCACCACCTTGAGGGCAACTTCCCCGGCGGAACGATCGATCTGCGCTACCGGTTCACACTGCGGGGCGGCCTCATCGAACGCCTCGTCATCGAACCGTAAGCCCGGCGTCGGCGAGGAACAGCAGGCCGCCGGTGCGACGAGCGATGGGGAGGGATGACGGCCGGGCGCGCGGGCGGGAACGTCAGTGTGCCGGTCCGGTGAGTTTTTGGGTGCCGAGGACGGCCAGCAGGCCGAGGAGGTCGGCGCTGTCGGTCCCGACCGCTGGGGTGAACCAGAGCAGCCGCTGTCTGCGGTCCTCGCTGAACAGGTTGAGGCAGTTGACCTCGATCAGGCCGAGTGCGGGGTGGACGAGGCGTTTGCGGTCGGCGCGCCGGAACGCCACGTCGTGGTCGGCCCACAGGGCAGCGAATTCGGAAGATCATCGAGCGCACCACCGATCTGTACGCCGAGATCTACGGTGAGCGGGCGCGTCCCACCACCCTCGTGCTGATCGACGAGGTCACCGACGGCGGCTGGGGCGTCGCGGGCAGTGTTCTGACCGCAGCCGTGCTCAACGGCGACGGCTGATCTTGCCCCTCCCCACGGCCGTGTCGCAGTGGCCCTCCAGCGCGACGAGGGCCCCGCTGGCAGCACCCGGGGCTGTACCCCAGGGTTGTCGGAGCGCCCCGGTGCCGACCGGTAGACGGGCGCTCCTGCGGCCCTTCACGGCACGTTAGGAGAGCTTGCCGCCGTAGTCCGGGAGTTTGAAGGTGCGTTCCGCGTGGCCTCCAACGAGGTCGCTCTCGTTGTTGCCGATGTTGGCGATGATCGTGTAGCCGCGGTTCTCGATCTCGGTGCGCTTCGCCGTCTTGTACGCACTGACCTCACCGAACAGGTTGGGCAGGTCGCGTACGTAGAGTCCGGACACCGGGTAGCCGACCGAGGTCAGGTTGTGTTCGGTGAGCGAGTAGAGGATGCCGGGGCGAGCGGTGACGAAGAAGACGGCGGCGCCGCGCGCGTTCGCGTACCGGGTCAGGTCGAGAACGGGGGCGATCGCGGGGGTGGGGTTGGTCCAGAACCAGTGGAAGTCCGTCTCCAGAGAGGAGTTGTCGATGTCGAGGACGATGGCGGGCTTCTCGCCGACGGGAGAGGAATCGAGGCGCTGCTCGACGTAGGGCCGGGCAGAGGCCATGACGGCGCCGACGTCACGTTGCCAGGTCGCGTAGTCGATGCCGAGGATCGCGGCATTGCCGCCGGGAGCCCAGGTGTTGACGGCGGCCGGGGCCTGCGCGGGCGCGGCCGCCACAGCGTTGGCGGCGGTGGCCGGGGCCAGGGCCAGCACGGCCGCGGCTCCGGCGATGCCCATGGCGGTTCGGGCTCTGCGTGTGGGGGTCACAGGTCATACTCCTGGTGGCGGATGGCATGTACGCGATAAGAATCAGTCAGGTCTCCCGTGTTTTCTACTCACCGGTGGGTAATTTTTGGCGACCGCCGGTTGAACGCGCGTGGAATAGGCAGGTGGGTGATCACCCGCTCATAAGGCCTTGGACAGGACGTTCCACGCGTGCCGCCGCGCCTCACCCCTGACCGCGGGATTGCCCTGACGCTGCACCGATCGCGTCACCGCCGTGTTGCCCACTGTCCGTTGGAGGTCGGCCAGACCGGTGGGGTGCGGATCGCCAGCCCTCCGGGGCGCCTTCGGCCGCGCGGGCCGAGATGAGGGCCTCGGCACGCAATGCCGGCAGTGGATGTTCGTGACTGGTAGTCACCAGCTACTTTCGTTGACCTGGATGCCCCGTTTCGGTTACCCGACAACAGCAACTGGACCTCGCCCCAGACTGCGGGCTCCCCGTCCGGCAGTCGCGGAGGACATTCCAGGCCTTCATGCGGGGGAAGACGTGCTCGGCTCGGGCCCCGGACCTGCGAGTGGGACTTCGTTGCGGTTCCCGGCGAGAGGCCGGCCGACCACGACGACCAGGCGGGTGTCGGCGTCGATGACGTCCTGGTGGTTGGTGCAATACCGGTCGTTCTTCGACCCATCGGCGATGGCGTGATCCCGGGTGGGGCGGGGCCAGGGTGCCATCCACGATGAGCACGGCGTCGTTGCCGAACCGCTTGCGGGGCTGGAGGGCGAGCACCGGCCCGAGGTGGTCGGTGATCCGGTCCGCCGCCGACTTGGACACCCCGAACAGCGGGGCGAGCCGCCGCATGGTCAGGATCGTGCGACCGTACTCCGCGACCAACAGCGCGACGGCCCCTGGCCGAGGCCGAGGGGGTCGTCCTGTCCAGGATGTGGGGCTTCGGCGGTGAGCGTCCGCGCAGGGAGGTGCACACCGCTCCGCAGCCACTCCTCGATCATCCGGATGTCGGCGGTGATGGCCTTTCGCCTGCCGAGTGCGCGTCGGTTCTGGTCGGATGCCCGCCAGCGGGCTGGCACCCTGCGGCTCAGTACCGAGAAGGACGTCCCGCCGGCCTTCTTCTGAAGCTTCTGAAGCCCACCGACCACAGAACCACTGACCGGCCTCTTAGGGGCGGAGCATCTCCGTCATGGGCGACCGCGGCGGGATCAGGCCCGGCAGCAGCCAGGGCTGGAAGAGGCTCAGGACCGCGAGTACGAGGAAGGCGGCCCCGACGACCTGCGCGAAGACGGGGCCCAACCGCCACAGCTTCTCCACGAAGATCACCACGGCCACCGCGGCCATCGCCAAGACGTTCATGACGCCCAGCGGGACGAGCACGACCATCAGCCCCCAGCAGCAGCCCACGCAGTACGCCCCGTGGTGCGCCCCGACCCGCAGGTCGCGGGCCCGGGGGCGGAAGCCCGCGTAGCGCACGAGCTGGCCCATCGGGCTCCGGCAGTGCAGCAGGCAGAGGTCCTTCCACGGACTGAACTGGTACAGCCCGGCGACCAGGAAGGCCCCGGCGCCGATCCAGCGCCCGGCGCCCGGGTGCTCGTCCAGCAGGGCCCCGGTCCCGGCGAGGAGCCCGTAGGCGACCAGGCCGAAGGCCGTCCAGGCCAGCAGGTACCCGCCGACGAACTGGGCGGTACGAGCGACCCGCACGACTCCCGTGGGCGACTGGCGCCCGATGGCCCGCGCCCAGGTGAGGGCCACCGGAGCCACCGACGGGAACATCATGGCGATCATCATGACCAGCCACAGCAGCAGGAACAGCGGGATGCCCATGCCCATGGTTCCCGGCTCGACCCCCATGTCACGGGCCTGGTCGACCACCAGCACCCAGGCGAGGAGGGCGATCGCCGCCATCACGGACCAGGCGAAGGCGAGCCGCCGGGCCGACAGCAGGTTCGCCGGACGCAGAGGGGGCGACAGAGCCTTCCGGTCGAGGCGCACACCTCCAGCACATCACGACGGACCTGCGCGTGCGCGCGGGAACGCGTGTACACGGAATACACCTCCTCCGGGTGACCCCTGCGGTGGGACAATCGGGGTGGATACCCGTATTTCCCGGGCGTGGGCCGGCGATGGTTCCCGGGGGCTCTGCCGTCCTCCCGAGACCGACGTCCCGGCACGGTCACGAGGAGGCAGGGAGATGTCCGAGACGACGGCGACCGTTCCCCGGTGGCACGCGGCGGGCGACTGGTTCGACACCTGCAACTGCAACGTGCCCTGTCCCTGCTCGTTCGCCCAGCTGCCCACCCACGGCGATTGCGAGGGCATCCTGGCCTGGCACGTCCGCGAGGGCCGTTACGGTGACGTACGGCTGGACGGCCTGAACGTGCTGATGCTGGGCTCGTTCGTCGGCAACCTCTGGGCCGAGCACACCGACGCGTACGCCGCGGTCTTCGTCGACGAGCGCGCCGACGACTCCCAGCGCGAGGCGCTTCAGATGATCTTCGGTGGACAGGCGGGCAGTTGGCCCGCCGAGATGGTGAGCATGATGGGCGCCGAGATGCGCGGCATGGAGTTCGCCCCCATCGAGATCGAGGTCGCCGACGACCTCGCGAGCTGGCGGGCCGTGGTACCGGGCCGGGTCGAGGCGAGCGCGGTCGCGCTCACGGGACCCAACACCCCGGTGGGTGCGCGAGTCCAGTCGACGAACCTGCCGGGTGCGGAGACCGGACCGGGCCAGGTCGCGACCTGGGGCCGCTCGACGGCGGACCGCGCCGACGCCCACGGCTTCCTCTGGAGCCGCGAAGGGCGGTCCAGCAAGCACATCACCTTCGACTGGACCGGCCCCGACTAGCGCCGTCCCGAGGTCCATACCGCCCCACCCCACCGAGCCCGGGTGGTCATTGCCGGCCCCCTCAACGATGTACGACCGTGCCGCCGCCCGGAGCCGGGGTTCGGAAACCGCACCCCGCCCCGGATGCAGTGCGTGCTCGACCCGTCCGTGCCCAACGCGCCTGCTGCCGGCCCGCAAGGCGGCGAGACCGGCTGGTCGAAGGTCTGGGCGTACTGCCGCGCCTGGCGGCGGAGTTGTGCACCTGATGAGGGTGATGCGCGGTCAGCGTCGGAGCGCATTGTCGATCTCGGCTGCGGCAGTGTCTGCCGTTGCCGGGCCGGTGAGGCCGGCCAGTAGCTGCAAGGTCGTGGCGGCGTCGGACCCGGGGGGCGCGCTGTAGATCATCATGGTCATGTCCGGGTCGTCCGGGGCACGCATGGCGACGTAGTCGAGGGTGACGTCACCGAGTTGGGGGTGGGCGAAGCGCTTTTTGCCGCGGGTTTTACCGCGGACGTTGTGGTCGGCCCAAAGACGGCGGAAGTCGTCGCCGGCGAGGGAAAGCTCGCCGATGAGGCCGGCGAGCTGGGGGTCGTCGGGGTATCGGCCGGCGTCCCGGCGGAGGTTGGCGACGGTGTCGCGGGCTTTGTCATCCCAGTCGGGATAGAGCTCCTTCGATGCCTCGTCGAGGAAGACGAGCCGGGCCATGTTCCGCTCGGCGGCGGGCATGGCGGGAAAGTCGGCGATCAGGGCACGGGCCATGTCGTTCCAGGCCAGGATGTCCAAGCGGCGGCCGACGATGTAAGCGGGGACACCGGTGAGGGCCTGGAGCGCTTGGCGCATCTCCGCGCCGACCTGCTGAGGGCGACCCGGTCGCTTGCGGGTGGCGGTCGGGCGGGCAAGGTTGTGCAGGTGGGCGCGTTCGTCGCCGTCTAGGCACAGGGCGCGGGCGACGGCGTCCAGGACGTCTGAGGAGACGTTCCGGGCGCGGCCTTGTTCGACCCGCGTGTAGTAGTCGACACTGACGCCGGCCAGCAGAGCGAGCTCTTCACGGCGCAGGCCGGGTACCCGCCGCTGGCCGCCGAAGTCGGGGACGCCAACGTCTTCAGGGCTGAGGCGGGCCCGCCGAGCCTGCAGAAACTCACTGAGCTGCTGTGCGCGATCCATGTGCCCAGTGTTACGGATGCCCGAATCGTTTTGCCTGGTCCTGCCAGACCCAGGCAGGGTGGACCCCGGCTGATCGGAGCCCTGGGTGGTCCTGGCATCGGCTTGCAGCATGGTTGTCGTCCACCTAGCGGCACCGCAAGAGCCCGTCACCTGGAGTCCCTCTATGCCGAACACCCTCACCCTCGTCGCCAACTTCGTCGCCAAGCCAGGTCAGGCGGAGCGTCTGCGGGACGCGTTGAATGCGATGATCGTCCCCTCCCTCGCCGAGGAGGGGTGCCTGAGATACCAGCCTCTCAGCGACCCCAACCTTCCGGAGCAGATGGTCATCCTTGAGGAGTGGGTCAGCAGCGAGGCCCTCGAGTACCACTTCACGCTGCCGCACTTCCAGCACGTCGCGAAGGTCCTGGAACAGATCCTCGCAGAGCCCTTCACCTTGCGGAAGTTGACCGACACCGCAGCCTGAGCACTGCGTGTAGAGCCGACGAGGCTGCCTCCAGGGTGATCCGTGCCGCGGGAACCGGTCCCGGGTAGCCGCACCAGGTGGGGTCAATTCACGGCCGTACTCCTGTCACCACTCGCCGCCGCGACACCATCCCCCACGGGCAGCCTGGAAGGGCTCTCCCCATGGCTACCGCGTAGTCGCTCTCCATCGGCCATGCCGTTGCCGACGGCATTCCCCGCAATGTTCTGACGAGCCCGGCCGTCCGCTGCCCATCAGCTCATCCAGCAGACGACCCGAGATGCCGTCGCCCCTCATCAGTACGGCCGGACGTCGCCGATTCCGACGGCGCGGGCGGCGCGGAGTCCTGCGGGACCCGGGGGTGGCATGCGGCGCGGGCGCCGGCTTCCTCCGTACGGGGCCAATGCCGCCCTTCGACTGCCTCGGCGCAGCGGTTCAGCCGGACCAGGACGTCCTCCAGCTCCCGTACCTCCTCAGGGGACCAGTCGGCGACCACCTGGGCCAGGCAGGACCGGTTGACCTCACGGTCCGCGGCGAGCCGGCGCCCGCCTTCGGCGGTGATGCGCAGCTTGCGGGCCATGCCGCCGTCCGGGTCCGCCACGCGCTCGGCCAGCCCGCACCGCAGCAGTGCGGCCGTCTGGCGGTTCACGGTCGAGGTGTCGAGCCCGAAGGCATCGGCCAACTGCCCGATGGACATGGGGCCTTGGGTCTCGATCCGGCTGAGCAGCAGATACGCCGACCGCTCCAGGCGCTCGGGGTCGCGCTCGCGCCGGGCCAGCACCTGGTGCCGCGAGAGGAGCATCAGCTCCCGCTCCAGTTTCTCCAGCACTGCGCCTCCCACTCCTTCCGGCGCTCCATTATCGCGGATCCGTGGACCGGCGGACCGAGGGCGGCCCGCGGACGGCTCCGCGCGAGGGCCCGCCCCGCAATATGCATGATACATAGCATGTGTACTATGCACTCCTGGCTGTCATCCCGACGAGCCGTAGCCTCACCCGGAGGACCCGCATGACCATCACCACGTCCACCGCCTCCCGCGCCGCCGAGATCCTGTCCCGGCCCGTCACGCTGAACGGCCTGACCGTCCCCAATCGCATCGCGATGGCTCCGATGACGCGGATGTTCTCTCCCGGCGGCGTGCCCGGCGAGGACGTGCAGGCGTACTACGCCAGCCGGGCCGCCGCGGGTGTGGGCCTGATCGTCACCGAGGGCACCTACGTCGGTCACGAGTCCGCCGGGCAGAGCGACCGGGTGCCGCGGTTCCACGGTGAGGACCAGCTGGCGGGGTGGGCGAAGGTCGCCGCGGCCGTACACGAGGCGGGCGGCACGATCGTGCCTCAGCTGTGGCACATAGGCATGGTGCGCACGCAGGGCGAGGCACCGTACGCCGATGCGCCTGCCGTAGGCCCCTCCGGCATCCGGGTCGACGGCACCGAGGGGACCGGCAAGGCGATGACCCGCGCCGATCTCGACGACGTCATCGGCGCGTTCGCCGACGCCGCGGCGGATGCCGCGCGCATCGGTTTCGACGGCGTCGAACTGCACGGTGCGCACGGCTACTTGCTCGACCAGTTCCTGTGGGAGCGGACCAACCGCCGCACCGACGCGTACGGCGGCGACGCGGTGGCGCGTACGAAGTTCGCCGCGGAGATCGTGGCGGCGGTCCGCGAGCGCGTCCCGGCCGACTTCCCGGTGATCTTCCGCTACTCGCAGTGGAAGCAGGAGGCCTACGACGCCCGGCTCGCGCAGACCCCGGAGGAGCTGGAGGCCGTCCTGGCCCCGCTGGCGGCAGCGGGCGTCGACGCGTTCCACGCCTCGACCCGGCGCTACTGGCTCCCGGAGTTCGAGGGCTCGGACCTGAACCTGGCGGGCTGGACCAAGAAGCTCACCGGCCGGCCGGCCATCACCGTCGGTTCGGTCGGACTCGACGGCGACTTCATCCGTTCCTTCGTCGGCGAGGGGGCGGCGCTCGGCGACATCGACAACCTCTTGGACCGCATGGAACGCGATGAGTTCGACATGGTCGCCGTCGGCCGGGCGCTGCTCCAGGACCCGCAGTGGGCGGCGAAGGTCCTCGGCAACCGCTTCGACGAGCTGAAGCCGTACGACGCGGCGGCGCTCAAGTCGCTCAGCCGGTAGCCGGTAGCCGTCCGGACGGCTGGTCCGAGCACGCCCCGCGACGTCGGTCCGCCGACGTCACGGGGCGTCTCAGGCCCAGCGCACCAGGTTCAGTGCTCGCAGAGCGAGAATTCTCGTTCGTAGAGCTGCTCATTGTGTTCGTCGACGAAGAACTTGCGTTCCTGCATGAGTTGTTCGCGGAAGTCCTTGGCCTGCGCAAGCGTCATGGTCGAGGTGTCGGACCACGGTTGTTGCGGGGGCACATCGGACGTCGAGACGATCTTTTCCGACGGTTCGACCAGGAAGAACGCGAGAATCTTGCGATGTCCCGGGCGGGTGGGGTCCGTGAGGCGGAACGAACCGACGCGGTGTTGCAGGACGTTCGGGAACGCCAGGCAGCGGCCCGCTGGGGTCGAAGCCGATCCCAGTACCTGGTTCAGTGCGTCCTCGTCCTCCAGGCCGTAGACCTCACGAAGGCCGTTGTCGTCGTTCTGTTCGTAGTGCGGGTCGTCCAGTGCCGCCCGGAAACTCAGCCGGCTTTCGGTGATGTTCTCGCTGTCCCAGTAGTAGATGGCGGTCGAGACGATCCGCTCGTTCAACATCCCCTCGACGTGCCAGGAACCGCCGGGGTACTCGGGCTTGTCCGGGGTGAGATGAATGGTGGCGAGCTTGACGATGACCTGGAGACGGCGACCGCGCAGGTCGACCCGGGCGGATTCATCGGGCAACTCGGGCGGGGTGAAGACAGGGGCGTCCGGAATGGCCGGCCGGCGGTTTTCCCACCAGTCCTCCTGGGCCTCTTCCCACGCATCGATGGCTTCTGCGTAGGCCTGCTTGTCACTGTAGGAGGCCTTGTCCGGGTACTCCGGCTCCGAGTCGTACCACCCGTAAGGATCGGCCTTGATCCGCAGGGGCCGCGGATGGCGCAGATCGGTGAGCACGTTCTCCAGCAACGGGCGCACGCGCGCGAACAAGTCGGGCAGGACGGAGGCCAGTTCGCGATGAGTGTCGGGGTGGACGTTGTTGACGTACGAACGGAAAGCCACGTCGCCGTCGGCACTGACATCGACGTCCGTGGGCAGCCACTGGAATTTGTCCGAGAATTCATACTTCGAATAGTGGTCCGTCGGGTTCTGCCAAGCGCTCTCGGGCGCCCCGCTCACCTCCCTCACCAGGCAGAACAGCGAGGGATGAACCAGATCCAGCACCTGGCCAGCGGATCCGGGATGCCAGTCCATTTCGTCTTCGGGGACCTGCTCCAGAACCCGTACCGCCTCACGCAGCCGGGACCTGAGCTCGTCGTCGACCAACGTGTCCGACTGCCACACTCCGTCGACGGCGGACACCTCGACGCCGGTTCGCGCGTCCCGCAGCGCGGCGTAGTGAAGGAGTTCGGAAAGCACGTAACGAATCTGCGCTTCGGTGAGGCCCTGCTCGACCGCTTCTTGCGTCCACCTCGCGACGATGTCGGCATCGTTCATCTTCTCGAACCACCCGGGCTTCTCCCGGATGAGCGAGCTGAACTGCATCATCTGGAGTTCCCGCAGCGTTCGGGGTGTCGCGGACGGTATGGAACGAGAAGCATGGAAGGGCAGCGGGAAAGCAGACAGGCCAGTCAATTCTCTTGGTCTCCCCGGTCGGTGTGCGGTGGCAGGAAGGATACGTCAGCAGACTGACACCGCAGCCGTCGTCACGGTCATCGCCGGCCCGGGAGCCAGGGCTTCGACGAAGTCGTTGCTATGTCCGGGGCGCGCTCGCGCTCAGAACCCGGCAGGGGGCCTGCCGACGGTACGGGCGCCTCGGTCGGGTTCGTACGGTGCGGGCTCGGCCGTCGCCGACGGGGCGGTCGTGCGGGGCCGGTAGCGCGAGACCGCGACTCCCGCCAGGCAGAGGACTCCGCCGAGCAGGGTCAGCCAACCGGGCACCTCGCCCAGGAGGATCGAGCTCAACAGCACCACGATCGCGGGGACGGCGTAGGTCGTCGCGCCCAGTTTGCCGGCGGGTGTGCGCGCCAATGCGTAGGTCCAGGTGATGAACGCGAGGGCGGTCGGAACCACGCCGAGGTAGACCATGTTCAGCGTCGCGGAGACCGGCGCCTTCGGCAGCTCCGTGACCAGCTGCCCCGCAAAGGGCAGGCAGACCACCGCTCCCGTCATGCAGCTGTAAGCGGTGACGTGCAGGGGCGTTCCGAAGGACAACGCGGGTTTCTGCGAGACGACACCGGTCGCGTAGGCCACAGCTGCGAGCAGGCACAGGACCACGCCGAGCACCGAGGTCGACGCGCCGCCGGAGGACATGGACAGGCCCACGACGACCGCTCCGACGAACGAGACGGCCATGCCGGACAACAGGCGCGGCGGCAGCGCCTCCCCCAGGAGCCGGGCCGCGAGCAGGGCCATCAGGATCGGTCCGGTGTTCACCAGCAGGGCCGCCGTACCGGCGTCGACCAGCCGTTCCCCCCAGTTCAGGGCGACCGTGTAACCGCCGAACCACACCACGCCGGAGATCAGGATGCCCCGCCAGGCCTTACCCGGCGGCAAGCCCTGGCGGCGGATCACCAACAAGGCGGCGAGTACCGCCGAACCGGCCAGCAGACGGCCGAGGGCCAGGGCCCCAGGGGAGTAGGCGGCGCCCGCGCTGCGGATGGAGACGAAGGCGGACGCCCAGGCGAACACCGTGAAGGTGACGGCCCCGACCGTGAGGGCGCTGGGCGAGATGCGGCTCGGGCGCAGGGAAATCATGGGTTCACCCTACCGCAGCACACTTCGGTGTCTACCGAAATATCAGGGCCGTCCGCCGCACCCTTCCGCGTCCACGTGAACGCGCGCGCTCAGTTCCAGTCGTCAGGAGTGATTCCCACCAGATCCCGCAAAGCGCGCTCACCGGCCGCGGTCACCTCCAACGCCCGCCCGCCGCCCGCCGGTCGCACCACCCACCCGCGGTCCAGCGCCCGCGCGCACAGTCCCGCCCCGGCAAGACCGCCCAGGTGGCGACGGCGCTCCGTCCAGTCCAGGCAGGAACTGGCCGCCGGCCGTCGACCCGCGGGTGCCAGGCCCACACCCGCCTCGGCGCACCACTGCCGACCGGCCTCCGTCAACTCGAAGACGCCCTCAGTGCGGAGCAGCCCACGGCGCTCCATCGCGTCCGTCACCGCCATCCCCAGGCGTCCCGCGAAGTGGTCATGACAGGTACGGGCCCGAGCCAGCGGGTCGGGCGCCGCGACCACGGGCACCGCGTGCGCCGCGTCCCGGTCCGGCACCGCGTACGAGGCCAGCTCGTCGAGGAGGCGGGCCGTCGCGGCGTCGGCGATCCGTACGTAGCTGTGCCGCCCCTGCCGCTCCGTCACGCAGAGACCCGCCTCTGTCAGGCGGGCCAGATGGCCGCTCACGGTGGACGGTGCCACCGAGGTGATCCTGGCCAGCTCCCCCGCGGTCCAGACGCGTCCCTCCAGTAGCGCCATGCAGATGGCGGCCCGCGTCTCGTCGGCCAAGGCCGCGGCCAGCGCCGCGAGGCGCGCGGCCGGGGCGACGCCCTCTACGGGCGTCCCGCCGTCCGGCGCTCCGTCGCCCGGCGTGGAGGCATGCAATTCAGTCATGCGTCCAAGGATGCCACCTTACTTCGGTAAAGGACGAAAGATGGACCTCCGTGGGTGCCGCTCGCAGTCCCCGGTGCCGAGGCTGCCGTTGTGCGGCAATGCGCAGATCCCGGTCCCGCCGGGCCGGGGTGGCTCCAGTCGTCGCTCCGGGCACCGCGCTCGGGTGCGCTCATGTCTCCCGTGGCCGGAGTGCCGTCGGCGAGCCCTTCTTCCCCACACCGAGCACGAGGGGATGCAGCCAGAGATCGAGGCGGTCGAAGAGCTTCTCGCGCAGGAGGCTCTGCACGAGGTTCAGGCTCCCGACGACCTTCACGTGTTCGTGGCGGTCCCGGATCTCGCGCACCGCTTCGGCCCCGGCGACCTCGTCCAGCAGGGGCGCCCGCCAGCCGCCGAACGGGAACGCCGCGGGGTCTTCGCCGGGCCCCCCGGGTGCTTGCCCGACGAGGTCGAGGTCGCGAACATCTCGATGTGGATGAGGCCCATGACTTGCTCCCGATGAATCGGCTGTGGTCCGTCAAGGGACAGACCTGTAGCTGCCCCCGAACTCATCGCACGCCGGAACCCGCCCCGGGCCGGTCGGTCCCTGGGGTGGGTCGGGTCGGGTCGGGTCGGGCCGGTGGAGCGCGTCAGCCGAGGATGAACGGGAGACCAGCCGCCAGGGTTCCCAGTTCGGCCCTCTCCGCTGCGGTCGGGACGCGACGTCCCGTGCCGACCAGCAGGGCGTCCTCGTCGGAGAGGGAGGCGGGGAAGGCCGCGCCCGCGATCCGCTCCAACAGGACACGCGACCCGGCGAGGCCCTCGGAGGGCGGCTGCGTCGCGTCCGGGAGGTGGGCGACCAGGTCGAGGTGGTGCAGCGTCCACTCCAGGACGTATCCGTGGAGGTAGTCGCCGACGGTGAGCACCTCGTCGCGGGTGGCGACCCGGGCCGTGGGCTCGGCGAGTCCGGCGGCGCGGCCGGCGGCCGAGCCGACGTCGTCGAGGTGGAACCTGAGCAGCCACGGCTCCTCGTAGGCAGCGGCGAGGCGGACGGTCAGCGCGTCGAGCGGGTCCTCGCCGGTCGGTGCCTCGACGAGGTTCCAGTAGGTCGCCGCGTTCCTGGTCGGTTCCGTGTCGGCGGGGGTGGCGAGGGTGATCAGGACGTCCTGGGCATCGATGACCAGGTGGCACACCAGGTCACGTACCAGCCAGCCGGCACAGCCGGACGGCCGGGAGAAGTCCTCGTCCGGGAGTGCGGCGACCGCTGCGCGCAGCGCGGCCCAGGAGCGGGAGAAGAGGTCCACGACCGGAAGCTAGCAGGCGCCGGTTCAACGGCGGTCCGTCCGCCTCCAGATGGCCGCCGGGCCGACGGCCAGGAGGAGCGTCCCGCCCACCCGCCCGTCGTGGTGATCTGCGGGCAGCCCGGGCCGGCCAAGACCGCCTTCGCCATCCGCGCCGCCCCCCGGCCGGACCAACGCCCGCGCCCTCCACCGTGGTGTGCGGGAAGGTTCGAGCGGCGCGTCGGCCACCCCGCAGAACACCTGCTTGACTCTCCAGTGGCTGGAGAGTTGAGAGTGGGCGTCATGAACAGCACGACGCCCCTGTACTCGATCGGGAGCCTGGCCAGCATGACCGGCGTGCCGGTGCGGACGATCCGGTTCTATTCGGACACCGGACTGCTTCCCCCCACTCGGCGCACCGCGGCCGGTTACCGCAGTTATGACACCACGGCGCTGCTCCGGCTCCAGACCATCTGTGTCCTGCGGGATCTCGACGTCGGTCTACCCACCATCCGCTGCGTCTTGGCCGGCGACCTTTCCGTCGCCGAAGTCGCCACCGCCCAAGCCGACGCCATCGATCTGCATATCCGCGCGTTGCGCACCCGCCAGAGCGTCCTGCGCTATCTCGCCCGACGTGGCGCGGGCCCCGAGGAGGCCTCTCTCGTGCACCGTCTCACCCGTCTCACCCGCGACGAACGCCACCGGCTGGTCACGGACTTCATCGACCGCGTGACCGCCGACACCATCGACACCGCCGCCGTCGGTTCTCCGACCGCCGCGCTGCGCACTGCCATCCCCGACCTCCCGGACGACCCGTCCGACACGCAACTCGCCGCATGGATGGAGCTCGCCGAACTCCTCGCCACCGAAGGCTTCCACACGCACATGGCACACTCCGTTCCGGCGGCCGCCGACGAGCAGGCTCTGCCGGGGATCGCCGCCGAGACGGCGGCCGAACTCGTGGCTTTCGCCCGGCAGTCGGTCGCCGCCGCGCGGGAGTCCGGCACGGAGCCGGACAGCGAGGCAGCCGTGGCGGTCACCGACGCCGTCGAGGCACGGGTCGCCAGCGCGCTGGACCGTCCGGTCGGCCCGGAGCTCCGCGAGTGGATGGCGCAGCAGTTCGAGATCGGGTACGCCCCACTCGTCGAGCGCTACTGGCGCCTGGTGTGGACCGTCAACGACTGGCACATCGTCCCGGGCCACCTTCCTTTCCAGCCGTGGCTGGTCCGGGCCCTACGCCGCCCCCGCCCCGACGCGGGTGCGAACACGCCGCGCTGAAGCCGGAGGTGTGAGGGAGTGTGTGGCAACCTCCCGGGACCGTGAAGGAGCGAAACCCTGCCACTACCCGCTCCGCGGCAGCGGTGGAGTGCCGGGGGCGCCGGGGGGGGCCGGGCGTTCCGCGGTAAGTGTGGGCCGGTACTCCGAAGCGTGCCTTGACCAGCGCGCGGAGAGCTCTCTCCGTTCGCCACTGATCGGCCGATGCCCCGCTCGGTTCTCCGCTAGCCTGGCGCCGGTTGCCTCTGGGCTTCAACGACAGGGAAGAGAGCATCGTGACGACCGTCCTCATCGCCGGAGGAGCCGGCTACATCGGTAGCACCGTCGCCTCGGCCTGCCTGGACGCGGGCACCACTCCGGTGATCCTCGACAACCTCGTCCGGGGCCGCCGCGAATTCACCCGTGGCCGCATCTTCTACGAGGGCGACATCTCAGACGGCGCGCTGATCGACAGGATCTTCTCGGAGCACCCGGACATCTCCGCCGTAGTGCACTGCGCCGCCCTGATCGTGGTGCCGGAGTCCGTAGCGGACCCGATCGGCTACTACGAGGCGAACGTCAGCAAGAGCCTGGCCTTCGTCGGCCACCTCCACCGCAACGGCTGCGACCGGATCATCTTCAGCTCCTCGGCCTCCATTTACCGGGCCGAGGACGGCTCCCCCGTCAACGAGGACTCGCCGCTGGCGCCGCAGAGCCCCTATGCGCGGACCAAGGCCGTCTGCGAGGAGATGTTCGCCGACATCGCCGTGGCCGGGCCGCGCGTACTGTCGCTGCGGTACTTCAACCCGGTCGGCGCCGACCCCCAGCTGCGGACCGGTCTGCAGCTCAAGCGGCCCAGCCACGCCTTGGGCGTACTCATCCGGGCACACCAGGAAGGCCGCCCCTTCCCGATCACCGGTACGGACTACCCCACGCGCGACGGCACGGGCATCCGGGACTACGTGCACGTCTGGGACCTCGCCGCGGCCCACGTCGCGGCGATCGAGCGCTTCGACTCCATCCTCACCGCCTCGAAGCGCTCGATCGCGATCAACCTCGGCACCGGCTCCGGCACCACCGTCCGGGAACTGTGCGACGCGTTCAACCGGGTAGTCAGCACGCCGCTGGCCACCGTGGACGCCGACCCGCGCCCGGGGGACGTCGCCGGCGGCTACACCAAGAGCGACCGGGCGGCCGAACTTCTGGGTTGGACACCGGAGCTGTCCCTGGAGCAGGGCATCCGGTCCGCCCTGGAGTGGATCCCGGTGCGCGACGGGCTACTGCAGGACTGACCCGCTCTCTTCGCCCTTCCGCCGGGTCGCTCCGGCCGGGACGAAAGCCGGCTCCGCGGCGGGCAGGTAACGCACGCGGCGGGTGCGCGCCGTGCGGGTTCCGCCGCGGTCCGCCGGGGCGCCCCGGAGCACGGCCGTCGGTTCCGGGGCGAGGCGGCGGCCTCGGCGCGGGTACCGGCCGTGCGCCGCATAGCGGCTCTCCCGGGACCGCCCGGGTGCGGCCATGGGGCCGGAAGGAGACGTCATACGGCCTGTGGGGTCCAGCATGCGGCAGCCGGCGCCGTTCCGGGGGCCGGGCCGGCCCCCGGGTGACCGCGGTGGCGGCCTGCTCGGCCGGCCCGGTGCTACGTGATCCGTCACCGTACTGGTCGCCCCTTCTGGTCAGCCTCGGCAGGCGGTCACGCCTGCTGGCCCGGGTCGAGCCCCATGCACAGGGCGTGAAACCCATCCGGGACCACACCCGGCAAGCTTCAAGACGACGGATCGCGGCCTCGGCCCGGCGGGCTGGCACGCCAGTGCCTTTCCAGCGGTGGCCGTCGTCATTCCGCCCCGAGCCCCTCTCTGGTCGCCGGTGACGGCGCGGCCCGAGTCGCGGCCGACGCCGGGTACACCGACCAGTCACACCTGCACCGTGACGTCATGACGTTCACCGGGGCAACCCCCACGACCATGGCCGACGAGCTGTTCCTCGCCGTTGACCACATCGCATGGCCCAGCCGCTGAAATCGCGGTGCGGGCCGCAGCTCTACTGGGCCGGGCGGCAGTCCCGGGTAGTTCGCGCTTGGTGGTCCGGGAGGAATCACTCGGCGGGCGCGTCGTCCCAGCACTCTCCGGTGCGGCCGGCCGGCCAGCAGCCGCACCGACTTCGGCCTACGACCAGCGTTCGGTGCGGAATACGGCGTGGTGCTCCGTGCTGCGCTTGGGCGGCGCTGGTGGCCGGACGCCGCCCATCGAGAAGGGCGTGACCTGTCCTCGATGAGCGGCTTCATGGCCGGCACCGCCTACCGTCTGCTGCCGGCCTGACGGGCCGGTGTCACTTCAGGTGCCGCCCGAAGAACCGCTCCCCGTCCTCCACCTCGAACCACGGGGTACCGACGTGGCCGCCCAGATTGGCGTGCAGCGTCTTCTCCTTGCTGCCGAAGGCGTCGAACAGGTCCAGGGCCCGCTGCCGGGGGTTCCCCTCGTCGTCCCACTGCAGCAGCAACAGCAGCGGAACGGTCACTTGCCGGGCCTCCTCGCGCTGGGCGCGAGGCACGAAACCCCCGGCGAAGAAACCGGCGGCCGCGATGCGCGGCTCGACCACGGCGAGGCGGATGCCGACGGCCGTCCACCCCGAGTACCCGACGGGGCCGCCGATCTCGGGCAGCGCAAGGAGGGCGTCCAGGGTGGTCCGCCATTCCGGGACCGCCTTTTCGACCAGCGAGCGGACCAGGTCCTCGAAGATCTCCTCCACGGGTTCGCCGGCCTGCATCGCCCGGCGGAGGTCGGCGCGAGCCTGCTCGTCGGCGGCGGAACGGGGCCGGTCACCGCACCCGGCGGCGTCGATGGTGGCCACGGCGTATCCGTTCGCCGCGCAGTGCCGGGCCCGGGCCACCAGCCGGGATTGCTTCCTGGGGAGGCCGTTGTTGTGGGCCATGAGGATCAGCGGGACCGGTGCGGCGGATTCAGGCGTCCACAGGGTGCCGGGGATTTCGCCGAGGTGGAATTCGCGCTCGAGGACGCCGTCGTCGAGGCGCTGTGCGGAAGTGAATTGCATGGTCGTGCCTTTCGGGAGTGCACAGAACGGCGCTCCCGGACGACCTATCGCCCGACCGTGACCCCGGAGGGGAGCACCCATGTCGATACTGCGTTCACGGGTACCACCTCCTCATTCTCTCGCACGGCCCCCGGAAAAGTAACAGTGGTCGCCGTGGTCCGCCAAACGGGTTTTCGCGGAGGCTCCCTACACCACGCTCCCGACGACGTCCGCCGCATCAGGACGCCCATCAGCAGCGCCGAGAACCGCTCCCGGAGGGGATGGCGGCCGACCAGCTCGCGCAGTTCGGGTACGACCGCATGGTGGCCCCCGAGCAGACACCCGGCCCCGAGCCGGTGCTCCTCCAGCCGGACCGCGCCAGCTGCGGGCCGCCAGTGCGAACGGCCTCGCGGACGAACTCCAGTCACCCCTCCGACCCGCCAACATCGGACTCAGTCGCTCCAGGTCGAAGCGCCGGACCGGACTATCCACCCTGCTGCGGCTGAGCGCTCCGGTCGACCCGTCCCGCCCGCTGGAGGGCTGAGAGGTAAGGGGGCGTCACGCCCCCTCGCACTACAGCCGTCCACCGATGCGATCACCGGGCGCGTCGTACAGGGCGGTGGGGATGTTCTCCTCGGCTGCCCCGACCACATCCAAGGGGCGCGGCGGAGGTACGGCTGCGCAGCACGTCCTGGCTCGTCGCGGCGGGGCGCCCGACTTCCGACGGAAGGTTCCGTCGTACCGGTTCGCCGCCTGCCGGCCCGCGTTGCTGTGCCCCGGCCCGGCATCAGGGGCGGCCCAGTAGCGCCGCGCCTGCCGCGGTGTCCGCACGAGCGGTGAAGAAGTCGGTGAACGCGGCGACGAATTCCTCCTCGCTGATCCGGCCGTCACCATCCCCGTCCAGCTGCCGGAAGGCGTCGTTCAGCTCGGCGGGGTGGACGCGCGGGCCCCCGAACAGGACCCGGTACTCGTCCGCGCAGAGGTGCCCGCTGCCGTCCGTGTCCGCGGTCCGGAACAGGACGCGTACCGCCGGCTTGAGTCCCTGGTCGAGGTAGTCCGGATCCCCGTCGATGCCCTTGAGCATCGCGGACACGAACTCGGCGCAGTCCACCGTGCCGTCGCCGTCCGTGTCCATGCCCGCGCGCAGTTGCTCCCACCAGGACTCGAAGGCGGCGTAGAGCCGGTCCTCGCGCTCGACGGGAAGCTCCAGTTGCCAGCACACGTTGTGGACCATCGCCTGGAGGTCGGCGGAGTCCACCTTCCCGTCACCGGTCTGGTCGAGCACCTGCCGGAAGAACGCCTCCAGCCGCGCCGGGCGGGAGTCGGCGCTACGGGGCCGGGGCAGCCGCGGAGCCGCTGCGGGCCGCCGCGAGGCGGGCTGCTGAACGTCGCCGTCGTCGGAGTGGCCGCGGTAGCGCAGGCGGTCCGGCAGGCGGGTCATGACCTGGCGCATGCCGCGGTGCAGCGTCCAGGAGAGTGCGGCGGCCCTGCGGGTCCGGGGTGTGCCGAACCGCTCGTGCCAGGCCGGCGGCAGGTCCGCGACGGTCAGGCTGGTCAGCACGCTCGCGGCGACGGCGCGCAGCAGCGGCCAGGCCGGCCGTAGCCGTCCGAGTCGGCGGGGTGCGGGAGCCTCGCGCAGCATGTCGAAGAGGAGGTAGCGGACCTGGTCACCGAGCTCCAGGACCTCGCGGACGGTGCGGTCGACGTACGCGGGTACGTCGGCGGCGGTCGCCGGGAGGGCCTCACCGGGGATGCCGAGGGCCTCGCAGACATCCTTGAACTCGCCGTACAGCACGTCGAGCTCGGGCGGTGCCAGCGGATCGCCGGACAGCTCGCGCATGGCGGTCATGGCCTCGTACAGCGTCAGCATCACCCACGCACGGACCTCCGGATCCTCGGCGCTGTACGGACGGCCGGCGTCGTCGGTGCCGCGGATCCGGCGGTGCGCGCGCTCCAGCCGGGCGATCTCGCGCTGCCTCTCCTGGGGTCCGGCGAAGAACAGTCGACTGCCACTGTCCATGGTGTGCTCGATCCGCCGCCACGGGTGGGCCCGGTAGGTGGAGTAGCGGGCCGTGCCGGCCGCCACAGCGGGGTGCGCCGTCTGCAGGACGAGCAGCCGCCAGGCCACCAGCCCGATGCGCCATTCCCCGAGGGTCTGACGCAGCAGGCTGTCGGGCGCGGGCAGAGACGTAGGCGTCGACGTAGGCGTCACACGGTGCTCCTGAGGTGCGGGGACTTGGGCCAACAGGAGTACAACGCCAGACACACGGGGAGGTTGCGGCGAGCGGCCCCATCACAGACCCCGTCACAGATCCGCCGCCGAACACCGCCCATGATTCGGTCACGAAGCGTCAAAGGATTGGGGGCCAGGCAAAGCGTTCGACATCAAGCGACAAAGATCCTTGTCCTGTGCATGACCTCCCGATGGGATCACGTGAGCCGTTACATGCGGCTCCACCCCACACAAGGAGCACTCATGCGCATACCTCGCCCCAAGCTCCGCGCCACGGTCGCCGCGGCAGGGGCCACCGCCCTCGCCTCTGCCGCCCTGGTCGCCACGCCTCTGAGCGGGGCCGCCTCGGCTGCCCCCGCCGTCGGCGGGCAGGTCAAGCCCGTTCCGGCCATCGCCGGACACCAGTTGGTCCGTGCCGTCGGCAGCCCGCTGTCCACGGAGCAGTGCCAGGCGAAGTGGAAGATCGCCTGCTACGGACCGCTGCAGTACCGCCAGGCGTACCACCTGGACCCGCTCTACCAGGCCGGCATCACCGGCAAGGGCCGGACCATCGTGATCGTGGACTCCTTCGGCTCGCCGACGATCCAGCACGACCTGGACGTGTACAGCAAGCAGTTCGGCATGCCCAGCAGCAAGGTCGAAGTGGTCAAGTGGGGCAACGTCCCGGCCTGGGACCCGAAGAACGCCGACATGACCGGCTGGGCCGGTGAGTCGACGCTCGACGTGGAAATGGCCCACGCGATGGCGCCGGACGCCAAGATCGTGCTGGTGGAGACGGCGGTGGCGGAGACCGAGGGCGTCACCGGTTTCCCCGAGATGATGTCGGCCGAGAAGTCCCTGATCGACCGGGGCATCGGCGACGTCATCACCCAGAGCTTCGGCGCGACCGAGAACACCTTCCCGGGCTTCGACAAGGGTGACTTCTCCAGCCTGAAGGATCTGCGGTACGCCTTCAAGGCGGCGGCCGCCCACGATGTGACCGTCCTCGCCTCCTCCGGTGACGGGGGCGCCACGGACTCCACGGCGGACGGCAGCGGTTACTACAAGGAGCGCGTCAACTCCTGGCCCTCGTCCGACCCGCTGGTCACCTCGATCGGCGGCACCCAGCTGCACCTCGACGACCAGGGCAACCGCCTCAGCCCCGAGAGCGTCTACAACGACAACGGAGCGGGAGGTGGCGGCCAGTCGCACGTCTTCGGGCGGCCCGCGTTCCAGAACGGCGTCCGCGGCGTCGTCGGCAATCGGCGCGGCACCCCGGACATCTCGATGGCCGCCGCCGTCAACGGCGGGGCGTGGGTGTATTCCAGCTACGACCCGACCGCGGTCGGCTGGGACGTGTCCGGCGGCACCAGTGAGGCAGCGCCGCTGTTCTCGGGCATCGTCGCCCTCGCCGACCAGGCGGCCGGCCGCCGGATCGGCAACCTCAACGAGGCGCTGTACTCGCTGTACAAGGACCAGGGCTACAAGCCGTCGAGCGGTCTCGTGGACGTCAACGACGGTACGAACAACAGTTATGCGGGCGTCACCGGCTACACCGCGGTCAACGGTTACGACATGGCGACCGGCCTCGGAACCATCGACGCGGCGCGCTTCGTCCCGGCGCTGGCGCGGGCGAGCCGCCACTACTGATCACTGGGCCGATCACGCGCACGGCGCCGCCCGGTTCTCCGGGTGGCGCCGTGCGCCTGTCCGGCGTGGCACGGGCCTCCTCCAGTGGAGCCCGTGCCACGGCGAGCTGCGCGCCCGGCCGCGGCCCGGTCAGCGGTCGATTCTGGTTGCCGGTGCGCCCGCGTCCACGGGGGTGGGAACGGTCGAGTCGTCGTGAACTCGGCCCGCACAAGGCCGTACGGCGGCGGGCGGGAGTCGGGGGGGACCCTCGGGGGCGCCTGACCACCAAGCCGAGCCGACGCACCGGTCGCACAACGGCGACTCAGGCGGGTGCTACCGGAACTGGTATGTGCTGAACGTGGTTTCGCGAGCGGCACAGATCCGGCTGGGTCGTGCGGTACCGACGCGAGTCGCCAGGTACCGCACGCGCGGTTGTCGTCAGGCGGGGAGGAAGAATCCGGTCACGTCGGCGAGGAGGCCGTCCCGGTGTACCGCGCTGCTCACGCCCGTCATGAAGGTCTCGCCGTCCGGGCCGATCTGGGTCCAGCGGGCGAGTGACCGGTCGTGGTGGTCGAGGACCTCCTCTATGCGGAAGCGGTGCCCGGGAAACGCTCCGGCGAACCCTCCCATGTACGCGTCCAGTGCGGCCAGACCGCCCACCTCGGTCCCGGGGTCGCGGTAGGTGACGTCGTCGACCGCGACCGCGCCGAGCGCGGTCAGCCGCATCGACGGGTCGGCCGACCAGCACGCGGCGTAGTCGTCCCAGAGCTGCTGTTGGTCACTCATCGCTGTTCCTCTTCGTTGGCTTGATCGGGTGTCTTGGTCTGCCTGGCACCGATCGATGCCAGGGCTCCGTCGGTGATGGTGTGCAGTTTGGCGGTCCCCGTACCGGACCGGACGAGCACCAACAGCCCCTGATACAGCGCCAGGAGCTGGGCGGCCGACTCCTCGACGTCGAGTTCCGCGGACAAGCGCCGCTGGGCGCGGGCGCGCGTCAGCGCGTCGGCGAAGCCGGATTCGATCGTCTCCAGCCCCCGGCGTACGCCCGGCGTCGCCTGCGGAACGCTGAACGACTCCACGGCGGTGTTGGTGAGCAGGCACCCTGGATCGGGCTCGGTGCCGGTGCCGGCGCCGGTGTCGAACGCCGAGGTGAAGAACGAGCGGATACCGGCCACGGGGTCCTGGGCGTCCCGCAGGTGGACCTGGACCCTGACCTCCACCACCCGCTCGTTGTAGGCGTCCAGGGCCTCGCTGAACAGGCCTTCCTTGCTGTTGAACGCCCGGTACAGGCTGCCCGGGTGCATTCCGGTCGCCTCTTCGAGGTCGCGCAGCGAGGCGCCGAGGTATCCGCGACGACGGAACAGACGCATAGCCGAGGCCAGCACCTCGTCGTGGTCCCATACCTGTTTGCGGCCCATCAGCGCTCCCCGTAGTTGAACGATCGCTCACAAAGTAGCACACGAAGATCCCCGGACTCACCGACGCCGGCGCGCGCACTGAACACAGCCGGGGTCAACCGAGCCGTCCACTGGCCGAGCGAGGGGTTCTGACGATGTTTCCGTTGGCCGCCGGTCCGGGCGAAGGACCATCCGAGCAGCCGCACCACGCTCGGGTAGCGACGAGGGCCGCCTCGCGGCCGAGGCCCGCGAGCGGTCTCGCTCTGCCCCGTCACCGCCCTTGCCGCTATGGCCGGGCGCGCCGCTGAGCGGTGCCGTCGTCCGATCCGCCGGTGTGCGTGTCCCCGGGCTTGGCGGCCCGGACGGTGGCGGAGTACATGCCGTCCGCGACCGCGTGGGTCGGGGTGATCTCGATGTCCGTGAACCCGGCGGCTTCAAGTCCAGCGCGGTATTCGGTGAAGGAGAGGGCGCCCGCGATGCAGCCGGCGTAGTCGCCGCGCTCCGCACGCTGAGCGGGCGTGAGGGCGTCGTCGGCGATGACGTCGGAGACGCCGATCCGGCCGCCGGGGACCAGGACCCGGTGGGCCTCGGCGAAGACCGCCTGCTTGTCGGTGGACAGGTTGATGACGCAGTTGGAGATCACCACGTCGATCGTCGCGGCGGGGAGGGGGATGGCCTCGATGGTGCCCTTGAGGAACTCGACGTTGGTCGCGCCGGCCTTCCGCTGGCTGGCCAGCGCCAGGGCGAGCATCTCCTCGGTCATGTCCAGCCCGTACGCCTTGCCGGTGGGGCCGACCCTGCGGGCGGAGAGCAGGACGTCGATGCCACCGCCGGACCCGAGGTCCAGGACCCGGTCACCTGCGCTCAGGCCGGCGACCGCGAGGGGGTTGCCACAGCCCAGAGACGCGGCGACGGCCTCGGCCGGGAGTTCATCGCGCTCGCCGTCGGCGTAGAGGGCGGAGCCCAAGGTTTCGCCGACCTCGATCGCGGCCGGCCCGCAGCAGGCGCCGCCTCCTCCGGCGATCCGGACGGCCGCCGCGGCGTAGCGCTGACGGACCGTCTCGCGCAGATCGGGTGACTGCTTGCTCATCAGCTTCACTCCTCTATGGCGGGGCCTGGCGGCCGCCCGGACGACGCTGGATCCACTTTCTTCGATTCAACCTTGAGCCCTGTATCGAGAAACGTCAACATAGAAGTGTGTCGAACCAAGCACTTGTGGCGCCCGGCCAGGACGGCGGGGAGATCTGCGTCTGCGACCTGACCCCGCGTTCGACCTGTCGCAGCCGAGCATCTCCCACCACCTGAAGCTGCTGAAACAAGCCGGGCCCATCGACCCCGTGCACCGCGGCACGTGGGTGTACCACCGGCTGCTGCCCGCGAGCAAGGACCGGCTCGCCGCCGTCCCCACCCGCCCCGTGAGCGGGACGAATACCGGCGCGGCCGGGGCGGCGCCCGAACGGGCCGCCAGCCAGGAAGGGGCGGCTCACGCCTGACCACCCCGCTGCGAAGCCGTCAGGGCCGTTCGTCTGCGCGTACAACGCCGGCCGCTCGCAGATGGCGGCCGCCTGGCTCACCCACCTCGCCGCGGGACGGATCGAGGTCCGTTCCGTCGGCTCCGCACCCGCCGACCACGTCAACCCCGCGTGGCAGCGATGACCGAGACCGCCATCAACAGAGGCCGAGAGGCGCGTACGCGCCCTGATCGCGGAGCTGCTGCCCAGCTGATCCCGACCCCGCCGGGCGCCGTCGGGATCCCACCGGCGTACGTCACGCCGCTTCGGCCCGAACGTCCAGAGCAAGCGCCCCCGGCTATCCAGCGGGGGCCGCGACGTCCGGCCGGCCCTGCGCGTCAAGGCGATCAAAACGGCCCCACCGCATGGCGACCCACTCGGCACTCGAAGTCGAATTGAAAATGGTCGTCGTTTTCATGTAGCTTCACGGCGAACGCCCTCGACACCTCAGGAGATCCCGATGGCCGTCCCCAAGCGGAAGATGTCCCGCAGCAACACCCGCCACCGCCGCGCCCGGTGGAAGGCCACGACCCCGCAGCTCGTCCCGATCACGGTCGACGGCTCCGTCTACCGGGTCCCGCAGCGGTTGGTGAAGGCCTACGAACGCGGCCTCCTGCGCCCCGAGGGCTGAGCCGGATGACCGCCGCGATCCCCGCCCCGCTGCCCGTCACCGTCCTGTCCGGGTTCCTCGGAGCCGGCAAGACCACCTTGCTCAACCACGTCCTCGGCAACCGCGAGGGTCTGCGGGTCGCGGTCATCGTCAACGACATGAGCGAGGTCAACATCGACGCCGCCCTCGTGCGCGACGGCGAGGCCGCGCTGTCGCGGACCGAGGAACGGCTGGTCGAGATGACCAACGGGTGCATCTGCTGCACCCTGCGCGACGACCTGCTGGAGGAGGTGGACCGACTGGCCCGCGAAGGGCGCTTCGACTACCTGCTCATCGAGTCCAGCGGGATTTCCGAGCCGATGCCCGTGGCGGCCACTTTCTCGTTCCCGCGCGACGACGGGGTCACCCTGGGCGACCTCGCACGCCTCGACACCATGGTCACCGTAGTGGACGCCGCGAACTTCCTGCCGGAACTCGCCGGCGGCGACGAACTGACCGCCCGCGGCCTCGACCAGTACGAGGACGACCAGCGCACCGTCAGTGACCTCCTCATGGACCAGATCGAGTTCGCGGACGTCATCGTCCTCAACAAGCTCGATCTGGTGGGGCCGGCGGAGGTGACCCAGTTGCGCGCGACGCTGTCGCGGCTCAATCCGGAGGCGCGGATCGTGCCCGCCGTCCACGCCCAGGTGACCCTCGAACAGGTGCTGGGCACCGGCCTGTTCGACGTCGAGCGGGCCCAGCAGGCCCCGGGTTGGGTCAAGGAACTGAACGGCGACCACGTCCCGGAGACCGAGGAGTACGGGATCTCCTCACTCGTGTTCCGCTCGGACCTGCCGTTCCATCCCCGCCGGTTGTGGACCTTCGTCACCAAGGGCCTCGACAGCGGAACCTTCGGGCGGATCCTGCGCTCCAAGGGCTTCTTCTGGCTCGCCAGCCGCCCCCGCGTGACCGGCCTGTGGTCGCAGGCCGGCGCGGTGGCCCGCTTCGAGCCGTCGGGCGCCCGCGGACCGGACACCACCCAGGGGCAGGAACTCGTCTTCATCGGCACCGACCTGCGCACCGACGCACTGCGGGCCGCCCTCGAAGCCTGCCTGCTCGGCCCCGGCGAAGCCGTGCCCGCTGAGGACGACTTCCCGGACTGGGAGACGTACGGGATCGACGACGCCTGCGAGCACGAGACCGCCGCCTCCCGGGCGGCCTGAGACTCCGGGCCGGACGGTGGTCGCAGCAACGGCACCGCCCCCTGTTATTGAAAATGATTCCCATTACCGTATACTGAGGCCATGGCACGCAACGAAGTACGCCCGATCATCAAGCTCCGCTCCACCGCCGGCACCGGCTACACCTACGTCACCCGCAAGAACCGGCGCAACGACCCGGACCGCCTGGTGCTGCGCAAGTACGACCCGGCCGCCCGACGGCACGTCGACTTCCGCGAAGAGCGCTGACCCCTCCCCAGAGAGAGCCAACCCCATGAAGCCTGGAATCCACCCCGCATACGGGCCCGTCGTCTTCCGCGACAAGGCCGCCGACTTCGCCTTCCTCACGCGCTCGACCGCCACCAGTGACAAGACGGTCGACTGGGAAGACGGCAACACCTACCCCGTCATCGACGTCGAGATCTCCTCGCAGAGCCACCCCTTCTACACCGGCACCGCCCGTGTCCTGGACACCGCCGGCCGCGTCGAGCGCTTCGAACGCCGCTACGGAGGGCGCAAGTGACCCTCCCCGTCGTGCTCGTCGCCGGTATGCACGCCGACGCGCGCAAGGAGACCGTCGAGCACCTGCTGCGCAGCGTGCCGGGCAGCATCGCCCTGCACCACGATCTGTCCTCGGCCCCCGGCGGCACCGTCCGTCGGACGCTCCGCGACTCCGGGGGAGCGATCTCCGCCGACGAGACTCCGTTGGTCAACGACTGCGCCTGCTGCGCGCTGCGCGAGGACCTCGTCCCCGAGCTGGAGCGGCTGGCCGGCGGCGGGCTGACCCGCCTGGCCGTGGTGGAACTCTGGGACTCCGTCGAGCCGAGGGCGATGGCTGAGGTGATCGACGCGCACGGCGGGGGCGTACTGGAACTCACCAACGTGATCACCGCCGTCGACCCCGCGCTCGTCCTGCCCTGCCTCGGCAACGGCGACGACCTCGCCGAGGCCGGACTCGCCGCTGCGGCCAGTGACCAGCGGACCGTCGGGGACACCTGGGCCCGTCAGCTCGAATACGCGCCCGTCCTCGCGGTCGCCGACAGCGAGGAGGCCGACGAGGAGGACCGCGCCCTGCTCGCCCAGCTGCACCCGACGGCCCGCCAGGTGCCCACCGGCTCCAGCGAACTCACCCGGCTCGCCTTCGCCGGCTTCGACGTGGAGAGCGCCGCCGCCGCCCAGCACCCCGCCTGTGCACTCCTCCCCCAGGACGCCGACGAGGCCGGAGTCGCCACGTTCGTCTGGCAGCGCCGCCGGCCGTTCCACCCCGAGCGGCTCTACCAGGCCCTGGAGGACCTGACCTGCGCCGCGGCCCGCAGCCGCGGCCGGTTCTGGCTCGCCGACCGCCCCGACACCCTCCTCGCCTGGGACGCGGCCGGTGGCGCGCTGTGCGTGGAGAACGCCGGCCCTTGGCTGGCCTCGCTCCCCGACGCCGCCTGGGACCTGGTCCCGGCCATGCGCCGGGCCGCGGCCGCCCTCGACTGGGATGCCGAGCACGGCGACTGCTGCCAGCACCTGGTCTTCACCTCTCCGGGCCTCGACCGGGACGGGATCGAACAGCTCCTGGACTCCTGCCTCCTGACCGAAGCCGAGTACACGGCCGGGCGCGAGGCGTGGAAGCGACTCCCCGCCGCCTTCGCTCCGCTGCTCGACTCCGTTTCCTGACCCCGGACCCGTACACCCCGTACCTTCACCCCCCGAGGACTCTCATGGCCCGCCGCCCGTCCCCCAGCAAGCCGCTCAAGTCCCGCCCCAACCCGCTGGATACGGCAGGAATCACCTACATCGACTACAAGGACACCGACCTGCTCCGCAAGTTCATCTCCGACCGCGGCAAGATCCGCAGCCGCCGGGTCACCCGGGTCACCGCCCAGCAGCAGCGGCAACTCGCCCTGGCCATCAAGAACGCCCGCGAGATGGCCCTGCTCCCGTACGCCGGCCGGTAGCGGACGGCCCGTGCGCCACTCCCCCACCGCCCGCGGCCCTCTGGCAGGCTGATCACCATGGCGACCTCCGAGCTCCCCGGGCTCCTCCAGGCGACCCGCCCCGAGGCACTCACCGACGGCCTGAGACGGCAGCTGATCGACTGCTGGGTGGCCGTGGCCAACGCGGGCGGCGCGGTGATCGCGGCCGGGTTCCCGATGCCGCCGGTCAGCGCCCGCGAGGTGGCCCCCGTCGCGGATCAGCTGATCGCCGCGCTGGCGCCGGACCGCAGCCGGATCCTCATGGCCGCCTACGGAAACACCCTGGCGGGCTGGCTCGTCCTCCGGCGCGATCCGCATCCTCTGATCGCCCACTGCGGTGTGGTCAACCACGTCCAGACGCATCCCGCGTTCCGCGGCCGGGGGCTCGCCGCGGCGCTGATGGAGCGCGTACGGGTAGTGGCGCGCGAGGAGATGGGCCTGGAGCTGCTACAGCTCAGCGCGCGGGCGGGTCTCGGCCTGGAGAAGTTCTACGCGAGGCTCGGGTGGGTGGAGGTGGGCCGGTGGCCGGGTGCGCTGCGTGTGGCGCCGGACGACTACCGTGACGACATCCTCATGAGCATCAGCCTCTGAACCGTCCTGTTCCGGCCGATACGGCATCGGATCCGGGCCGCCCCCTGGAGAGCCTGCACAAACGGGCCCATGATGGAGCCAAGGCGTACGAACGAACGCTGAGAACCAGCCTGCATTCCTCATCGGGGGGCCACAGCCGGCATGAGCGACGCGCCTTTGTACCTGGAACCTCGGCTCAGTGCGGCGATGGCGTCGCTGCTGCGGTCGGCCTCGTTCCTCCAGTCGCTCGTGGCCGCGCTCGGATCGCCGCTCAATGTGGTGATCCCTGATCAGATCCCGCTGAATCTGGACCTGTTCGGTTCGGTGCTGCGGCGCCATCAGCTCTCGGGCCGGTTCTTCTTCGCGCACAAGGCGAACCGGTCGAGCGCTCTGGTCCGCCGCCTCACGACGACCGACGCGGGCCTGGACGCGGCCTCCCTCAGCGAACTGCAGCACGCGCTCGGCTCCGGCTTCACCGCCGACAAGGTGATGGCGACCGGGCCGAAGGATCCGGAGTTCCTGTGGCTTGCCGCGCGGTCCGGTGCGATCGTCCATGCCGACGGGCCCGCCGAGCTGGCCGCGGCCGCCGGCTTCGTCCGGACGTACGGCCTGCCGCGGCTGAGGGTGCTGCTGCGCCTGTCCGGGTTCGAGACGTCCGGCGCGCGGACGCTCTCCCGCGCGAGCCGGTTCGGCGTCTCCTTCAAAGCCCTCGGCGGCCTGCTCGACACTCTGAAGTCCGTCAAGGACGAGCTGGAGCCGGTCGGCGTGGGTTACCACCTCGACACCACCGGCCTCGACGAGAAGGCGGCGGCGCTCGAAGGCTGCCTGGTCGCCGTGGAGGAGCTGAGGCTGCGCGGCTTCCGGCCGCGGGCGGTCGATGTCGGCGGCGGTTTCGGCATCAGCTACCTGGCCCACGCGGACCAGTGGGAGCGCTATACGACCGCGCTCACCGGGGCCGTGCTGGGCAGGCGCTCCCCGCTGACCTGGGGAGGCCACGGCTACGGACTGCGCGCGGAGCACGGCACCCTCAAGGGGGCGCTGGGCCTCTATCCGGCCTTCCGTCCCGTCGCCGGGGCCGGATACCTGGACGAGCTCCTTTCCTGCCCCGCCCCGGGGCTCGGCCGTCCGCTGGGCACCCTGCTGCTGGAGAGCCTGTGTGATCTGTACGCCGAGCCCGGCCGCGCCCTGGTGGACCAGTGCGGGGTCACCCTCGGCTCCGTGCTGGAGGTACGGGCCACGGGCGCCGGTCCGGCCGTGGTGCGGCTCGCCCTGAACTCCGGCGACGTCGGACTGGAGCAGCACGGCATCCTCGTGGACCCCGTACTGCTGCGCCGCGACGGCGCCGCGCCCGCGCCCGGCGGCCCGCCCGTGGCGGTGCACCTGGCGGGGAACCTCTGCCTGGAGTCGGACCTGATCACCCGCCGGACGGTCTTCCTGCCCGCCCTGCCCCGGCCCGGTGATCTCCTCGCCTTCCCCAACACGGCTGGCTACTGCATGGACTTCACCGCCACAGCGGCCCAACAGCAGCCCTCGGCCCGCAAAATCGCGGTGCGAGAGGAGGGCGGTTCCTGGCACTGGTGTCTCGACGAGCAGTACTGGCCGGTCTTGGATACGGGGGAACAGCGGGTATGAGGTACGACAGCATCACCGAAGCCATCGACAACACTCCGCTGGTCCGGATCGATCCGCAGGTGCACGGACTGCGCAACATCGACCTCTACGCCAAACTGGAGATGCTCAACCCCTTCGGCTCCCTGAAGGACCGGGCCGCCTGGAACATGGTCCGCGCGGGCCTGGCCGGTGCCGCCGAGCGCGGCGAGACGGTCGTAGAGCTGTCCAGCGGGAACACCGCCAAGGCCCTGGCGCTCATCGCCGGCCTGCACGGGCTGCCCTTCAAGAGCGTCACCAACCGGATGCGGATCCCGGAAGTCAAGGACCTCCTCCTGCTGCTGGGCGCCGGGATAGAGGAACTGCCCGGGCAGAGCGAATGCCTCGACCCGACCGCCACCGATGATCCGCTGACCGTCTTCCACCAGCAGCTCAGCCGCCCGGGCAGTGCCCATCTCCACACCGACCAGTACTTCAACCCGCTGAACGCCCAAGCGCATGCCCAGGGCACCGGTCCCGAGATCATCGCGGACCTGGACGGCCGCGCGCCGGACTGGTTCATCGCCTGTGTCGGTACGGCCGGCTCCTCCACCGGCGTCGCCTCCGCCCTGCGCGCCCACGATCCGGGCGTCCGCGTCGTCGGCCTGGTCGGCGAGAAGTCCGACTTCATTCCGGGCATCCGGACGGCCGACGAGGTGCAGGAGGTCGGCCTCTTCGACCCGGCCGCCTACGACGCCATCGAGACCGTCGGCGCGGGCGAGGCCATCGACGGGATGGTGACCCTGCTGCGGCGCTGCGCGCTGCTGGCCGGGCCCACCGGCGGCGCCGCCTATCACGGCGCCGTACGCCACCTGCGCCCGATCGACGACGCCCTGGAGGAGCGGCGGACGGCCGTCTTCATCGTGTGCGACCGGGCGGAGAGCTACCTGGGCTACCTCCGCGCGCGCCGCCCCGAGTTGTTCGGCCGCCCGCCGGCCAAGAACTCCGTGACCACCCTCACCGCGGCGGACCTGAGCCAGGTCACGGCGGTCGGCGTCGAGGAGGCACAGAAGTGGATCGGGACCGGGCAGCCGCTCGTGGTCGATCTGCGCGGGCCGTTCGCGTACGCCGCCCTGCACATCGACGGCTCCGTCAACATCGTCGACGAGCTCTTCGAGGAACTCGTACGCGCCGGAATGCCGTTCAGCGCGAGCCGGCCGGTTCTGCTGACATGTCCCGTCGGCGACAAGTCCGCCCGGTACGCGGCCCTGCTGACCCGCATGGGGCATCCCGACGTACGCAGCCTGGCCGGCGGCGTCGTCGCCTGGCGGGACGCGGGCGCGCCGCTGGTGCGTGACTGACATGGACGACCCGGCAGCCGAACTGAAGTCCCTCGCCCCGTGGCAGCGTCCGCTGCGGGACCAGTTCCCCATCGTGACCGGCCATCCGGAACTGGTGTACCTCGACAGCGCCGCCACCGCGCAGAAGCCGCAGGCGGTGCTCAGCGCGGTACAGACCTACCTCACGACGGCCAACGCCAACGCGGGGCGGGGTTCTTCCTGGGCGACCGGACCCCGGACCGCTCGTCGGTCCACTTCACGAGCGGCGCCTCCGAGGGGCTGCGCACGGTGGCGCGGGACTGGCTGCCGGAGCTCCTAGCGGACGGCGACGAGATCGTCGTCCCGTACGGGGACCACCAGGCGAACCTGGCGCCGTGGCTGGAGGCCCGGGCGCTGCTGGCCCGGCAGGGGGTGCGGATCCTGGTCCGGGAGCTGCCGTACCAGAGCAGTTCCGGGGACTACCATCCGGACACCCTCGCCCGGGTGGTCGGGCCGCGTACCCGGTTCGTGGCGGCCACGCACGTGCACCACGTGTACGGCGCCGACATGAACGTCCACCGCATCCGCGAGGCCGTCGGTCCACAGGTGGCCATCTGCCTGGACGCGGCGCAGAGCATCGGGCACCTGCCGGTCTCGGTGGCCGCTCTGGACGTGGACTTCCTGGCCTTCTCGGGGCACAAGGCGCTGGCGCTGCCCGGCACCGGCGCCGTCTGGGCGCGCGGGCTGCGCGGCCCCGCCTTCCGCCCCGGCGGCTGGCAGGGCACCCCGAACACGGCGGGGATCGCGAGCCTGGCGGCCGCCCTCGACTGGCTGGACGCCGCCGGGACCGGCCGGATCGAGCGCTGGACCACCGCGCTGGCTTCGATCCTCACCGACGGGCTGAGCACACTGGAGGCGTACGAGGTGCTCGGCTGCCGGACCAGCCTCGCGGCGGACAGCTCCGTGCAGCGGCGAAGCAGCATCGTGACGTTCCGGCACCGTGAGATCAGCGCCCAGGACCTGGGGTTCATCCTGTTCAGCCGGGGTTTCATGGTGCGCTCCGACGACCACTGCCAGGCCGGGCGCAGTGTACGCGACGGCTCGGTGCGCGTCAGTCTGCACATCTACAACACACCCGAAGAGATGCAGGAATTGGTCACCACGCTTGCTGAGCTGCAATGATTTTCATGAGCAGGCTGCGGTCACGGCGACGGAGGCAACCAGAGCGCGATGAGCATGAGCACGGTGGTGGCCGCGCGCTGGGTCAAGCGCTGGGAGTCCCAGCAGCAGCGGTACGCGGTCGAGCGTGAGGAGCGGTTCACGGTCATCGGGGACGTGGTCGAGCGCGTGACGCTCGGCCGGCCGGACCCACTGGTCATCGACCTCGGGAGCGGCCCCGGCTGCCTGGCCGCCCGGTTGGCGGACCGGCTTCCGCAGGCCGAGGTGGTGGCGGTGGACGCCGATCCGCTGCTGCTGGAGCTGGGCAGGGTCCACTACGGAGCCGCCGTGCGTTACGTCGAAGCGCTGATCGGGGCGCCCGGGTGGCTCGAGGCCCTCCCCGTGGACCGCGTCCTGGACGCGGCCGTGTCCACCACCGCGCTGCACTACCTGAGCGAGCGCACCCTGCGGGCGGTGTACCGCGACATCGCGGAACGGCTGCGGGACGGCGGCGTGTTCGTCAACGGAGACCACATCAGCCCGGACTCCCCGAGGATCCGCGAGCTGGCGGACGACATCGGCAGCCGCCGGTCCGAGCGGCAGCTCGCCGGCACCGACGAGGACTGGCAGTCCTGGTGGTCCGGGGCGGTCGCCGATCCCGAACTCGCCGCCCTGCTCGCCCGGCAGGGTGCACACCAGCACCCGCCCTGCGAGGGCAACGACCTGCCCCTGTCCGGCCACGTGGAGCTGCTGCGCGAGGCCGGATTCCAGGACATCGGGACGGTCTGGCAGTTCGGCAACAGCCACGTCCTCGTCGCCGTACGCTGAGCGCCCCCGGCCCGCCTCTCGTCAACCACCTTGCACGGCACGGCCGTTGAGGCGAACCCGGGCACCGGGCACTCAACCGACGGGCCGGCCGCAGTCGCGCATCGCCGCGCGCAGATGCCCTCTTCCCGGTCCGTATTCCGGGCCGGACCTTGCGCGAGCCCTGGTCCGGTGGGGCCCGCCCCGGCCCCCGCCCGGCGGCGCTGGGCACGTGCGGGGCGGGACTGACCGTACGGCCCGGCGGCCCCGCTCCTCGACCGTCACGGCCTACGGCCGCGCGCTCTCGGCCCGGGACTCCTCTGCTGGTCGGCGCAGTCCTCGTCGGCTGAGGTCGGCCACCGTCTCGCCCTGGTCCCAGACCGTCAGGAACGACATCCGCAGGCACGCCGCCAGCGCCGGGTGCTCGATGTACAGGGCGGTGGTGGCCCGCGTGTCGGCCATCGGGTCGGGCATGTCGCACAGCACGAGCGAGGCATCGGCGATGATCAGTTTCAGCGGCAGCCGCGGGGTGAAGCGGGACTCCTCGCCCGCTTCGCCGAAGCGGCGCACGTTCTCCAGGAGCTCGGCATCGGCCAGCGCGTCGTGGGTGTACACGGCGCGGGCCGTGCCCCCGGCGCGGCGCAGCCTGCGGACGGCCTTGATGCCTTCGTTGTTGGCGGCGGGGGCGACGAAGGGGGGTTTGCAGAAGCTGAGCAGCTCGTGTGCGGCCTGTTCCTGGATGGCGGCGAACCGTTCGGCGATCGCCTTGGGGTCGCGCAGCACTTCGATGTAGTCGAGCGGGTCGGTGTGGGTCTGCCCGGCGGCCCAGACCGGTGTCAGGGCCGAGGCCAGTGCCGCCGAAGCCTGGTCCAGCCGTTCCAGTGACTCCCTCTGAAGGGCCATCAGCCGGGTGAGGGCCAGTTCCGGCGCCACGGCGGAGAAGGCGGCCACCCGGCCGGGGCGCAGGACGGCGAGGCGCCTGCGCACCAGCGCGTCGAGCACGTCGTACACCCGCTGGCGGGGCACGTCCGCGGCGCGCGCGACCTGCGCCGCGGTGTACGACTCCCGCCTCACCAAGGTGAGGTAGACCCGCGCTTCGTAGCGCGAAAGACCCAACGCCACAAGGTCGTTGACAGCACCGTCGTCCAACTCCATGGCACCACACGGTATACGCGGAGATCACCGATCGAAAGCAATCCTTTGCTCACGGCGGGTATTCCCTTGGGCCTGCTCCTCACTACTTTCATCCGTGGCCACCACTGAAGGTGGTGACAGTCAGCACCAATGAACCCGTGCCACTCGCCGTCCGCGGCGTTCCCTTGCGATCGACATGTCATGCACCTGTCATTCACTGAGGGCCGCATCCCACGCCGCGGAAGATCCGACCCCCCATGGAGGGCCGTTCATTGCAACCCGAACCCGCCAGCCGCGCCAGAAGACTGACGCGCCGTGCCGCGACCGCCGCACTCTCGGCCGCCACTCTGATATCCGGCGGATTACTCGCGCTCGCCTCGCCGTCGGCGGCCTCGACGGCACCCGCCACGCCCAGCGCCTCCGCCGTGCACACCCAACGGCTCTGCTCGGAGCCCGCGAAGGCCGGCTTCATGGCCTGTCACGCGCTGGCCCGCACCGACCTCAAGCAGCAGCTCAGCCTCGCGCCGAACATCCTGCCGTCCGGCTACGGCCCCACCGACCTGCAGAGCGCGTACGCCCTGCCGTCCTCGGCGGGGGCCGGCGCGACGGTCGCCATCATCGACGCCTACGACGACCCGAACGCCGAGTCGGACCTGGCCACGTACCGGTCCCAGTACGGGCTGCCGGCCTGCACCACCGCCAACGGCTGCTTCAAGAAGGTGGACCAGAACGGCGGCACCTCCTATCCGACCGCCGACTCCGGCTGGGCCGGCGAGATCTCCCTCGATGTGGACATGGTCAGCGCCGTCTGCCCGTCGTGCCACATCCTGCTCGTCGAGGCGAACCAGCCGTCCATGGCAGACCTGGGCGCGGCCGTCAACCGCGCCGTGACGATGGGGGCGAAGTACGTCTCCAACAGCTACGGCGGCGGCGAGGACTCCACCGACGCCAGCTCCGACTCCGCGTACTTCAACCACCCCGGCGTGGCCATCACCGTCAGCTCCGGTGACAGCGGCTACGGGGTCGAGTACCCGGCGGCCTCCCAGTACGTCACCTCGGTCGGCGGCACCTCGCTGACGCGGGCGAGCGGTACCTCACGCGGCTGGTCCGAAGCCGTCTGGGGCACCAGCGCCGGCGGCAACGGCGCGGGCTCCGGCTGCTCCGCATACACGACCAAGCCGTCCTGGCAGAGCGACAGCGGCTGCGCCAAGCGCACCGTCTCCGACGTCTCGGCGGTCGCCGACCCGGCCACCGGCCTCGCCGTCTACGACAGCTACCAGGCCAGCGGCTGGAACGTCTACGGCGGCACCAGCGCCTCGGCGCCGATCATCGCCTCCGTCTACGCCCTCGCGGGCACCCCGGCCGCCGGCAGCTACCCGTCGTCGTACCCGTACGCCCACACCGCGTCGCTCAACGACGTGACCAGCGGCGCCAACGGCTCCTGCGGGAGCAGCTACCTCTGCACCGCCAAGTCCGGCTACGACGGCCCGACCGGGCTCGGCACGCCCAACGGCACCGCCGCCTTCACCGGTGGCACGACCGGCGGCAACACCGTCAGCGTGACCAACCCCGGCAGCCGCTCCACCACCGTCAACACGGCCGCCTCGCTCCAGATCCAGGCCACCGACTCCGCCAGCGGGCAGACCCTGGCGTACAGCGCCACCGGACTCCCGCCGGGCCTGTCGATCAACGCCTCCACCGGCCTGATCAGCGGTACGCCGACCACCACGGGCAGCTACAACGTGACGGTCACCGCCAAGGACACCACCAACGCCAGCGGCAGCGCCTCCTTCACCTGGACCGTCACCCCGGCCGGCGGCGGCTGCACCCCGACGCAGCTGCTCGGCAACCCGGGCTTCGAGACCGGCAGCGCCGCCCCCTGGGCCGCCAGCACCGGCGTGGTCGACAACGGCAGCGGCGAGGCCGCCCACTCCGGTTCCTGGAAGGCGTGGATGAACGGCTACGGCTCCACGCACTCCGACTCGCTCTCCCAGTCGGTGACGATCCCGGCGGGCTGCCACGCCACCCTCAGCTACTACCTGCACATCGACACGGCGGAGACGACCACTACGACCGCCTACGACAAGCTGACCGTCCAGGCCAACTCCACCACCCTGGCGAGCTACTCCAACCTCAACAAGAACACCGGCTACGCGCAGAAGTCCTTCGACCTGTCCTCCTTCGCGGGGCAGACGGTGACCATCAAGTTCAGCGGCACCGAGGACTCCAGCCTGCAGACCTCCTTCGTGATCGACGACACCGCCGTCAGCACCAGCTGACCGGCACGTGAAAGGGGACGGGCCCGGACCGCAGGCATCGGTCCGGGCCCGTCCGCCCGTGCGCCGGTCGCCTCAGCGGACGACCACGGTGACCCGCCACACCACCGTCGCCAGGCAGCCCACCGAGCCGGACCGAGCCGGCTGCGGACAGTTGCGGACCTCGGAGGTCAGCACGGCGGTACCGGCCGCCGCGCCCAGGAAGACGTGGTCCGGGGCCGCTGCCAGGGCCGGGCCGGTGACCGAGACCCTGGGAGCTCCCGGCAGCGCCACCCGGACCGTACCGTTCCGGTCCAGACAGATCCGCCGGCCGTTGTCAGCTTCCGTGACGGTGACGTCAGTGCCGTGCACACAGTCATCACCGGCGGACGCCACGACGCCGCCCGTCGACCGCGGCCCCGGGGCCGTTGCGCCCGCGCCGCAACCGCCCACGAGCAGCAGCACCGCGAGAACCGTCCCTGTTCGCACGCGCATCCCCTGGCCTCCTCCATTGCGGAGCACTGGTCAGCGCTTGGACGCGGCCCGTACGTCCGGGGTTCCCGAGCCCGGGGCAGCAGGTCAGCGGTGATCGCGTGCGAAAGTCCCGCTCCCGGGAACTCACGCCGGGTGCCGTCCGACTACTGGCACGTGGGCGACGGACACCGTCGCGCCACGCGGCCGGGAGCGACGGAAAGGTGCGGGATGGGTGGGCTGGATGTGCGCATGAGGGCAGTCGCCTGCCGGCACGGCGGGGTGGAAGCCGTCTCCGATGTGAATCTGGAGATCGCCGCCGGTGAGTGCGTGGCGCTGACCGGAACCAACGGCTCGGGCAAGACCACCCTGCTGCGTGCGGTACTCGGCCTGCACCGTCAGGTCACCGGCTCCATCTCGGTCGGCGGCCGGGGCACCGGCTCCCCCGCCGAGTGGGCCTGGCGACGCCGGGTCTGCGCCTGGATCCCGCAGAAACCCGCGGCCGGCCGGTTCCCCCTGCTCGGGGCCGAACTGCTCGCCAGCAGCGCCGCGCCGGAGGACGCGGCGGAGGCCGCCACCCGGCTGGGCGTCGGTTCGCTGGTCGAACGCCCCCTGCACACCCTCTCCGGCGGCCAGTTGCAGCGGATGTACCTGGCCCGCGCCATCGGCTGCGTCGCCGCGGGCGCCCAGGTGCTGCTGGCCGACGAACCCACCGCCGCCCTCGACTTCGACGGACAGGCGGAGGCCGCGGACGTCCTCACCTCGCTGCCGGTCACGCTGGTGGTCGTCACGCACGACCGGGCTCTGGCCGATCGCTGCGACCGCGTACTGGAGATGGCCGCGGGCCGGATGCGGGAGGTCCGGTGACCCTCGCCACCGCCGACCTCGGCGCGCTCCTCCAGCTGGTGCCGGTCCAGCGGGCCGGCATCGCGCTGCTGCTCGCGGCGATCGGCCTGCCCGTCATCGGGGTGGTCATCGTCGGGCTCGACATCATGCCGGTCCGGTTCGCGATGATGCACGTGGCCCTGCTCGGCATCGCGGTCGGGCTGCTGACCGGCCTCGACCCGATGCTGTGCGCGCTCGTCGCCTGCGCCCTGGCCGGTGCGGGAGTCGCCCCGCTCGCCCGCACCCCGGACGGCCTGTCCGGGGCGATGGGGCTGCTGATGAGCCTCGCCATCGCCGCCGCGCTGCTGCTGCTCGCCGTGTCGGGCGTCAACGCGTCCGGGGCCTTCGCCCTGCTGTGGGGGTCGATCCTCTCGGTCGGCACGCCCGATCTCCTCGTGCTCGGAGTGCTGGCCGCCGTCGTACCGGGCCTGTTCTGGTGGCGGCGGCGCGATGTCGGCCTGCTCCTCTACGACCGCGAGCTCGCCCAGTGCTCCGGCGTCCCGGTCCGCGCCCTGACGGCCGCGCTCCTGGTACTCGTCGCGATCGCCGTCGCCGGGGCGATCAAGCTCACCGGCGCCCTGCTCGTCGACGCCCTGACCCTGCTGCCCGCCCTCGCCGCCCGCCGGCTGGGCAGCTCGCTGAGGTCGATCACCTTCTGGGCGGTCGGCATCGGCGTGAGCGTCAACGCGACCGGGTTCCTCCTGGCCCTGTGGCTCGACTGGCCGCCCGGCCCCGTACTCGTCCTGACGGCGGGGGCACTCGTCCTCGCCGTCCACTTCACACCCGAACGGAGAACCAGCTCATGGCGCGCACCCGCGTCCGCATCACTTCCCTCCTCGCACTGAGCGCGGCCCTCGCCCTCGCCACCGGCTGCGGCAACAGCACCGGCACCAAGGCCGCCGAAGACGCCCCCGCGAAGGCCGGCACCCCGGCTGCCGGGAAGCACAAGCCCGTGGTGGTGGTGACCACCACCTGGGAGGGCGCGTTCGCCAAGGCCGCCGGGGCCGGGGACGTCAAGGTCATCGTGCCGCAGTCCGTGCACCACGCCCCCGACTACGACCCCAAGCCCTCGGACCTCGCCGCCGTGGCCAATGCGGACTTCGTGCTGTACGCGCCGTTCGAGCCGTACGCCGCGAAGATCAAGGAGGCCGCCGGCTCCAAGGCGAAGCTGGTCGAGGTCGACCTCGACAACGACCCCGACAAGGTGAAGGCCGGGGTCGACAAGCTGGGCTCGCTCTTCGGCACCCAGGACGCCGCCGCGCAGTGGAAGACCGGCTTCGATGCCGAGTACGGCAGGCTCAACAAGGACGTCCAGGCCGCGTGGCCCGGGGGGAAGAGCCCCTCCGTCGTCACCCAGGTCTTCACCACCTGGGCCGCGAAGCTCGCGGGCGCCACCACGGTGGGAACCTACGGCCCGGAGGCGGTGACCCCGGCGCAGCTGGCCGGGCTCTCCGCCAAGAAGCCGTCCCTGGTACTGGACAACGCCCACATGTCGACCGGGACGGTGCTGCCCGACTCGGGCGCCAAGCAGGTCCAGATCGTCAACTACCCGGGCGCGGACCTGGACCTGCTGCCCGTCTACCGCAACGCGGCGGCCGAGGTGAAGAAGGCGCTGGGCGCCTCCTGATCCGGGCGGCCCGGGTACCCACCACCTCCCGGACGGCACGGTCGCGGACCTGATGTGCCCGGCAGCCCCGGCTGCCGGGCTCATCGCTCATCCGGCCTGGGCGAGGGGCAGCGCCTCGGGCAATCCGTGCTGCGCCTGCGCGGCACTCTCCGGCAGGCGTTCCCGCAGGGCCGCCCGGTCCGGCTTGCCCGCCGCCGTCAGGGGTATCTCCGGCACCACGAGGAGCCGCTCGGGGTGCTTGCGCCGCTCCAGGCCCCGCGCCGTCAGGTGGTCGCCGAGGGAGGCCAGTGTCGGAGCCTGCGGGCCCCGCGCCACCACGCAGGCCGCCAGCCGCTCGCCCATCAGCGGATCGGGGAAGCCGACACAGACCACGTCCCGGACGTGCGGGTGCGAACGGAGTTCGCGCTCGACCTCGGCCGGGCTGATGTTCGCGCCGCCGCGGATCACGATGTCCTTCAGGCGGCCCACGACGTGCAGCACGCGGTCGGCGTCCAGGTAGCCGAGGTCTCCGGTGCGGACCCAGCCGTCGGGGGTGCGGTAGCGGGCGTCCAGGTCGGGCGCGCCCACGTAGCACAGCGGTGTCATCGGGCCCCGGGAGATGATCTCCCCGATGTGGCCGTCGGGCAGCGGTCGGTGCGTCTCGGGATCGGCGATGCGGATGTCGGCCACGCGCGGGTCGGGCTGGCCCGCCACGACGCCCGCCGCGTCGGCGGGAGGCACGGTGTCGGCCAGTCCCGTGTGGCAGTTGACTCCGTCGGCAGAGCCGTAGAGGTTGACCACCGCGCAGCCGAACGCCTCCGCGGCGGCGGCAGCGGTGGTCTCGTCGAGCGGGGCGCCGCCCAGGACCAGCGCGGTGGGGGCGGGCAGTTGCCCGCCCGTCGCGTCGAGGCGTTCGAGCATCATCCGGACCATGGTGGGCACGCCGAGGACGTGGGTCGGCCGGTGCTCACGGACCGCCGCGATGGCGGCCTCCGGGGTGAAGTGGTCGAGCAGGACCAGGGTGCCGCCGTGCCGGGCGAGCGTGACGGCGGTTCCGTTCGATCCGAAGGCCGAGGCGAGCGGTACGAGGAACAGGCAGCGCGGCGGGGTCCCGTCCGGGATGAGGGAGGCGAGGAAGTTCCCGCGCCCGCCGGCCAGGGCGTTGTGCGAGTAGGCGATCATCTTCGGCTCGGCTTCCGAGCCGGAGGAGACGAGGATCCGGGCCGCGACGTCGGGGTCCGGGCGGGCGGGCACGAAGCCGCTGGGGTCGCGGCGCATGAGCTCCGACCACGAGGTCGTGCCCTCCGGCGCGGTGCCGGGGCCGACCGCGATCACGTGACGGAGGGCGGGCAGGGACCGCGAGAGCGTGTGCAGGTCGGCCGCGTGGCGGAAGTCGCGGTGTTCGATCGCCGCGATGACGGCGACGGCTTCGGCCCGGCGGAGCAGGCACTCGGCTTCCAGGGTGCCCCGGCCGACGGGGAAGGGGAGGGCGACGGCGCCGAGCGCGGCCAGCGCCAGGTCGGCGATGACGGCGCTGCGGTCGTTGGGGAGTTGCACGCCGACCACGTCGCCCGGGCGTATGCCGAGGTCTCTGAGGCCGGTGGCCAGACATCGCACCTTGCGGTCGAGGGCGGTGTAACAGAGTTTGCCCTTGGCGTCGAGGACGGCCGTGCGGTGCAGGTCGGCGATCTGACGGGCCCGGAAGAGGCTGTAGAGATCGAGGTCGGGGCAGGTTCCGTCGACCACCCAGGAACGGCGGAGTTCGGCGGGCAGCAGGTCGTGCAGGGCGACGGTCACGCGAAGCTCCAGGGGGCGGTAACGGCGGGGGCACCGTGCTCGTCGCGGCTGATCGAGCCGGCGAAGCGGGCATCGTGGTGCAGGTCGGCGAGGTCCGTGGTGACCGCGGTGGCGGTGAGGCCGTGGGCGCTCAGCTGGTGCAGGGCGTCGGTCGTGGAGAGGTGGCGCAGGTCGTACGCGGCTACGGCGCCGGCGCTCTCGTCGGCAGGGGCGATCCAGCCGTCGGCGGTCGGCAGCGGGTGCCGGAACCCGGCGGGCCGTCTGGGCCGCTCGCCGCGTGCGGCCCGGTGCAGGGCCGGGGCGAGCAGGGTGTCGGCGGCGCCGAGCAAGGAGGATTCCACCCGTACGCCGTGGCCGGTGCGTTCCCTGAGCAGCAGTCCGGCGAGCACGGCTTCGGCGCCGTGCAGGCCCCCGAGCACGTCGAGCAGGGTCATCAGCGAGGGGGCGGGCGGCTCTCCTTCGGGACGGACCGCTTCGCCCACACCGGTACGGGCCTGGACCATGAAGTCGGTGCCCATGGGGGCGCCGTGGAGCCGGTCGGCCCAGCCGCTGGTGTAGGCGTGGACCAGGGCGGGGTTGACGAGGGCCAGGTCGTCGGCGTCGAGCCCGAGCTCGGCGGCTTTGCCCGGCGCCCAGTTGTGCAGGAAGACGTCGGCCTCCGCGGCCAGCTCCCGCAGCCGGCGGCGGTCGGCCTCGGCCTTGATGTCGATTTCGACGGCCTTCTTGCCCCGGTTGAGGGCGAGCCAGCGGGCGGAGATGCCGGAGCAGGCGGGCGGCATACCGCGCAGCGGGTCCCCGCCCGGCGGCTCGATCCGGATGATCTCGGCTCCCAGCAGGCCGAGCAGGTGCGCGGCGAGCGGGGCCTGGATGCGGCGGCCCGCCTCCAGCACCGTCAGTCCGGCCAGTGGCCGGCCGGAGGACGGGACGGCCGCGGTGCGGGGGCTCGGCGCGGTGATGCCGGCGGTCAGCGGCCGCAGCGACCAGGGCGCGGCGCCATCGGCCTCCCGGGCACGTTCGGCCAGGGTGCGCAGTACGCACACCTGCGCGCCGGAGAGCGCTGCGGCCTGCTGGATCCGGGCCAGGGAATGCGCCCGGGTCACGCCGTGCAGGGCCTGCGGGAAGGGGGCGCAGGCGGTGGCGTACCGGAACTGGAACGGCCGCCACCCGGCGCGCATCGCGTCGGCGGGCGCGTCCAGGGCGCGCCAGAACGCGGCCCACGCTCCCGGGTCGAGGGTCTCCAGCTCGAAGAGCACGCCTTCGGCCGAGGTGAAGGGGGGCCCTCCTGGGGCGAGTTCGGCGGCCTCGCCCTCGTCGGCACCGGCTGCGGCGAGGTACTGGGACACCGCGAGCAGTCCGGCCCGGTCGGCTCCGGTGCGGACGTGCGAGGACTCGGCTCCGCGGGCCTGGCCGACCAGACCGGCGAGCAGTCCTTGAACGGTGAGGACGGCGGTGGCCGTCGCCGCGTAGTCGGCGGCGAGTCCGCGCGGGGCGCCGTCGCGCCGGCCGTGGACGGCCATCATGCCGGTGGCGGCCTGTACGGTCGCCTCGTCGACGAGGCCGCTCGCGGGGCTCGCCCACGTGGCGGTCGCGTGGCCGGGCTCGAAGCCGCCTCCGGAGAGCGTGGTGCGGCCCGACTGGTCCGCGTCCGCAGGCCCGTCGGCTCGCGCGCCGAGCAGCCGCAGGTGTTCGGCGACCACCCCGGTGATCTGCGGGGGCCCCGAGGTGTCGAAGCGCAGTGTGTCGAGCGGCCGGACCGTCTGCGTGGTTGCGGGGGACGCCATGCCTCTCCTCTCCCGGCGCGGCGGTGGCCGTCGCCCAGGTCGAACGGGAACGCGGGAACTCGCCGGGGTGCGCACCCGACCAGTTCCTCGGACAGAGAGTCGGACAGCAGTTCCCATGGGTTCCCGGGAACGAGGAGGAATGCAGTGACGGATTCAGCCGCCGCACCCGACGGGGCGGCTCAACCCGACCCGCGGATCGTCGAGTTGAGGCAGCAAGTTGATCACTTCGTCCGTACGAAGGTGATCCCGTCCGAGACGGCGCTGGACGCGGGCGGAACCGGTGCGGCCGCCGCCCTGGCGCAGTTGCGGACCGAGGCGCGTGCCGCCGGGCTGTGGGCCCTGCCGCTCGCGGCGGAGCTGGGCGGCGGCGGCCTGCCGTTCCTCCAGTACGCGGCGCTGGCCGAGGCCGAGGGCGCCAGCGACCACGGTCCCGCCGCGCTGGGCTCCGCCCCGCTGCTCGACGTGACCATGCTCAGCCGCCACGGCAGCACCCGGGTGTGCGAGGAGTACCTCGAACCCCTGGTCGCCGGAGAGATGCGTACCTGCTACGCCATGACCGAACCGGACGTACCGGGCACCGACCCGCTCCGCACCGCGACCCGGGCCGAGCTCCAGGCGGACGGCAGCTGGTGCGTCAGCGGCCGCAAGTGGTTCACCTCGGGCGCCGCGGGCGCCGACCTGGTCACCGTCATGGCACGCACCGGCGGGGCGCCGGGCGACCGGGAGGGGCTCTCCCTGCTGCTCGTCCCGACCGGCTCGCCCGGTTTCCGCGTCGTACGCGAACTCCCGGTCCTCGGGGCGGCGGGCCAGTACGAGATCGAACTCGACCGGGTCCGCGTCCCCCCGGACCACCTCCTCGGCGCGGGCGGCGACGCCCTGGCCATCGCGGGCACCCGCCTCGCGCTCGGCCGGACCCTGCGGTGCCTGCGCTGGCTCGGCCAGGCGCAGCGCGCCTTCGACCTCATGTGTGAACGCGCCGCCACCCGCGGCGGATCGCGCGGGCCGCTCGCCGACCACCAGCTGGTCCAGCAGCACGTCTTCGACGCCCTCCTCGCGCTGCGCACCACCCGCCCGCTGGTCCACGAGGCGGTCGCGCTGATCGCGGCCGGGCAGGACGCCCGTACCGAAGTGGGCCTGGCGAAGGTCGCCGCCGCCCGGATGCTCCAGCAGGTCACCGACGCCGCCATCCAGGTCCACGGCGCCGCCGGGCTCGGTCCCGACACCGCGCTGCCGGCCCTGTTCCGCGGCGGTCGCGCGGCCCGCATCCTCGACGGCCCGGACGAGCTGCACATCACCTCGGTGGCCCGCCGGGTGCTGCGCGGCTACGGCCGGGAGGCCGCTAGATGCGGGTGATGTCGACGAGATCGCCGAGCGCGGCCAGGCCGAGGGCCAGGAAGAAGTCGCCCCAGACGAGTTCGTGGCGCACCGCGAGGCCCTTGGCGGCGTCGTAGCAGCCGTCCAGCAGCATGCCCGCCGGTCGGGACGGGCCCGGTCCGGTGAGGTGGGCCCCGGCCAGGCGGCCCAGGATCGCCACCGCCCGGTGCGCACACGCGGCGGCCTGCGGGATGCCCACACGGGACAGCTTGAGCAGCGCGACGGCGGTGATCGCCGCCGCCGAGGTGTCGACGGGGCCCTGCGGCCGGGACGCCTCATTGGGCGGGACCAGCGGTCCGGTCAGCGCCTGTGCCGCCACCAGGAGCTGCTCGGCCGCGGAAGCGAGCCGCTCCGGCCGGTGGCGGGCCACCTCCGGACGGAGCAGCGCATCGGCCACGGCCAGGAGCAGCCACGCCTCACCGCGGCTCCAGCCGGGTGCCGGGTCCGCGCAGGGGGACCAGCCCGTAGCCGCTTCGAACTGCCAGGCGGGCCGCGGCCGACCGGCGCTTCCCGCGCCCTCCGTGCCGAGACAGAGGTCGAGGTGCCGGTGCAGATGGGCCGCCGCCACGGCCGCGCCGCCGGCCGTGGCCTCGGTACCGGCATCGGCTCCGGGCCCGGCTCCGACTCCGGCCAGGAGGGGCACCAGCCCCGGTACGGCGTCCGCCCGGGCCAGGAGCCGGGGCCCGCCGAGCGCCGCCCCCCAGGGCACGACCCCGGCCTCGGGGTCGAAGGAGTCCAGGCAGGCCCGGCCCGCCTTGGCCCGCAGCCCGGCGGCCTCGGCCGAGTCGAAGGCCGGCGCCGTCCCGTACCAGAAGATGAGACCCCGGGTGGCGGTGTCGGCCTCCGCCCACGGCGCGAGCCGGGCCGTACGTTCCGCCGCGGCCAGCCGGTGTGCCTCGTCCCCGGTGCAGCGGGCTCGCAGCCACAGCAGCCCGGCCCAGAACCCGCCGGTCCACGAACCGCGGCCGGTGGTCACCCACCGCCCGCCCTCGGGGTCGGCGTACAGCGGGAAGCGGTCCCCGACTTCGGTCTCGGTCACCGTCACCCGGTCCATGACGGCCCCGAGCGCCCGGCCGGCCCAATCGCGGGAGGTCATGCCGCCTTCTCCGGCCTCACCCGGCGGTCCCGTACGGCCCAGGGCAACGCGATCGCTCCCGCCACCGCGAACTCGCCGGCCACCAGCAGCCAGCCCGGCCCGTACCGCCCGCCCTGCGCGAACAGGCCGAACAGGGGCGGCCCCACCGCGAACCCGGCGAAGAACCCCGCCGCGACGAGCGCGGAGTCCTGTCCGGCCCGCCCGGGGGCGGCGCGCTGCATGACCAGCACCATCGAAACGGCGTTGCCGGACACGGCGAACACGCCGACGGCGACGGCGCCGGCCCACACCAGCACCCCGGGCAGCAGCCCGCCGGGCAGGAGCCCCCCGGCCAGCAGGGCCACAGCGCCCACGGAGCCGCAGGCCAGCAGACCCGGAAGCCATTCGGCCCGACCGGGGCGGGCCACCTTCGACCACCCGACCCGGCCGAGGACGCCCGCGGCCCCGAGGACGGCGACCAGGCCACCGGCCACGGTGGGCGCCATCCCCAGTCGCTGTACCCCGTACAGCGCGAGGTAGGTGTTGACGGAGGCGATCCCGGCTCCCAGGAACAGCGAGAAGCCCGCCAGCCAGGCCACCACGCCCCGCGGGACGAACGACGTACGGGCGGCCGGAGCCGACGCCGCGGGCAGATCGGCCGGCAGCGCACGCAGCGCCCACACCCCGGCGAGGAGCGCCGCACCGGCGGCGGTCCACACCGCGCCCCGCCAGCCGATACCGCCCGCGAGGGCGGCGAGCGGCAGTCCGGCGGCGAACGCCCCCAGCTGTACACCGGACTGCTTCAGACCCGTCACCGCACCCCGCCGGGCGGCCGGGACCGTGGCCAGGATCGCCTTGTTGGTGGCCGGGTTGGCCAGAGCCTGCGGTACGCCGCCCAGCGCGACCGCGCCGAGCAGCAGCCCCGCGCCGGGGGCGGCACCGATCAGGGCGAGTGCCACGGCGGAGACGGCGAGCAGCAGCACCAGCGAGCGCCGGGGCCCGATCCGGTCCACCATCCGGCCACCGGTCGGGGACAACGCGGCGGCGGTGGCGAATCCGACGGTGGTCGTCAACCCCAGCTGGGTGGCCGAAATACCCAGTTCGCGCACCAGACGCGGCCCCAGCGCACCGAGCAGGAACAACTGCAGCATCGAGAACGCCATGGCGCAGGTGAGCAGCGCGGTCAGGCGCCGGACTGCCCCGTCCCGGGTACTCGGTGCCGTCGCCGTCGCCGCCGCCGTTCCCTCCGCCGCCGTCCGCGCTGTCGTCGCCACAGAAGTCTCCCTTCCCCAAGAGGTTGCACACCTCGGCCGACTGGGCAGGCAGTCGGATGGACCGGCGCCGCAGTTCCCGCTCCCTTCTGTGCCTTGCGCCACACCAGGCGCGCACGGACAAGGGGCGCCACAGGCGGACTTGAGAACTTGTCAGGAACCGCGCACCCCCCTGCTCAGTCCGGAAGGCCGGTGCGAGGATGAACACGCCATGACACCAGGCCACTGTTTCCGAGCCGCACGGGCTGCGATGTTCGCAGCCGTCTGCGTGCTGCTCGCGACCGTCGGCCACGTGCTCATGTCCGGTATGGCCGTGCCCTGGTGGGCGATGGCCGCCGCGTTCGCGGGCACGACGGCAGCGGCCTGGTCCCGCGCGGATCGCGAGCGCGGGCCGCTCACCGTCACCGCGGCGACGGTCGCCGTCCAGGCCGCGCTCCACTCGGGCTTCTCCCTGGCGCAGTCGGTGCTGCACCCGTCCCTGCCGTCCGGCACCTCGTTCGCCCGGCAATGGGCCGCGTACCTGATGTGCGGGGAAGGCCCGGCGTCGCCGATGTCCGCCCAGGACGCCCTGAAGGTCGTGACCGACGCGCGGCTCGGCACCCTGGTGTCCCAGCCGCCGCCGGGCGCCGGCTCGTACGCCCACCACGTGATGCAGGGCATGCAGGGCATGCACGGCATGGCGGGTGCCGCGTCCGGGACCGGGACCGTCGGCCTCGTGCCGGCGGCCGGTCACGACATGGCCGGCATGTCACCGGCCGGAATGCCGCCGGTCGGCATGCTCGCCGCGCACCTGCTGGCCGCGCTGCTCTGCGGCTTGTGGCTGGCCCACGGCGAGCGGGGCGCCTTCCGCGTCCTGCGCGCCGCGGCATGCCGGCTCCGGGCACCGCTGCGCCTGCTCTTCGGAGTTGTCCCGGCGCCCCTCCCGGCGCGCATCCGGGTGCGCCGGGTACGGCGGAGCCGCACGCTCCCGCAGTTGTTCCTCGTCCACGCCATCACCTCACGGGGTCCGCCGAGGGGAACCGCTGTCCTGTGACAGCTGGTTCCCCGAGCGCGCGCTGACGGCTCCTCTCCTGCCCGGTGCGCCTCGGGCATCGGCCATGCCCTCCGGCCGGCCGTACCCCTTCACCGGCCCCGCCACGTGCGGCGCCGGACCCACCTTGCCCCTAAGGACCTGTGGCGATGACTCCTGCCCTGCCCACCCAGCACCGTCCCGCCGGCGATAGGCCGGCCCGGCACACCCCGGACTCCGACGCGGAGGTGACCCGACTTGCCCTCGCCGCGCGCGACGGGGACCCCGCGAAGGCGGACCGGTTCGTCCGGGCCCTGCACCGCGACGTCTGGCGTTACGTGGCGTACCTCAGCGCGGACCCCCAGGCGGCCGACGACCTCACCCAGGACGTGTTCCTCCGGGCACTCGCCGCGCTCCCCCGCTTCGAGGGCCGCGCCTCCGCCCGGACCTGGCTGCTGTCCATCGCCCGCCGCACCGTCGTGGACGCCATCCGCCACGCTGCCGCCCGCCCCCGGCTGTCGGACCGGGACGACTGGCAGGCAGCCGCCGAGCAGAGCCAGCCGTACGGCCTTCCCGGCTTCGAGGACGGCATCGCCCTCGCGGAACTGCTGGCGGCGATTCCGGCCGAACGTCGAGAGGCGTTCGTGCTGACCCAGCTGCTCGGCCTCCCCTACGCCGAGGCGGCCGCCACCGTCGGCTGCCCGATCGGTACGGTCCGCTCCCGTGTGGCCCGGGCCCGCACCACCCTGATCGGCCTGCTGACCGACACCGAACCGCCCGCGACCGTGCCCGAGCGGCGAACCGTGTACGTGGCCCGGGACTCCGCCCTGACGGCCCCCGCGAGGGAACTCGTGGCATCGCTCGGCTGACTGCCTGGCAGCGGGTGCGGGAGGGGCTGCGCTACGGCAGGCCTCTCCCGCACCCGTCCGCCCCCCGTCGTAGCGGGCCGTGCGCGCGGATGCCGGTTCGGCTCACCGATACGCCTGTCCGAGTGCCTTCCCGACGTCCGGCGGGCGAGAACCGCGCGGTGGGGGTATGTCGTTTCGCGCGGGTGACCTTGGGATCCAGGAGGGGATCAGCCATGTACGCAGTGATTCGACGGTATGAAGACGTGACCGATCCTGCCGAGGCGGGACGACGAGTGGACGAGGGCTTCGTGCCCCTCCTCCGCCAAGTCCCCGGTTTCGTGGCCTACTACTGGGTGGACGCGGGCGGTGGCGTGATGGTTTCCACCGGCGTCTTCGAAGACCGGGCCGGGGCCGAAGAGTCGGTCAGGAGGGCGGCCGACTTCGTACGGGACCACCTCGCGTCCCTGCTACCCTCCCCTCCCCAGGTCACGGCGGGCCAGGTGGTGGCTGCCGGGTAACGGCCGGAGCCGGAACACCGACTCGCCCGTCACGTCGACACGGACGATTCCCTCGCCCGGCCCGCTCATCGCGCGAGAGGGGTCGCGTCCCGCCAGGTCGAGGGGGGCATGACCTGTCCCCGTGTCCCGGATCGATCCTCCGCTCGGAGGCCGCCGTCCGCGTGTGGTGCGGCGAGGGGCGGGTTCCCTTCTCTACGGTGAGCTGGTGAACCGCCTCCTGCCGTGGCCGCGAAGGGACCCGACCGGTCGGCCGTCCGTTCGAACGGACTACGCGGGTGCTCTCTACGGGTCCCTGCTCGCCGCCTCCGTCATCGCCGCCTCAAGCGTTGCGAGTAACTTTCCCCGCCTCCAGCTCATGGCGCTGCTCCTCGTGACCGGCCTGGTCTTCTGGGCCGCGCACGTCTATGCCCAGCTCGCGGGCGAGCGGCAGTCCGGCCGGAACCTGGGCTGGGCCGAGGCACGACGGGTCGGACGGCGCGAGTGGCCGATCGTGGAGGCCGCGGTACTGCCCGCCGCGACGGTGGCACTGGGCCCGGTCCTGGGGCTCGCGTTCAGCGGTACGGTGTGGCTCGCGCTGGCGGTCGCCGTGGCACAGCAGGTCGCCTGGGCCTGCATCGGCGCCCGGCACGCCGGTGCGTCCCGCGCCCAGGCGGTAGTCGAGGGGTTCGTCAACCTCATCCTGGGACTGGTCATCGTGGCGGCGAAGTCGGCCCTCGGCCACTGACCGCGGCCTGCTCCCGCGCCCCGGCAGCTGCCGCGGTCGCGGCCGCCTGGAAGTCACTGCGCCCGCCTGCTTGGGGAGCCCCATTTCGAGATCACAGGGCGACTACCGGCCGGGTGGTGAACTGGTCGCACATGTCTTCGCCCTCAGGCCCGTACACGAGCTCGGCCACGGAGGGGTTGCGGTTGACCGTGGCCAGGGGGAGCCATGCCAGCAGGTGGCCGTATCCGCCGCACACCGACTCGCCACCGTCGCCGCCGTGCACCGCCCCGGGGTCGCTCGTCAGTTCCGTGCTGTAGGTGTCATAGGAGATGCGCAGGCCGAAGGCGTTGGGCTGGTTGTGCGGGCCGGTGTGCGGGATGCGGTCGAGCGGGCAGTCGTCACCCCACCGGAACAGGGTGTCCGCGCCTGCCCCGCAGGCGTGCTCCCACTCGTCGGAGCTCGGCATCCGCTGACCGCGCGCCGCGAGTGCGCCCGGCATGTCAGCGAGGGGTTCGGTCAGCTTTTCGTCCTCGACTGCCATGAGCACCGCGTTCAAGGTGACCCTCCTGCGGGGGCTGAGCACCTGAGCCAGGTGTGCCCGGAGGTCGGGGTCGTGACCGAAGCCCTCCGCGAGGCTCTCCGCATAGTCGGCCGTCTGCTCTGCCGTCGGCTGCCAGGTGTCGAGGCCGAATCCGAGTCCCACCGTGCCCCCGGGTATGAGCGCGAACTCCTGACAGGTCTGACACGACCGGCCTCCCCGGCCCGCCCAAGGGAAGGCACTTCCCAGTGCGGTCGTCCGAGAACGGCAGGCGCCGAGAAACGAACACAGCGCAGCAACTCCCTTGGCGATGCCGCTACTTCCCGAAGCCTGCCGGAGCTCCCTTCCGCTGTCGCGGACACGGCGGAGGTAGTGGTCAGGAACCTCAGTAGAGTCCCGGGGAATTTTTTCGTCAACACTTTTCACAAGGATTGAAGAAACCCCAAGTTCACGGGCCTGAGACGTAGTTGAGACGCCGGTTGGCCTTCAGTTCATGAACGCCGAGACCCTTGACGGCCCACCTGAGGGGCAGTTCACTCACGCTTCGATCCCCCCGGATCCATGACGTCAGGAGCACCCCGCATGCCACTCGTCTCAGATCGCCCGCCACGGCTCACCGTCGCGGCGCTCGCCGCCGCCCTGGTCGCGGCCCTCCTCGTGCTGCTGCCCGCCACGACGGCGCAGGCGGCGCCCGTCCTGCTCTCGCAGGGCAAGCCCGCCACCGCCTCCAGCGTGGAGGGCGCCGGGACCCCGGCCGGCGCGGCCGTCGACGGGGACAACGGGACCCGCTGGTCCAGCCAGTTCGCCGACCCGCAGTGGATACAGGTCGACCTCGGCGCGCCCGCCCAGCTGAACCAGGTGGTCCTGCGCTGGGAGGCGGCGTACGCGAAGTCCTACCGGGTCGAGCTGTCCACCGACGGCGCCAACTGGTCCACCGCCTACTCGACCACCGCGGGCACCGGCGGGGTCCAGACCCACGACATCACCGGCACCGCGCGCTACGTCCGCGTCTACGGCACCCAGCGGGCCACCGGCTACGGCTACTCGCTCTGGGAGTTCCAGGTCTACGGCACTCCGGGCAGCGGCCCGGTGATCCCGGGCGGTGGTGACCTCGGACCGAACGTGATCGTCTTCGACCCGTCGATGCCGGACATCCAGGCCAAGCTGGACCAGGTCTTCGCCCAGCAGGAATCGGCCCAGTTCGGTTCCGGCCGCTACCAGTTCCTCTTCAAGCCCGGCACCTACAACGGCCTCAACGCCCAGATCGGCTTCTACACCTCCATCTCCGGCCTCGGCCTGAGCCCCGACGACACCACCATCAACGGGGACGTGACCGTCGACGCCGGCTGGTTCGGTGGCAACGCCACCCAGAACTTCTGGCGCTCGGCCGAGAACCTGGCCCTCAACCCGGTCAGCGGCACGGACCGCTGGGCCGTCTCCCAGGCCGCTCCGTTCCGCCGGATGCACGTCAAGGGCGGCCTGAACCTCGCGCCCAACGGCTACGGCTGGGCCTCGGGCGGCTACATCGCCGACTCGAAGATCGACGGACAGGTCGGCAACTACTCGCAGCAGCAGTGGTACACACGTGACAGCTCGATCGGCGGATGGTCCAACGCCGTCTGGAACCAGGTGTTCTCGGGTGTGCAGGGGGCGCCGGCCCAGAGCTTCCCGAACGCGCCGTACACCACGCTCGACAGCACGCCCGTCTCCCGGGAGAAGCCCTTCCTCTACCTCGACGGCACCCAGTACAAGGTCTTCGTGCCGGCCAAGCGCACCGGTGCCCGCGGTACCTCCTGGGGCAACGGCGCACCGCAGGGGTCCTCGATCCCGCTGAGCCAGTTCTACGTGGTCAAGCCCGGCGCGAGCGCGGCGACGATCAACGCGGCGCTGGCCCAGGGCCTGCACCTGCTCTTCACCCCGGGCGTCTACCACGTCAGCCAGACCATCCAGGTCAACCGCCCGGACACGGTCGTACTGGGCCTCGGCCTGGCCACGATCGTCCCGGACAACGGGGTGACCGCGCTGAAGGTCGCCGACGTCGACGGCGTCAAGCTCGCCGGCCTGCTGATCGACGCGGGCCCGGTCAACTCGCCCAGCCTCCTGGAGGTCGGTCCGGCCGGCGCCGCCACGGACCACGCGGCGAACCCCACCACCGTGCAGGACGTGTTCGTCCGGGTCGGCGGGGCCGGCGCGGGCAAGACCACGGTCGGCATGGTGATCAACAACCACGACACGATCGTCGACCACACGTGGATCTGGCGCGCCGACCACGGTGACGGGGTCGGCTGGGAGACCAACCGCTCCGATTACGGGTTCCGGGTGAACGGCGACGACGTGCTGGCCACCGGGCTGTTCGTCGAGCACTTCAACAAGTACGACGTGCAGTGGAACGGCGAGCGGGGCCGCACGATCTTCTTCCAGAACGAGAAGGCGTACGACGCACCCAATCAGGCGGCCGTCCAGAACGGCTCCGTCAAGGGCTTCGCGGCCTACAAGGTGGCCGACACGGTGAACACCCACGAGGGCTGGGGCCTGGGCAGCTACTGCTACTACAACGTGGACCCGACCATCCGCCAGGACCACGGGTTCGAGGTTCCGGTGAAGCCGGGCGTGAAGTTCCACGACCTGCTCGTCGTCTCGCTCGGTGGCAACGGCCAGTACGAGCACGTCATCAACGGCACGGGAGCCGCGACCTCGGGCACCTCGACCACCCCGTCGACCGTCGTCTCCTTCCCCTGATCGAGTCCTGAACCCCCGCAGGACGCGGGGCGGCAGCCGGCCGCCCCGCGTTCTGCGGGCCACCCGAGAGAGCGCTCTCCCATCCGGGGGAGCATCCCCCGCCAACCTGAGGAGCACACGTGCATCTCCGATCGAGGAAGCCGTCCGCCCTGGTGGTCCCGGCCGCCTTCGCCCTGACCGCGGCCGCGGGCCTGGGCGGTCTCGCCCTGACCGCCCAGGCGTCCGTCGACAACGCCGCGGCCGTCCACATGAACCACTCGGCCGTCGCGCCGCTGGCCACCGGTGACGACCCGGACGGGGACGGCTACATCCCGGCCGTGCCGCCCGTCACCGGCGTCACCCCCTCCTGGGCGAACCCGCCCGACCGCTACTTCCACGAGTTCCAGGCCAACTGCGCCGTCAGCAGGACCGCCCCCGATGACCCGATCGTCTTCGCGGGGCGGCCCGGCGCCTCGCACGACCACACCTTCATGGGCAACACCACGACCGACGCCTACTCCACCACGGCCTCGCTCAGCGCGGGCGGCACCCGCTGCAACGCCCCCGGCGACCTGTCCGGCTACTGGATGCCGACGCTCTACAACGGCGACCGGCCCGTCCTGCCGACCGGCCCGCAGGTGATCTACTACAAGAGCGGCGTCACCGACTACAAGAGCGTGCGCCCCTTCCCCAAGGGCCTGCGCTTCGTGGTCGGCAGCCCGACGCAGACGGCGGCCGAATTCCGCGGCCACCGCGGCTGGGTGGAGGGCTGGGAGTGCGGCGACAGCTACAAGAACGTCGAGTTCCCGGCGAACTGCCCGGCCGGTTCGCAGCTCAACATCCGTATGCAGGCGCCCAGTTGCTGGGACGGAAGATACCTGGACACGCCCGACCACAAGGCCCACATGGCCTACCCGGTCGTGAAGCCCGGCACCAACGACAACGTGTGCCCGGCCGACCACCCCGTCGCGCTCCCGATGGTCGAGTTCAAGATGGCCTTCCCGGTCAGCGGCGACACGTCGCAGGTCAGGCTCTCCAGCGGCAGCGGCCACTCCTTCCACTACGACTTCTTCAACGACTGGGACGACCGGACGCTGGGCGCCCTCGTCGGCAAGTGCGTCAACGGCGGCTTCCAGTGCGACGCCCGCGGCTACGACGAGACCCACCCCGAGGCGGGATCCGTCCTGGGCCCGGACTACCGGCTCCCGTGACCCCCTCCCCCACCCCCTTCCCAGGAGGTCCAGGCATGTACTCCCGCATGCGTTCCCTCGTCACGGCCGCGCTCCTCGCGGGAGCCGTGACGGTACTTCCCGCGGGCCCGGCGCAGGCCGCCGGCAGCGTGGTGAAGGTGACCGGCTCGCAGGGCAACTGGCAGCTGACGGTCGACGGTTCGCCGTACGTCGTCAAGGGCGTCACCTGGGGCCCGGCCCCGGCGGACGCCGGTCGGCTGCTGCCCGACGTGAAGTCACTGGGCGCCAACACCATCCGTACGTGGGGCACCGACGCGAGCAGCCGCCAGCTGTTCGACTCGGCCGCCGCGAACGGCATCAAGGTCGTCGCCGGGTTCTGGCTCCAGCCGGGCGGCGGCCCGGGCAGCGGCGGCTGCACCGACTACGTCGCGGACACCACCTACAAGAACAACATGCTGGCCGAGTTCACCAAGTGGGTGCAGACCTACCGCGACCACCCTTCGGTGCTCATGTGGAACATCGGCAACGAGTCGGTGCTCGGCCTGCAGAACTGCTACGCCGGGGCCGAGCTGGAGACGCAGCGCAACGCCTACACGGCCTTCGTGAACGACGTGGCGAAGGCCGTCCACCGCATCGACGCCGACCACCCCGTCACCTCCACCGACGCGTGGGTCGGCGCCTGGACGTACTACAAGCGCAACACCCCCGACCTGGACCTGTACGCGGTCAACTCCTACAAGGAGGTCTGCGGCGTCCGCCAGGCCTGGGAGCAGGGCGGTTACACCAAGCCGTACCTCATCACCGAGACCGGTCCGGCCGGTGAGTGGGAGGTGCCGAACGACGCCAACGGGGTACCGTCTGAGCCCGGCGACCAGGCGAAGGCGGACGGCTACACCAACGCCTGGGCCTGCGTCACCGGCCACCGGGGCGTCGCCCTGGGGGCGACGGTCTTCCACTACGGCACCGAGTACGACTTCGGCGGCCACTGGTTCGACCTGACCCCCGCCGGTGAGCGCCGCAAATCGTACTACGCGGTCAAGCGGGCGTTCGGCGGCAGTACGGCCGGGGACAACCTGCCGCCGACCGTGTCGGTGCCCGCCGTGGCCGACCCGGGCGCCGTCCCGGCGGGCAAGGAGATCACCGTCCAGGCTCCGGCGACGGACCCCGAGGGCGACCAGCTCACGTACGAGGTGCTGTGGGGAAGCAAGTACGTCGACGGCGGCGGCGCCCTGACCTCCGTACCGTCCGCGTACCTGGGCAACGGCGCCCTGAAGGTCGCGGCTCCGGCGAGGACCGGCACGTGGAAGCTCTACGTCAAGGTCAAGGACGGGCGGGGCAACGTGGGCGTCGAACAGCGCTCCGTCAAGGTGGTACCGCCCCCGGTGGCGGGCACCGACGTGGCGCGGGGCCGGCCGACGACCGCCTCCAGCTACCAGAGCGACGGTTACGGCGGCTGCCCGTGTACGCCGGCCCTGGCCACGGACGGCCGCGACGACACCCGCTGGGCCAGCGCCTGGGCCGACCCGCAGTGGCTCCAGGTGGACCTGGGGTCGGTGAGGCAGCTCAGGCACACCCAGCTGGTGTGGGAGGGAGCCTACGGAAAGACGTACGCGGTCAAGGTGTCGGACGACGGCCAGAACTGGCGGACGGCGTACGCCACCTCGTCGGGGGACGGGGGGATCGACGACTTCGACATCAGCGCGTCGGGCCGCTACGTCCGGCTGGAGCTGACGCAGCGCGGCACCGGCTACGGCTACTCCCTGTTCCGCTTCGGGGTCTATGCCTGACCTTCCGGCCCGCTGGGGCCCTGCCGGATCCCGCGCGCCGCCCCTGCGTCTCGGCCGGGGCGGCGCGCGGTCCGGCACGTCCGGCTCAGCGCGAGCGGTGGGCGGCGATGATGCCGGCGTAGGCACGGCCGCTGGACTTGACCGTGCGGGCCTGGGTCGCGTAGTCGACGTGGACCAGGCCGAAGCGCTTGTCGTAGCCGTAGGCCCATTCGAAGTTGTCCAGCAGCGACCAGGCGTAGTAGCCGGCCACCGGCGCGCCGCGGCCGGCGGCGCGGGCGCAGGCGGCCAGGTGGGCGGTCAGGTAGGCGGTGCGCTCGGGGTCGTGGACGCCGCCGTCGGGCGAGACGGCGTCGGGGTAGGCGGAGCCGTTCTCGGTGATCTGGATGCGCCGGGCCCCGTACTCCTCGTACAGGCGCATGATCAGGGTCTCCAGGCCCTCGGCGTCGACCTCCCAGCCCATGGCGGTACGCGGCACGCCGGGCCGGTCGATCTGCCGGGCGAACGGCGCAGGGCCGTCCGGGTCGGCGGTGACGACCTGCGGGAAGTAGTAGTTGAGGCCGAGCCAGTCGAGGGGCGCGGCGATGGCGGTGAGGTCGCCGGGGCGTTCGGGCAGGTCGACGCCGTACACCTCGCGCATGTCGGCGGGGAAGCCGCGGCCGTGCACAGGGTCGAGCCACCAGCGGTTGACGTGGCCGTCCATGCGCCGGGCGGCGGCCCGGTCGGTCTCCCCGGCGGTGGCGGGTACGACGGTGGAGAGGTTGTTGACGATGCCGATCCGGGCGCCGGGGGCGGCGGCGCGGACCGCCTGGGCGGCGAGGCCGTGCCCGAGCAGCAGGTGGTAGGAGGCGCGGACGGCGGCGGTGAGGTCCGTCCACCCCGGGGCCATCCTGCCCTCCAGATGGCCGATCCAGGCCGAGCACAGCGGCTCGTTGAGGGTGGCCCACTCGGTGACGCGGTCGCCGAGGCGGTCGGCCACGAGGCCCGCGTAGACGGCGAAGTGCTCGGCGGTGCTGCGCTCGGGCCAGCCGCCGCGGTCCTGGAGGGCCTGGGGGAGGTCCCAGTGGTAGAGCGTGACGTTGGGTTCGATGCCGGCGGCGAGCAGGGCGTCGATCAGCCGGTCGTAGTGGTCCAGGCCCTTGGCGTTGACGGGGCCGTCCCCGCCGGGCAGGATCCGCGGCCAGGCGACGGAGAGCCGGTAGGCGTTGGTGCCGAGCTCCCGCATGAGGGCGATGTCCTCGCGCCAGCGGTGGTAGTGGTCGCAGGCGGTGTCGCCGGTGTGGCCGTTGTCGATGGCGCCGGGGATCCGGGTGAAGGTGTCCCAGATGGAGGGGGCGCGGCCGTCCTCGTCGACGGCGCCCTCGATCTGGTAGGCGGAGGTGGCGGTGCCCCAGGCGAAGTCGGCGGGGAGCGCGGCGAGGTCGATGGCGTGCGTGCCGGTCAGGGGGAGGCGTTCGGAAAGGGTCATTTGACGGCTCCTGCCGTGAGTCCGGCCACCAGGTACTTCTGCAGCAGCAGGAATCCGGCGACGACGGGGATGCTGACGACGAGCGAGGCGGCCATGATCTGGTTCCAGTAGACGTCGTTCTGCGTGGAGTAGCCCTGCAGTCCGACGGCGAGGGTGCGCGTGGCGTCGTTCGTCATGACGGAGGCGAAGAGGACCTCGCCCCAGGCGGTCATGAAGGCGTAGACGGTGACGGCGACGATGCCGGGCACGGCCGCCGGGATCACGACCCGCAGCAGTGCCCCGAGGGGGCCGCAGCCGTCGACGGTGGCCGCCTCGTCGAGCTCGCGGGGCACGGAGTCGAAGTAGCCGATGAGCATCCAGATGGAGAAGGGGAGGGAGAAGGTGAGGTAGGTGAGGATGAGCCCGCCGCGGGAGCCGTAGAGGGCGACGCCGGTCGTGTTGCCGATGTTGACGAAGATCAGGAAGAGCGGGAGCAGGAAGAGGATCCCCGGGAACATCTGGGTGGACAGCACGGTCACGGTGAAGAGGCGTCTGCCGCGGAAGCGGTAGCGGCTGACGGCGTAGGCCGCGAAGACGGCGATGACCACGGAGCAGACGGTGGCCGAACCCGCCACGATGAGCGAGTTGAGGAAGTAGTCGGCGAGCGGGATGGTGTGCCAGATGTCGACGTAGGGGTGGACGGTGAGCCCGGTCGGGATCCAGCGGAACCGGCCGGCGACGTCCTCCAGCGGTTTGAGCGAGCTGGTGATCATCACGTAGACGGGCAGCAGGACGAAGGCGGCGAGGGCGGTCAGGAACACGGCCCGGACCGCGCGGAAGGAGGCCGGCGGATCGAGCGGGCTGCGGGGGGTGGGACGGGGCCTAGCGGGCATCGTCGTTCCTCCGTCCGCGACCGGTGACGAGCAGGTACCCGGCGGTGACCAGGAGCAGGAACAGCAGCAGGAGGACGGACATGGCCGATCCGGTGCCGAAGTTCCAGGTGACGAAGCTGGACTGGTAGATGTGGAGGGAGATGAGGTCGGCCGCTTGGGGCGCCGATTTGCCGAAGAGCACGAACGGCGTGTTGAAGTCGTTGAACGTCCACAGGAACAGCACGAGGACCAGTACCTGGTTGACGGGGCCGACCGACGGCAGGGTGATGCGGCGGATCTGCTGCCAGACGCCGGCGCCGTCCAGCGCGGCGGCCTCGTAGAGCTCCTTGGGGACGTTCTGCAGGGCCGCCATTACGATCAGGAAGGCGAACGGCCAGCCCTTCCAGACGGAAACGGTGAGGAGGGCCCAGAAGCTGTTGCCGCCCAGCAGCCAGAAGGTGTGCTCCGCGCCTCCGATGCCCAACTGGTCGTGGATGACGTGGTTCACCAGGCCGTTGTCCCGCTGGAACATGAACGACCAGGTGATGACGGCCGCGTAGACGGGCAGGGCGTAGGGGACGAGGAAGAGGGCGCGCAGGACGGCCCGGCCGCGGAAGGCCTCCTGCATGAACACGGCGGCGGCGGTGCCGAGCAGCCAGCACAGGGCGACGGAGAGCAGGGTGAACAGGCAGGTGGTGAGGAAGGACCTGAGCAGGGCCTCGCCGACCGGCCGGTTGACGTCGATGGCGAGGTCGTAGTTGTCGAAGCCCGTCCAGGGGGCGCTGGTCCAGTCCCGGATGTGGAACTGGGTGAGTTCCCGGAAGCTCGCGACGATGCCCATCACCATCGGCACCAGGTGGATGAGCAGTTCGAGCAGGAGCGCGGGCAGGAGCAGGAGGTAGGGCAGGGCGGTGCGGCGCAGCCGTCCGGGGCGGGGCGTGCGTCCCGGACGGCGCCCGCGGGGCGGGGTACGGCCTTCCCCGCGCGCCTTGGCGCCGGGGGCGAGGGTGGTGGGCGCGGCGGTCATCGGGCCGCGGTCAGTTCGACATCTGCTGCTGGGCCTTGGTGAGCTTCGCCTTGACCGAGTCGGTGGTCACCGGGCGGCCGGCCGCGGCGTCGGCGAAGAGCTCCTTGACGGCGGTGCCGACGGCGGTCTCGAACTGCGATTCCTCGGGGACCTGCGGGAGCGGTGCGGCGCTGGTGGCGAGGGTGTTGCGGAGCACGGTGAGGTCTTCGGTGGCGAAGGCCGGGTCGGCCTGGGCGGCCTTGACCGGCGGGACGGAGCCGTAGGTCCTGTTGAGGAGCGCCTGTTCCTCGTCGCTGGTCATGAATTTCACGAACTTCAGGGCGCCGTCGATGTTGTCGGTGTTCTTGAAGACGGCCAGGTTGATGCCGGCGACCATGGAGTTGGTGTTCTTCCCCGTGCCGGGGGCGCCGGCCGGGACCGGGACGGGGGCCACGCCCCAGTCGCCCTCCTTCATGCCGTGCGCCTTGAAGCTGCTGGCCGCGCTCTGCCACAGGACCATGGCGGTCTTGCCGTTGGCGAAGTCCTGGAGGGACTGGTTCTTGTCGTACTCGGCGTTGCCCGGCGCGATGATCTTGTCCTTGGCCATCAGGTCGACGTACTGCTTGACGGCCTCGACGTTGGCCGGGGTGTCGAACGTGGGTTTGCCGGCGGCGTCGAAGAACTCGGCGCCGTGCTGCCTGGAGAGCACGAACGCCTGGTGGATGTTGTTGGAGAGGTTCGAACCCTCGGCTCCCAGGGCCCACTTGCCGTCCTTGGACAACCGCTGACCGATGGTGACCATCTCGTCCCAGGTGGCCGGGGGCTTCTCGATGCCCGCCTCCCGGAACATCTGCTTGTTGTAGTAGAGCGCGTAGGACATCGAGTAGAGCGGGACGGCGGCCGGGTCCTTGCCGGCCGCACCGGCGGAGCCGAGGGCGGATTCCACGAAGCGGTCCCGGCCGCCGATCGCCTGGAAGTTCTTGCTGTCCCAGGGGAGCAGCGCTCCGGTGGCCTGGAGCGAGGAGGACCAGGTGTTGCCGATGTTGAGGACGTCCGGGCCCTGGCCGGAGGCGGTGGCGGCGAGGATGCGGTTGAGCAGGTCCGACCAGGGGACGACTTCGAGCTTGACCTTGATCCCGGTCTGCTGCTCGAACTTCTTCAGTTCGGGAGCGAGCGTGGCCTGGTCCGCCGGGATGTCGGGGCCCTGGTTGGAGGCCCAGTAGGTGAGCTCCTTGGGGGCGGCGTTGGAACCGCCCCCGATGTCCGCCGATCCCCCGCCGCAGGCGGTGGCGGCGGTGGCGAGGAGGGAGACTGTGACGGCGGCGGCAGCGGCTCGGGTTCTGCGCATGGCGGCTCGGTCCCTTTCGGCGGGGCTGGGGAGAAGGCCGGCGTGGCGTGCTCCGTCCAGGCCTTAATTTAGGACGTGAGTTAAGCCTCGTGAAAGGGTCGCGTCAAGGGGTCGCGCAAGGGTATGTTGCGGTCGATGTCACTGCGGAAGGGGCCGGATGACCACGGTGCGTAGCGGACGAACGGTGCGGGACCTGCGGCGGGGCAATCGGAGCGCCGTCCTCCAACGGCTCTATTTCGGCGGGCCGATGAGCCGCCAGGAGCTGGGGCCCGCCACGGGGCTGAGCTCCGGGTCCGTCAGCAACGTCGTCGGGGAACTCGTCGCGGACGGACTCCTGGAGGAGGCCGGCGTCGTCGACTCCGACGGGGGCCGGCCCCGCACCCTGCTGCGCGTGGCGCCGGGCAGTGCGCACATGATCGGCGTCGACGTCGGGGAAACCCGCGTCAGGGTGGAGCTGTTCGACCTGACACTGACTGAACTGGCCCGCGCCGAGATGCCGTTGCTGCCCCGTGGCTGTTACGACGTCGGCCCCATCGTCGACCACATCAGGGACGGCATCGCCGCCGTGCTCACCGAGGCCCGGACCGGCACGGACCGGCTGCTGGGCGTGGGCGTCGGGGTACCGGGCATCGTCGACCGGGACGCCCCGGGCGGGACCGTGGTGCACGGCCAGACCATCGGGTGGGACGCGGTACCGCTGGAGCGGCTGCTGCGCGGCACCGGGGCCGTGCCGCAGCAGGTCCCGTACATCATCGACAACGGCGCGCGGACCCTCGGCCAGGCGGAGATGTGGTTCGGGGCGGGGCGCGGAGCCCGGGAGGCGCTGGTCGTGCTGTTCGGCTCGGGCGTCGGCGCGAGCCTGATCACCGACGGCTCGCCGGACGGCGGGACGACCGAGGGGACCCCGCTGGAGTGGGGGCACCTCACCGTCTCGGTGCGCGGTCGGCGCTGCCGGTGCGGGGCGCTGGGCTGCCTGGAGGCGTACACGGGGGCGGAGTCCCTGCTGGCGCGGTGGGCGGAGCGGGGCGGCGGGCCCGGGGATTCCGTGGACGAGGAGGAGGCCCTGTCGGCCCTGCTGGCCGCGGCCGGCCAGCAGGACCCGGTCGCGCTGGAGGTTCTGGAGGAGACCGCGGAGTACCTGGGGGCGGGCCTGTCCGACCTCATCAACCTCTTCCAGCCGGAGCGGATCCTGATCGGCGGCTGGGCGGGCCTGATGCTGGGTCCCCGCATCCTTCCGGCGGTACGCGAGCACGCGGCCCGGTACTCCCTGCGCCATCCCGCCGGCCGGGTCACCGTCGGCATGGGTTCGCTGGGGCCGGACGCCGTAACGGTCGGCGCGGCGACGCTCCCGCTGTCCGCCTTCTTCGCCACGGGCGGCCGCCGCGCGACACCCCGGCCCGACGCCGAACCCCCGGCCTGGCACACGGCCCTCGGTGTGCGGGACGGAACGGCCCCCGGCCCGGCGTAGGGCGGCGGGGCGGGGTCACGCCGAGTCGCGGATCACCAGTTCGGGCGTGAACAGCACCGACGCCGGGGCTGCCCCGGGGCCGCCCGCGACGCGGTCCAGCAGCAGCCGGACCATCTCGGCCGCCATCTCCTCCACCGGCTGCCGCACGGTCGTCAGCCTCGGCCGGCAGGCCGCCGCCGCGCCCGAGTCGTCGAAACCGACCACCGCCACGTCCCGCGGGATCCGGCGGCCGTGCTCGCGCAGCACCAGGCAGGCCCCCTGTGCCATCAGGTCGTTGGCCGCGAACACCCCGTCCAGCTCGGGCTGTTCGCCCAGCAGGCAGCGCATCGCGCGCTCGCCTCCGTCCAGGGTGAAGTCCCCCTCGGCCACCCGTACCCGGCCGCCCCGCGCCGCCGCCCGGAAGCCCGCCACCCGCTCCCGGCTCGCCGGCACGTCCGCGGGACCCCCGATCACCGCCAGCCGGCCGCGCCCCAGCTCCAGCAGGTGCCGGGCCGCCAGCGCCCCGCCTTCGTGGTGCCGCAGGTCCACGTGGTCCAGCGGTACCCCGGCCGGCGGCCGCGCGAACGACGCCGCCGGCAGCCGGGCCGCCGCGAGCATGCCGGGCAGCGGATCACGGGGGTGGGTGGTGACGAGCAGCGCCCCGTCCGCACTGCCCTGCGCCAGGTACCCGAGTACCTCGGCCCGGTCCTGGTCGGTGTCGGCGAACATGAGCACCGGGTGCACTCCCCGCGGCCGCAGCGCACCCACCACCCCGCCGACAGCGCGCCCGAAGAAGGGGTCCTGGAAGACCCCGGCCGCGTCCTCGTCCCGCGCGCCCGTGGCGCCGGATCCCGCCCCGGACACGACCAGGGCGACGGTTCCGGAGCGGCGGGTGACCAGCGAACGGGCCGCCCGGTTGGGTACGTAGCCGGTGGCGGTGACGGCCCGTCGCACCGCCTGCGCGATGGCCGGGTCCACGTTCCGCACGCCGTTGACCACCCGGGACACCGTCGCCCTGGACACCCCGGCGGCGCGGGCCACGTCCTCCAGCGTCGGCGTCACCCCCGTCCCGGCTCCCGCGCCCGCCGAGCCCGTTCCCGTACGCCGCCCCGTGTCCATGGCGGCACTGTAGCCGCCGGGGCCCGCTAAGGGCTGTCCCGTAATCCGCGGCGGGACAGCCCTTAGGGGACGTCGAGGTGCGTACGCAAGGGCAGTCGGCCGGCGCTGGGGCCCGCGAGGAGGGTGAACCGGCCCGGCTCATCCGCCCAGGCGCGCGCCTGCGGGCACCAGTGCCGCAGCGCCCGCGCGGGGATCCGTACGCGGGTCGTCAGCCGGTCCCCCGGCCCGGCCTCGACCGCCGTCCAGCCCGCGAGCCAGCGCACCGGCCGGTCGACCGCCGAGCCGGGGCGGGCCAGGTACAGCTGCACGACCTCACGGCCCGGGCGGGGGCCGGTGTTGCGGAGCGCCACCGGGACTTCGTAGCCGCCGCCCGGGGCCGGTCCGGGCGCGCCGATGTGCTCGTAGCGCCAGGTGGTGTAGCCGAGTCCGTGGCCGAACCAGTACGCCGGCGTCCGGCCCGCGCGCAGCCAGGCGCGGTGCCCGATGTGCAGGCCCTCCTCGTACGGGAGGACCCCGTCCGCGGGGAGGGTGACGTGCACGGGGGCGTCGGCGAGGGTCCCGGGCCAGGTGGTGGGGAGCCGGCCGCCGGGTTCGGCGCGGCCGAGGAGTACGTCGGCGAGCGCGTGCCCGGCTTCCTGGCCGGGGAACCAGGTGAGCAGGACGGCGGCGGCCGCCGCGCGCCAGGGGAGCTCGACGGGGCCGCCGCTGTTGACGACGACCAGGGTGCGGGGGTTGGCGCGGGCGACCTCCGTGACCAACCGGTCTTGTGGTGCGGGCAGTTGCAGGGTGGAGCGGTCCTGTCCCTCGGATTCGCCCCCGTCGGTGGTACCGACGCAGACGATGGCCACGTCGGCCTCGCGGGCGGCCGCCACGGCGGCCGCGAGGGCGTCGGCGGGATCGGGGGCGGGCGGGGCGGCGGCGAGGACGGTGGCCCGGCCGGTACCGGGGGTCAGCTCCCGGCGGGCGCGGACCTCGACGGGGCGGCCGGCGGTGAGGTGGACGCGCACGGTCCGCCGGGGCGGCCGTACGTGGATGACGGCCGGATCGTCCGTCTCGGGCGGGAACTCGCCGGCCAGCAGCGGCGTACCGGCCACGGCGAGGCCGAGCGCGCCGAAGCCGCCGATGCCGAGGGTCCAGGGGCCGGTCGCGTCGGGGTGGAGTACGGCGGCCAGCTCGACGGTCCGGGCACCCGGGGGCAGCTCGGGCTCCAGGACCCGGCCCGAGGGCTGGTGCGCGGAGTACAGCACGGCCCCGGCGGCGTCGAGCACGCGCAGCCGTACGCCGGGGGCGCCGGTCTCCGGGTCGCGGGCGTACCGGGCCCCGAGCGGCGCCGGACCGCCGTCGGCGCCGTCCGGCGGTGGGCCCGGCTCGTAGCGGACCCGTACGTGCGCTGGCAGGGCGGCTCGCAGCCCGGCCAGCGGGGTGACCACACCGGGCGGGAAGACCTCGGAGCTGCCGCCGCCTTGGACCCGGGGTTCGGCGGCGTGCGTCCCGATGACGGCGACCGCGGACAGCGCTCCGGCGTCCAGGGGCAGCGCTCCCCGGTTCTCCAGCAGGACGAAACCCGCGGCGGCGGCCTCGCGCAACAGCCGCCGGACAGCGGGGTCCGCTCCCGTCGCCGATGCGGAGGGCGCGGCGTCGGTACCGGTTCCGTCGGGCGGCGGTACTTCGGCGGGCTGTGGGCTTGCGAGGGCGCCGACGCGGGACGCCAGCCTCAGCACGCGGCGGACCTTGTCCCGCACCGCGCCGGCCGGCACCAGCCCCCGTTCTACGGCGTCGGTCAACGCCCGGCCCCAGGGCCCGTCGGGGCCCGGCATCAGCAGGTCCTGTGCGGAGCGGGCGGCGGCGACGGTGGACCGGCCGGCGCCCCAGTCGGTGACGACCACCCCGTCGAAGCCCCACTCCCCCTTCAGCGGATCCGCGAGGAGCGGATTCTCGCTCATGGTCGTCCCGTTGACCTTGTTGTACGCCGACATCACCACCCAGACGCCCGCGCGGACCGCGGCCTCGAAGGGCGCGAGGTACAGCTCGCGCAGGACCCGTTCGCCGATCCGGACGTCGAGGGTCAGCCGCTCGGTCTCCGAGTCGTTGGCGACGTAGTGCTTCGCCGTCGCGGCCACTCCGCGGGACTGGATGCCGCGGATGAGGGCCGCCCCGGTCCGGGCGGCGAGCCGGGGGTCCTCGGCGAAGCACTCGAAGTGCCGGCCGGCGAGGGGGCTGCGGTGCAGGTTGAGGGTGGGGGCGAGGAGGACGTGGACCCCCTTGGCGCGGGCCTCGTCACCGAGGAGCGCGCCGAGACGCCGCACCCGGTCCTCGTCCCAGAGCGCGCCGATCGCGCTGGCGCAGGGCAGCAGCGCCGCGGTCGAGCGCTCGTCCCAGCCGGGACCGCGGACCCCGGCCGGGCCGTCGGAGAACACCATCTCGCGGAGGCCGACGGCCGGTTCGGGGCGGGTCCGCCAGGTGTCGGCACCGGTCAGCACGTGGACGCCCGGCCGCAGGCCGAGGCGGTCCGCGAGCCGGTCCTCGGCGCCGTCGTGCATACGGGTGGCCCTTTCGTCGCAGCGCGCCGGGGGCGCGGGAAGCACGGTCAAGTGCCGGGAGCGCACGGGCACCTCGACCGCCGGCTCCTTCTGGGAGAGCGCTCTCCCGATGGTCCGGGGACTCCGGCCGACTGTCAACGTCCTTGCCTGGTGGCTCTCTTGCTGCGCGGGGCTGCCGTACACCTGCCGAGGCCCTGAGCGCCGCAACCCCGCTACCGGTTCGGGGTGCCCCAGGCCCGGGCCACGGGGCCGTCAGCGCCCCAGCGCGTTGCGGATCGTCAGCCCGTGGTGACGGCGCAGTCGGCGCAACTCCCACCAGGACAGGGCCGTGACCGTGACCGGGGCGCCCAGGATGAAGGCCGCCCTGGCGCCTGCCGGGACCTGGGGGTAGGCGCCCGTGATCACGTCCAGCAGGGCCATTTCCCACACCAGCACACCGGCGAGGACCGGCGGCACCACCTCGTGGATGTCGGCGGTGCGGAAGACGTGTACGAGCGACAGTCCGATGCCGTAGAGGGCGAAACCGATCGACCACAGGCACACCACCCAGATGGCGATCCTTCCCGGCAGCCCGATGGCGTCCCGGAACCCGGCCAGCTCCGGTGCCATCGCGAGCGCCGAGGTTCCCATGGAGGCCATGATGGCCACCACCGCGCCGAGTGAGCGCGCGGCCCGGCGCAGGTAGATGCGCCGCAGCCCGGCCCGCGCGGCGGCTACGAAGGCGCCGACGACCACGGGGAAGGTGCAGACCAGCGCCAGGACGCTGGACCAGCTCTGGTCGAGGCGTTCGCCCGCCACGGCCTTGACGTCGTCGGCGCTGACGACGGCCTTGTAAGCGACCATCAGGCCCACCCAGGCGACGAGCCCCAGCACGGTCCGCCACAGTTGGAGCCTGCGGACGTCCGGATCCTCCACGATCCCGGCCCGCGAAGGGCGGAACGTCCGCTGGGCGGCGTACAGCGGGTTGCAGATGCCGCGCACGATCTTCCGGCCCCGTGACGGCTCGACAGGCGGCGGAACAGGCGGATACGGCGGATACGGCGCCGACGGGTACGGGTACCCCGGCGGCGGCACCGGACCCGCGTACGGAAACCCCTGCGGCGGGAGCGGACCCCCGTACGGAAACCCCTGAGGCGGCACCGGGCCGCGGTGGCCGGCCCATCCGGTGGGCGGCCGGCTGCCCGCACCCTCGACCGGGGGCCCGTACCCGCCCCCGCCATGACCGCTCATGTCACGCACCCCCGCTGCCCCGCCCGGCCGAACCCCCGGCATCGTATCGCGACGCCGAACGCCGAGCCTGCGACGGCAGACAGCACGGAGGCCTCTCCGGAACGACGTTCCGGAGAGGCCTCCGTCAGGTGACGCCCTCGTCTACGGAAGGCTCCGGAGGAGACAGCTTCTGACCCATCCGGAGAATTCGTCCCGCTCGGGGTCCTCCGGCGTCACGAGGGACACGTGGAACCCTGCCGGGATGATGACGTACGCCCCCTGCCAATCCGTGCCGGACACCGTCTCCACTCCGCTGCCGACTCTCATCGAGAACCGCCGGAACGGCTTGTGGAAGATGGCTACCGGCCCTTCCCGGCGCTCGTCGAGCGCATATCCGGACTCCTCCCAATGACGCTCCATACCGGTGTCCCGGACGAAGGTCACGATGTCCGCTTCGGCTTCCTCACGGCGGTCGTCCGCGACCAGTGAGCCGAAGTCGAAGGAGGCGGGATCCTGGCCGTTGACGAGTCCGGACGGCCATCTCTCGCTCATGGCGACGCAGAACCGGCTGAACAGGTCAGCCAGGGAGCCGGCCACCACGAAGTCCGTCGAGTATCCCGAAAAATCCATCAGAGTTCCTTCACTTCCTATCCTCCCCCGTGGCTCCAGTTCTTGACCGGCCCGGCATAGAGGATATTCGCCTTCGATATGTCGAGGTCCGTGGGCGAGAACCACACGTGATCGCGGCCTCCGCGCAATCGGCCGGCGACCTTGCACGCGCACGTTTCGAACTGGATCACGTACTCGGACTTCTCCCGCGTGATGCCCAGGAAGGACTTGAATCCACCGGGCTTCTTGGCGATGTCCGCGGGGCTCATGCCGGTGAGGTAGGCGCCGGCCGGGTTCCCCTTGCTGGGCTGGGAAGCCCTGATCGTGATGCCTCCCTTGCTGCCCCCGCCCATGATCTGGTTGAAGCTCTTCTTGGTGGTGTAGTGATAGGCGACGGCCTTCTTGTCACAGTTGTGGACCAGAAGGGGGGTTTCGCCCGCCAGTGCGTAGTAGGTGTGGTGGCCGGCGACGGTGAGGTTGTGGACCCGCTTCTGCTGGGTCCACGCCCGGGTCCCGGTGATCTGGACCCAGGTGCCCGAGGAGGTCTGGAGCCATTCACCTGCCTTGAGTTCCGAGGCCTTCAGCCATTCGCCGAGCCCCGGCACCCAGAACGGGTGGCCGTCGGTGGCGGTCACCTTCTCGGTGGCGCTGCCCCGCTCACCATCGGTGTCGATGGTGAGCTCCACCAGGTTCTTCTGGCCTTCGCCCACGATCAGCGCGGCCACCGGCTCCGTTGCCGTCGTCCCCGTCTCCGGGTCCGCGGCCACGACCTGGTCGCCCAGGGCGATGTCCTCGATCGCCTTCGTGGAACCGTCGGCCATCAAGACCTTGGTGCCGGGCACGAAGCTGTTGCAGGTCTCGCCCTGCTCCGGCTCCTTCTTGGCGGCCTTCTTGGGCTCCTCCGCCTTCGAAGCCTTGCCGTCGTGGTCGGCCTTCCTGGCCTTGGCCGCGGACTCCTTGGCCTGCCGGGCTGCCGTCGCGGCCGCTTCGTCGGCCTTCTTGGCCGCCGCGGCTGCCGCCTCTTGCGCGGCTCTTCGGGCCGCTGCCGCCTCCTCCTCCAGTTTCCTCGCGCGTTCCGCCGCTTCCTCTATCTGCCGTTTCCATTCGGCGAGGTCCTCGGCGTACTTGGCCATGGCCTGCTGGTAGCGCTGCGCCCGCGCGATGATGTCCCGCGCCAGCTTCAGTTTGCTCATCCAGCCGTTGAACGCGTCCCAGGCCCGGTCCAGGGCCTTCAGGATGCGCTTCGCCTTGCCCGCGAAGGGCAGGGCCGCCTCAAAGGCCAGGCCGGCGCACGCACCCCAGTCGCCGCCGAGGCAGGACCGGATGTCGTTGTAGCCGGAGGCGTCCTTGAGGATGCCGACGGCGACGTCGAGCGCTACGTCGAGCGCGCTGCGGCCGTTCGCCCAGTTCGCCCATACCAGTTCGGCGTCGGAGAAGTCCTTGATGGGCATCACCGGCGGTGCGATCGCCAGACCGCTCGGGTCGCTGAAGGTGACCGGCGAGTTGTTGGCGTAGGCGTACGGGTTCTGCTGCTTGGGCTCGTTGTGGTCCACCACGGGGTCGACCGAGAGGAACCGGCCCAGCGCGGGGTCGTACTCCCGGGCTCCGAGGTGCACGAGTCCGGTCGACTCGTCCGTCTCTCCCCCGACGAATCCCTTCTTGCCGGGGAAGACCGACGGCTGGGTGCCGCGTGCCTCACCGAAGGGGGTGAACTTCCGCCGGGTGACCTCCTGGGTGGTGGCGTCCACGGCGGCGGTCGCCGTGCCGTTGTTGTCGTCCAGCAGGTGCGACGTCGAAACGGCGCCGTCCTTCACGGACTTGACCATGAGCGGGCCGGACGGGTGGGAGTAGTACCGGTTGCTCTCGAACTTCCCCGACGGAGTGAGCTTCACCTCGTTGCCGGGCAGGTAGAGGGTGGTGCCCGACGGGTCACGCTTGATCAGGCGGTTGCCGTTGGTGTCGTAGAGGAACTCGGTGGTCTTCGTTCCCTCCGTCACCTTGGCCAGATGGCCTTCGGTGTCCCACTCCAGGTTCTGCGTGTTGCCCTGGATCGTACGGGCCTTGGTGTTGCCGACCTCGTCGTACCCGTAGGACTCCGTCCGCGAGCCCTGCGGGCCGGTGGTGTCGACCCGGTTCAGCTGGTTGGCCCCCGGCTTGCCCGGCGTCCCGTGGACGTAGGTGCGGACGACGTCCTTGGTGAGGTCGCCGTTCGGCGCGTGCTGGATCTCCTTCGTGCGGTTGCCGGTCGCGTCGAAGCCGTACGAGGACCAGTACGGGTCCGGACCGCCCACCTTGGGAGCGGAACCGGGTCCGGCGGCGTTCGGCTTGGCCGCGCAGTCGTCGGTCGCCGTCCACGCGTCGCTCATGCGCCGCATGTAGTCGTACGCGAAGCACTGCGTGTCCACCGCGGCCGAGCCTTCGGGACCCTCCTTGTCGGTGATCTTGAGGATGTTGCCGGCGGTGTCGTAGTCGTACGAGGTGTCGCTGATGCGCCCCGGAGTCTTCTCCCGGTCGTTGACCGTGCGGGTCAGGCGGCGGGTCTGCTCGTCGTAGAAACTGCTGGTGAAGATCTGCGAACCGGCCGGTCCCGAGGCCGTCCGCAGCACGTCGCCCATGGGCGAGTAGTCGACCTTGGCCACGAACGTCTTGCCCGCGATGCCCATGACGGTGGGGAGTTCGAAGTGGTTGTAGGCCATCGTCACGCGCTCGCTCGGCAGGTCGCCCACGGCGGGCTGCTGCATCCAGGCCATGAGACCGGTGTTGGGCCGGTATCCGGTGGCGAACGAGTACGTACCCGCGAGCGCGCCCTCGGACTGCGGGACCGTCACCGACTGGCCGGTCGGCCGGTACTCGGTGTCGTATCCCGTCACCGCCTGGGTGTAGGCGTTGCCGTTCACGTAGCGCGTCGAGGAGACGGGCAGGCCGACGGCGCCCGGCAAGGTGTCGAACACCGTCTCCGTGAGCTTCGGGCCGCTGAGCGAGCCCTCGTGCGTCGCCGTGTTGCGGCCCAGGACGTCGTACGCGAACGCGATGCTCCGGCCCCGGGCATCGGTGATCGACTCCAGCCGGTCACCCTTGCCGTACGCCCGGGTGGTCGCGCCCTTCTCCGGGTCCGAGGATCTGGTGAGCCGGCCGCGCAGGTCGTACTCGAAGGTCCAGGTGTCCCCGGCCTGGTTGACGACCGACTCGGGCTGTCCCCGGTCGTCGTACGTGTAGCGGGTCGTGTCGTACGCCCCCGTCGGTGAGTCCGAACGGAAGTGGCGCAGCTCGGTCTTGCGGCCGAGGCCGTCGAGGAAGGCCCGGGTGGGGGTCTCCCCCGTCGGCGGGTCGACCGTGATGCTGTCTCCGCCGTAGGTGGTCGTGGTGCGCGAGGTCTCCTCGGCGAACTTCCGCGAGATCTGCGTGACCGGGCGGCCGGAGCCGTCGTACTCGGTCACGGTCGAGGCCGCGACCTCGTTGTCCTTCGGGGCCCATTGGACCCCGGAGGGCGCGCCCGCGGCGTAGTAGGCGCCGTTGGACTTCCACACCTGGCCGAGGCTGTTGTAGAAGGTGTCGCTGATCACCCGGCCGCCGCCGAGCGCCTCCATCTGCATCTGGCGCAGGCGCAGGCTGCTGTCGAAGATCTCGTAGCTGCTGCGGTACGTGCCGTCGTCGAGCAGGCTCTTGGTCGTGATGACCACGGGGCCGTCGGGACGGACGTCGTAGGCGAACTCGGCGTCGGCGGACTTGGTGTCGGGATCGCGGTCGGGCGACCACGCCTTGGTCAGGCGGCCCAGGGCGTCGTACTGCATGACGCTCCGGCGCCCGTTGGTGTCCTCCTTGGCGAGGACGGATCCGCGGCCGCGGTCGGTCTCGACCGTCTCGGTGTGACCGAGGGGGTTGGTGGTGACGACCTTGGTGACGACCTGCCCGGCGGCCGGGGTGTAGTCGATCTTGGTGACCTTGCCGAACACGTCGGTGGTGGTCCTCGGGCGCCCGTAGGCGTCGAAGGTGACCGAGCCGTCCGAGGTGTACTGCGGCTGACCGTTCGCGTATCCCGACAGGGACTCGGAGCGGGTCATGTTGCCGACGGCGTCGTAGAACATCCGGTTGTCGGAGACCACACCGTCGGGGCGCTTGAGCCCGGCGGCGTCACAGGCCTTGGCGGTCGTCTCGATCCGCTTCTGCCGGCCGATGATCCACTGTGCCTCGTCCGAGTCGTACTCGTAGCGGGTGCAGCTGTCGTCCTTCGGATCGGCGGTGTCACCGAGGTTCGAGACCCACTTGGCCAGGCCCCGCTCGTCGAACTCGGTCTCCTGCGAGGTGCGGCGCCAGCCGCGGCCCTCCGAGAGGAGGATGCGGGAGGAGACGTTGCTCGTCCCGTGCACGAACGCCTGGAGCGGTTCGATGCCCTCACGGGCGCGGGTGGCCGTCGGTCCGTGGAGCCACGGCGTGTAGCTGGTCGCCGCCTCCAGGGCGCCGCCCTCGCCGTTGTACGCCAGGACCTCGCGGGTCTGGCCGGCGAACAGCCGGTGGTCGGCGATCTCCTTGCCCTCGGAGTCCTTGACCTTCACCGAGCGGGTGCCGCCCGCGGGTCCCGCGCGGTCGCCGTCCAGGCCGCGGAAGAACACGCTCTCCGTGAGGGAGCGCTTGTCGGGGGCCGCGCCGATGAGGGTGCGCACGCGTTCGTAGCCGCGCCACTGGGACCAGGTACGGGTGTTCTCCCGCACCTGCTCGGTCTCGTCGTCGTACGCCCACGCCGGGGTGCCCAGGTACTGGTACTCGGTGATCCGGGTCGGCGAATTGCCGTTCCGGTCCTCCTCCGAGACCTGGTCGACCACGTACTTGTGGAACCAGTCGGTGACGTAGAGCTTCTTCTCGCGCTTGGGGTCGTTCGGGTCCGGTATCTCGGTGATGACCGGGTAGCAGCGCAGGGCGTTGGACTCGGGGGAGGCCGGCATCACCCGGGGGTTGGCGGCCCGGCACTCCGGGTCGCGGTAGTGCACGTTGACGGTCGAGCCCGTTTCGGTGTCGATCGCCTCGATGCGGTAGCGCAGGAACGGCGGTTTGCCGTCGCCCAGGCCGTCCACGCGGTTCGGCAGCTGCTTGCCGCGGAAGGTGACCGGCGGAAGGGTGATCGGCGCGCCGTTCTTGCCGGTGTGCTCGATGGCGGCGAGCCACAGCGGGTAGTCGGTGCCGTCGCCGGTCTGCGGGAAGTCCTGGGTCAGCTTCCAGGTGTCCACCGGCTGGTGGGTGGTGCCGTTCCAGACCTTCGTGGTGACCTCGGTCAGCCGCTTGCGCGAGAAGAACGTCGGCGTGAACCGGGCCTTGCACTCCTCGCCGGCCCCGCACAGCTGGTCCCCGGGGGTGTCCGGCCACATCTTGGCGGTGTTCCAGTCCACCTCGGGCTTGAGCTTGCCCTCCGCGCAGTCGAAGTCCTTCGTCTTCAGGCAGCGCTCGGCGACGGTGAAGTCCACCTGGGCGGGGGCGTTCGCGAAGAGGTTGTCCTGGCGCAGCCCGTAGGAGATGTGGTCGAGCCAGCCGGCCCGGTCGTAGGCCCGGTTGGTGGAACCACCGGCGATCTTGTAGTTCGACCCGTAGTGGTTGACCTCCTTGTTGTACCAGTAGGTCATCGCGTTGCCGCGCGGGTCCACGACGTAGTCGAGGTTCCAGCGGTAGGCCTCATCGCAGACCGAGCCCGCGAAGTCACCGGCCTTGAAGCAGTCCTCGCCGGGGTGGTTGCCGTACACCGGCACCAGGAGGGCGGAGTTGGTGACGGGCTTGCCGGAGGTCCAGCCCGGCACCTTGTTCAGACCGAAGTGGAACTGGACGCCCTGGGGCGTGGTGATGCGCCAGTACTCGCCCTTCTTGTCGCCGTTGTCGGCGCCGGTCAGCAGCTCGACGCGGGAGCCGTCGTCGTTGGCGGGCTTCCAGGTGCCGGTCTTGTCGTCCCGCACCAGGGCGGTGGAGCCGCCGTTGAGGGACATCGTGACCATGGACACGCTGTGGCACAGGTCGCCGGTGTCGTCCTTGGGGTTGTTGAACCCCGATCCTTCCTTCTTGTCCTGGCTGCAGGGGATGAAGGAGCGCTCGACGTAGTTCGAGCCCAGGTCCCAGCCGTCACCGACCCACGAGGTCTGCTGTGAGGAGGCGGAGGTGCGTCCGTCGATGGCGGCACTGGAGTAGCCGAGGGCCAGCGAGGGGCTCGGGCCGCCCAGCGACGCCGGCGTCTCCAGCGGGTACGACCAGGAGAAGTCGCCCGCCGAGCCGCCGGCCTGCCAGGTGCCGGTCGGGTTCAGGGAGGTCGCCTTGAAGGTGCCGTTCGCGCCGTCGGCGGTGGGAGCGGCCGCGAGGACGGTCGCCTGGGCGCCGGACGGGGCCAGCATCCGGGGGGCCGCCGACGGGGCCCGGCGGGCGAAGGTCCCCGCTGTCGCGGGGTGGCCGGCCGGGGCGGCGAGAGTCGCGGTGACCGTGCCCGTCGTCGCGTCGTTCTTCGTGGCGACAGGTGTGGCCGTACGGCACTCGGGCCGCTCGGGGCTGGTCAGAACGCAGGCGGGGAGCGCGGTGAAGCGGAGCCTGGAGCCCCAGCTGCCGCCGTAGGCGTTCTTGAAGGCGTTGTAGTCGAGTTCGACCGATACGGGGGTCGTACCGGGGGCGGTGTCGGTCCGGGTGACGGACAGCAGCACGCCACCGGGAACGCCCGCCTGCTTGGCCTTGGCCTGGTCGAGCAGGTCGACCTGGAGCTTGGCCGGCGCGGCGGCGGCCGGCGCGCCGGTGGACGGCTCGGGGGCGGCGGACTCGGTGGCCGGGGTGTCCGTGAGGCCCGCGGGTGATTGCGCCGGCGGCGCCGACCGGGCCTGCGGGGTGGCTGCGCCGGGTGCCGCAGCGGGGGTGCCGGCCGGGGCGATCCGGACCGGTAGCGTGCCGGCCTTGACCCTGGTGTCCGCAGGGCCGCCGGCCGACTCCGCAGCGGGGGCGGCCGCAAGGCCGCGGGCGGCCCGGTCCCCGGAGGCCGCAACGGACAGGGAGCGCCCGGCGGGCAGCTCCACCTCGGCGGAACCGGCCGCGGGCCAGGCGACCTTGGGCGGGGCGGTCCACTTGTTGCGCTGGGACTCGCCGGGCTCGGGGGCGGGCTTGCCCGTGACGGGCTTGCCGCCGACCTTGGTCAGACGTTGGAGTTCGGGGCGCTTCGAGACGTCCCCGGCCGCACTCGCCGGCGGCGAGCTGAGGGCGGTGGCGAGGAGCGCGAGGGCGATCGTGGGAATCGGCCAGCGCCATGCGTGTCTGGCCCGCGCTGCTTTAGCGGGGCGATAAGGACTTCGCAAGATTGGATCCCGTGACTAATCACGCGTGAGTTGAAGATACACGCTCTGGAATGACGGTGCAGAAACTAACAGTCAGAGCACACGAGGGATTAACCGCGTTGCATTCACACTGAAAATACATAGGCAAAACAGAGCAAACCGGACATAAAGCAGAGGTAAAGCGGAGTCAATGATTCCGCCTATCGATTTACCGGCGGCGAGCCGTGAGAAGCTAAGCCCGACTGTGAAAGCACCCGCACGGCCGCGCTGATCCCCGGACGTGCGGGACGACCCCTAGGACGTTCCGTGAGATCACCCCTGGCGCGGTCGCGCGCCGTCGATCCGCCGCGACGCAGAACATCAGCGCTGGTCATAGCGTTGGCGCTGACCGCAGGCCTGATCGGGGCCGGCCCCGTCCCCGCGGTTGCCGCACCGGCCCCAAGCGCCGCCGCCGATGCGGAAACCGCGGCCGCCGAGAAAGACGGAATACAAGCCTCCGCCGAAGCGAAGCGCACCGGTAAGGCCGTCGAACTGGTCAATCGCAGGACCGAGACCGACGACGTCTGGGCAAATCCGGACGGTACGATGACGGCCAATCGCGCCCTCGTTCCGGTCCGCGTCCGGCACGACGGAAAGCTCGTTCCGGCGGACGCCACCTTGCGGGAGACCGAGGACGGACGGCTCTCCCCGAAGGCCGCACAGATCGGCCTGACTTTCTCCGGCGGCGGCGATGCCCCGCTCGCGGTGATGTCCGAGAACGGCCGGAACATCTCCCTCACCTGGCCCAAACCGCTCCCCAAGCCCACCCTGTCCGGGAACAGCGCCGTCTACCCCGAGGTGCTGCCGGGGGTCGATCTGCGGGTGACCGCGAACGTCGACAGCTTCTCGCACGCGCTGGTCGTCAAGACCCGCGAGGCCGCGCAGAACCCGGCCCTGGCCCGGCTGGACTTCGGCCTCAAGGCCAAGGGCCTGACCCTGCGCACCGAGACCGACGGCCAGCTGCGCGCCGTGGACCCCGCCGGCAAGACCCTCTTCGGCGCACCGAAGCCGCAGATGTGGGACGCCGGAAGCGAGCAGTCCGCCGCGCCCCGGCAGACGGATCCGCAACCGACCGCCGCGCAGAAGCCGGCCGCCCGCGCCCTCGCGTCCGCCGCCGGGCAGCCGGTCGCACCCGGCGCGACGCCGGCCGCCGAGCCCGTCAACGGCATCAACACCGGCGCCAAACAGGCCGACCTCGGCGTCCGGCTCCAGGGCGAGACGCTCACGCTCACCCCGGACCGGAACCTGCTGACGGGCCCCGGCACCACGTATCCCGTGGTCATCGACCCCACCTGGGACGCGTGGAAGCAGGCGTGGACGATCGCCTACAAGCACAACGCGTTCGCCAACTCCGCGAGCACGAACTACTGGAACGGCGGCACCCTCAGCAAGGACGCCCGCGTCGGCTGCGCCAAGGACGCCGCGAACGGCAACGCCGTCATCTGCGCCAAGACCTTCTTCCAGGTCGGGATGAAGGACTACTGGAACAAGCAGATCATCGAGTCCACGCTGCGCATCAAGCAGAAGTCCGCGGGTTCGTGGAGCTGCAAGTCCGGCGACATCCAGGTCTGGGACACCGGCACCATCTCCACCTCCACCACCTGGAACAACCAGCCGGCCTGGATCAGTCAGATCGACGCCACCGGCCAGTCGTTCGGCGGACGCAACTGCCCCGGCGACGGCGACCTCGTCGAGTTCAACGTCAAGTCGGCCGTGGCCGAGGCCGCGCAGAAGCACTGGGGCAACTGGACCTTCGGTCTGAAGGCCGCCAAGGACACCGTCGACGTCTCATGGCGCAAGCTCGACCCGAACAGCGCGCGCATCTCGACGACCTTCAACACCCCGCCGGAGCCCCCGAAGGAGCGCTCCACCGACCCTTCGGTGCCCTGCACCGGCGGGACCATCGGCGCGACCGACGAGGTCGTGCTGCGCGCACGGCTCCGGGACGCCGAGGACAACTCCCTGACCGCCGAGTTCCACTACTGGAAGGACGGCGCGTACGACCCGGTCAAGGCCAACGTGAAGGTCACCAACGGCAACGTCGCGCAGCTGCGCATCCCGGCGAAGGACCTGAGCGGCACCTACCGGTGGGACGTCCGGGCCCTGGACGGCGGTACCAGGCCCAGTGCCTGGGCGGGCCAGTGCCTGTTCACGGTCGACCGGACCCGGCCCGACAAGCGACCGTCCGTGACCTCGGCACAGTTCCCCGAGAACGACCCCGACAAGGCAGCCCCGGCACGCACCAACGGCACGTTCACCCTGGGTGCCAACGGCGTCAAGGACGTGAGCTCCTACCAGTGGTGGACGGACTCCGAGCCGCAGGTCCGCGACGTCAGGACCGCCGCCGCGGGCGGCTCGGTCGAGGTGGCGTACAAGCCGAGCACGGCCGGCCCGCAGCGCCTGTACGTGCGCAGCCTGGACCCCTCCGGCAACCGGTCGGACCTCAAGGAGTACCTCTTCTACGCCAAGCGGCTGCCCACCCGTGACAAGCCGGGCGACCTCAACGGCGACGGTACGGTGGACATCTGGAGCGTCGACCCGGGCTCCGGGCTGCTGTGGATGCACCCGGGCAAGGGCGACGGCCAGTTCGACCTGTCCCAGCAGCTCGACCGGGGCTCCTTCGCCGACGCCGCCTCGCTGACCCACCGCGGCAGTTGGAACGAGGACTACTACGAGGACCTCGTCGCCCTGCGGCCGAGCCCGGACAACTCCCGCAAGAACCTGTACGTCTACCCCGGCCGCGGCAACGGCGACCTGCTGAACGCCGACAGCGACCGCGTCGAGCTCAGCGTCGGCCGGCCCGACGAGGACGACCACTGGGCCAACGCCGACCAGGTCGTGTCCGTCTCCAGCGTCAACGACGACAACGAGGACGGGAAGATCGACGACTCCGACCAGGCGGACCTGCTGGTGAAGGAGGGGGACAGGCTCTGGCTGTACGCCGGCTCCACCACCACCTTCCTGGACGAGATGGGGCGCGGGCCGATCGCCCTCGGCAACGCCGACTGGAAGAACATGACCGTGATGTCGCCGGGCGACCTGAACGGCGACGCGCTTCCGGAGATCTGGGCCCGCGACACGGTCAGCGGCACCATCCACCAGTACACCAGCCGCAAGGCCGCCGAGGGCACCGCCGACTCCTGGACCGCCCTGGACCTGACCGTCTACGGCGACCCCGCGGTCCGCTACGCCTCCATCGGCAGCCCGTACACCGGCGCCGCCCTGCCGCACCTGGGGACAGAGGGCGACTTCGAGGGCGACGGCTACCCCGACCTGTGGTCCCGCAACGGCGACGGCCGCATCACCGAGTTCCCGGGCAAGGCCCTCGCCGACGGCCAGGCGTTCGCCTCCGGCCGGCAGCTCGTGCTCGGCGGCACCCCCTGGTCCGAGTGCCAGGCGTTCTCCTCCCCCGCCACCGGCACCCACACCCTGTGCGGCCCCATCCTGGCCAAGTTCCTGGCCAAGGGCGGCACCTCGATCGGCTACCCGACCACCGACGTGGTGGAGACCGGCGACCGGGCCGGCCGCTACGTCAACCTGCGCGGCCCCGGCCAGAGCAGTGACAACGGGTCCATCTACTGGCACCCCAACTCCGGTGCCTGGCTGGTGTGGGGCTCCATCCGCGCCAAGTGGCTCGCGCTCGGCGCGGAGAAGGGCATCCTCGGCTACCCGGCCTCCGACGAGACCGCCACCTTCGACGGCGTCGGCCGGTTCTCCACCTTCTACTCGGCAGCCGGCGGCAAGGGCGCCATCTACTGGACGCCCGAGACCGGCTCCTGGTCGGTGCACGGCAGCGTGTACGGCAAGTACGTCTCGCTCGGCGGCCCGGCCAGTCCCCTGGGCTACCCGGTCACCGACGAGACCAACGTCGGCGACGGCTCCGTCGCCCGCTTCAACCACTTCCGCAAGCGCACGGACACCGAGGCCACGGCCTCCGTCTACTGGACCAGGGCCAACGGCGCCTGGTCCGTGTTCGGTTCCATCCGCAAGCGCTGGATCGCCCTCGGCGGCGAGAAGAGCGTCCTCGGCTACCCGACGTCCGACGAGTACGACGTCGCGGGCGGTCCGCGGGAGGACTTCGAGAAGGGTTACATCCGCCACAACAGCACCACCGGGGCGACCGTCGAGCACCAGCCCGGCGACCGCACCGCGCACCTGCGCACCGACCTGTCCGGAGACTTCAACGGCGACGGCCGCACGGACCTCGCCACGGTCTACGACTACGGCGACGACACGACGGCGCTGTGGGTGCTCAACGCCCGCCCCGACGGCGGCTTCGAGGCCCCGACGGTCCGCTGGACGAGCGCCAAGGGCGGCTTCTCGTACCAGCGCGCCAAGTGGGTCAGCGGTGACTTCAACGGCGACGGCCGCACGGACATCGGCGCGATGTACGGCTACGCCGACGGCAGCAACGCGCTGTGGTCGTTCCTTTCCAACGCCACCGGCACCTTCACCCCGCTGAAGGGGCTGACCCTTCCGTCCGGCAACTTCGACTGGGCCAAGGCGGTCCCGCTGGCCGGCGACTTCAACGGCGACAAGCGCGCCGACATCGCGATGGTCTACGACTACGGCAACGGCGACGCCGGCGCCCACACGTGGACCGCCAAGTCCGACGGATCGTTCAACCCGGCGGTGGCCAGCTGGCGTACCGGACCGGGCAACTGGTGGATCTTCAATGCCACGTTCCGCTCCGGCGACGTGAACGGCGACGGCCGGGACGACTTCTTCGCCCTGTACGGATACTCGGCGGGCGGGGTGGCCATGTTCACCGGCCTGGGGCAGCCGAACGGCGGCTTCGCCGCCCCGGTGAAGTCCTGGACGCAGACGAAGGAGCAGTGGGACTACGCGCGCACCAAGTTCACGGTCGGCGACTACAACGGGGACGGCCGGGCCGACGCCGCCCTGATGTACGACTACGGGGACGGCCACGCGGCACTGTTCACGCTGACCGGCCAGCCGGGGGGCACCGTTGCCACGACGGGCTTGAAGAGCTGGGAGACCCCGGAGGGCTACTGGTACGCCGTCAACGCCGGCATGCCGGTGTCCGGCGACTCCGACGGCGACGGCCGGGACGACGTCCTGAGCATGTACAACTACTACGCCGGCGGCACCGGAGCGTTCACGCTGCAGGGACGTCAGGACGGCGGGTTCGAGAACGCATTCCTCAGCTGGCAGACCCTGCCCGGCACCTGGTGACGCGGTGACCGGCCACCGCTGAGCGGCCGGTGACCGTCCGCGTCCCACCCATGAGGCCTCGCACCGTCCCGGTGCGGGGCCTCACGTTCACGGCGAACGGCCGTCGGGGTTGCGCCCGTCACGCCGCCGTGCGCCGGGCGCGCTGTCGCCGGGGGCGGCGTCCAGGACGGCCCACGTCCGCCGGCCGTCGTCCGCCACGGCGGCCGTGACGAGCTGCTCCACGGCCGTCCCGAGCTCCCGCTCGTCCAAGGCCGGGTGACCCCAGCCGCGTACGGTCTCAACGGCGTGCCGGACCCCCTTCTTGGCCGCCCCCCGTCGGCCCGGAACGTGAGCGCGGCCGTGCGCCGGTTGCGCACGATCATGCGGGGCCGGCGTACGGCGGACTCCGTCTTCGGTTTCGTCGGGGGCTGCGGCCGCGGCGGTTCGACCGGCTTCTCCTGCGGCGGTGCGTCTTCGGCGGGTAAGTCGGATGCGGTTTGGGCCCCTTGGCCTCGGAACTGGTCAACCGGTCCCGCCCCGGATCCACGCTGCCGTTACACGCTTGTAACTCAGGGCACCTGCGTCGGAGGAGCAGTGACCACACACGGAAGTACAGGGCGAGCAGAGACCGGGGTGAGTCTGATGCAGTACTCGGGGACCGACACCACAACGACCGTCGCGGAACGTGGCCTTCGGCTCCGGGCGGACGGGCCGGGAGCCGTGGCGGAGGGCCGCCGGGCCGCAGCAGCGTTCCTGCGGAGTCTTGAGCCGCCCGTCGCGCCCGTGGTGCGGGACACCGTCGCGCTCGTCGTGTCGGAACTGGTCACCAACGCCCTGCGGCACGTCGGCGGTGACTGCGCCCTGCGGCTGACGGCCGGGGCGGACTCCATCGACGTCTTCGTCCACGATTCCAGCTCCCGGCCGCCGAGGATGCGGGCACCCGACCTGAACGGAAGCGCGGGCGGTTTCGGCTGGCCGATGGTCCATCGCCTCTCCACCGAGGTGACGGTCGCCCCTGACGAGGACGGCGGGAAGACCATCCGCGCGCGCCTGTCCCGGCACGATGTGGACGGCAGCCTGTAGGGCCGCTCGAACACCTTCCGAAGGCCTTTCGGCGATTTGGAGCACGCCGCCGGTTGAGAGGGGGTTCAGGCCTGCGAGGCGGCGGACAAGGTAGTGGGGTCGACGCCGGAGAGTTCGACGATCCGATGCGCCGGCACACCGGCGGCAAGGGCCCGGCGCAGCAGGGTGTCGCGGTTCTCCTTGCTCTCGCGGAATGCGAGCAGTTCCTCCTCGGCGCTCGCCACGGGGTCCGTGGCCGCGGCGCGCCGGACCCGCTCCAGTTCCGCGGCCCCCAGCGGGACCGGGAGCCGCTCGGCGGCCGCGGGGATCAGGCCGCTCTGCTCCGGGGGCACCACCCGGACGCTCGGGGATGCGGGGCTGACTCCCTGGGCGGCGAACCACGCCTGCACGGCGGGGGTGTCCAGGCACTCCAGCTCTCCGACGAGGGCCAGCGGCGTTCCCTGCCAACCGGAACCGGTATCCGTGAGGAACAGGTAGGCGTCATCCGTCATCGTGGGTCTCTCCTGGCACACCGTAGCTGTTGCGGATCGCGGTGCTCTTACCCCCTCCCGGCGGGATCAAGCCGGTTGTCCGCCCGCGCGGGCCCCGGTCCGGCCCGGGCCTCCGCGCGGGCGACGGGATCGCCGGGTCCGGCTCATGCACCGGGGGCGTTCAGGCCCCACGTCTGCAGGGCGAACGGCCGCCCCTTCTCCTCGCCGGTGATGAGCGGCACGTCCAGGAGGGTGAAACCGGCCCTGGTGGCCACGGCGACGCTCGCGGCGTTCTCCGCCTCCAGCTCCAGGATCACCTGCCGTACGCCCAGTTGCTCGAAGGCGTACGCCGCCAGCACCCGTACCGCGCGCGCCGCCAGCCCCTGGCCGCGGTGGGCCGGGCCCACCGCGTAGCCGAGCTCCGTGCCCTCGGGGGCTCGCCGCAGCATCACCTCGCCGAGCGGTTCGCCGCCGTCGACGGTGATGGCGAGCAGGATGACCGTGCCCTCCGCCCGCAGCTGCCGGTCCCGGTCCAGCCGCGCGCGGGCGGCCGCTTCGTCGAAGGGGGACACGATCGGCGTCCAGTACGCGATGTCGGGGTGGTCGAACAGCTTCGGCAGCGCGGGCAGGTCCGCCTCCGTCCAGTCGCGCAGGACGAGGCCCTCCCCCGAGAGCTCGATCCGGTCGGGAAAGGACGACGTTGCACTGCTCATGGTGGGGCACCTCTCCGGCACGTTCGGGACGAGGCAGGATAACCGGGGGCGGCCCAAGGCTCAGCAGCCTTTTCCGGGGATCTTGGTCCCCGGCCGGCCCGCCGTCCCGCTGAACGGCGCGGCCGCCGCTACGGCGCTGGAGTGAGCGGCGTGGCGGCCTCCCAGGTGAAGCCGTCCGGGTCGGCGAAGGAGCCGGCCTTGCCGCCGAGGGCGATGCGGTGCGATCCGGCGCCGTCGGCCGGGACGCCGAGATCCTTGGCCAGGGCGCCGCGCTTGTACAGGGCCAGCTTGACGGGGTCGGACTCGGCGGCGGTGAACTCGGTGTACTTGCCGCCGAAGCTCTTGCCCACGGTCAGGCCCTGGGCGACGTAGAACTGCTTGCTCGCCTTCACGTCCTCGACGCCGAGCAGGAGGACCATCTCGTCGATCTCGCGGGTGGCCGGGCCGGTGTCCTTCTTCGCCGAGGTCGCGACCTTCCAGATCGTCCCGTCCGGCGCCTGGACGACGCCGCCGTATCCCCACAGCGACTTCGCGGCGGGCTTGAGCACCGTGGCGCCGGCCTGTACGGCGGCGTCGAGGAAGCCGTCGACGGTGGCGGGCCGGGACACCGTGAGCGCCAGGGCGAAACCGCGGAACCCGGCGGAGTGCGCCCGGGACGCCCGCAGGCCGACGTACGCATCCACTCCGAAGGCGGTGTGGAAGCGGTGGGCCGCCTCGGGGTCGGCCACTTCGAGGATGACGGACGCGAGGGACGTGGGTGCTGTGGTGGTTGCCATGTGCATCACGCTAGGGGCCGCCCGGTACCCGGGGCTTCTCCGATCCTGCCCGGTGTTGTCGGGGCAGCGGAAAGGCTCCGCGCCCTGAGGCAGGGGGCGGAGCCTTTACGGCATGAGGCGAGGGTGGGTCGGTTCAGGCGTGGCTGTGGTGGCGCCTGTCGCCGGTGACCAGGCGGTAGACGGCGAGCAGGATGACGGAGCCGATGATGGCCGCGATCCAGGTGGAGAGATCGAAGAAGCCGTCGATGGAGTCGACGCCGAAGATGACCTTGCCGAGCCAGCCGCCGAGCAGGCCGCCCGCGATACCGATGAGCGTGGTGACGATGATGCCGCCCGGGTCCTTGCCCGGCATCAGCGCCTTGGCGATGAGACCCGCGAGCAGCCCTATGAGAATCCAGGCCAGAATGCCCATGATGCGCCTCCTACCTCGATGGATAAAGCCGTTGTCAACGGTCGTGTGCGCCGTGAAGACGGTTTCAAACGCCCCGTCTTCTGATCGTTTCGCTCGTCGAGTGCCACCGCCGTGGAAGGATCAAGGGCGCTCGCCGGGGCAGTGGAATGGCTGTCGGCCCCGGCCCGTGGCAGCGTTCGCTCCCGCGGCCGAGCGCTTGATGCCCAGCGTGCCCAGCGTGCCCAGTGGAGGAGAATCCCGTGTCCGTGCCCGACTTGCAGCACCAGCTTCAGTCGCTCCGCAAGCAGCTCGATGAGCAGCCGGCGCTCTCTTCGCAGGAGCGTGCGGATGTACACGCACTGATCGACAAGATCGAAGACCGGCTCCGGAGCGGCGCCGCCGCGCCCCACTCCGGCCTGGCCGGCGGGGTGAACCTGGCGGTGGAACGCTTCGAAGCCGGCCATCCGAAGGTCGCCGGGACTTTGCGCAGCATCGGCGTGGCGCTGGCCAACATCGGCATATGAAGCACCTGCTTCACCGGCCGCGGCGGCCCACGGCGGTCACCGTGCGCTGCGGTCGGCCGTGTTCCCGCCCGGGTCGTCGGTCAGTGCGATCAGTGCCGTGACGCTTTTGCCGACCGGCTCGCGCCGCACCTCGAAGGCCTGACTCACGGCGTGGGTGATCTCCAGTCCGTGCCGGCCGACTCGCTGCGGGTCGTGGGCGGCGACGTCCGGCAGGGACGAATCACCGTCCCACACCGACACCCGCACCGTGCCGTCGGTGATCCGCAGATCGAGCACGATCGGGCCGGGCGCGTACTTCACGGCGTTCGTCACCAGCTCGCTGACCACCAGCTCGGTCACGTCCAGGGCCCGCTCCGAGACCGGCAGCCCGTGCACGGTCCGCACATCGAGGAGGAAGCGCGTGGCCAGGTGCCGGGCGTTACCGATGCAGGCGGAGCCGCCCTCATAGGCGGCCGACGTCGACAGCGGCTCCCCGCGCTCCGCCTCTCGGCCTTCGCCCCCTGCGGCCCGCTCCATGCATCCCGCCCCGTCTCACATGATCGTCACACGAAAGTCACGCTGCGCCCGCGAAGCATCCCACGACTGCCCGGCGGCTGCCCCGCTTGCCCCGCAAATGGGGTCCAGCCCGACGCGAGAGGTTGACACCGCTCCGTCGTGTGCGCTTGCGTGGAGGGCAGGAGCTGCTCAGTAGCGCCACGACGAGAGCAGGAGACGGGATGACCCAGGCCCGCTTGACCGTCTCTCAGTACACGACCGCCTCCGGCGTGCGCGTCCTCGTCCCGGCCGGGGAGATCGATCACACGACCGCCAACGCCTTCCGCCGGGCTCTCACCGCGGACGGCAGTGGCGCCCGGCACACCGTCATCGACTTCCACGACGTCACGTTCATGGACTCCAGCGGCATCAACGTGCTGGTCGCCGTCAACAACGCGGCCCGGGCCCGCGGCGGTTGGCTGCGCCTGGCGCACACCCCGGGTCCGCTGGCGGATCTGCTGCGCGTCGTCGGCCTCGACCACGTCCTGTCCTGCTACCCCACTCTCCACGAAGCCCTCGCACCGGAAGCCGCCGCCTGACCCGAGTTCGGGCGAGGAAGCGTGCAGGCCGGTCCGCTGGGCACACGAGGGTCATGTCCGGAGAGCATGCACGCCCCACGCGCACACTTTTCCGTTCCGCCGCCGACTACGAGGTGCCCGCACACGGCGCGCGGCGGCTGCGCCGCAGCGGGTTCGGCAGGCGGCTGCGGCGCAGGGTCCTCGCGTACCGCGACATCGCCTTCCTCACCGCCCACATCCCCAGCGAGGGCGCCGGGCCCGGCGAGGAGTGTCTGCTCCTGGTGCGAGGCCGCAAGGTCGTCGGTCAGATCCACCACCGGATATGCACCGCCTGCGCCGAGGGCGTGATCACCGGCGTGGACCTCGACGGTCACCTCCGCTCCACCGGAATCGGCACCCGCGCCCTGTCGCACCTGCGGTCCCGCTACCCGGGCACCACCTGGCGCAGCACCTTGACCCTGCGTACGACGCGTGACCTGCTGCGTCGGATGCGGATCCCCGCGGCTCCGGCCGACGCCATGTGCGTGCACGCCCGCGCCGTGCAGGACGCGCCACAGCCGGCCGGCTGACCGGACGGGCCGGCTGACCGGACCGGCGGACGGACCGGCGGATGGACCGGCGGGGCCGGGGCACCAGCGAGGCATGGCCGTTCTTCGAAAGCTCGCCCGCCCCCTGCTCGCCGCCCCGTTCGTCGCTTCCGGACTGCGCACCCTGCGCCGTCCGGAAGCCGCGGCGGAACTCGCGCAACCCGTCGTCCGGGCCGTCGGAAAACGCATCCCGGCGCTGGCCGGCGACCCGCTGGGGCTGGTACGCGTCAACGGCGCGATCCAGACGGGAGCGGGGCTGCTGCTCGCCGCGGGACGCGCCCCGCGCCTGGCCGCGCTCACCCTCGCCGCCACACTGGTGCCGACCACCCTCGTCGAACACGCCTTCTGGACGGTGGAGGACCCGGAGGAACGGGCCCGCCGGCGCGCCCACTTCCTGACGGACCTCTCCGCACTGGGCGGGCTGCTCATCGCCGCCGCTGACACCCACGGCAAGCCGTCGCTCGCCTACCGGTCCCGGCACGTACTCGACCGCCGGCATCCGGTGCGGGCGGTTCGGCGCCCCGTCGAGGCGGCCGCGGCGCGTTCGGCCGCCCGGGCCAAGGCCGTGGCACGCGGTGACCGCTGAGCACCGTCACGGCCGACCGCCGGACCCGCGCGCCCGGGCCGCTCCGCCGGAGCGTGGCAGTGCCTGTGCCCGTCCGTGGCCTCACCCCGCGCACTGTCGCCGACCGCTCGTAGGGTGAGGTCATGGCGATCAAGGCACCAGCGACAGGCAACGGCCCCCGGCTGCTCTACGGATGCATGGCCCTCGGAGGAAGTTGGGACACCGGCTCGTACCGGGCCGCCGACATCGACGCGGCCGAGGCCGCGGTCGAGGCCGCGCTCGACAGCGGAATCAGCGTGTTCGACCACGCCGACATCTACCGGCACGGGAAGGCGGAAGCCGTCTTCGGCGAGGTCCTCGCCCGCACACCGGAGTTGCGCGACCGGATCACCCTGCAGACCAAGTGCGGGATCCGGCTCGCCGACGGTGAGCGGCCCGGCAGCTACGACCTGCGGGGCGTCAGCATCACCCGCCGGGTCGAGGAGAGCCTGACCCGCCTGCGGACCGACGTCATCGACGTCCTGCTGCTGCACCGGCCCGACCCACTGGCCGACCCGGAGGACACCGCGGCGGCGCTCACCTCGCTCCGCCGGCAGGGGCTGGTACGCGCGTTCGGCGTGTCCAACATGAACGCGGCCCAGATCGCCCGGCTCCAGGCACACCTCGACTTCCCGCTCGTCGCGAACCAGTTGGAGATGAGCCTGGACCGCCGGGACTGGCTGGAGGACGGGGTGCTCGTCAACACCCCCGCCGCGGCGGCAGGCGGCTTCCCTTCCGGCACGATCGAGTACTGTCTCGCGAGCGGCATCGGCCTCCAGGCCTGGGGCGCCCTGGCCCAAGGCCGCTACACCGGGCGGCAGGAGAGCCCGGAGCAGCACGCGGCCGCCCTGCTCCTGCGTACGCTGGCCGAGGCCAAGGGCACGACACCGGAGACGGTCCTGCTGTGGTGGCTACAGCGGCATCCGGCCCGGATCGTCCCCGTCGTCGGCAGCGGGCGCCCGGACCGCATCCGCGCCTGCCGCGACGCGGCGGTGCGCGAGCCCGACCTCACGCACGAGGAGTGGTACGCCCTCTGGCTCGCCGCCCGTGGCGCACCGCTGCCGTAGCGGGGGCCGCGCGCTGCCCGGGGCTGCCCGGGCAGCGCGCGAAGGGCGTCGTGCCGTGATCCGGTGTGCCGCAATCCGGGGTGGGCGGGACGGGTCAGTCCTGGCGGCCCGGCAGGATCTCCTTGACCTTGGCCATGGCGAAGCCCAAGCCCTGCGACACGGTCGGTTTGCCCGGCACAGCCACTTCCTCGGGGTTGGTGAGGACGTCCAGCAGGACCGGGCCCGGGGTGTCGAAGGCCCGGCGTACCGCGTCGTCCAGCTCCGCCGGGTCGGTGACCCGGATCCCCGTCAGGCCCAGGGCCGAGGCGACGGCGGCGAAGTCGGGGTTGTCGAGCTCCGTACCGAACTCGGGCAGGCCCATCTGCTCCTGCTCCAGCTTGACCATGCCCAGCCGGCGGTTGTCGAAGACGACGAGCTTCACCGGCAGCCGGTACGTCTTGATCGTCATCAGGTCGCCCAGCAGCATGCTCAGGCCGCCGTCCCCGCAGAAGGCGACGATCTGCCGGTCGGGCGCCCAGAGCTGGGCTCCCAGCGCCTGGGGCATGGCATTGGCCATCGAGCCGAGGTTGTACGAACCGATCAGGCGCCGGCTGCCGCGCATGGTGACGAAGCGGGACAGCCAGACGGTGGCCATTCCGGTGTCGGAGGTGAAGACGGCGTCCTCGGCCGCGTGCGCGTCCACCGCCGCGGCCAGTGCCTCGGGGCGGATCTCGTGGTCCCGGTTGTCCAGCGCCGCCCGCAGTTTCCCGGTCACACGGTGCTCGTGCGCGGGGTCGGCCAGCCGCTGCTGCCCTTCCTGCCATTTGACGAACCGCTCCCGCGCGTCGTCCAGGTGGGCGCGCTCGCGGGCCCCTTCCAGCAGCCGCAACAGGGCCCGCAGGGTGGCGCCCACGTCACCGGCCAGGCCCACGTCGACGGAGGTCCGGCGCCCCAAGTGGTCCTCGCGTGCGTCGACCTGTACCACCTTGACGTCCTGCGGGTACCACTCCCGGTACGGGAAGTCGGTCCCCAGCATGAGCAACGCGTCCCCGCTGTCGAGCGCATGGGCCGCGGCGGGGTTGCCGATGAGGCCGGTCTGACCCACCTGGAAGGGATTGTCGTCCTCGAACCCCTCCTTCGCCTTCAGGGTGAGCACCATGGGCGCGGCCAGCAGCTCGGCGGCCTGCATGACCTCGGCGCGGGCCTCGCGGGCGCCCTGGCCGACGAGCAGCGTGACGCGGGACGCCTCGTTCAGCAGGGCGGCGGCCCGCTCCAGCATCGGGTCGTCGGGGCGGGTGACGGCGCGGTCGAGGGCGAAGCGGGTGGGCCGGTCGTCGGTCAGCTCCTGGTCGCCGAGGTCCCCGGGAACGGTAAGGACGGCCACGCCGCCCTGCGTCACCGCGGCCCGTACGGCGGATTCGAGCAGGCGCGGCATCTGGTCCGGGGAGGTGACGGTGGCCCGGTAGACGGCCACGTCACGGAAGAGGAGGTCGTTGTCGACTTCCTGGAAGTAGTCGCTGCCGATCTCGGCGAGCGGAACCTGGCCGCAGATGGCGAGGACGGGGGCGTGGCTCTTGGCGGCGTCGTAGAGGCCGTTCAGCAGGTGGACGGAACCGGGCCCCACCGTGCCCATGCAGACCCCGAGGGTTCCGGAGAGCTGGGACTGCGCCCCGGCGGCGAAGGCCGCGACTTCTTCGTGCCGGCAGCCGACCCACTCCAGGCCGTCGGTGGTACGGATGGCGTCGGTCAGCGGGTTCAGGGCGTCTCCTACGACGCCGAAGACGTGCTGGACGCCCAGCTCCTTCAGTGCGCTGACGATCACGTTGGCGACGGTACGTGCCACGGAAGTGCCCTTCGGTCCGGTTGCGGCCCCTCGGTGCGGTGCCGGGGGGAATCAGCTGGTGAAGCGGTCGGGATCGGCCGCCTCCCAGTCGCCTGCCCAGCCTTCGGGCGGAGATGCGAGCAGCTCGCCGGGGGTGAGCCAGGCGTGCAGTTCGGCGTACGAGCGGACGGTGTGCGGGTCCACCCGGTGCAGCAGCATGTGGGGCCGCAGCCCGCGCGGGTCCGCGACGCCCATCGACGCCATGATCTGGAGGGCGCTCTTCACGGTCGCCTCCTGGTAGCGCCGGACCCGCTGCGACTTGTCGCCGACGTCCACGGCGCGGGCGCGCCGCTCGTCCTGGGTCGCGACGCCGACCGGGCAGGTGTTGGTGTGGCAGCGCTGCGCCTGGATGCACCCGATCGCGAACATCATGGCGCGGGCGGCGTTGGTGTAGTCGGCGCCCTGGAGGAGGCGTTTGACGAGGTCGCTGCCGGTGGCTACCTTGCCCGAGGCCCCGATCCGGATGCGGTCGCGCAGGCCGGCGCCCACGAGCGCGTTGTGCACGGTCATCAGCCCCTCGTCGAGCGGCAGGCCGACGTTGTCGGCGAACTCCAGGGGTGCCGCGCCCGTCCCGCCCTCCGCCCCGTCGACGACGATGAAGTCGGGCGTGGTGTCCTCTTCCAGCATGGCCTTGCACACGGCGAGGAACTCGCGGCGCGAGCCGACGCACAGCTTGAAACCGACCGGCTTGCCGCCGGCGAGCCGGCGCATCCGGGCCAGGAAGCGCACCAGCTCGCGCGGGGTGGAGTACACGCGGTGGTACGGCGGCGAGATCACGGTCTCCCCCTGCGGCACCCCGCGCACCTTCGCTATCTCCGCGTTGACCTTGGCCCCGGGCAGGACGCCGCCGATGCCGGGCTTCGCACCCTGGCTGATCTTCAACGACACGCACTTGACCTGGGGGTGTGTGGCCTTCTCCGCGAACTGCCGTTCGTCGAAGTCCCCTTCTTCGGTACGGCAGCCGAAGTATCCGGTGCCGATCTCCCACACGAGGTCACCGCCGGGCCGCAGGTGGTACTCGGACAGGCCGCCCTCGCCGGTGTCGTGGGCGAAGCCGCCGAGCCGCGCGCCGGTGTTGAGGGCCAGGACCGCGTTGCCGGACAGCGAGCCGAAGCTCATCGCGGAGACGTTCAGGAGGGCCATGTCGTACGGCTGGGTGCAGTCGGGTCCGCCGATCCGGACCCGGGGCGGGTCGGTGCGTACCGGGAGCGGGGCCATGGAGGGGGTGAGGTATTCGCTGCCGGGCCGGTAGAGGTCGAGCTCGGTGCCGAAGGGTTCCTCGGCGTCAGTGCCCTTGGCCCGCTCGTAGACGATGCTGCGGATGTCGCGGTCGAAGGGGCTGCCGTCGACGTTGCGCTCGATGAAGTATTGCTGGATCTCGGGCCGCAGGGCCTCCAGGGCGAACCGCAGGTGCCCGAGGAGAGGGTAGTTCCGCAGGATGGAATGCCGCCGTTGCAGCAGGTCGTGGACGGCGATCAGCAGGAGCAGCAGCAGGGGCGCGGCCGCGGCCCACCACAAGGGCGAGCCGAGGAGGGCGGCGAGCGTCGCGAGCGCCGCCGTCGAGCCGACGAGGACCACCAGAAGTATCTTGAGCACGCCCCGCTTGTGTCCGCATGCCCGCGCGCCAATCCCGCTGGCCGGACGGTGGTGCATGAAAGATGCATGAAGTCGGCGCGCTGAAGCATGCGGGTGGCATGGAATGCGTCGTGTACGAGGAACGATCGGGCCGGGCGGAGACGGTGGAGTGCGGCCTGGAGGACGAGGCCTGCCGGCTGGTGCTCAAGCGCTTGCGCGGGTTGGGCGAGGGCGAGTTCGGCTGGGTGCGGCTGGTCGACCCGGCCGAGGCCGAGCTGGTGCAGCTGGCCGGGGAGCTGGGCCTGCATCCGCTGGCGGTCGAGGACGCGGTCCAGGCACGGCAGCGCCCGAAGCGGGAACGCTTCGGAGACGTGCTGGCCGTCGCGTTGAAGACGCTCTGGTACGTCGATGCGGAGGCCGCGGTGGAGACCGGGCAGCTGATGCTCTTCGTCGGGCCCAGGTACGTCCTCACCGTGCGGCACGGTCCGGTCGATCCGGCCGCGGAAGCGGCCCGGCGGCTCGAAGCCGACCCCGGCATGCTGCGGTTCGGCCCGCTGTCCGTGCTGCACGCCGTGCTCGACGTGGCCGTGGACGCGTACGGCGATGCCGCGGACAAGGTGCGGGCCGCGCTCACCGCGCTGGAGGACTGCGTCTTCTCCACCTCCCGCGTCGACCACACCGAGGCGATCTACTCCCTCAAACGGGAGGTGCGGGAGTTCCGGGACGCGGTAGCGCCCCTGGTCCCCGTCCTCCAGGGGCTCCTGGCCGGCCCGAGGCAGGGCGGCCCGGGGCAGGGCGGCCAGGGCCATCCGCCGAAGGCACTGCCCTACTTCCGCGACGTGGCCGACCATCTGAGCCGTACCGACACCGAGGTCCGGTCCCTGGACGAGCTGCTGACCTCGGTCCTGGACGCGCAGCAGGCGCGGGTGGGGACCTGGCAGAACGACGACATGCGCCGCATCTCGGCCTGGGCGGCGATCTTCGCGATCCCCACCATGGTCGCGGGCGTCTACGGGATGAACTTCGAGCACATGCCCGAGCTGGGCTGGAGCTACGGCTACCCGCTCGCCCTCGGCCTCATGGCCCTGGCCTCCGGTCTCCTCTACCGCGCCTTCCGCCGCAACGGCTGGCTGTAGCCGCACACACCCGTCAGCGGCCCCTGCTGCCGGGGAGTGGCAGGCTCGGCCGGGCCGATCGGCACGGCGGCCGCAGGTTCAGCCCTGGTCCGCGCTGGACAGGGCGTTGCTGATCAGGCGGGTGGCGTAATCGCGGTCACCGGTGAGCCGGTTGATGTGCTCCGCGAGCAGGAAGGCGGTGGCTTCGAGGGGGTTCATCTCGTCCGGGGTCCACTCTCCGTACTGCTTCCGCCACAGGCTGGGGCTCAGGCCGGTGCCCGCCGCGATGACCATGCCGGCCATGGTGGGGATGAACTCGGGACGGACGCTCTTGCGCATCGTGCGCATGGTGGCCACGAGGTCGGGCACCACGTACTCGATGACGTCCTTGTCGTGGCCTTCGTACGCCTTTCGCAGCCAGGTCATGAACATGTAGATGAGGGTGCAGGCGCCGTCCAGCAGGTCCCGGGCTCCCCCGGGCGTCAAAGACGCGAGGAACTGGTCGATCAGTGCCCGCTGTTCGGGATCGGTACCGGTCTTGCCGTCGTAAATGGCCTTGAGCCGGGAGTCGATCACCATGAGCGCTGCGCCCACATCACCGGCAGGAGCGTACTGGGGGTCATACGACGACGACACGGATCCTCCTCATGAGACCGCGGCAGGCAGCACGGCATGACCGTACGGTAGACCGCCGAGGAGACGAGGTCCGACGAATCCCAGTAAAGGGCCTTCTGCCGGCCGCCCCCGCCAACGCCACGGCGGGGCCGCCGAGTCCACCGGACGAGCGGCCCCGCAAGGGCCCGCCCGACCTGACGTACGGTCACACGTCCCAGGTGACCGGGAGCTTCTTCACGCCGTGGATGTCCGCGGTCTCCGGGCGCACGGCAACGTCTTCGGCCGGCACGGCCAGGCGCAGCGTGGGGAAGCGCTGGAGCAGCGCGGAGAGCGCGACCCGCATCTCGACCCGGGCCAGCTGCTGGCCCAGGCACAGGTGGACGCCGTGGCCGAAGGCCAGGTGGCCGCCGGACTCCCGCCGGAGGTCGAGCACATGGGGATCGGCGAAGCGCTCCGGGTCGCGGTTGGCGGTGTTGTACGACAGGACGACCGTCGTGCCGGCTTCGATGACCTGGCCGCCCACCTCGACGTCCACCAGCGCCGTCCGCATGAACGACTTGGCGACGCTCAGATAGCGCAGCAGCTCTTCCACGGCCTGGTCGATGAGGGCGGGATCGGCGCGCAGCGCGGCCAGTTGCGCCGGGTTCTGGAGCAGCGCGAAGGTCCCGAGGGCCAGCATGTTCGCGGTGGTGTCGAAGCCGGCCGCCAGCAGGATCAGGCTGATCCCCTGCAGCTCCTCGTCGGTCAGGTCGCTGTCGGTGAGTTCGCTGAGCACGTCGTCGGTGGGGTTAGCGCGCTTGGCGGCGACCAGTTGGGCGAGGTAGTCCTGGGTCGCCGTATAGGCCGCCAGCAGGTCCTCGTCGTTCGTCTCCCCGTTCATGAACTTGTCGATCTGTTCCTGGAAGGAGTCCCGCTCCTCGTACGGCACGCCCAGCAGTTCACAGATGATGATGGTGGGGATCGGCTTGGCGAACGCGGCCACCAGGTCCGCCGACGGACCGGCCGCCTCCATGGCGTCGAGGCAGTCGGCGGTGATCTGCTCGATGCGCTCGGTGAGCAGTCTCATCCGGCGTGCGGTGAACTTGCCCACCAGCGGTTTCCGGTAACGCCCGTGCTGCGGTTCGTCCATGAGGAGGAACTCGCCGGGCGGCGCGGGAGGGATCTGGAAGTCGACCACGTTCAGGAGCTCTTTGCGCGAGCTGAACCGCGGGTCGGCCAGGACCGACCTGACCAGGCCGTATCCGGTGATGAGCCAGCCGGGCCGGCCACCGGGGTGGGTGTAGCGGCTGATGGGGCCGCGCCGGTGGGCGTCGGTCAGCTCTGCCGGCGGGCCGAAAGGGCAGCCGGGCCGGCGCTCCGCCGGAGGCGTCGTGACGGTGTGCAGGGATTCACTCATGGCCGTTCCTCATCTCGCGACGATACGTGTTTGACGCGCACCGAAAGCTACGTTGCGTTCACGGAACGGTCAATCAAGTGAAAATCATCCCCGCAGGTGAGAGGCAGTAAATTGATGCAATGGCCGTGAGAGTTAATGCAATGAGGCGTTGCAATGCAGGCTGGAAAACGCAAAGACGCCCGGCCGGAAAGTCCGGCCGGGCGTGTTCGTGCGTCTGCTGCCACTGGCGGCTTAGTACCAGTGGTGCGACTGCCAGAAGTTCCAGGCGCCCACGGGGCTGCCGTAGCGGGAGTTCATGTAGTCCAGGCCCCACTTGATCTGGGTGGCCGGGTTGGTCTTCCAGTCGGAGCCCGCGGAGGCCATCTTCGAGGCCGGCAGGGCCTGGACCAGGCCGTACGCGCCCGAAGAGGAGTTCGTGGCGGTGTGGTCCCAGCCACTCTCGCGGGAAACGATGTTGTCGAAGGCCGCGAACTGCGCCGGGTCCTTGATCATCTGCTGGGCGATCGCCTTGGCGCTCGTCGGGGCCGCCTGGGCGGGCACCGTGGCGAGCATGGAACCGGCGACACCGAGGGCGACGACGGTACCCGCGAGGGTCTTCTTCGAAGCGGCGATGCGGCGGATGACAGCGTTGGACACGGAGGGAACCTTCCGAAGGGGACAAGGGCGGTCGCGGCATGCCGGAGCATGCGTGAGCCACTCACGCGAGGGAGAGGGGCTCGTCTGGCGGGGGGCGGATGCCCCTGCCGCCGTGGCGACTCATCCAGTTCTACAGACGCCCCGACCGCCTGGCAACGACCCTTCTTACTAAGAGCCCTCGCAGTCGGCGGCCCGCGCCACGGCGGCGGCCCGCGAGGGATCCGTCCAGCGGGGAGGCGGTTCGCGGTTTCGGGCCCCGGGAGCTACTACCGCGGTTCGTATGTGACGTGGCTCCTATGGGGCGAGTCACGGCCAGGGGGCCGGGATCTCACTCTGTGCAATCAGACGTTTCCCCCTCAGAGCATGGCCGCGGGCGGGAGAGGGCCCTGAATCGAAGGGAACCGCGGCGTCCGCGTCGGCCTTTCGCGGGCGCCGTAAGCAGCGCGGCGCCGACCCCGTGACCCCGGCGGGGGGCGGCCGGGGGGCCGCGGCCGGGGGGGCGTCCGCGTGGCGTCGTACGCCCTCGGCCCCCTGCGTGCTGGGCCGACCGGGGGGCGGGCGTACCCACATCCAGGCGGGTCGTTGCACATGGGGCAGTTGCCCCCTATGTTCCCCACGGAGTTCAAGGCGGCCGCTTCGCCGACGACCGGAGGTCCCCATGCGTGGCCGAAAACTCGCTTTGCCGGTGGCAGCCGCGCTGCTCTCCCTCGGCCTCCCGGCCGCGGCCGCCGGCACCCCCGCGACCACCTGCTTCGGCCGCGCGGCGACGATCACCGGAGCGGGCACGGTCAACGGGACCGAAGGTGACGACGTCATCGCCGGATCCGCGGGCGCCGACGTCATCGACGGGCGCGGCGGGAACGACCTGATCTGCGGTCTGGCAGGGAACGACACGCTCGCGGGCGGACGGGGCAACGACCGGATCGACGGCGGCGCAGGCGGGGACCTCATCCGCGGCGACCTGATCACCACCCGGGCTCCCGCCGACGGCGCGGGCGACGACGTCCTCTTCGGCGGCCCGGGCGACGACCGCATGGGCGGCGACAGCATGGCCTTCGGGGGCAGCGCGTCGGGAGGCGGCGACGACGTCCTCTTCGGCGAGGAGGGCAACGACGCCATGATCGGCGACAGCCGCGGCGGGATCAACGCCACGGGCGGTGGCGCGGACACCCTGGACGGGGGCCCCGGCAACGACAGCATCACCGGCGACTCCTCCGCCGAGGGCACGGCCACCGGCCACGGGCGGGACGTACTCCTGGGCGGCCCCGGCACCGACACCCTCATCGGGGACAGCAACTCCGGGCATGCCGCGCACGGCAACGGCGAGGCCACCCACAGGCAACATCCCGCCGCCTCCGGCGCCGCCGGTACGGCGCCCCGACAGATGGCCGCGCCCGTGCCCGAGGCGGAGGGCGGTGACGACGTCCTCGACGGCGGGGACGACGCGCCGGACACCTGTGACGGGACAGCGGGAACCGACATCGCGGTCCGGTGCGAGACCACGACGAACATTCCGTAGACGGTCGTACGGGAAGCAGTGGCCTCGGCGGCCGTCGGCCCGGGACCCCGCTCCCTCTGCGTGGTGGCGCCGGACAGCTCCTGACGGTGAGATCACCTGAAACCGCTGATGGGCCGCCGACATGCGCATGAGGACGGCGACTTTCACCCGGTCGGAGCAAGCCGAGGCGGCCGGCTGCCGCGAATGGCCCAGCATCTGGGCACCGGACCGCCCACGAATCGGATGGGATGCCTAACGTCACAGCTAGACGGATCGATTCGCGAAGCGTGTGGAGGCGTCATGTCCCATCGAGGCCGCTGGCTGGCGGGCGCCTGCGCAAGCGTGGTCGCTGTCGGCCTGCTCGTCACCGGGGGCGCCCTCGCCACACCGCCACACAGGGATTCCGATGGTGACTTCGAGACCGAGGTCGCAGTGGGCGCCTACCTCCACTACGACTCGTCCGCCGTCGAGAGGATGCAGGATCTCTCGCGCTGGCTCGGCGGTGCCGAGCTGCGCGCCGGGCACACGTACCTGCCCGGGGACACCTGGGCGAACATCGAGGGGGCACCAGATTCCCTGGACAGCTGGGCACGGTGGCGCAACGCGAGACCGGACCGGCTGTTCGTCCTGAACGTGCCCATGCTGGAGCGCAACGAGGCCGGTGTCCCCGACCGCCGGGTCGCCGAGCTGCTCCGCTCCGGCGCTCAAGGTGCGTTCGACCGCCACTTCCGGCGGCTGGCCGAGCGTCTGGTGGGGCTCGGGATGCCGGACACGGTGATCGTGCTCGGCTGGGAGATGAACGGTTTCAACTACACCCACCGTTGCCGGCCCGACCCCGAGAACTGGAAGAAGTACTGGCGGCGCATCGTTGCCGCCATGCGCTCCGTGGAGGGCCAGTGGTTCCAGTTCGACTTCGCCCCCAACCGCGGCAGTGACGCGATCGCCTGGACCCGGTGCTACCCGGGTGACGACGTGGTCGACATCGTTGGCATGGACACCTACGACCAGCCGCCCGGCCATTCCTTCGACGAGCAGGTCACCCAGCCCTACGGACTCCAGCAGCAGGTCGACTTCGCCGAGGCGCACGGCAAGCCGATCTCGTACCCCGAATGGGGCCTGTTCCGCAACGGCGACAATCCGGAGTACATGCACGACATGCTGGCATGGATCGCCGAGCACAAGCCGCTCTACCACAGCATCACCGACTACTGTCCGCACGGCGTGTGGCAGTGCAGCCAGAACCCGCGCTCCGCACAGGTGTTCCGGGAGTTCCTGTCCGCCGGACGGAGCCGGAGCCGGACGCCCGGCTTCGACCGTGAGAGATACCGGATGTGGCTGAAGGACTAGGAACTTCGCGGAGTGTGCATCACCCGTCGGTCAGCTGCCGGATCGCCTTGAGGGCTCGGCCCGATCCGTCCTCCCGCGCCATGTCCTGAGCCGCGCTCGCGGCGGCGCGGGTGTACGCCTGGTCCTGCACGACCCGCCCGAGTGATTCGGCGAGCCGTTCGGCGGTGAGCGATCGGAAGGGGATCGGGGCGGTCGCGGCGCCCAGGGCGGCGAGCCGCCCCGCCCAGTACGGCTGGTCGGCGGTCACCGGTACGGTGACCGCGGGCACTCCGGCGCGCAGCGCGGCGGCAGAGGTGCCGGCCCCGGCGTGGTGGACCACCGCAGCCAGCCGTGGGAACAACAGGGCGTGCGGTACGTCCCCGATCGTGAGGACATCGTCGGCGGCGGCGGTGAGACCGGCAGGCCCGGCTTGGAGGATGCCGCGCAGCCCGGCGCTGCGCAGCGCCCGCACGGCGACCTCGCTCAGCCGTTCCCCCTCGCCGGACGCCATGCTGCCGAAGCCGATGAGGACGGGCGGGGGGCCGGCCTGAAGGAAGTCCTCCAGGTCAGCGGGCAGCCGGTCGGCCGCGTCGTGGTGGGGCCACCAGTTGCCCACGACCTCCAGGCCGGGGCGCCAGTCGCGGGGGCGGGGCACCAGGGACGGGCTGAAGCCGTGCAGGACGGGCCAGTTGGCCTGGTCCTGCCGTCGACGCACTTCGGAAGCGGAGGCCGGGGGCAGCCCGAGGCTGCGGCGCAGCTCGGCGACGGCCGGTTCGTAGACGCGGTCGGCCATCCGCAGAGCGAAGCGGCCGGCGGCTCGGTTGGCGAACCGGCCCAGGGAGCGGGAGCCGGTGACGACGGGCGGGAAATCGCCGGTCGGCGCGGTGGGCTGGAGGTAGACCCCCAGGCTCGGGGTGCCCGTGGCCTCGGCCAGGTGCCAGCCGAGCGGGGCCGTGGTGGTCGACAGCAGGAGCAGATCGGTGCCGTCGGCCAGGGCGGCGGCGAATCCCTGGCCCAGTTCGGTGATGAACGTGGCGGCGGCGCGCATCAGTTCACGCTTGCCGGTGACGCCCCCGCGCGCCCGCGGATCGGCGGGGAGACCGCGGAACGTCAGCCCGGCGTCGCGTACGAGGGGCGCGAAGGTGTCCGTGGTGGCGACGGTGACGTCGTACCCGGCCCGGCGCAGTTCTGCGCCCAGGCCCGTGTACGGCGCGATGTCGCCGCGCGATCCGGCGGCGGCGATCATGATCCTCATTGGTTCTCCTCGGAGTCGGTACGGCCGCCCGTGTGGCGGGCCGCGTTGGCGTGGACCGCCTTGCACGTGTAGGCGGCCAGTCCCGGGCGCTGCTGCGACGGCGGAACGACCAGGGCGAATGCGCGCTGGTCGGCGATGAAGTCGTCCGCGATGCGCCGGTGCATGTCGGGCGGGCAGGAGGTGAACCAGCGTGAGATGTGCAAGCGGTGTTCCTCGGCCAGGTCCATGGCCCGCTCGCCGTTGCTGGGCTCCCCCTCGTCGAACGCCGCGAGCAGCTCGGCCCGCCATGCGGCGGCCTCGCCCATGAGCTGGCGCCAGTCCTCCTTGGTGTGGGCAGCCGCACGCGCCATCGCCTCGCGCTGTCCGTCCGAATGCGCCCACTTCAGCTCGGCCTCGGTGGCATAGCTCAGGTCGAAGGTGATCTCGCCGAAGACCTCGAAGCGTTCCTGGGGAGTCAGGGGCACCCCGGTCTTCTGGACCTCTATCGCGCGTTCCGCCACCTCGGCCAGCCGTTGCAGCCTGGCGATCTCCTCGGTCAACTGCCGCTGCCGGGCCCGGAGCCGCTCCAGGGCGTTCGCCTGCGGGTCCTTGAATATCTCCGCGATCTCATCGAGGGGGAAGCCGAGTTCGCGGTAGAAGAGGATCTGCTGGAGGCGGACCAGGTCGGCGTCACTGTAGAGCCGGTAGCCGGCGTGGCTTCGGCCGCTGGGCGAGAGCAGTCCCGCCTTGTCGTAGTGATGCAGCGTGCGCACCGTCACTCCGGCGAACGCCGAGACCTGCCCCACTGAATAACTCATCCACCTGCCCTTTCGTCGGCATACAGCCTCAAGCCTGACGTAGGGGGAGGGTCAAATCGCGCCCTGCGCGGGGCCCGTGAACGTATCGAGCAGGCCCTGGGGTGCGTTGTCGTCGAGGCAGCAGAGCCGGAAGGGGTCGACGGCTTCGGTGAAGGCCGTGGCGCTGCGGGGGAACAGGTCTCGCTCGTATGCGGTGAGCGCGGCCTCCATGTCGCCGGGATGCACGGCGATGGCCCGGCCGGGTTCGGCGCCGTCGTACACGGCCAGGTTGGCGCCCTCGCCGGACGGGGGCATGAGGTGGGCCGCGTCGCCGAGCAGGGTCACGCCGGGCACGCGGTCCCACCGGTGTCCGCCGGGCAGGGAGTGGACGGGCCGCGGCACCGCTGCGGTGTCGGCGTCGGCGTCGGTGAGCAGCGCGGTGAGTTCCGGCGCCCAGCCGGCGCACTCCTGCGCGATCCGGGCGCCGGCCGCGGCGGGATCGGTGAAATCGATACCGGCGAACCAGTCCTCCGGTCTGTTGAGCGTGATGTAGGCGTGCAGGGTCCCGTCGCACTCCCGGTGGGCCGTGATCCCCTGCCCCGGCGCGAGCGCGAACAGCGCGCCGCCGCCGACCGCCTTAGCGCTGGCCGGGTGCCGGGTGGCGCTGTCGAGCAGGTAGGTCTCGACGAACGACGTGCCGACGTACTCGGGTGTGGCGTCAGCGAGCAGCGGCCGGACCCGCTACCACGCGCCGTCCGCGCCGACCAGCAGGCTCGTGACGAGAGCGGCACCGTCGGCGAACGTCCAGGCACTCGGAGTACCCCGGGCCGGCCAGTTCACGGCGGCGTCCGCACTGCTGAACTACATCCTCGGAGTGGCGGGCCAGAACGCCGCCAACGCCCGAGCCCATCAGCCGGACACGGACCGGGCCGAGTTCCTGGCCGGCATCGACCTCATCCTCACGGGAATCACTGCAACCGACCGGCCGCAGTAAGCGACACGCGCCGAGGGGTGGGGCGGGGTGTACCTCCACCCCACCCCTAGGCATCCGCTCCGCGGACCGGTCAGACCTTGTTGTAGGTGCCGGTGGCCCAGATGGCGCCGCCCTTGGCCGGGCCGCCGTCCTTCTTGTAGACGACGAAGTTGCCGTCGTCCTGGAGCAGGGCGTAGGCGCCGTCGTTGTTCGCCGTGCCGGTCCGCCAGCGGACCGTGCTGCGGCCTTCCTCGACGAGGGTCAGGTCGCCCCGGTCCTTGGGAGCCATCTGCAGGGTCACCCGGTAGTCGCCCCCGTACGTGCCGCTCTGCCAGATGGCCTTGCCGTCGCTCTTGCGGTACATCACGAGGTTGTTGTCCTGCTGGAGCACCAACCACACCGTGGCGGACTGGGCCCAGTTGCCCGTCCACCAGCCCTCCGCGGCCGTCGCGTACTCCGAGCAGAACCACGCCTGCCGCTCGGGGCTCCGGGTGGACCAGTGCGAGGCGCTGCGGCCTTCGACGACGAAGTCGCCCCCGAGGAGGGCGGCCTGGACGCTCCCGGTCCCGGTGCCGTACGTCGCGGTGTGCCAGATGGCGCCGCCCGTCTGGGCGCTTCCGCCCTTGCGGTAGATGACGAGGTTGCCGTCCGCCTGCATGGTGGCGTACGCGCCCGGGTTGCCGTACGTGCCGCTGCTCCACAGCGGGAGCTTGTAGCCGCCCGGCTTGCCGAGGGCATAGAGCACGAGGTTGCCGTCGGCCTGCATGACCAGCTCGGTCGTGCTCACCTTGTCCTCGAGACGGGCGCCCGACTCCAGCCGCTGGCCGGGGTAGATCGTCGCGAGGACACCGCTCCGGGGCCCGCGGCACTCGGCCGGGGCGGCAGCGGCCGGAGTGGCAGTCGCCGGGACGAGGACGGCTACGGCTGAGGCGGCGAGCAGAGAGACGAATGCCATTCTGCGGAGGGCGCGGGTGCGCACCTTCGGTTTCCCACCAAGGAAAGGCGCTTTGTCGACCGGTCCGGTCGTATGAGATCCCTTTCTACACCGCTGCGTGACACTGTGGTCAACCGACTACTTCGCGTGGACAGGTGCCGTGGCGGTGTCCGACCGGTTGCGTACGCTTGGCGGCATGCGCATGCGCCCCACTCTGAGCTGGACGCCTACCGAGGAGCCGCTGCCTGGCACCGTGGATCCGGAGCCGGTCGCCGGTGCCCTGCGAAGCGGTGGAGTACTGGTGCTCAGCGGAGCGGGCATCTCCACGGAGTCGGGCATCCCCGACTACCGGGGCGAGGGCGGGAGCCTGAGCCGGCATACCCCGATGACGTACCAGGAGTTCACCGCCAGTGCCCAGGCCCGGCGCCGGTACTGGGCGCGCAGCCACCTCGGCCGGCGCACGTTCGGCCGCGCCCGCCCCAACGCGGGGCACCGGGCCGTGGCGGCGTTCGGGAGGCACGGTCTGCTCTCGGGCGTGATCACCCAGAACGTCGACGGTCTGCACCAGGCCGCCGGGAGCGAGGGCGTGGTGGAACTGCACGGCGGCCTGGACCGGGTCGTCTGCCTTTCCTGCGGCGCCTTCAGCGCGCGCGGGGAACTCGCCCGGCGGCTGGAGGAGGCCAATCCGGGCTTCGATCCGGTAGCCGCCGCACTGAATCCGGACGGTGACGCCGACCTCACCGACGAGCAGGTCGGGGACTTCTCGGTGGTGTCCTGCTCGGCATGCGGCGGCATCCTCAAACCGGACGTGGTGTTCTTCGGCGAATCCGTTCCGCCGCCGCGGGTCGAACACTGCCGCGAACTGGTCGGCGGGGCGACCTCGCTGCTCGTCCTGGGCTCCTCGCTCACGGTGATGTCCGGGCTGCGGTTCGTCCGCCAGGCAGCCCAGGCCGGGAAGCCGGTGCTGATCGTCAACCGGAACCCGACCCGGGGCGACCGGCACGCCGTCACCCGGGTCGCGCTCCCGCTGGGAACGGCCCTCAGCACCGTTGCCGACCGGCTGGACATCCCCCTCGACGGCCGGGCGGAGTCCACCTCGGCTGACGCCCGAGGCTGAGCGGGGTACGGCCGGGGAGCCGGCGAACCGGCAGCCGTGACTCCCCGGGTCCCGGGCCGGTGGAGCGGGCCCCCGGACCCTATCCGAGTACGTCCGCCGGCGCCGGCCCAGGCCGCCGCTCACGCCCCCATACGGCCAGCGGCTGGAGCGCGTCGTTCAGCCGCGTACCGTCCTCGGTCAGCGAGTACTCGACGCGGGGCGGCACCTCGTCGTAGGACTCGCGGTGCACGACGCCGTCCGCCTCCAGCTCGCGCAGGTGAGAGGCCAGTACCTTCTCCGTGATCCCGGGGAGCAGCCGGCGCAGCTCGCCGAAGCGGCGGCAGGGGTGCTCGTGGAGGGTCCAGAGGATCAGCACCTTCCACTTACCGCCGATCACCTCCATCGCGGTGTCAATCCCGCAGACGTGCCCGGCTGGCGTGCCCGGTCGGTTCAGTGTCGTCATGCTCGCCCTTCTGACCTTCTCGCTCACCCCGGGGTAACCACCCACTCCGAAGTGCGTACTTGAGCACCTCCGGGCCTGTGACCACTGTAAACACCCCCGCCCGGGCCCGCGCCCGCGCCGAGTGGGCCCGCGAGCGCGGTACCCGGCGGGTACGTCTTCTGCAGCGGCTCGCGGGAACTGTTCGTGCGGCACTGCTGAGCTGAGCACCGCCGAGCAGCAGGGTGTCAGCCCGGAACTGCTCAGCCCGGGCTTCGAGCTCACCGGGCGGTGTCCGCCGGCTCGTACCAGAGGCTGGTCATCGGGGAGCGCATGGTCCAGCCCAGTGTGGAGTAGAGCGCCCGGCCCTCGGGCGTGCCGACCAGGAGGCCGGTCCGTGCGCCGGCCTCGTACGCGGCTCCCTGCAGGGTGCGCATCACCAGGGCGCCGAGGCCCTTGCGCCGGTGCTCGACGGCGGTCTCGACCTGGTCGACCACGACGTGGGCGCCTGCGTGGGCGATCTGTCCGCGGGCGGCGAAGTGCCCGGTGCGCGTGCGGACCAGCACTCGGCTGACGCCGCCCCGGGTCCAACTGGTGAGCATGTAACCCGCCGGTACCGGAGGGCTCTGCGGAGCCAGGTGACACGTCATCAAGAATCCGGGACTGTCGCACCGCCAGCCCTGGCCGGCCCAGGGCAGCACCGCCCGGTCCTCGGCGAACAGCTTCAGCCACGTCCCGGGCGCGGTCGTCGCGGCGACGATCTTGCGCACATCGCCCTCGGAGGGCTCCGGCAGCACGTGCCGGGCGACGTGCCGGGGCTGCCCGACGTCGATCGTCCACCCCCAGGGCTGGTCGATCGGGTCCGAGCTGCCGCGGGAGACGACCCAGCCGTCGATCCACATCCGTACGAGCTCACTGGTCCTGGCGTCCGGCATCGCCGCCCGTTCCCCCTGCATCGTAATAGGTGTTTACACCCAGCGCACCTTACGCGACAGCGATACGGTATGACCATGGGCGCAGGGCGCTAGGAAGCTTGCCGCGCTCGCCGTCACCGGTCCCGGTCATGCTGTTCAAAGCTGGGCAGCCCCGCAAGCGCGCTCGGGCCGCTCAGCGACTCGCGCGCCGCCTCCCTGGAATGGCCGGCGGCGCCGGTACGGGTTGTCGTGCGACGGCTCTGCTCGACCCTTTCTTCGTCCCTTTCTTCGCCGCGAGCGCTGCCATCGGATGCGCCCTCGTACGGCGGGCGCCGGCTCCGGTGCCTATGGTGGGAGAACGGCCCACCGGACCACACGGCGCCGTGCGAACCGCCGCGCCGGTGGCCCCTTCCTGCTGAGGAGGACCACGTGACGGCCTCGGTACGTCCGCTGCAAGACCGCACTGCTGTCGTGACCGGCGCCGCCCGGGGGCTGGGGGCGGCGATGGCGCGGGAGCTCGCCCGGCGGGGGGCCACGGTCGCCCTCCTCGGCCGGGAGGAGTCGACCCTCGCCACGGTCCGGGACGCACTCCCCGGACCGGCCCGGTGCTGGGCAGTCGACGTCACCGACGACGACGCGATGCGCCGGGTGGCCACCGAGGTACGGGACACCCTGGGGCCCGCCTCCATCGTCATCGCGAACGCCGGAGTGGCCGAGGGCGGCCCCTTCGCGGAGTCCGACCCCTCGCTGTGGCGCCGGGTGGTCGAGGTCAACCTCGTCGGGAGCGCCAACACCGCCCGTGTGTTCCTGCCCGACCTGCGCGTCTCCCGCGGTTACTACCTGCAGATCGCCTCGCTGGCCTCGATCGGGGCGGCGCCCATGATGAGCGCGTACTGCGCTTCGAAGGCCGGGGTGGAGTCGTTCGCCCACTCGCTGCGCGCCGAGGTCGCGCACGAGGGCGTTGACGTGGGCATCGCGTATCTGAACTGGACCGACACCGACATGATCCGGGACGCGGACCACCATCCCGTACTGCGGGAACTGCGGGCGCACATGCCGAAGCCGGCGAGGAAGGTCTACCCCGTCGAGACGGTGGCCAGCCGTATGGTGCGGGCCGTCGAGCGGCGCAGTGCGGCCGTGTACGCCCCCGCGTGGCTCCGGGCCACCCAGCCGGTCCGCGCCGCGATGCCGCCGGTGGTCACCTTCCTGTCCAAGCGGGAACTTCCGCGGCTGCAGCGAAGGTTCGCCTTCGAGCCGACGGGGCCGTTGGGGGCCGGCGGCCGGGCGGACGCCGCCGGAACCCGGCGCACTCCCCCACCACACCGCTGAGCGCCGCGCGGCAGCACGGAAAACCCCACCCTGTGGACGGAATTACTTTCCGACCATCACTCATCGCATTTTCCTCGTTCGAGGGAACCTGAGAACGCGTGTTGCTCCGGCCGTTCGGTACTCCCTATCCTTCTTGAGGGATCGAGAGGGGTGTACATGAATCTCGTAGCAGTGCGGTCCGCATTACCCCGCCGTGGCGAAGTCCGCTGACAATGGCGACCTTTGCCGGGATCGCGGCAACCAGTAAGGCAATCCTGGGACTCCTGCAAAGGGCCGCGGCCGAGGAGACGGAGTTCGCACCCGTCGTGTTCTCGAATTTCACCTCGGCGGACCTGCAGCGGCCGCCGGGTGAACGCCTCGGCGTCTCGCTCTACCTGTACCACGTCGCGGTCAACCCCTCCCGTCGGAGCGCCGCGGGGCGGGTGGACGCGGCCGGAGTGCGGCGCAGTGCGCCGCTGCCGCTGGATCTGCGCTACTTGCTCACCGCCTGGGCGAAGGACGCCGCGACCCAGCAGCAACTCCTCGGCTGGTGTGTCCGGGTGCTACACGACACACCGACCCTGCCGGCCGGAGTGCTCAACTCGCAGCAACCGCATGAGGTGTTCTTCCCGCACGAGACGGTCGACCTCGTCTGGGAAAACCTTTCGCAGCAGGACGTGTTCGACATCTGGGAGGTGGCGCGGGCCAACCAGCAGCCTTCGGCCACCTATCTTGCGCGGACGGTCGAGCTGGAGTCCGTACCGGAGACCGAGGAGTACCCGCTGGTGCAGAGCACCGACCTGCGCTACACGGCGGCGGGCACCCGGTGACGCCCGGTACGACGACGTCCGCGGAGGCCGTCACGCGGGTCGCACCGCTCGGCATCCGGTTCCGGGACGCGGCAACGGGAACGCCGGTGTGCGACGGGCTGCGAGTGATCTGCCGGGCGGCCCCCGGGGCCGCACCGCGGACGGCCGGGCCGTCTCCCTCCGGAACCTACGTACTGCGGGGCCTCCCGCTGCTGGGGACGACCGAACGGGGCGACGGCAGCGAGCAGTTCTGGGCGGACCCGCCGGTCTCGCGTTCCTACCCGATCGAGGTCACCGACGGCGCCGGCCGGTACCTTCCGGTCCGGTTCCACGCCACCGCGCCGGCCCGCGGCCTGTTCACACCGGCCTACCGGCTCCCCGGGACGACGGGTGGCCAGCCCCCCGGTCCCGGCGTCCCCCTGTTCAGCTCGCCGGGCCGTCCGGTCCCATCCGGCACGGCCGTGCTGCGGGCCCAACTGGTGCGGGTCCCGGCCCCCTCGGAACCGGCCCACTCGGAACCGGCCCACTCGGAAGCGGCTTCCTCGGAACCGGCTTCCTGGGCGGTCCTGGAAGTGGTGGTGCCGCACGGCCCGAGCGCCTTCGGCGTGGCCGACGCGAACGGCGCGGTCACGGTGCTGTTCCCGTACCCGGAGCTGCTCGTACCCGATCCGGCGGCGCCCACTGCCGTGACGCCCCCGCTGTCCCGCCAGACCTGGACGCTCGGCCTGCGGGCCTACTTGGGCTCGGCCCCGGTGGCCGGCCCCCACGACGTTCCCGATCTGGCCGCTCTGCTGGGGCAGCCGCCGGCCCGGCCGCTCGCCGATGCGGCCGGCACGCCCCTGATCTCGGTCCGGCTGCGGTACGGGCGGGAGCTGGTGGTGCGTACGGCCGGCGACTCGAACCTGCTGATCAGTACCGATCCCGTGCCCGTGCCGCCCGCAGTCCAAGGGAGTCCGCATGCCTGAATACCTCGCGCCCGGCGTGTACGTGGAGGAGGTCTCCTTCCGGAGCAAGTCCATCGAGGGCGTCAGCACGACGACCACGGCCTTCATCGGCCCGACCCTGTACGGGCCGCTGACCGGTGACCTGGAACTCCTCACCAGCCTGCTGGACTTCGAGCGTGTCTACGGCGGCCGGGGCAAACCGCAGTTCACTCCGGAGACGGGCTGGCTGGCCTCCGGAGCTACCGATCCGTCGGCCCACGTCGGTGCGGCGGTGCCGGTCGACAACCACCTCTGGCACGCCGTCCGGGCCTTCTTCGAGAACGGTGGCTCGCGGCTGTACGTACAGCGGGTGTTCAGGCCGCTCGCCGTCCCGGACGCCCAGGGGCACCACCCGGGCGAAGCCGGGTACCAGGAGACCCTGGACTCCGGCAACGGCAGGGCGCGCGGCTGGATCACCGCCGACCTGGCCGCGCCCACCAATCTCGACGGGGCCGTGGTCAAGGTGTCCGCGCGCTTCCCCGGCGTCGCCGGCGAACGGCGCGTCCGCCTCACGGTGCAACGCGGCCCCAACGTACTGAGCAAGGCCAAGCGGACCGATCCGGCGACGGGAACGGCCGGGGAGGCACTCGTCGTACGGGGCCTGGCCGACCGGGACGTGGTCCTCATCCGCGAGACGCAGGACGGCACGCCCGCCTACTACCGGGCGCAGCAGGTCACCACCCGGCTGGGCGCCACGACGTGGACGTTCCACGGGGAGTCCGGGGCGACCAAGGAGCTCGACGCACTGACGGGCACGGGCGCCGAGGTCCGGCTGATCACGCTGGACGTGACCGACCTGCCCGCCGATCCCGACGCGCTGCCGGTGGTGTGGTCCGCCCTGCCGCTGGACCCGCGCCACGAGCGGGGCTCCTCCCCGGACTCGGTGTTCGCCAAGTTCGCGCAGTACCCGGCCAACCGGTCGGACGCGCTGCGGCTGCCGGTGATCGTCGAGGCCGGAAAGGGCATCGGCGACGGCGCGGACTTCCTGCGGCTGCTCCTGGCCTACGACCATGCCGTCAAGGAACAGGCCGGCGGCTACGACGGCTCGACCGGCGCGGCAGCGGTGCAGGACCTCGCCGCGATCCTCGCCCTGGCGGATTCGAGCGACGCGGAACGGTCGGTGGAGGTGTCGCTGAGCGGCGGGTACGACGGCCGCCGTCCGACCGCCGCCGAGTACGAGGGCGGCATCGACACCCACGACAACAAGAGCGGCCTCGTCGCCTTCGAGGACATCGAGGACATCTCCATCCTGGCCGCGCCGGGCTCCACCTACGGCGCCAACGACGACGGCTACAGGTCCCAGGCCGCGACCATCGCCAGCCTCCTGATCAGCCACTGCGAGCGGATGCGGTACCGCATCGCGGTGCTCGACTCCGCCGACGGCCAGAGCCTCGCCGAGGTCCGCCGGACGCGCGCCGCGATCGACTCCACCCACGCGGCGTTCTACTACCCGTGGGTCACCGTGCTCGATCCCGTCACCCAGCAGGAGATCACCCTGCCGCCCAGCGGCTTCGTCTGCGGCATCTACGCCCGCAACGACACCGAGCGCGCCGTCTACAAGGCCCCCGCCAATGAAGTGGTCAGCCTCGCCATCGGATTCGAGAAGACGGTCAACAAAGCGCAGCAGGACGTCCTCAACCCGGAGGGAATCAACTGCTTCCGGTATTTCCCGGGGCGGGGGCACCGGCTCTGGGGCGCGCGCACCGCGACATCGGACCCGGAATGGAAGTACGTCAATCTCCGGCGCTATTTCGCCTATCTCGAGCATTCCGTCGACCGGGGCACCCAGTGGGCCGTTTTCGAGCCCAACGGGGAGCGGCTGTGGGCGAACGTACGGAGCACGGTGCAGGATTTCCTCTTCTCCGAATGGCAGAGCGGCGCACTGCTGGGCACCAAGCCGGAACAGGCCTTCTTCGTCAAGTGCGACCGCAGCACGATGACCCAGGCCGACCTGGACAACGGCCGGCTGGTCTGTCTGGTCGGGGTGGCGCCCCTGCGGCCCGCCGAGTTCGTGATCTTCCGCATCGGCCAGTGGACCGGCGACAGCCCCAAGTGAGCAGGCCGCGCCCCGGAGCGCGGACGACCGAACCCAGGAGGAGGGCACCGATATGGCCGTACTACGCGCCGACCGCCCGTACGTGCAGTTCAACTTCCAGGTGGACCTCGGCGACGGCATCACCGACTCGCCGCTGGCCGGCTTCCAGGAGATGAGCAACGTCGGTATGGAGGTCACCGTTGCCGAGTACCGCAACGGCAACGACCCGGAGAACAGCGTCCGCAAGATCACCGGGCTCAACAAGACGACCGACGTGACCTTGAAGCGGGGTGTCATCGGGGCGCTGAACCTGTACGCCTGGCTGGACGACATCCGCAACGGCGACCAGAACGCCCGCCGGACGGTGCGCATCCACCTGCTCAGCGAGAACCGCGAACAGGTGGTGCTGACCTGGACGTTGAAGCAGGCGCGCATCATCAAGCACGTCAGCGGCCCCTTCAACGCCAAGGGGACCGATGTGGCGATGGAGGAACTCACCCTGGCCTACGAGCGGCTGGAGATGGAGTGAGCCCACCGCCCGCCACCACCATCACCACCGCGTTCCGCCGGCTCCCCGGGATCACGTTCGAGCAGAGCCTTCCGCATCCCGGCGACGCGCTGCCGAGGATGGACATCGCCGGCTTCGTCGGCTTCGCCGCCACCGGCCCGCTCGACGTGCCCGTGGCCGTCGAGGACATGGCGCAGTTCACCGAGGTCTTCGGCGAGCGGATCCCGTTGTTCCGGGACGCGGTCACGGGCGAGCAGGCGTACGGGCATCTCGCGCCCACCGTGGACGCCTTCTTCGCGGCCGGCGGCCGGCGCTGCTGGGTGGTGCGGGTGGCGGGGCGCCCGGAGCAGCCGAACGCGGCCGGGCGCGCCCGGTTCCCGGTACCGGGTCTCGCGGTCGTCGGCGCTGACGGCGTCCCGGTACAGGCGCTGCTGCCGGCCCGGTCGGTGGGTTGCTGGGCGGACGACGTCCGGGTGTCGGGCGGGGTGCTGGCCGAGCGGCTGCGACTCGTGGGCATCACGTACGGGGGCGCGGGGCGGCCGCCGGTGCACTGCGTCCTCGACGGACCCGCCCCGGTAGGGACCGGGGACCTGATCCGGGTGACGTACCTGCGCCCGGGCCCGGCCAGGGTGACGGGGATGTTCGCGGTCACCTCTCTCGCCCGGTCCGCGGAGCCGCCCGGCCGGACGGAGGTCAGCGGCGGGCGGCCGCTGTGGCTGCTGGCCGCCGGTCTCGGCGGCCCGGTGACCGGGACCGCACAGCTGCCCACCGGCCCGGTGGCCGTCACCGTGGAGGACGCCGGAGCCGCCGGAGAGGTGCTGCTGCACGCCGCCGTGCCGCTGGACGACGCTCCGGCGGCGGGCACCCTGCTGCGCCTCGTGCTCGACGGTGCCCGCACCGCCGTGCTGCTAGTACGGGAGGCGAGGGCCACGGCCGGAGCCGGCTCACCGGTCCGGGTGTCCGGGTCGCTGAGTTTCGTGACCGGGGCACCGCCGGCCGGCGGCCCACCGCTCGCCGCCCCGGACGTCACCGAGGTGCTGGGTATCGAGCTGCGCGCGCGGACCGGAGCGGACCGGATCGACGTCGTGGGCGGCCTCGGGCCGGCGCCGGGACATCGGCGCTGGATCGGCCTGCTACCGACCGACGAAGAGCTCTACGGCGCCGCCCTGTCCGGGCTGGACCGGGCCGGCCCCCCGACGGTGCCGGAGCTGTGGCGGGAGCCGGCGACGCGCAGGTTCCCGCTGGCGGGGACGGGCGGGGCGGCGGAGGTGTTCTTCCCCATCGCCATGGACGGGACGGTGTTCGCCGGGGCGGACCCGCAGCCGGGGCGCAGACTCGAACGCGACGGCCTGGCGGACTTCGGCGCCGCGCTGTTCCTCGACCCGGAGCTGGCCGATCGCGGCGCTTCGACGCTGATGTCCACGGCGGAGTACCTGAGTACCACCGGTACGGGCGCGCGGCGGCTGCTCGGCCTCCACGCCCTGCTCCCGCTGGACGAGGTCACCGTCGTCGCCGTGCCCGACGCCGTGCACCCGGGCTGGCGCTACGGTGCTCCGCCCGCGCAGCCCCGGCCACCCGGGCACGTCCGCTACCTGCCGCCCGCGGAGTGCCGGCACCCGGGCGCTGACGGCGGCGGCTTCGAGGACCGGTCCGCCTCCGTGCCGGGTGCCCCGCAGCTCACCGGGTCCGCCGACCCGCTGGGCAACGTGCGGCTGAGCTGGAGCGGCGTGGGCGGCGGGGACCCGGTCTACGTGCTGGAGGAGTCGGCCGGCCGGACCTGGGCGGCCGCGGCGGAGATCTACCGGGGCACCGGGACCACCACCGATCTGTACGGACGCGCCCCCGGCACGTACGCCTACCGGGTCCGCGCCGAAGCCGGCGGAGCGGCCGGTGACTGGTCGGCCGGTGTCGCGGTCGCGGTCAGCGCCGGTGAGCCCTGGGTGTCCCGAGCGCCCGGGGCCGACGGTCCGCCGGCCGCGGTGCACCGGGCGCTGCTGCGCATGTGCGCGGCCCGGGGTGATCAATTCGCGGTCCTCTCCCTGCCCGCCCACCACCGGGAGGCCGAGGCGCTCTCGTACGCGACCGCGCTGCGCCGCTCACTCGCGGGCGAGGGCGAGCGCGTGCTCGGCTTCGGCGCCCTCTACCACCCCTGGCCGGTCATGGCGGTCAACGGCGCCGGGCCGCTGCCCCGGCCCCCGGACGGCGCTGCCGCCGGAACCCTCGCCGCCCGCGCCCTCGGAGCCGGGGCCTGGGTCGCGCCCGCCAACCTGCCGCTCAGCGGAGTGCTCGCGCTGACTCCCCCGCTCCCCGCCGGAGCCGACGGCCTGCTGGAGGAGGGGCGGATCAACATCCTGCGGAGCACGCCGCGCGGCTTCATGGTCCTGTCCGCCGCCACCCTGTCGGCCGACCCCGAGTTCCGGCAGATCAACGTACGGCGGCTGCTGTCCCTGGTGCGCCGGGTCGCGCTGCGCGAGGGACCGGCCTACGTGTTCGAACCCGACGGGCCCGCCGTGCGCGGCGCCCTGCGCCGCCGGTTCGAGACCGTGCTGTCCGAGCTGCTCGTGCGCGGCGCCTTCGCCGGTGCCGGCCGGGCGGACTCGTACCAGGTGACCACCCCGGCCGGCCGCGCCGGCGACGGGCGGCTGCTGGTGGAACTGCGTGTCGCCCCTTCGGTGCCCCTGCGCTTCCTGCTGGTCAGGCTGCTGCGGTCCGGTGCGGGCGACCTGAGCGTGGAAGGAGTGTGAGGTGCGTGCCCGGATATCCGTTGCAGGCGTTCAACTTCGCCGTCTCGATCACCCCGGACGGGGACCCGGCACCCCTGTGCGGCGCGGCGTTCGCCGAGTGTGACGGCCTGGAGATGTCCCTGGACGTCAAGACCATCCGCGAGGGCGGGAACAACGGCGTGCAGATCAGGCTCGCCGGAGCCACCAGCTACGGCCAGCTCACCCTCAAGCGCGGCATGACCAAGGGCTTCGACCTGTGGCGGTGGTTCGAGCGCGTGGCGCACGACCCGAAGGTGCGGGCGACGGGCGAGATCGTGCTGCGCGCCGCGGACCGGGACACCGAGGAGGCGGTCTTCGTGCTCGGCAGGTGCGTCCCGCTGAAGATCAAGGCACCGTCGCTCAACGCGCGGGAGGGGCTCGTGGCCGTGGAGGAGATGCAGCTGGGCTACGAGTCCCTGAGCCTGCGCGCCGGGGAAGGGGACGGGGTCCGTGCCTGAGCCCGGGACGCTGCGGAAGGCCGAACTGCTGGAACTGGACGCCGGCTTCAAAAAGGCGCTGCCGGGTGGCAAGCGGGTCGAGGTGCAGTTCAACCCCGAGTCGCTGAAGGTCACGTACTCGACCAGGACCGAGCAGCAGCAGGGGGTCGGTGACCAGCGCGGCAACTCGCCCCGGCAGGTGGTCGGCGCGGGCTCCACCAAACTGGCGCTACAGCTGTGGTTCGACGTGAACGCGCCCGGCGCGGGCGGCGTGCAGGACGTACGCGTGCTCACCCAGGGGGTCACCTACTTCATGGTGCCCAGGTCCGCGCAGGGCGACGGAACCGGGGCGGCGGCCACGCAGCCGGTCCCGCCGGGGGTCCGCTTCTCCTGGGGCACTTTCCACTTCGACGGGATGATGGACGCGCTGGAGGAGACCCTCGACTTCTTCTCCCCCGACGGCCGTCCGCTGCGGGCCTCTTTGACCCTGGGGCTGTCCGGCCAGTTGGAGATCGTCAGCCCGTCGGCCGCCGGCGCCGCCGAGTCGACGGCCGGTCCCACCGCGGGCACCCGTCCGCTCACCCGGGCTCCGGGCGGCAGCTCGCTCCAGTCCTTGGCGGTGAGCGCCGGAGCGGGGGCGGACTGGCACGCCATCGCGGAGGCCAACGGCATCGAGAATCCCCGGCTGCTGGAGCCGGGCCGACTGATCGACCTGGGCGCACGGGCCGACGTGGCAGCCCGGGCCGGCCGCAGCGCGCAGGCCGCCTTCACCGTACCGGCCGGCGTCACCGCCGGGGCCGGGCCCACCCATGCACGGAGGACGCCATGACGGTGCTGATCAACGAGGTCGACGTGGTCGCGGCCGACCAGGGTTCCCGGCAGCCGCCGCCGGGGGACGGCGGCAGGCCCGCCGCACCGGACCCGGCCGCGGTCGACGCCCGGATCGAACAGGCCGTGACCCTGCGCGCGGCGCGGGCCGAGCGGCTGCGGGCGTACTGACGTGGCCACCGGAACCGTGCCGCGGCCCAGGGTCGCATCCGCCCGTCCGTCCGTCGCCGTCGGCGGCCGGCCCAGTGCGGCGCTGGCCGAAGGACTGCTGAGGCTGCGCGTCCACGAGAGCACCGAGGGGCTGTACCGGTGCGAGGCCACCTTCGGCAACTGGGGCGCGAGGAACAACCGTCCGTCGTTCCTCTACTTCGGCAGGGACGTCCTCGACTTCGGCAAGCAGCTCGTCATCGGTCTGGGCGCCGGCGAGCTCTTCCGCGGCCGGATCACCGCGCTGGAGGCCGGCTACCCGCAGGGCGGCGGCGGCACCCTCACCGTCCTGGCCGAGGACCGCCACCAGGACCTGCGCATGACCCGGCGCACGCGGACGTTCACCGACGTCACCGACGCCGCGGTCTTCGCCCGGGTGGCCGCCGAACACGGACTCACCGCCGACGTGCGGATCAGCGGACCGGCGCACCGGGTTCTGGCCCAGCTCAATCAGAGCGACCTGGCGTTCCTGCGCGAGCGGGCCCGCGCGGTCGACGCCGAGCTGTGGATGGACGACACGACCCTGACGGCCCGCACCCGCACCGACCGCAAGAGCGCTCCCCTGCGCCTCGGCTACGGCAACGAGCTGCGCGAGCTGACCGTCCTCGCCGACCTGGCGGGGCAGCGCTCCAGCATCACGGTCGGCGGCTGGGACGTGGCCGCGAAGCGCGCCCTCGCCGAGACCGCCGACGCCACCGTGCTGGGGGGTGAGCTGGCCGGGGGTGCGGGCGGGTCCCAGGTGCTCGGCGCCGCGCTGGCCGTCCGCAAGGAGTCCGTGGTGCATTCCGTGCCGCTGACCGGCCAGGAGGCGCGGGGGCGGGCGGAGACCCTGTACCGGCGGATGGCCCGCCGGTTCCTCACCGCCCGGGGCGTCGCGGAGACCTCGGCCGGTCTGCGTTCCGGTGCCACGATCACCCTGGACGAGCTGGGCACGCTGTTCTCAGGCGCCTATTACGTGACCGAGGTGACCCACTTGTTCGATGACGGTCCCGGTCTGCGCTCGGAGTTCCTGGCCGAACGCGCCTGGCTCGGAGCCGCCTCGTGACGGCCGGGCCCGACAGCGCCTTCGACGCGACCGTGCACTCCGCGTTCCTCAACGAACGCCTGGAGCGCTGGTTCGGCGTCTACCCGGCGGTGGTCACCGATGTGAAGGACCCGCAGCGGCAGGGCCAGGTCGAGGTCTCCCTGCCCTGGTCACCCGACCCGGGCGGATCGGCGTACCGGGCCTGGGCCCGGCCGGCCACCTTGATGGCGGGCGCGGGCCGGGGCAGCTGGTTCGTCCCCGAGCCGGGGGACGAGGTGCTCCTCGCGTTCGAGGCGGGCGACCCGCGCCGCCCTTATGTGCTCGGTGCGCTGTGGAACGGCGTGGACGGTCCACCGGAGGCGATGGACGCGGCCGGCCGCAACGATCTGAGGGTGCTCCGGTCCCGCAGCGGCCACCAGATCCGGTTCGACGACACGGCGGGCGCGGAGACCCTGACCGTACGGACCGCCGCCGGGCAGCGGATCACGCTGGCCGACTCCCCGGCCTCCGTCGAGGTCGTGGACACCAACGGCACGTCGGTGCGGCTCGATGCCGCCGGGCTCACCGTCACGAGCCAGGCGAAGGTCACCGTCCACGCCGCGACCGCCGAGGTGTCGGCGGCCAGCCTCACCGTCAACGCCGGCGTCTCCACCTTCAGCGGGGTGGTCAAGGCCGACACCGTCATCGCGAACACCGTGGTGGGCACCGCCTACACGCCGGGCGCCGGGAACATCTGGTGAGCGCCACCGTGCGCTGGGTGACCGGCGCTCCGCTGTGGGCGGCGGCCGTGGGGCGGCCGGGGGACGGCGCCGGGCCGGAAGCGATGCTCCGTCCGGAACTGCTGCGCTTCGCCTCGGACTCCTTCATGGACGACCTCGCCGCGCTGCTGCTGCGGCGCCCGGCCGAACTCGCCGAGCACCTCGCCAGGCCGGCCGGTTTCCGCAACCGGCCTCCCGGCGCCCCGGCGGACTGGCCGCCGCCGCTGGACGTACTGAAGCTCTACCAGCCGCTGCACGGGGACTTCAACCTGGTCGTGGCCTCCCTGGTGTGCGGTCTCACCGGGCTCCCGGACCACGGCGTACGCCCCGGGGACGGCGAACGGCTCAGTTTCGTACTGCGCCGTGCGCAGGGCCCCGACGGGGCGTCCGGCGGCGTACGGGAACTGGCCTGGGCGAGTGACCCGGAGGTGCCGGGTGCCCGGTGCTGGCTGCCGGTCGCCGCCGGAGCGCGGGACAGCCTCGCGCCGGACGAGGAGCTGTTCCCGATGTTCCCGGTGAACTACCCGGCCGACGGGGGGCAGCGGCGGCTCTACGCCGGCCTGGTGCCCGTCTCCAGCCGGGAGACCTTCCGGGCGGCCAGGTCGGTGGAGCCCGTACCGGACTCCCCGGCCGGGCCGTCGCGGGAACCGGACGTGCGGTGGACGGAGTTCGAATCCGCGGTGCTCGGCCCGCTCGCCGGCCTGCGGCGCCCCGATCCCACCCGTGCGCTCGGCGAGGAACTGCTGGGCGAGGCGACCGCGTTCCTCCTGCTGGACTTCGCCGACCTGCTCCAGCGCCACCTGCCGCACCTGTGGGACGCACTGCGTACCCGTACCCGGCCCGCCCAGGCGGCCGCCGCCCGGCTGTACGACGACCTGCTCGGCGAACTGGCGGACCCCGCCGTCGGGCTGACCTGGCGGGACGGTCTGGTGGCGGCGGCCGGGCAGTGGGCCTCGATCGCGGGTGAGCCGGGCAGCGGGCCGCGCCACCCGCTCGGCAACGCCCGCAACTCGACGACCGGCGTATCCGCGCTGCGCCAGGGCATCCGTGACGCGCTGCCCCCGCCGGTGCCCGCCACCACCCCCGGCGACCTCCAGCTCACCAAGCTCGATCCGACCGGTGAGAGCGACTACCTCATCCGCTGCGTCTACTCGAAGCCGCGCTGCGCGCCCGCCCGGACCGAGTTGCTCAGCGCCCCCACCCGGCGCTTCCGCATCGCCTCGGTGTTCGACCCCGATGCCCCGGCGCGCACGATCCGCATCCCGATGCCGGTGGACACCGGCATCAAGGACCTGCGCAAGTACCGCAAGGGCGTCGGTTTCGTGCTGTCCAACCAGTTGCGCGGCCAGCTGGACCGGCTCACCGACCTCAAGAAGGCCCTGGACGGTGACATCGCCGACGAGGAGGAGCTCGACCTCGGGGTGGTCTGCCAGTTCTCCCTCCCCGTCATCACCATCTGCGCGCTGATGGTGCTCATCGTCTTCGTGTTCCTGCTCGACATCGTCTTCTTCTGGAAGTCGTTCTTCCGGCTCTGCCTGCCCGTCCCCGTGAGGTCCAAGCGATGACGAACGACGAAGCCGTGCTCGGACGCGGCCTCGCCTTCCCGCCGCGCGTCGGCGCCGACGGCCGGCTGGCCTGGTCCGCGGGCGAGGAGAACATCCGTGAGTGCGTACAGGTGGTCATCGCCACGGACCCCGGGGAGCGGTTGCGGCTGCCCGAGTTCGGCTGCGCACTCTCCGACCTGCTGTTCGCACCGAACACGACGGGTACCCGGCACGAGATCGCGGAGCGCGTCCGCCGTGGCGTCGCCGACTGGGAACCGCGCGTCGCGGTGCGCTCGGTCGAGGTGGTGCCCGATCCGGCGGACCCGGAGACGGCCCTGGTGACCCTCGCCTACCAGCTGATCGCCACCCAGGCGGTGGCCCACCTGTCCGTGGCCGTCGCGGTGAAGGGGTGATGGCGTCCGATGCCGATCAACGTGCCCGTCATCGACGGACGTTCGTACCAGGACCTGCTGAACGAGGCCGTCGCCCGCATCCCGGTGCACACGCCGGAGTGGACGAACTTCAACCGCAGCGACCCCGGCATCACCCTGGTCGAGCTGTTCGCGTTCATGACGGACAGCCTGTTGTACCGGGTGAACCAGATCCCCGAGCGCAACCGCCGCAAGTTCCTGTCGTTGCTGGGCGTTCCGCTCCGGCCCGCGGTGCCGGCGCAGGGCATCGTCACCATCGACAACGAGCGGGCGTCGCTGGAGACGCTCACGCTCGACGCCGGTCTCGAAGTCACGGCCGGGCAGGTGCCCTTCCGTACGGATCTGGGCCTGGACGTGCTGCCGGTCGAGGGCCGGGCCTACTACAAGGAGCCGGTGACCCTCACCGACGACATGGCCGAGGTGTACCGCCGCTACTACGCGTCGTTCCTGCTGGACGCCGTGAACGGCACGCCGTCCGCCGATCTGGCCCCCTACCGCACGGCGCTGCTGGACGGTTCCGCGGCCGACGGTGTCGATCTGGTGTCCGGCACCGCCGACGGGTCGCTGTGGCTCGCCCTGTTCGCCCGCGGCGCCGACCGGGACAGCCTGGCCGCGGTACGGGCCGCGCTCGCCAACCGGACGCTCAGCGTCGGCATCGTCCCGGTGACGGGTGCGGCGGGCCGCGGGCCGGCGCGACCGAGCGCGAGCGGGACCGGCGCCCACGAGGACGTCGGCCACCTGGAGTTCGCCCTGCCGTCGGTGCCCGGGGACGGCACGCTGCCGACGGATCCGCGCCGCCGGGTGGCGCAGTACGCCGTGCGCGACGCCCGCGCCACGGGCGACGTCCTGACTGCCCCCGGTGTCGTGCAGGTGAGCCTGCCGGGGGTGGCGGGCCTCGGGCTGTGGAGCGGTCTGGAACCGGTCGAGAGCGGCGTCGACGACTTTCCGCCCGCCATCGACGACCCGCAGCTCGCCGCCCGGCTCGTGACGTGGCTGCGGATCTCGGCGCGCTCGGCCGCCCAGGCCCCGCTGCTCCGCGTCGACGTCAACGCCACCCCCGTCACCCAGCGGGCCCGCGCGGCGGGCGAGGTGCTCCCCGACGGCACCGGCCGGCCGGACCAGTCCGTCCGGCTGGCCCGGTCCCCGGTCATCCCCGGCTCCGTACGGCTGGCCGTCACCGAACCGGCCGCCGAGCCGGAAACCGTCCTGTGGGAGCCCATCGACGACCTGCTGGCCGCCGGGCCGGAGGTGCCGGTGCCCGACCTGCGGCTGCCGCCCGGCGCGGCGCCGGAGCCGACGGCGCCCTCCCGGGTGTTCTCGCTGGACGCCGAGGCCGGCGTGCTGCGCTTCGGTGACGGCGCGCACGGGCGCAGGCCCCCGCCGGAGGCGGTCCTGCGGGCCGACTACGACTACTGCGTCGGGGGCGCCGGCAACGTGGGCCCCGGCGCCATCGACGGGGGTCCGGCGCTGCCCGCCGGGTTCACCGCCACGAACCGGGTACGCACCTGGGGCGGGGTGGACGCCGAACCGGTCGACCAGGGTGAGAAGCAGGTCGCCAGCTACCTCCAGCACCGCGACCGGCTGGTCACCGCCGCCGACTTCGACACCGTCACCCGGCGGACGCCGGGGGTGGAGGTCGGCAGGGTCGAGGTGCTCAGCGCCTACGACCCGGGACTGCCGGGCGACCTGCCCGGGGGTGCGCCGGGCGCCGTCACCCTGCTCCTGGTGCCGCGCCGCGACCTGGACCAGCCGGAGGCCCCGCGCCCCGACGCGTTCTTCCTCGACGCGGTCTGCCGCCATCTCGACCAGCGCAGGCTCGTCACCACGGAACTCTTCGTGCGGGGCCCGGATTACGTGCCGGTCTGGGTGTCCCTGGGCATCGACGTGGTGCCGGGCGAGAGCGTCGCGGAAGTACGGGCCCGGGTGAACACGGCACTGGTGCGCATCCTTTCGCCCCTGCCGCTGGAATCCGGGCCGGGCCCGGCCGGCGGGCCGGCCGACTACGCCCACGCCGCGACGGGCTGGCCGCTGCGCACGGCCGTCACCAAGGTCGAGCTGGCCGCCTTCGCGACCCGGGTCCCGGGGGTACGGGTGGTGAACTCGGTCCTGCTGGGGGCGGGTACGGGCGCGGACAGCGACCGCGTCGAACTCACGGGCCTGCAACTGCCCCGGGCCGCCGGCGTGTCGGTGGTCCCCGGCGATCCGCTTCCGCTGGACCGGCTACGGGGGACGGTGGCGCGGCCCGCGCCCGGCGGGCCGCGCCGCATCCCGGTCCCCGTCGTCGCGGAGGGGTGCTGATGGACGCCAACGGCACCGGCCATTTCCTCTTCCTCGGCGAGGCGGACTGGGGACGCTGTCATGGAGCGGAGGACGGCCCGTCGCTGGCCGAGCTGTGGGCGGCGGGCGCGGACGCGGCGGTCGTGTACGACACGCAACGCGACGACCTGACGCTGCGGCGCCTGCCCTTCGTCTTCCCGTCCAAGGGTGCGGCGGTGCTCGGCCCGGCCGACCGGCGCGGAGCCGCCCGGGACCGCTACGGCACCTGGTACTGGATCGACCCCACCCGGCGCGGTCTGCTGGTCAACTCTGCGGGCAGTGGCGCCACCACCGCCTTCTGGCCCCCGGACGGGCCGGCGGCCCAGCCGTGCGCGGGCCCGGTGACGGGCTTCGAGCCGGTGGCCCCCGCCGCGCCCGCCACCCCGCAGGAGCTGGCGGGGGCGGCCGTGACCGAGGACGGCTACCTGGTCGTCGGTGGCACCGAACCGGCCGGGCTGCTGGTCTTCGACCTGCGCTCCGGCGGACCGCCGGACTTCCTGCCCTGGCCGGACACCGTGCCGTTCGCCCCGTTCGACCTGGCGGCCCGGGCGGGCGGAGGCGTGTACGTACTGGACCGCGAACACCACCGGTACTGGGAACTGGACCGGGCGTTCCAGCTGGTGCGCCACCGGCCCGAGCCCCCGCCGCACACCGCGTCAGGCGGCTTCGAGACCGTCGGCCCCGACCCGGGCCCGGATCCGGCGCAGCCGTGCCCGCGGCCTCGGCCGGTCACCGCCGACGACGCCACCGGGCTGGACGCCGGAACCGACCCCGTCGCCCTCGACGCGACCGCCGACGGCACCGTGCTGCTCCTGTTCCGCGCCCCGGTGGCGGGAGCGTCCACCGTGCGCGCGTACCGGCACGGCGCCCCGACGGGTCCGCCGGTGGCCACCGAAGGGCCCGGCGGTGCGCCGCTGGTCGCCGGGCACGACCTGGCGCTGCTGCCGGGGCCGGCCGGCGCCCGGTACCGGCTGTTCGTCGCCGACGCCGCCGGTGACCAGGCGTTCGAGTTCGCCCTCGACCTGACCGGCCCCACGATCCGCCTCGAACCGGTCGAAACCTACTGCCCGATGCGCCTTTTCGGCGGGAAGGGTCTCGTATCCGCCGGAGGCGAGGTCCATTACGACTTCGCCGACCGGTGGCTGCCGCTGGCCGCCCTGCCGCACCACCGGTACACGGGTGCCGGCACCGTCGTCACCGGGCGGCTCGACTCCGGCGAACCCGGCTGTGTATGGCACCGCCTCCTCCTGGACGCCTGCCTGCCGCCCGAAACGGGGCTGCGGGTCTTCAGCTCGGCCGCCGACCACCCCGGCGACCTCGAACTCGCCGTGGACTGGGCCGCCGAGCCGGTGCCCTACCCGCGCGGGGACGGCACCGAGCAGCCGTACGCCCGCACCGGCGGATACCGGACCTGGGAGCTCGCCTTCCAGCACGCCACCGGCCGCCATCTGCGGCTGCGCCTGGAGTTGACGGGAAACGGGCGCGCCACGCCCCGCGTCCGCGCGCTGCGTGCCTACTGTCCGCGTTTCTCGTACCTGACGCACTACCTGCCGGCCGTCTACCGGTCCGATCCGGCCTCCGCCTCGTTCCTCGACCGTTTCCTGGCCAACTTCGAAGGCGTGTTCACCTCCATCGAGGACCGGATCGCGGCCGTCCAGGCGCTGTTCGACCCGCGCAGCACCCCGCCGGAGGCCGTCGACTGGCTCGGCCGCTGGTTCGAACTGGCCATGGACCCCGCCTGGGACGAGCCGAAGCGGCGCCTGATGGTGCGGCACGCGATGACGTTCTTCCAGTGGCGGGGCACGGTGCGCGGCCTGCGGACGGCACTCGCCCTGGCCATCGAGGACCGGGCGGACGAGAGCCTGTTCTCGGACACCCCGAGCCGGTGCGCGCTGCGCACCCGGATCGTCGAGCGGTACCAGGGCCGGCGCACCGGCGGTGCCTGGCGGCCCCCGGCGGGGGCCGACGCGCTGCACCGCCTGTACGCCGACGCGCTGCGCGCCGCGGGGATCGCGGCGCCCGAGGACACCCGGTTCCCCCTCCGGCCCCCCGGGCCCGGCGACGAAGCGGCCGCGGCGGTCTGGCACACGGTGGCGTTGGAGGCGCTCGGGTTCCTGCCCGAGCCGGACCGGGCCCCGGCCTGGCGGGACTTCCTGTCCCGCCGCTACCCGAGGCCGGCCGCGCTGAACGCCGCGTACGGACTGGGCGGCGCCGCCGCGATCACCTCCTACGACCAGGTGCTCCCACCCGCCGGGTTGCCCGCGCGCGAACCGGCCCTGACGGACTGGTTCGAGTTCCAGAGCGTGGTGCTGCCGAGGGCCCGCACCGCGCACCGGTTCAGCGTGCTGCTCCCGGTGCCCGCCGGGGCCGGCCCGGGGGACGTCGATCCGCGGGCCGGCGCGGCCGCCCGGGCCGCGCAGGCCGAGCTCGTACGCCGGGTCGTGGAGCTGGAGAAGCCCGCGCACACGGTGTTCGACGTGCGGTTCTACTGGGAGGCCTTCCGGCTGGGCGAGGCCCGGCTGGGTCTGGACAGCCTGGTGGATCTCGGCAGCCGTTCGCCGAACCTGCTGACCGAGGCCGTACTCGGCCGTTCGTACCTGGGCGAGAGCCTGCTCACCGACCCACTGACCCACCGGAGGTGCCCGTGAACCGACGTCGTGAAAGGAGTGGGTGCCGGTGACGACGTTCGCGCCCTGCAGGTCGACGACGGCAGGCAAGGACCCGGCGAAGCGGGTGAACTACACCTACGGCATGGTGCTGGGGGTCGACGACTTCACCCAGGAGTTCAGCTACCTGTCCGCGAAGGACCGCTCGCTGGCCCGGGCCGTCGCGGGCTACGGCACCGTTGCGGGCCTGCGCACCGAGTACGAGAAGACCTACGAAGGTACGCCCCGGGGGCCCCGGCTGTCGGTCGGCCCCGGGGTCGCGCTGTGCCCCTCCGGCCGATTCGTCCACGTCCGGCCGGCCCAGTGCGCGTACCTGGTGGAATGGCTCGCCGCGCACCGGGCCGAGGTGGTCGCCGCACTCGGCGGTACGAGCGGGACGCTCGGGCTGTACGCGGTGCTCCGGCACGCCGAGTGCCTCACCGACGCGGTGCCCGTTCCCGGCGAGCCGTGCCGCACGGAGGACCAGCTGACGGCACCTTCCCGGGTGCGCGACGACTTCCGGATCGAACTGCGGTTCAGCGCTCCCGGCCAGCGCGAGGAGGAGGCGGTGCGGCGGTTCGTCGGATGGCTGCGCCGGGTGCCCGTGGTGGACGGGGCCGGAACGACCGAGCGGGACTTCCGCACCGCGCTGCTCGCCGCCTCCGGCGTGAACGCGGCGGCGGTGCAGCCCTGTCCGCCGTTGGCCGGGTTCTTCCCCGCGGCGCCGCCGGCCGGTCTCGGTATCCCGCGGGCCGGGCTCGGCCCGTACCTGCGCACCGCGTGGCGGATCTGGGTGACCGAGCTGCTGCCGTGCTGGCGTCCGTCGCTGTCGGGCTGCGGCTGTGGCTGCGACGGCGGCCCGGGCGACGCCGATGCCGACGCGGACTGCGTGCTGCTCGCCGGGGTGAGCGTCGACGTCGCCTACGACGCGGTGGGCGACCGGCTGCTCGTCGGGCCGCACGAGGTGGGCATCGACGAGTCCCACCGCCCCTACCTGGTGCATTCGCGCTTCCTCCAGGAGCAGTTCCTGACCGAGGCGGCTCCCGTCGCACCGGTGGCGCTCGTACGTGCCCCGCAGCCGCCCGCGGTGGTGGCGGGCGGCCGGTTCGATGCCGAGGGCGGGGCCGCGGCGCCGCCGCAGTTCTCCTACGGGGGGCTGCGGCCGGTGCTGCGGGACGCCGCGGCGGGGGTGTTCGACCTGGTCTTCGACGGCTACGACCCGGGGGCGGACTACGTGGTCACCGGCTCGGTGACGGTGGCACCGGCCGCGGGGACGCACGTGGTGGAGACGGTGACCGACGGGCCGGGCCTCGCCGTACGGATCCGCCGCGCATCCGGCCGGGCCACCGAGATCCAGGGCTTCCAGCTCCAGATCACCCGGTTCGAGGGGGGTGGCGCGTGAGCTCCGGCAGCTCCGGCGCCCACGCGGTGGACGCGCCCGTCGCCACCGATGTCCGGACCGTCAACTTCTTCAACGGCCGGCTGCTCACGGCCGAGGACCTGCGCCGCGAGCAGGACGCCAACCAGCGGCTGCGGGAGCGGCTCGGGCTGGCCGTCGGCGACGGCGTGGTCACGGGCTTCGAGGTGTCCTTGCCGCTCGCCCCGGGCCCGCCGCTCGCCCCGGTTGCCGGCACGCCGGTGGTGAAGGTGTCCGCGGGTGTGGCCGTGAACCGGCGGGGCAGAGCGGTGGAGCTGCAACGGGACACCCTCGTCACCCTGGCCCGGCGCGGCGAGCCGGGCACGCCGGCCACCGGAGGGGCCGGCCCGTGCGGCGGCGGTGACTTCGCGCCCTGCTCGGGTGCGGACCAAGGCGTGCCGTTCACCCTGTCCGGCGTCCATCTGCTGACGGTGGCGCCGTCCGCCACCTCCATCGGCCGCGCGCCGGTGAGCGGTCTGGGCAACGAGGCCGCCCGCTGTGCGACCGACGCCTGCGCCGACGGCGTCGAATTCCGGGCGCACCACCTCGACCTTGACCCGGAGCTGGTGGCCGGCCCACAGGTGCGCAACCGGCTGGCGCACCTGATGTTCGGCACGTCCGATCCCCGGCGGTCGCGCCTGGAACGGGACCCGTTCGGCGCCGGCGCCGGTCCGTACGGCCTCCTCGACGACCTGCGGGAGACGTCGCTGTGCGCCGAGGAGGTGCCGCTGGCCTGCGTCCTGTGGACGCCCGGGCCCGGCATCCGGTTCGTCGACCAGTGGTCGGTACGCCGCCGGGTCGTGCGCGGCTCCGCGTCGGCCGGGTGGAGCGACGCGGTGGGCGAGCGGCTGCCGGCGGAGGGCGAGGCCGCGTTCTTGCAGTTCCAGGAGGAGCTGGCCGATCTGGCGGCGGGCTCGGCGGGGCCACCGGTCGCCATCGCCGCACGGGACCGGTTCCGGCACTTGCCGGCCGCCGGCCTGGTGCCGCTGGCGGGCTCCCGCACGTCGCGGGGCTTCGACGCCCTGCGCTTCTTCGCCGGGATGACCACCCGCCCCGCGATGGAGGACCGGGATCCCGTCTTCATCGACGGGGCGCGTGCGCAGCGGCTGCTGCGGATGTCGTACGTCCATCCGCCGATCGACGTGAGCGGCGGGGAAGTGGTGCGGGTCTACCAGGTGCGGCAGAACGGCGCCGAGCCGGCCGCGCAGCCGGCGCTCCTCTTCGCCTGCGGTTTCCTGCCGTACCTCGCCGACGGTCAGTACGACCTGTCACGTCTCGACTTCGCCAATTACGCGCTGCGGCTGGCGTGAAAGGAGACTCCGATGAGTCCGATCCATTTCGACCGGGTAGAGCCCGGCGACCTCATCACCGCGCGCTTCGTCAACCGCATCCTCGACCAGCTCGAACGGATGCAGGCGGAGATCGACGAGATCAAGGGTGCCGACAAGAACGTCCCGGTCATCACCGGCCGCTCACCGCTCGGGGACATCACGGTCCCCAGTGAACTGACGTTGCTCGGGCGGAACTTCCTGATCCCCGTCAACCAGAACACGGTGACGATCGACGGCACCGTGTCGATCACCGGTTTCCTGGTCGGCTCCAACGACACCCGGCTCATCTTCGACGTTCCGCCGACCATCGCCGGGCTGCCGAAGGACGTCGAGATCAAGGTCACCAACCGCTACGGCTCGGACAGCACCACCGTTCGCCTGGTCCCGGACCAGACCGTGACCGGCCAAATGGTGATCACCGACAGCACGGGTGACCTCGGGGAGGCCATCCAGACGGGCCACACCTACCTCTTCACCTTCCAGCTCGACTCGCAGACCAACATCGCGGAGACCTACGAGGTCGCCCCCCGCTTCACCAACGCGCAGGGCGCCGCCGTGTCCGCGTGGCAGTCCCAGGCCGTACTGGTCGGCAGCTCACCGGTGACGATCCGTCCCGGCACGCCGACGACGGTGGGGGTGCGGGTCACGGTCCCCGCCGGCGCGACCAGCGTGGACTTCGCGCTCGCCGTCGCCGCCCAGCACAGCACCGACCCCGCGCTCCACCGCACGTCGGCGGTACGCACGCTCGCGGTGGGTCAGCAGCAGAAGCCCAGCGACCCCCGGACCACGCTCACCCTCGCCAGCCTCCCGCCCGGCAACGTCCGCAAGGCCACCATCGACGGGAACGAGGGCATCGAGATCCAGTACAACACGCACGGCCCGGTCCCGGTCCGCGTGGAGTTCTCCGTCACCGGCAGGTACCGCTACGAGGCGGAGATCGAGAACGCGGGGGCCCTGTGGGACATCGGGACCCCGGTCCCGGCGCAGGCGGAGGAGACGGCGGGGCAGTTCAGGAAGGTCAGCACGGAGCTGACCAGCCGCATCACCGCCGCGTCCGCCGAGCAGCGCTTCATGGTGGTCCGTGCCATCAAGCTCAAAGCGGACGGCACCGAAGACTTCCGGTCCTACACGCGGTTCCCCATCCGCGGTTTCTCCGTCTGATCCCCCGAAAGGAACGCGCATGGCGGAACGGCTGTGTTTCCCCGACAACGATCCGGTCCTCGGCAATCCGACGCTGGACGGATTCACCGGGATCGAGGACACCGGGATCGTGACCACCGAGTCGGAACCCGGGTACGGTCTCGGCGCGCGCTACGTCTACGAGAACGGCTCGGCGCTGCCCGACGTCATCCTCCAGGGCGTCAAGCACGTGGCCGCCGACTTCATCGACCTCTCGTTCTTCGTACGGTTCGACAGCAATTTCGCCGACGAGGACGTCATCGTCATCGCCCTGCGCGACAGGTTCGCCACGGCCACGCACGGGCCGAACTGCCGGCGGATCGACATCCACCCGGTCCACGACGGCATCGGGGCCGGCCCGGCCGGCAGCACGGACCCGGGAGACCACCCCAGCGTCCCCACCGGATGGCCGGACAGCTCGGCCTACAACATCAGGACCAACCGGCCCCCGGCCGCGGTGGCGTGCTGGAAGGGCGTGACGGGCGGCGGCTGGGAGTCCGTCCCGACACCCGCGGGTCTCGGCGTGAAGGTCCGCTCCTGGCAGCCGCCCGTTCCGGCCGGCGCCCCCCGGGAGAACGCGTGGAGCGTCGAGGTGCGGATCCCGGCCCGCAGCGGATCGGAAGGGGTGCCGGCTGACTGGCTCGACCTCTCCTACTCGTTCGGCCTGTACACCAATGTGATCCGGGTCGACACGGCCCTGCACTTCCCCGGGCCGCCCGCGGACGGGTTCTTCAGCAACCAGTTCACCTGGCCCAGCGAGCGCACCCCGGCCCTGCCCGACCGCTGGCTCACCGGCAACCTCAACGACAGCGCCGCCACGCTGGTCGACCCCGCCTGGTACGGCGAGGCGGTCATCCCCGCCTACACCTGCCCGCCCGGCACCGACGTCTGCCGGGGCGTGAAGTTCGTCGCCGGGCCGTCGGGGGACGCCTGGACGAGCATCGGTGTCCGCCAGGCCGGCTCCGGCGCGCCCGGCAGCCAGATCGACGGCTCCCCCGGGGCGACGAACACCCTCGTCGCCCTGATCCAGAACGACAGCACGGGCCCGGGCGGCGACGCCCCGCGGGTCACGGCGGAGTTCCGGCTCGCGAACTGGGGCCTCGGCTCGCCCGACTTCGCGGCCTGGAACAAGATCGCGACGGCTCCCGGACCCAACCCGACCACGGCGAAGGACGTGCCGCACGGCACCACCTCCCTGGAGCTGAGCACCGACTGGGTGCTGACCGCCGCCCAGCGCGCCCAGTACAAGAACCACGAGCACCAGTGCATGTGGGTGCAGCTCGACTCGGCCGGCCACGGGCCGCTGACCGTCACGAACGCCTCGAACGCCACCCCCATCGAGGTGACCACCAGCACGCCCCACGGCCTGCTCAGCGGCGACGTGGTCGTGATCACCGGGGTGGCGGGGAACACCGCGGCGAACAGCTCCGCGGCCCGCCCGGAGTGGTTCGTCACCGTCACCGGACCGACGGCATTCACCCTTGACGGCTCCAGCGGCAACGGCGCCTACAGCGGCGGCGGGCAGGCGGTGCATCCCGTCACGGTCAACTTCGTACAGGGCGGCATGCGCCGCAACATGGACTTCCAGAGCCTCTCGGCAGTGCGGCAGCCGGCGGAGATCAGTGGTGTCGGCTATCCGGCGCCACCGGACGGCTCCGGCGACCACCGCTTCGTCCTGCGCGAGAACGTCCGCCGGTTCATGTTCTACGACCTCACCGGCAGCGATCGCGGCGCGCAGGTCGACGCCGCGATGCTGCGGCGCCGGGACGCCCCGGAGGAAGGGGAGGGCCCGCAGCTGCGGGCCACCTGGACCTGGATCGTCCAGGGCCACCGGGACACCGGCAAGACCCTCCGGATCCGCGGCAAGGACTTCCGCGTCTTCGACCAGTCGCCCGGTACGTTCGGCTACGTCGCCCAGCACGACGGGCCGGAGACGGACGACCTGTCCTCCGGCCTCTCCGGTGCCGGGATGACGCGGTTGCGTCCCGGCGTCTACCAACTCCCCGTACCGGACGGCGGCACGGTGACCATCGACACGATCGTCGCCGCCGGCAAGACCGGCTGCGAAGCGGAGACCAACTGGCTGAAGCGGTTCCTGTGTCTGATCTTCTACTGGCTGTCCCACCGCCGCCCGTGACCGGCTTCCCGCACACCCTGATCGGCCGGGCGCGGTTCACCGCGGTGCTGCGGGACACAGCCGTGCCCGCCCTGCCGCAGGCCTCGCTCGTCCGGGCCCGGCTGCGCCCGGACGGGCTCGGCCCGTCGGCCGTCCTAGTGGTCCGGCGCCTCGCCGACCCGCGCCCCGGCACCCTGCCGCTCGGCGGCACCGGCCCGGCGCCGGAACTCTGGGAGCGGGCCGCGGTCTCGGAACTCGACCGGTTGCTACGGCATGCCGCCCGGCCGGCCCGGGAGCCGGTGCCGGCCGGCGCCGGGGCGGTGCTCTTCGCCGACCGGTCCGAACTGCTGGCGGCTATGGCCTCGGACTGGCTGGCCGGCGACCTCGTGGACCGGTGGTGGTGGCAGCTGCTGACGTCGCGGGCGCCCTCACCCGGGCACGCGGTGCGCCGCGTCTGGGAGGACGCGGCCCGGTACGTACCGGCCGCGCTCGGGCAGCTCGCCGAGCGCGGCCGGGCCGCGGCCTTCGCCGGCGCGCTGCCTGATGCCGGCGCCGCGCGCCTCGCGAGCGCCGCCGCCGCCGCCTTCGGAGCTCCTGACGGGCCGGCTCCGAAGGCGCCGGGGCCGGCCCCGGCCGGGCGCGGCCCTGGGCCGGGCGGGTCGCAGCTGTCCGGCGGGCCGGCCGGGCCGCCCTGGAGCGGCTGGGCCCACGAGGCGGCTGCCGCGCCCGCCGGAACGGGCGGGCGGCTGCTGCTCGGCGCCGGTCTCGGGCTGGTCCGCGCACCGGCCGCCGCCGCGCGGCCGGAGTTCTGGGCGGCGGTGGGCGAGTGGGCCCGGCAGGCCGCGCCGCAGCCCCGGCGGTACCGGGACGAACAGCCGCCGTCCGGGCGGGCGGACCGCCCCGGCGCGTCCCGGCCCCGTGGCGCCGGCCACACCCCGCCCGGTAACGGTCCGGATGCGCCCGTACCCGGCACGACGCCGCCCCGGCCGTCCCCCGGCACCGGGCCGGACGGCCCGCACCCCAGCCACCGGCCCGCCACGTCACGGCGGCCCGGCCCGGTACCGGACCGGCGGCGCGAGCCCCCACCGGACCTCGCCGGCCCCCCTGCGGCGCCCGGGGAGACGGGGGCGGCGCGCCGGTCCGCCCCGCCCGCGTCCGGGCCGGCGCCGGAAGCACCCGGGCCCGCCGCCGAGTTCGTGGACACCTCGTACGGCGGGCTGTTCTACCTGTTGAACCTGGCCCTGTACCTCGGTCTGTACGGCGACTTCAGCACGCCCGGCGAGCCCGGCATCGAGCTGCACCCCTTCGACCTGCTGGCGTTGCTCGGCACCGACCTGCTGAGCGACCCCGACCCGGCCGACGGGATCTGGCCGTTGCTGGGCGCCCTGTCCGGCCGGACCGGGCGGGCCGAGGCGGGCGCGGGCTTCGAACCGCCGGACGACTGGCGCGTGCCGGTGCAGTGGCTGGCCCCGTTCGACGACCGCGACGGCGGCGCCGCGTGGCTCTGGTCGTCGGCGCACGGGAGGCTCCGCGTACGGCACCCGGCGGGCTTCACCGTCCTGGACGCCGCGCTGCGGGTTCCACCGCCCGAAGGACGGTGGCCCGGGCACGGGCCGTCCGGGGCCGACCGGAGACGGCGCTGGCTGTCGGCCCTCGGCGACTACGCGCGGGCCCGGCTGGCACTCGCCCTCGGCCATCCGCCGGACACCGTCGCCGACCGGGTCGTGCGGCATCGCGCCAGGGTGTTCGTGACCCCGGTCCACGTGGACGTCTCGCTGTCGCTGGACGCCCTGCCGGTGGAGGTGCGCATAGCCGGGCTCGACCGCGACCCGGGCTGGCTGCCGGCCGCCGGACGCGCGGTCTCCTTCCGTTTCGGCTGACCGCCCGCACCGGTCGGCCCTGCCCACGACCCACGCGTACGCCACCCACGGGACACACCGGAGGCAGCAGCTATGGCGCGACGATGTCTGGACCCGTTCTCCGGCCGCCCGCACGAGGCCCGGGAACACTTCCGGCTGTACTTCTACGCGGCCGTACTCACGTTGCGGGACCTCGCCCTCGGCACGACCGCCGTGCCCGCCGACCACTTCCTGGCCGGGTATCTCGCCGAGTTGCGCGGCACACCGCTGGACGGACTGCCGCCCGCGAAGGCCCGCCGGGAGTGGCAGCGCCGGCTGGCGGACTGGGAGGAAGCCGCGCCGGTCCGGCTGCCGCTGGCCGAGCTGCGCGAAACCCTGGGCGTGGGACCGGAGGCCCTCGTACAGCTCTTCGTCCTGGGCCTGACCGAGGAGGACCCCCGGTTCGGCGCCCTGTTCGCAGCCCTCAACAGCGCTCCCGACGGGACGCCCGGCCTCACCCGGCCCACCACCGAGCTGCTCACCGGGTGGGGGACGGACGCGGACGACCGCGCCCGCGCCCGGCGCGACCTCGGCGTCCTGCTGGCGGCCGGCCTGGCCGAGGCGCCCGGCAGCACCGATCCGCAGGGACGGCAGGCCCTGCGGCCGCATCCGCTGCTGTGGCCGGTCGTCCGGGGGGAGGCCCCCGGCCCGCTCATGCAGTGGGCCCGGCACGAGCCGGCCGACCGGCTGCCCGCCGCCGGCTCGCTCATCCTGGCGCCGGCGCTGCGCGACCGGGTGCAGGCGGTCCCGGCCGTGCTCACGTCCGGCGGCGCCGCTCTGGTCCTGCTGCGCGGTGCCCCGTCCAGTGGCCGGGGCACGATCCTGCGCTCGGTCGCCCGCGAACTGGGCCTGGCCGCGCTGGACCTGGCCGAGCTGACGGACGCCGATGACGCGCGGTGGACCACGGCCGGCCTGCTCGCCACCTTGCTGCGCGCCTTCCCCCTGGTCACGCTGGATCCGGCGCCGGGCGAAGCGGTGCGGGTGCCGGGCCTGCTGCCCGGTTACCGCGGACCGGTAGGCGTCAGGATGCCGGCCCACGGTGGCCTGCAAGGGCCGGCCGCCGCCTCGGCCGTCACGCTCACCACGCAGCTGCCCGGCCCGGACGCGCGGGCCCGGCACTGGGCGGCGGGGCTCGCGGGATTCCCCGCCGAGGACCCGGGGGCGCTCGCGCGCGGGCACCGGCTCGGCGGCGGCACGATCCGCCGAGTGGCCCGGCTCGCCGTCGCCGAGGCGCTCTCGGCCGGCCGCCGGTCGGTGACGGCGTCCGATGTGGCCGTCGCCAAACGGGCCGTGCACGCCGAACAGCTCGACACCCTGGCGACCCGGCTGCCGGCGGGTGGCAACTGGTCGGACCTGGTGGTGAACGCGCGCGTCCGCGACGAGCTGGTGCTGCTCGAACGCCGGTGCCGGGCGCGGGAGATCCTGCCTTCGGTGCTGCCGCGGACCTTCGGGACCGGTTTCGGCGCGGGGGTACGGGCGCTGTTCACCGGGCCGAGCGGCACGGGCAAGTCGCTGGCCGCCCGGCTGCTCGGGGCCGCCCTCGGCAAGGAGGTCTACCGGTTGGACCTGTCCACGGTGGTCAACAAATACCTGGGTGAGACGGAGAAGAACCTCGACCGCGTCCTCGGTCGGGCCGAGGCGCTGGATGTGGTGCTGCTGATGGACGAAGGCGACGCGCTGCTCACCCGCCGCACTGACGTGCGCAGCTCCCACGACCGCTACGCGAACCTGGAGACCGACTACCTCTTGCAGCGCCTGGAGTCGTTCGAGGGGATCGTGGTCATCACGACCAACGCGCAGGACAGCATCGACGACGCCTTCGAGCGCAGGCTCGATGTGGTGATCGACTTCGCCGCCCCGGGGCCGGCCGAACGGCTCGCCATCTGGAATCTTCACCTGCCCCGTGAGCACGGCGTCGCCGAGCCGTTCCTGCACGACGTGGCGGCCCGGTGCGCGCTGACCGGAGGTCAGATCCGCAACGCCGTGCTGCACGCCGCGGTGCTGTCGGTCGACCCGGTGCCCGGGGCGGCGCCGCCGGGGGGCCATCGGCTGTCCACGGCCGTGCTGGAGGCGGCCGTGCGCAGGGAGTACCGCAAGTCCGGCGAGGTGTGCCCGCTGCGGACGGTGGCGGCCGGTGCCTAGCGCGGCGCCGGGGCCGGCGCTCCAGCGGCGCCGGCCGGAGCGCCCGCCGGTCAGGTTGTCGCCGGCCGCGGTGGCGCCGCCGCAGGCGATGGCCCCCGCCGTCCGCCGGGCCCTGACGTCCTCCGGGGCGGGCCGGCCGCTGCCGCTGGAGATCGCCGGCCCGCTGGGCAGCCGCCTCGGCGTCGACGTGGGCCCGGTCCGCCTCCACGACGGCGCGTACGCCGCGGCCGCGGCGGCGCACTACGGTGTCCGGGCCTTCACCTGGGGAACCCACGTCTTCCTCGGCCGGGGGCAGCGGTCCACCGACCTCGGGCTGCTCGCCCACGAGGTCAGTCACGCGATCCAGCAGGGCGGCGGGCCGGCCGTCCAGCTGTTCGACGGGCCGCACGGCGACCTCGAAGGCGAGGCGCGGCGGGCCGCCGGCGCGGTGGTGCGCGGTGAGCGGGTGACCGTACGCGGTCGCACCGGCCCGTCGGTCCAGCGCGAGGAGCGGCCCTGGTACGCGGGGGCGCTGGGCGCCGTCGCCGACGCCGGTGCGTCCGCCCTGGCGTCCGCGCTCGGCTTCGTCAAGGAGCGCGCGCACTCACTGCCCGGCTACGACCTGCTCGGCTTCGTCCTCGGCCGGGACCCGGTCACCCAGCAGCCGGTGGAACGCGGCGCGGTGAACCTGGTGCGCGGCGTCCTCGGCCTCGTACCGGGCGGGACGGCGCTGTTCGACAACCTCCAGCAGGCCCGGGTGCTCCAGCGGGCCTACGAGTGGCTCACCGCCGAGTCCGCCGGGCTCGGCTTGACCTGGGTGTACGTCCGGGGCCTCGTCGAGCGCGCCGTTGCCGCCGTCTCCGTCACCGACCTGCTCAGCCCGGCCCGGCTCTGGGAGAAGCTGCGCGAGGTCTTCGGGCCGCCGCTGCGCCGGCTCACCGAGTTCGCCGCGGCCGCGGGCCGGAAGGTGGCGGAGTTCGTCTTCGAGGGCGCGCTGGCGCTGGCCGGTCCGGCGGGCCAGCAGGTACTGGCGGTCTTCCGGCGGATCGGCGCGGCCTTCGGCCTGGTGGTCGCCGACCCGGTCCGGTTCCTCGGCAATCTGCTGAGCGCGGTGATGGGCGGCTTCCGCAAGTTCGGTTCGAACATCCTCCAGCACCTGCGGACCGGCATCTTCGAATGGCTGGTCGGGACGTTGCGCGGCACGGTGCAACTGCCCACGCGCTGGGACTTCGCGGGCGTCCTCGGGCTGATCCTGCAGATCCTCGGACTCACCTACTCCGCCCTGCGGTCCGTACTCGTGGAGATCATCGGCGAGCGGTCCGTCCGCTACGTAGAGGAGGCGTTCGACTTCCTGCGCGGCGTGGTGACCCGGGGCCTCGCCGCCGCCTGGGACAAGATCAAGGAGTTCGCCGGGAACCTCGCCGACACCGTGCTCCAGGGCATCCGCGACTGGGTGACCCGGTCGGTGGTCGGCGCGGCCCTCACCAAGCTGGTCACCCTGTTCAATCCGGTCGGTGCGGTGATCCAGGCGGTCATCACCACCTACAACACGGTGATGTTCTTCATCGAGCGGGCCCAGCAGATCGGGCGGCTGCTCCATTCGGTCCTCGACTCGGTGGAGTCCGTCGCACGCGGCAACACCGCCGCCTCCGCCGACTTCGTGGAGCGCACCCTCGCCGACACGCTGCCGGTGATCCTCGGCTTCCTGGCCAGGATGGTCGGTCTCGGCAACGTCGCCGAACCGGTGCGGCGGGTGATCGGCACGGTGCGCACGGCGATCCTGAACGCCGTGCGGCGGGTGGCCCGGTGGATCGCGGACCGGGTAGGCGGTCTGCTCGGGCGGGCGTTGGGCGGTCCGGCCGCGACGGCGGACAGCGCGCAGGGCCGACTGCGGCAGGGGCTGGCCGCGGCCGCGGCCGCGCTCGCGCGCTTCGGCGGTACCAGGGTGGACGCGGCGGTGCTCCGTCCGCTGCTCGGGGTGATCAAGCTCCGCTACGGGATGCGGGACCTCGACGTCGTGCCGCGGGACGACTTCTGGGCCGTCCGCGGGGTGGTGAACCCGACGGACGAGCAGCAGACCGCCATCCGGATCTCCGGGTCCGGCCAGCCGCGCCCGCACGTGGTACCGGGCCAGCAGGTGCACTGCGAGCTGCCCGCCGACAAGAAGAACGGAAGGGTGGTCGACGTCGTCGAGGTGAACGGCGACTGGTTCATCAAGTACCGGCTGCCGGGCGGCGCCGGGAGCGGACTGGTCCTGGCGCGCGCCTACCACCCTGGGGAGAACCCGCCCAGGCCCGCCTACCGCCTCGCGAGCGAGGAGGAACCGGTCTTCGACACGCCGGTCCTCGCGGGCGGCAAGGCGCTGCTGGTCCGGGGGCGCCCGCTGCGCTGGAAGCAGGGCGGCGGCGAAGGGCCCAGGGAGCACCCCGTCGGCTGGGACAGGCTGCGCGACGGCAGGAAGAACGCCGACTGGAGCCGGACCCACCTGATCAGCGGAAGTATGGGCGGCCCCGGCGCCGCCTGGAACCTGGTTCCGACGCCGAGCGAGGTCAACAACCCGGGGCTCTACCGCGGTCACGAGGTGAAGGTCCTGGAGGCGGTCCGGGCCGGCGAAATGCTGTGGATGCGGGCCGATGTGGACTACTACGCCGACAGTGAGGGAGGCGCATTGGGACGGGCATCCGATTTCGCGAAGCGGATCAGGATCACCTTCGGTGAGGCCGAGGGGGAGGGAACGAACTGGACGGACAAGGCATTGACGGGCAAGGCGAGTTACCAGGTGCGGCTGCCCCGCGTCGAGGAGATCGAGCCCGGCCGGACGGCCGGCTGATGCGCCCGGACCCGGCCGCACCGCTGGTGTCCTGTGTGATGCCGACGTACAACCGGCGGCGGTTCGTGCCCCAGGCGATCCGGTACTTCCGCCGCCAGGACTATCCCGCCCGGGAGCTCGTGGTGCTCGACGACGGCTCCGATCCCGTGGCGGACCTGATGCCGGCGGACGACCCGCGGGTCCGCTACGTACGGCTCGACGGGCGGCACACCATCGGCGCCAAGCGAACCATCGGGTGCCGGGAGGCCCGGGGTGACCTCGTGGTGCACTGGGACGACGACGACTGGATGTCGGACCGGCGGCTCTCCCGCCAGGTCGCCGCCCACCTCGCGCTGGACGTGGACGTTTCGGGCCTGCGGACCGTGCTGTACCTCGACACCTCGGCCGGCGGCGAGTGCTGGCAGTACGTGCATCCGGACGCCGGGCGCCCCTGGGTGTTCGAACCGACCTTCTGCTACCGGCGCGAGGTCGCGCTGGCCCGCCCGTTCCCCGACCGGGACATCGGTTCGGGAACGCGCTGGCTGGCGTCCCGTCCCGGAATCCGGGTCGGTGCGCTCGCGGACCCGTCCTTCTACGTCGGCATCATCCATCCGGACAACGTCGCGCCCAAGGACACGTCGAGCAGCTCCTGGCGACGCCGTCCGCGGCGGGAGTTCGCGGCTCTCCTCGGTGCGGACTGGTCGCTCTACGCGTGACCCACCCGTTCCCCGTTCCACTTGCGGAGCCGGGCCCCTCGCGACGCGGCTGCGCCGGGGACCGCCCGAGTCTGCCGGGCGGTCCCCGACGCGCTTGCCGTCGCCGGGAGGGGTTCGGGGGTCAGACGGCGGCCGACTGGCGGCCGGGCGTGTTGCACAGGGCCCAGATCACGAAGACGCCGATGGCGACCGAGATGAGCGCCCAGACCGGTGTGTAGGGCAGCCACATGAAGTTGATGATGATGCTGAATCCGGCGATGACCACGCCCGCCACGCGTGCCCAGGCCATTCTCTGGAGGAGTCCGACGCCGACGACGACGAGGAGGACGCCCAGGACGAGGAGGATCCAGCCCCAGGCGGTCAGGTTGAATTTGAAGACGTAGTGGCCCAGGCGTGCGTAGACGTCGTCTTTCGCGATGCCGGCGATGCCTTTGATGATGCCCAGGATGCCGTCTACGAGGAGGAGGACTCCTGCGAACATGGTGCCGCCGGCCGCCCAGGCGTCGCGGCTGCTGTGGAGATCGCTTCCGCGAGGCGCGCGTGCGGTGGGACCGGGGGTCGAAGGCTGTGCCACGACATGCTCCTTCATCGGGCGGTGCGCCGGAAGTGGCGCGGAACCAGCATCCGGCGGGGTCGGCTGCGGGGACATCCGGGCGCGTCCATTCGGGTGGCGGCCCCGGTGGAATCCCGGCGCCACGCACCCCGGAGCCGGTCCGGCCCGGCCATGATCCGTCAGACACCCCCCTAGGGGGTCCGGCCGTGAGCCGCGTCCTCCATCGCCCGCAGGACCAGCCGGAACTCCGCCTCGTCGAGCGCTTCGATGACCTGCCGGAGCTGAACGGCGCAGCCGCCGACGAGGGAGGCCGCGACCTCCAGCACCGCGACCTCGCTCCGGGACGCCCGGCGCGACCAGCCCAGGGTGAGCATGAGCCGGCCGACCGCGTCCCAGTCGACCGTCCGACGTGTGCCGGACCGTTTGACCAGCGGCCGGTCGGCGGCGGTTTCGAGGGTCCGGTCCGCCATGAGGCGCCGTAGCCAGAAGCCGTTGTCGTGGGCGCCCAGCAGCCGGGTCGCGGCGCGCGTGCCTTCGTCGTCCGTGTCCTGGAGCAGGCTCTCCGCGAGCTCCGGACCAGTCATGCCGTCGGCCGTCACCGGCTTCTCCGATACTTCCGGGGTAGAGGGCCGGAACCAGCCCCCCCGGCCACTCTCGTTGACGCGGCCGCGGCCCGGCACGCATCCACGCCGTACGTCCGCCCGGCCGGCCGAGCCCGAGCCCGGCGGCCGCGGGCCCCGGGCCGTGCTTCGTTCGGGGGACCCCCGGCTCGCCTCATGGCTGCCCCGGACACCAGCATGGGACGTTTCTGCACCGGATTCCGCCGCCGGGAGCGCGGCGACGCGGGCGGAGCGAAGTGCGGATCATGCGTCGTATGAGCTTTCTGGAGAGGTTCGACCACCGGTGGTCCGCGCGCCCGGGCAGTGCTGAACGGCCGGGTACAGCGGGGCCGGCCGGGGGTGTGCGGTGATTCCCGTACAGGGCGGCCGGCCCGTGCGGGACGTGCGGGTCGTGGTGGTCGGAGCGGGTTTCTCCGGTCTCGGCGCCGCCATCCGGCTGCGTGAGGCGGGGTTCCGCGATGTGCTCGTGCTGGAGAAGGCGCCGCGGCTGGGCGGTACGTGGCGGGAGAACGCCTACCCGGGCTGCGCCTGCGACGTGCCCTCGACGCTCTACAGCTACTCCTTCACCCCGGACACGGCCTGGAGCCGCCTGTTCGCCGGGCAGGAGGAGATCCGCAGGTACCTCGCCGGCACCGCCGAGCGGTACGGGGTCGCCGAGGTGCTGCGCTGCGGCGTACAGGTGCTCGGAGCCCGCTGGGATCCGGCGGCCGGGCGCTGGCTGCTCGACACGAGCGACGGACCCTACCGGGCCGCGGTCCTGGTGATGGCCACCGGCCCGTGGCACGTCCCGCGCCCGTTGGACGTGCCGGGGCTCGACGGTTTCGCCGGGCCCGTGCTGCACACCGCCCGCTGGGACGACGGCGTCGACCTGGCCGGGAAGCGGGTGGCCGTGGTCGGCAGCGGCGCCTCCGCCGTGCAGGTCGTTCCCGCCATCGCCGGCCGGGCGGCGGCCGTACATCTCTTCCAGCGCACCGCCCAGTGGGTGCTGCCCAAACCCGACCTGCCCCTGTCCCCGGCGTTCCACCGGGTCGTGGGCCGGCTGCCCGGCGCCCGCGGCGGCCTGCGCGCCGCCCAGTACGCGCTACAGGAGAGCTTCGGTTACGCCTTCCGCCATCCCTCGCTCGCCCTGCTCCTCGAAGCGGGCGCCCGGGCGCACCTGCGACTCTCCGTTCCCGACCCGCGGCTGCGCCGCGCCCTGACCCCGTCCTACCGGCTCGGGTGCAAGCGCCTGCTCACCTCCAGCACCTACTACCCGGCCCTGAACCGGCCGCACGTCCGCCTGCACCCGACCGCGGTGCGCGCGGTGCGCGGCAACGAGATCGTCGGCGCCGACGGCACGGCCGCCGAGGCGGACGTCCTCATCACCGCCACCGGTTTCCGCGTCGGCGAACTGCCGCTGGCCCGGAACCTGTACGGGGCGCAGGGCCGGACCCTGCACGAGGCGTGGGGCGGCGAACCGCAGGCCTACCTGGGCACCACCGTCACCGGCTTCCCCAACCTGTTCCTGCTCCTGGGCCCCAACCTGCTGGGCGGCTCCACTTCCGCCATCACCGTGCTGGAAGCCCAGCTCAGCTACCTCACCGACGCCCTGACCCACCTCGACGGCAGCGGCAGCCAGGCGCTGGAGGTCCGGCCCGCCGTACAGACGACGCACAACAGCGCGGTACAGAAAGCGCTGGCGAGGACGGTGTACAACACCGGCGGCTGTACCAGCTACTACCTGGCCCCCAGCGGCCGCAACACCTTCGCCTGGCCCTGGTCGACCGGGCGCCTGACAGGTCGGCTCCACCGCTTCGACCCCGCCGCCTACACCTGGCACCTCCCCCGCGGACCCGTTCCCCTGTCCGGCCCGCGAGCAGCGGGGGACGCGGGTCGGGTTGAGGAACAGCCGGTGCCCGGCCGTGTCGAGGGGGTGGCGGGCCGCGCCGGTGCGTGAGGATGGGTCTCTCGCCGGCCGGTCTAGCCCCCGCGTACGACTGTTGCGGGTCTGGTGAGGCGTTTCCAGCTGGCGGGGCTCCATGGCGCGCGGGTCGCATTGCCCGCACCCGACAGGGCACCCGACGTCAAGAGCAGGCAGCCAGCAGAAGGAAACACCGAGACAGGAAGAAGGACGGACGTGTCCGGCAGCGAAAGCGAGAACCCGGTAATCCCCTCCCCGACGCCCGTGCCGACCCGACCCAGGTCGAACCGGGACTGGTGGCCGAACCAGCTGGACCTACAAGTCCTCCACCAGCACTCGCCCCGGTCCAATCCGATGGGCGAGGACTTCGACTACGCGCGCGAGTTCGCGACGCTCGACGTCGACGCGCTGAAGCAGGACGTCTTCGATGTGATGACGACGTCGCAGGACTGGTGGCCTGCCGACTACGGGCACTACGGGCCGCTCTTCATCCGGATGAGCTGGCATTCCGCGGGCACGTACCGCATCGCCGACGGCCGGGGCGGTGGCGGCGCCGGCGCACAGCGCTTCGCCCCGCTCAACAGCTGGCCGGACAACGTGAGCCTGGACAAGGCCCGCCGGCTGCTCTGGCCCGTCAAGCAGAAGTACGGCCAGAAGATCTCATGGGCCGATCTGCTGGTCTTCGCCGGCAACTGCGCGATGGAATCGATGGGGTTCAAGACGTTCGGGTTCGGCTTCGGGCGAGAGGACGTCTGGGAGCCCGAGGAGATCTTCTGGGGGCCCGAGGACACCTGGCTCGGGGACGAGCGCTACAGCGGCGACCGGGAACTCTCCGGTCCGTTGGGCGCCGTGCAGATGGGACTGATCTACGTCAATCCCGAAGGACCCAACGGCAACCCGGACCCGATGGCGGCCGCCCGGGACATCCGCGAGACGTTCGGGCGCATGGCGATGAACGACGAGGAGACGGCCGCGCTCATCATCGGCGGCCACACCTTCGGCAAGTGCCACGGAGCGGTCGACCCCGAGTACATCGGTCCGGAGCCCGAAGGCTGCCCCATCGAGCAGCAGGGCCTCGGCTGGAAGAACACGTACGGCAGCGGCGTGGGCGTCCACGCGCTCACCAGCGGGCTGGAGGGCGCGTGGACCACCGCCCCGACGCAGTGGGACAACGGGTACCTGGACAACCTCTTCGGGTACGACTGGGAGCTGACGACCAGCCCCGCCGGTGCGAAGCAGTGGACCCCCAAGGATCCCGGGGCGCAGGGCACGGTGCCCGACGCCCACGATCCGTCGAAGCGGCACGCCCCCATGATGCTGACGACGGACCTCGCGCTGAAGGTGGATCCGGTCTACGGGCCGATCGCCAAGAGCTTCCACGAGAACCCGGACAAGCTCGCCGAGGCGTTCGGCAAGGCCTGGTACAAGCTGCTGCACCGCGACATGGGCCCCCTCTCGCGCTACCTCGGCCCGTGGATCCCCGAGCCGCAGCTGTGGCAGGACCCGGTCCCCGCGGTCGACCACGAGCTGGTCTCGGCCGAGGACATCGCCGCCCTCAAGAACACGGTGCTGGCCTCGGGCTTGTCCCTGTCCCAGCTGGTCACCACCGCTTGGGCGGCGGCGGCGAGCTTCCGGGGCACCGACAAGCGCGGTGGGGCCAACGGGGCCCGGATCCGGCTCGCGCCGCAGAAGGACTGGGAGGTCAACGACCGCCCCGAGGTGGCCGAGGTGCTGCGGACCCTGGAGCAGGTCCGGCAGGAATTCAACCAGTCACGTACGGGCGCGACGAAGGTTTCGCTCGCGGACCTGATCGTGCTGGGTGGCTGTGCGGCCGTGGAGCAGGCCGCGAAGAACGCCGGGTACGACGTCAAGGTGCCGTTCGCGCCGGGGCGTACGGACGCCTCGCAGGAGCAGACCGACGTGGAGGCGTTCGCCGTGCTGGAACCGCGGGCGGATGCCTTCCGCAACTACCTGCGGGCGGGCGAGAAGCTGTCGCCGGAGACGCTCATGCTGGACCGCGCCAACCTGCTGACGCTGACCGCTCCCGAGATGACGGTCCTGATCGGCGGCATGCGGGCGTTGAACGCCAACTTCGGCGGGTCCTCCCACGGCGTCTTCACCCAGCGGCCGGAGACGTTGACGAACGACTTCTTCGTCAACCTGCTCGACATGGGCACCGAGTGGAAGGCGTCGGAGTCGGCCGAGAACGTCTACGAAGGCCGGGACCGCGCGACGGGCAAGGCGAAGTGGACCGCCACGGCCGTCGACCTCGTCTTCGGTTCTGACTCCCAGCTCCGGGCCGTCGCGGAGGTCTACGCGTCCCAGGACGCTGGAGAGAAGTTCGTGCGTGACTTCGTGCACGCGTGGGACAAGGTCATGAACCTCGACCGGTTCGACCTCGCCTGAGCCTGGTGTCCGGGCCGGCCCGGTCTCCGGCCGGCCGGCCCGGACAGCCGCGGGCGGCATGGCGCGGGAGGGGCGGTCGGCGCCTTGGGCGTCGTCGGCCCGCGCCGGGTCAGGGCTCACCTGCCGCGGTCGGCCAGCGTGTGCGCGACCAGCGCGTTGGCGTGACCGTGGCCCAGGCCGTGCTCGGCCTTGAGCCAGGCGACGAGTTCCATGTGCTTGGTCAGCGGTGAGGTGCGGATGAGGCTCCGCCACTCCTCTATCGGGCGGCCGTACTTCTTCTCGATCGCGGGGAAGTAGCTGGCGGGGCCCTTTACCGGTGCGGTCATCTCACATCGTCCTGTCTGTCGGTCGGTGATGTCTTGGTGCGGTTTCTGCGGACGGTGGCGCGGCGCCGCTACTGCCGCGCGGGGAAGGTCAGGCGGGCGGTGACGGCGCTGAGCCCGAGCAGACCGAGTCCTGCTCCGACGGTGAAGGCCGCCACTGTGGTGGCCGAGGCGGCGAATCCGGCGAGGACCCCCACCGGAACGAGGCGGGCGGCGAGTGCCCATCCGCGCATCCGGCGGGCGGCGAAGTGCCGGGCGAGCACGAGGAACGCGGCGCACAGCGCGAGGTAGCCGACCGTGCCGCTGAGCATGTGGACGGTGCCGTGTGCGCTCAGCGAGGCGACCCGGTCCTCGGGGGCTCCGGCGGGGAACCCGGCCCCGGGGTCGGCGGGGAAGACCCCGGCGAGCAGGAACGAGGCACCGAACACGCCGAGCAGCCCGGGCGCCCAGGTGCCGCCGCGCATGTCGCGCAACGCCTGGCGCACGGCGATCGCGCCGCCGATGATCAGCAGGCCGGTGAGCAGGAAGGCGGTGACCTGGATCCAGCCGAGGCCGCCGAGGCTGAGCTGGCTGAGGGCGTTACGGGTGAAGTCGAACCCGTCCCGGGTCAGGCCCTGGGCCAGGGCCGCCGCGAGGACATCCCGACCGACGCCGCCAACCTGGAAGAGAACCTGACCCGGCTCGCCCGCCAGTTCCTGGCCGCCCTCACCCACCCCCAGGTCATCCAGTTGCGGCGCCTGATCATCGCCAACGCCGACGTCTTCCCCGACCTGGGTACCGAGTGGTACGAGCGGGGCTTCGAACGAGGGCTCGCCACGCTGGCGGCAACCTTCCAGCGGCTGGCCGACCAGGGGCTGCTCCGTATCGACGACGCCTTCCTGGCCGCGAACCACTTCTCCGGCCTGCTGCTGTCGATCCCGGTGAACAGGGCCATGTTCACCGGCCGGTCCCAGGACACCGACGCCGACCTCGACCGCTACGCCGCCGCCGGCACCCGCGCCTTCCTCGCCGCCTACCGCTGAGCACCGCCGCTCTCCACTCCGGGTGAGGACAACGAGTTGCCGGGTCGCCCCGGTGGGAGAGGCGTCCGCACCTGGCCGGTGCGGACGTCCCGGCCGGTGGTGGTGTACTAAGTCCTTCGTGAACGAACAGAAACCGGCTCCGACCGTCCGCGTGTTCATAGCGCTGGCCCCGCCCGATGACGCCAAGGAAGAGCTGGCGCGCGAGCTGCGGTCCGCCTACGAGGCGTACCCGCGGATGCGGTGGAACCGCATCGAGGACTGGCACATCACCCTGGCGTTCCTCGGCGAGCTGCCGGTGGCGACCGTGCCGCTGCTCCGGGCGCCGCTCGCGGAACTCGCGGCGCGGAGCCGGCCGGTGGAACTGGCTCTGCGCGGCGGCGGGCACTTCGACGAGCGGGTGCTGTGGAGCGGGCTGGAGGGGGACCTCGACGGGCTGCACCGGCTCACCGGCGAAGTCCGGCGCGTGGTCAGGGAGTGCGGTGTCGCCTTCGAGGACCGGCCGCTGCGTCCCCATCTGACGCTGGCCCGATCGCGCCGCGACGACCCGTCCAGCGTGGTGAAGGCCGCCGGCGGACTCGCCGCGTTCACCGGCCGGCGGTGGCGGGCCGAGCGCCTGCACCTGGTGGGCAGCAACGTCGGCCGGGGCCCCGGGCCGATCCATTACCGCGACATCGAAGCGTGGGACTTCCGGGGCGGCGAACGCTAACGGCCACCGGGCCTTTCCGGTCAGGGCACCAGCCTCAGCCGCCGGGTGTGAAGGTGACGGGCAGGCTCCGCGGGCCGCGCAGTCCGCCGGGGCGCCAGCGGATCTCCTGCGGCGGCACGGCAAGGGCCAGCCCGGGGAGCCGGCGCAGCGCGGTCCCGATGGCGGTCTGCCCTTCCAGCCGGGCCAGCGGAGCCCCCAGGCAGTAGTGGATGCCGTGCCCGAAGGCGAGGTGGGCGTTGTCCCGCCGGGTGATGTCCAGCCGGTCGGGGCCGGGGAACTGGGCCGGGTCGCGGTCGGCGATGGCCGAGGCGATCAACACGGTCGCGCCGCGCGGGACGCTCACGCCCGCGATCTCGACGTCTTCGCGGGCGAACCGGGCGATGCCGGGGCTGACCGGGCCGTCGTAGCGGAGGAACTCCTCGATCGCGCCCGGCAGCAGCTCGGGGTCCGAGCGCAGCAGGTCGAGCTGGTCCGGGTGCGCGAGCAGCATGTTGATGCCGCCGCCGATCAGGTTGACCGTGGTGATGTACCCGGCGGCCAGCAGCAGGAAGACCATGGCGATCAGCTCGTCCTCGGTCAGCCGCTGTTCCTCGTCCCGGGCGGTGACGAGGGCGCTGAGCAGGTCGTCGCCGGGGTGTGCCCGTTTGGCCTGGACGAGCCCGGTCAGGTAGCCGCGCATGTGCTGCCAGGCCTCGTTCAGCACGGCGGGATCCGGTGGCTCCGCGCCCCGCGTGATCATGCGGTCGGTCCAGCGCTGGAAGTCGTGGCGTTCGTCCACCGGTACTCCGAGCAGTTCGCTGATCACCGTGACGGGGAGCGGCAGGGCGAAGTCCGCGACGAGGTCGGCGCGGCCTAGCGGGGCGACCGCGTCCAGCAGCCGGTCGGTGACGGCCTGGATCCGGGGCCGCATCGCGGCCACCCGTCGGGCGGTGAACGCCTTGGAGACCAGGCGGCGCAGCCGGGTGTGATCGGGCGGGTCGCTGCGCAGCATGTTGCCCAGCACCGACTCGCGCTCCGTTTCGGGCAGCTGTTGCCGGAGCCGGCCGTCTGAGGCGTCGCGTACGTCGCTGCTGAGGCGCGAGTCGGACAGGGCCGCGAGCCCGTCCGCGTACCGGGTGACGAGCCAGGCGTCCAGGCCGCCGGCGATGACGACGCGGCGTACGGGGCCGTCCTCGCGCAGTTGCCGGTACAACGGGAAGGGGTCCGCGAGGAAGGCCGGGTCGGCGTAGGGCAGGAGAACCGGTCGCTCGTTCATGGTGCCTCCGGGAGTGCGTCGCCCGCCGCGCCGGGCCGTCCGAGGGCCGCGACGGTTTCGACGGTGGACACGATCCGTACCACCGCCGGTGCGGCGGGGGCGGACCCGAAGCCGAACCGCACGGGCGGGGCGACCGGAGCGAGCGGGCCGAGGTCGACCCCGTCCAGGTGTGCGGCGGCGAGGGAGATCGGCCGCAGGTCCCGGGCCGCGTACCACTGGCGGCAGCCGGGGCGCGAGCTGCCCCGGGTCCGTACGCCGGGCAGCAGGCGGGCGGGCACGCCGGTCAGGGCCGCCCAGGCCGGGCGGCGCGCGAGCGGCGGTGGAACGGCCCGGAGCGCGAGGCCGAGCGCTCCCCGGCGGCCGACGGCGAAGCGCAGGTCCAGCGGCCCCGCCCCGACGTCCCACCCGGTGTCCCGCCTGTGCACCCGCACCGGCACGGTCCGGACCTCGTCGAAGTGGTAGACGCCCGCCACGTACTCGGCGGTGCGGGCGGTGGGGGCCAGCAGCAGGCGATGTCCGTCGCCGCGCTCCAGCATCACGTCGCTGAACGGCCCGAAGGGCGAGTGGAGCCAGTGGCCGACGACCACCCGGGTGCCGGACCCCGTTCCGACGGCGGCGATCCAGCCGTCGAACGTCAGCCGCTCGCGTCTCACTCCGGTGGTATGCCCGGCCCGCCGCGGAGCAAGCACGGATTCGTCGGCCACCGTCGCGGCGGGCCCGGCCCGGACGTCAGCCTCGGCGGCCAGAACCCGTGCGGTGCCGCGGGAACGCGAAGCACCCGGACGCGAGGAGCAGACGGTGTCGCCGGGCACGCGGCGCTAAGGGCTGTCCCGTAGTCCGCGGCGGGTCAGCGCGCGGTGTCAGATGCGGTGCATCGCAAGGCGGAGGGTCGTCCTCAGACTGGGCCCATTCGGGCGGTCCCGACAACGTGGCGAGGTGCCGTAGCTGGCGCCGCGCGCCCGCCGGGGATTACGGGACAGCCCTTAGCTCTGCGGTACGTCCCTGACGAACACGATCCCGTCGATGGCCGCCAGGTGGGCCGGGTCGAGGGAGGCGTAGCCGAACCACGGGGAGGTGCGGGGCGCGGGCCGCGGGTCGCCGAGGGCGGTGGCCAGGTGCGAGGGGTCGACGATGCCGCGGTCCTCCGGGAGCGCGTACAGGAGTCCTTCGAGGGTGTCCGGCGGCGGCGCGTCCACCCCCCGGTGCCGGATCGTGCCGAGGGCCGTGGCCACGAAGGCGTACTGCGCGCCGAGCCGGGCGCTCACCAGCGCCCCGGCGCTCCACCACTCCAGCGGCGTCCCGCCCATCCGCATCGAGCTCTTCTCCCGCTGGAGGTGGGAGTTGTGGGCGTGGATGAGTACCGGGCCCCGGGCGGCGACGGCCAGCAGGTTGTCGGCCATCATCTGGTCCCGCACGCCCACCAGCCGGGTCATCCGGGCCGCCGAGGTGTCGGCCATCCAGAAGTGGTAGCGCAGCAGGCCGGTGGCAGTGCGTCCGTACAGGCGGGCCCGGTCCACGTCGTCCCGCGAGGTCGCCGTGAGCAGGTACGGCGTCTGCGCGTCGAGCAGTGCCACGAGGTCGTCGGCGTGCAGGCGCAGTTCCCCGGCTTCGGCCGACTGCCCGACGGAGCGCGCCGGGTCGGTCATCACGGCGGGATCGGTCCACCGGTCGTCGTCGCCGAGCAGGCGGTCGAGCGTTGCCGCGGTGCAGGAAAACAGGTCAGCCCGCACATGGGCCGAGAGGAAGTCATGGAGTGCGGTGAGCGCCTGCCGGGGGCTCGCGGCGCCGGTGATCTCCAGCGGGCCGTCGCACCCGGCGAAGCGGAGCCGGTCGGACGCGGGCCGGCCGTCGTTGTGGGCGCGCATCCAGCGTACGAGTTCGCGGTTGGCCGCGGAGGCGCCCCAGCCGTGGCTGAATCCGCGTGCCATGACCTCGTCCAGGGTGCCCGTGCCCGAGGTGACGTAGTCGTCCACGACCAGGGCCGCCAGGCAGTCGCTCTCGATCGCGACGGTCCGGTAGCCCTCCTGCTCGACCAGGTGCCGGAAGAGCTCGTTGCGCAGTTCGAGCAGGGAGTCCTCGCCGTGGGTGGGCTCCCCCAGGGCCAGCACCCGCGGCCTGCCCGGAAGCAGCTTCATGAGGGTGTCTTTGATGTCTGTGACCATGCCTTCAACGGTATCGTTGAAGCGTCGTTTGAGACTTGGCCGCGATAGTCTGGGCCGCGTGGGACGAAACCTTCAAAGGGGCGGGCACCTCAGGCCGATCGACCTGGCGCGCGGGCACGGTCTGTCGACGCAGGCCGTCCGGAATTACGAGGCGGCCGGCATCCTTCCGGCCGCCGACCGCACGCCGCACGGTTACCGCACCTATTCGCCGCTGCACGCGCGGGCCCTGGGTGCGTTCCTCGCCCTGGTGGCGGGCCACGGCCACCAGGCGTCGACGTCGATCATGCAGGCCGTGAACCGGGGCGCGGTCGACGAGGCGTTGCGCCTCATCGACGAGGGGCACGCCCAGCTGCTGGAGGACCGGCGCACGCTCCGGGCCGTGGAGAGCGCCCTGCGCGATCTGGCGCCCGCCGCGCAGGCCGGACCCGATGCGGCGGTGTCCGGGTCCGGCGGCAGCAGGTTCATCGGACCGTTGGCGCAGGAGCTGGGCATCCGCCCGGCGACGCTGCGCGCATGGGAGCGCGCCGGGCTGGTACGGCCGCGCCGTGACCGGCTGACCGGGTACCGCGTCTACGACGGGGCCGACGTACGCGACGCCCGGCTGGCCCACCAGCTGAGGCGGGGCGGCTACCGGCTGGACCGGATCGCCCCGCTGATCGGCCAAGTCCGGTCGGCGGGCGGGGTGGAGCCGCTGGCGGCCGCCCTGTGCGACTGGCACGGGCGGCTGTTCGCCCGGGGGCGGGCGATGCTGGCCGGCGCGGCCGAGCTGGAGGCGTACCTCCGCGAACGCGGATGAGGCCCCGGGCCACTTGGCCGGCTAGGACGAGGGGGTCCGGCTGAGCGGTCCGGCCGGCCGGGCCGCGAACGGCCCAGCCGAAACCGGCCAAAGATCACCGGGTGCGCCGGAAGGAGACACTTCGGCCCTGGGCGGTCAGTTGTGCCTCGCGTACCGATTCCCGCACGAGAGCAGGACCGACCCGGATGAACATCGCCCGTACCCTCACCCGAGCCGCCGTCGCGGCCGCGCTGACCACCGCGCTCGGGAGCGGCTTCACCACGACCGCCGGCGCCGCCCCGGCCACCACGAGCCCCTCCCCCGCGGCCGGGGCCCGGCAACCCGGCGACGGGTGGACCGGTGAAGGCGGGCTCTCGCTGAGTTCGGCGGACAACCAGCGCGTCGAGGAGTACATGGACGACGCCCGGCGGGCGGAGCGGTCCATCAGCCCCCAGGTACGGGCGGCCGCCTGGATGGCGGGTGCGGAGGTGATCGGCTTCGAGAACCGGCTCAAGTCCCCCGAATCCCTCAAGCGGAAGGTAGCCACCTCGCTGCGCGAGCACCCCGGGCAGAGCGCCGACGCGGTTCTGGCCACCCTCGGCGACGCGGTGCGCTACACGCTCCAGTGGGGCGACGGCCGGTACACCTCGGGAGTCACCACCGCCTCCCAGGCGCTGTCCGCCTGGGGCAACGACAGCACCAAGTGGTCCAACACCTGGGGCCGCGCCGCCGGGTACAGGGGGCTCAACACCGGTTGGCGGGCGCCTGGTTCGGGGCAGTTGTTCGAGGTCCAGTTCCACACCCCCGAGAGCAAGTGGGCGCAGGAAGCCACCCACAAGCTCTACGAGGAGCAGCGCCTGCCGTCGACCGGCCCCGAACGCAAGCGGGAGCTCCAGGAGCAGCAGGACGCGATCTTCGCGGCGGTCCCCGTCCCGGTGGGAGCGGACCGGCTGACCGCGCCCGCTTCCCCGGCCCGGGTACCGGCGGGCTGACCAGTACCGGCCGTTCCCCCGGGCGCGGGGGAACGGTTCAGCCTTCGTCCAGCACCGCCCGGATCACGTGGCGGGCGTTGTGGGCCATCGCGGGGTTCGTCGTGCGGTAGTGGGGCAGCGCGATCAGCGCCTGGGAGAGGGTCCGGGCGCGACCGCGGATCCAGGTCGCGTCGTCCACGGCCAGCGCCTCGCGGAAGACCTCCCTCGCACCGGCCGGCAGCAGGTTCCACGCCGGGAAGAGATCACAGGCCGGATCTCCCGCCCCCGCACACCCGAAGTCGATCACCGCGGCCAGCCGGCCGCCCTCGACCAGCACGTTGCCCGGCATCAGGTCGGCGTGCAGCCACACCGGCGGCCCGTCCCGGTCCGGGGCCCGCGCCGCCTCCTCCCACACGGCGGCCACGGCATCGCAGTCGATGCCCTCCTGCGGGATCCCGCGCAGCTGCTCGATCGCCGTGCGGGTCTCGGCGTCGAGCGAGCGGAGCGGGCCGCCGCGGTGTGCCTTCGGCGCGGCCGGCAGGTTGACGCTCCGCATCGCCGCCACGAACTCGGCCAGATCCCGGGCGAGCAGCTCGGGTTCATGCAGCGCCCCCGCTTCGGGATGCTCGCCCGCCAGCCACCGGTACACCGACCAGCGCCACGGATACCCCTGGGCCGGCTCCCCGGCCCCGAGCACCTCGGGGATGCGCGTGGGCAGGTGGGGTGCCAGGCGGGGCAGCCACTCCTGCTCCATCGACACGTCCTCGGCCCCGCCCCGCACCAGGGGCAGCCTGACGACCATGTGGTCGCCCAGTCGGTACATGGCGTTGACCGTCCCGCCGGACGGCCAGCGCTCCAGCGCGAGTCCTGCCCACTGCGGGAACCGGCCCGCGACCAGCCGTCGTACGAGGCCCTCGTCCACGGGGTGCGTACCGGGATGCATCCGTCTTGCCGTCACGGCCGCCATCCGAACACCGGTCGCGGACGGGCGTCAACCGCCTTTCCGCTCGCTCAGGCCTGGGTCCAGCGCTGAGAGGCCTCTCCGCCGCACGTCGTCGTCACCAGGCCGCCGGTCATGCCCACGTCGAGGCAGCCGCCGTAGTCGCTCCGCAGACTGCCGCCCGCGCCCGTGCGCCAGAGCCGGCCGCCGTCCTGGGCGCAGTCGCCCACGAAGACGGCCTGTTCCAGTCCGTTGGAGTAGAGACAGGCACCGCTCTGCTGGTTGACGAGTTTGAAGCTGCCGTCCGACCTGCTCTTCACGGTCCAGCGGGCCGACGAGTCCCCACAGTCGCCGTTGTACGAAGAGCCGTACACCTGCGTGATGCACTTGCCGTTGTCGCCGTTGCGGTAGCGGTGCGTGCCCGAAGCGGGGGGCGGGGTGGTCGGGGACGTCGCGCCGCCGGCGCCGCCCGGGCTGCCGGCGCCGCCCGGGCTTCCCGAGCCGTTCTGCTGGCCGGTGCCGGTGCCGGTGCTGGTACCCGGTCCGGGGCCCGGGCCGGGGCCCGGGCCGGGGCCCGCGCCCGGGGCGGTGCCCCCGGCCGAGCCGGGCTGGGTGCCGCCCGCCCCGCCCTGTCCCTTGCCGTCGCTGCCGCCTTGAGCGGCGTCCTGGGCGGGGGAGGCCGGCGGTGACGCCGTACCCGGCGGGCTACCGGCCGGTGTTGACGGCGGTGTGACGGCCGGCGCCGACGGGGAGGGGGAAGCCGGGGCCGAGGCGGCCGGGTCGGCCTTCGCCTCGGCCCGGGGCGTGGACGCGTACGGCAGGTGCTGGATGACGAGTGTCGTCCCGCCCGCGACGATGACGACCGGGACGACGGCGAGGAGGATCCGGGTACGGCGGCGCCGCTCCGGTCGTTCCGGACGGGACCCGGCCTCGGGCGCGGGGGCCGGCCCGGGGCCCGTCACCCGCTCCGGTTCCGGCTTCCCGGCGGCGAGCGGGACCGTCGGTACGTCGACCTCCTGCACGTCGGCGGCGAAGGCGGCCCGCTCCGACAGGCGCTCGGTGACGGCCGCGGGCCACAGCGGCGCGGCGGACGGCCCGCGGCCCGTGGCGCGTTCGAGGAGTTCGGCGGCTGTCGGACGGCCCTCGGGGTCCTTGTCGAGGCAGGCCGCGACCACTTCGGCGAGGTCCGGCTCCAGTTCGCGCAGTGGTTCCAGGTCGGGCTCTTCGTGCACGATGCGGTACAGCACGCCGTGCCCGGATTCGTCGCCGAACGGCGGCCGGCCGCACGCCGCGTAGGCCAGTACCGAGCCCAGGGCGAACACGTCGGTGGCGCCGCTCAACCGCTTCTTGCCCGAGGCTTGTTCGGGGGCCATGTAGGCGGGGGTGCCCACCACCATGCCGGTCCGGGTCAGCTGGCTCTGTTCGGCGGCCCGGGCGACGCCGAAGTCGATGAGGGTGAGCCCGTCGAGGGTCAGCATGACGTTGGACGGCTTGAGGTCGCGGTGCACCATGTCCAGCGCGTGTACGGACGCCAGGCTTGCCGCCGCCTCCCGCAGCAGCAGCCACAGGGCGGCCGCGGGCAGCGGGCCGCCGTGCGTCTCGATGGCCTCCCGCAACGTGAGCCCGGGGATGTAGGCGGTGGCGAACCACGGGGGGCGCGCGGTGCGGTCGCTTTCGATCAGCGGCGCGGTGGCCTCCGCCGGCAGCCGGGAGAGGTTGTCCAGTTCGTGGCCGAACCGGCGGACGAAGTCCCCGTCCTCGCCGACCACGGAAGCCAGCAGTTGCTTGACGGCGACGTACCGGCCGTCGCGGACCCCGAGGTACACCCGCCCCATCCCGCCGGCCCCGAGCCGGCCCGCCAGCGCGATCGACCCGATCCGTGGCGGATCCTCCGCCTCCAGCGGCTCGGCTCCGCTCCCCCGCAGCTCTAACACGTCAGCCCCGCTCGAATTGGAATCAGTTTCTAGAAATCTACCCGATGGGAATGACGGTGAGGGATCCCGGTGAGGACGACCCGGCGACGGGAACCCCGGCCGCGGGCCGGCGCCCTGCCGGGTGGCGGGCGAACGGGTGGGCTTCGGCTCCGCGGCGGCTTCGGCGCCGGACGGCCGGGCATGCGTGGGATCGAACGTCCCCCGAGCCCACGAACGGCAGCAGCGATGACCGAGTACGAACGCTCCCGCACCATGCCCGCCCCGCCCGAGCAGGTCTTCGACCGGGCGGCCGACATCGACCGGCTCGACGGCTGGCTCCCGGAGGGCCTGCACGTACGGGCCGACGGCCTGCCCGCCGGCACCGTTCACGAGGACCGCACCGACGCGGACACCTCCGGGTTGCTCCGCGCCCAGCGCGAACAGATGCAGATCGAATGGGGCACCCGCGAGCAGGGCGGCTACACCGGCTGGCTCCAAGTCGCGGGCATCGGCAGCGGCGCCAGCGAGGTGACGGTGCACCTGTCGTTCTTCGACCCGGCCACGACCCCGGCGAGCAGGCCGGGTACGACGCCCTCGACACGAGCCTGGGGCGGCTGGCGGATCGGGTGCGGCTGCGCGACGCGGAAGGCTGACCGCCCGGCGTCATGAGCCCGGCCGCGCCTGGCCGGGCTCGGCGCCGAGGTGCTGTTCCAGCCAGTCCGCGGCGGCCCGCCGGTAGCGGCGGCGGTTGTCCGCCCGCAGGAACTCGTGCCCCTCGTTGCGCAGGGTGAGCAGTTCGGCCGGCACCCCGCGGTCGCGCGCCGCGCGGACGAACTGCTCCGATTCCGTCGGCGGCACGTTCGTGTCGTGCTCGCCGTGGACGGCCAGTACGGGCGCGCGCAGCCGGTCGATGCGGCTCATCGGGGACAGGGCCCGCAGCAGCTCCCGGTCGTGCTCGGGGTGGCCGTACTTCGCCGCGGCCGACTGGGCGATCCACGGCTCGGTACCTGCGAAGAAGGTGGCGAAGTCCGACATGCCGCACACGGCGACGCCGGTGCGGAACAGGTCGGGGTGGCTGACCAGCGAGGCCATGGTGAGGTAGCCGCCGTAGGAGCGGCCCATCACCGCCAGCCGCAGGGGGTCCGCGTAGCCGTGGGCGACCACGTGGGCGGCGCAGTCCGCGACGTCGTCGATGGCCGCGAACCGGCCCGCGCCGAGGTCGGCGTCGACGAACGACCGGCCCCAGCCGGAGGAGCCGCGCACGTCGGGGGCGAACACGTCCATGCCCCGGCCCAGGAGTTCGTGGTAGAGCGGGCTGAACACGGGCCTTTCCTGCTCCTCGGGACCGCCGTGCAGGTGGATCACGCACGGCGCCGGACGGCCCGGATCGCGTTCCGGCGACCGGTAGTACCAGCCGCCGAGCATCAGCCCGTCCCGGGCCCGGCAGCGCAGCGGCACCGGGCTGACGGGCGGCCGCCCGGGCGGCGCCGCGTCCTCGTCGCGCGCCGACCAGCCGGTGCGCACCGGGGCGAAGCCGCCCGTCAGGTCCCAGATGCCGGGCCGGCGCCGGGATCCGGACAGGGCGGCGAACAGACCGCCGCGCCCCACGGGTGCCATGCGGGTCACCACTTCGTGCGGCAGGGCCGTCCGGTGGTGCGGTCCGAGGCCGTCGTCCGAGTCGGCGGCGGGCAGGCCTGCGCTCTCCAGTTCGCTCGCCCCGTGCACGTTCCAGGCGAGCAGCGCCCATCCGCCGTGGTCGGGCAGGCTCAGCAGGTCCAGGGCCGTGTGCCGCCGTTCGGCGGCCACCGACAGGTCCCGCAGGGCGCCGTCCTCGTCCAGCCGGGCCCTGAGGAGGGCGGCGAACTCCCGGTCGGCGTCGCTGCGCAGCCACAGGACGCGCGAGTCGGCCGAGAGCCTGCCGATCCACGGATCTCCGTCGGCGACCGGCAGCCGGAAGGTGGTGCGTCCGGTGGCCGTGTCGAGCAGGAGGGCTTCGCGGCGCCCGCGCGGGCCGCGGCGCAGCAGCGCGAAGCGGCCTTCCGCTCCGATGTCGCAGACGCGCAGGGAGGCGGCGCCCGCTTCGCCGAACAGCAGGACGGGGGCCCGGGTGCCGTCGGGGTCGAGGAGGTAGGCGGCCAGGCCCCCACTCGTGGCCGCGTCCCCGTCGGCCGGCGCCGGCGGTACGGGTACCAGGCCCGGCACGACCGTCGGGTACGGGCCGGACGCAGTCCGGTGGGCGGGGCCGAGCAGGGTCGCGCGGCCGTCGCGTTCGGTCCAGGCCGCGCCCGGGGAGCCCTCGGGCAGGGGCGGGTCGGCGTCCTGCGGGAGGTGGCCGGCGCCGCTGTGGGCCCCCGCGGCGGCGGGCGGCTGGGCGACGGTGACGGCCAGGGCCGACCCGTCGCGGGTCCAGCAGCCAAGGTGGGCGGAGGCCCCGGGTTCGGCGCCCGCGAGCACCCGCCGGCCGGTCCCGTCGGGGCGCACCACGAGGACGCGCGTGTGCTCGCCGCCGCCCGGGGCGGCGGTGTAGGCGATCCAGCGGCCGTCGGGTGACCAGGACACCTCGGTCACCGGGTCGGGGTCCGCGTCGAGGACGTGGGCTTCGCCGCCGCGGGCGGGGCCGCTCCACAGCTGTGGCACGCCGGCCCGGTCGCAGATGTACGCCACGTGGTCACCGGCGGGGGCGGCCGAGGGGTACCAGCACCCGTGGGCGGTGAGCAGCGTCGGCGGGTCCGCCGCGCCGGTGCCGGCGAGGTGTACCGGGACCGGAGCGGCGGGGTGGTCGGGAACCGGGCCCGGCGCCCACGCGCCGGCGGGCCGGGAACGGTGCTGCAGTGCGGAGCGGTCCGGGGGCATGTGGGCCTCTTCGAGGGCTTCCGGGGCGGTCACCGTTCAGTGTGGGCCGATGCCGTGGGTCTGCAACCAGATCTCCAGCGAAGCCACCTGCCACAGGGTGCTGGCGCCGCGCTCGGTGCGGTGGCGGCCGGGTTCCGCGAGCAGCTCGGCGATCCGGCCCTGGTCGAAGAGAACGCGCCGCCGCGCTTCGGGGGCGGTCAGCGCCTCGCGCACCCGGCTGAGCACCGGCTCGGCCATGTGCCGGACGGCCGGCACGGGGAAGTATCCCTTGGGGCGGTCGACGACCTCGCGGGGCAGGATCCGCCGGCCGATGTCCTTGAGGACCGCCTTGCCGTCCTGCGCGAGCTTGAGCTCCGGCGGACAGGCCGCGGCCAGCTCGACCAGCTCGTGGTCGAGGAACGGCACCCGTGCCTCCAGGCCCCAGGCCATCGTCATGTTGTCGACCCGTTTGACCGGATCGTCGGGCATCAGCGCGTGCACGTCCAGGCGCAGGGCGGCGTCCAGTGCGCTCTGCGCACCGGGGGCCGCCATGTGGGCGCGGACGAAGTCCCGCGAGGCGTCGTGGGCGGTGGTCACGTCCGGGTGCAGGAGGGCGGCCACGCCGTCGTGCGAGCGGTCGAAGTAGACGTCCGCGTACGCGTCGGGCGCATCGGGGCGGGCGGCCGCGGCGATCGGCGGGTACCAGTGGTAGCCGGCGAACACCTCGTCCGCGCCCTGTCCGCACAGCACCACCTTCACGTCCTTGGCCACCTGCTCCGCCAGCAGGTGGAACGCCACGGCGTCGTGGCTGACCATCGGCTCGCTCATGGCGCCGATCGCCGCCTCCAGCGCGGCCGGGAGCCGGTCGGAGGGGATCATGTACTGGTGGTGGTCGGTGGAGAACCGCCGGGCGACCAGGTCCGAGTACCGGAACTCGTCGCCGTCCTGTCCGTTCTCCGACTCGAAGCCCATGGCGAAGGTCGCCGGACCGCTCCGGCCCTCCTCGGCCAGCAGGGCCACGATGAGGCTGGAGTCCAGTCCGCCGGAGAGCAGGACCCCGACCGGTACGTCGGCCACCGTGCGGCGCCGCACCGCCGTGCGCAGCGCGTCGTGGACGGCTTCGCGCCAGCTCTCCGGGTCGCTGCCGAGATCGGCGTGGCGGGTGTACGAGGGCTGCCAGTAGCAGTGGTCGCGGTGCGTGCCGTCCCGCTCGACCACGCGGACGGTGGCCGGGGGCAGCTTGCGCACGCCGGACAGCACGGTCCGGGGCGCCGGCACCGTGCCGTGCCAGCTCAGGTACTGGTGGAGCGCCACCGGGTCGAACGAGGTGTCCACGCCGCCGCCCGCCAGCAGGGCGGGCAGGGACGAGGCGAAGCGGAGCCGGTCGCCGTCCTGGGTGAGGTAGAGCGGCTTGATGCCGAGCCGGTCCCGGCCCAGCACCACGCGGCCGGTGTGGTGCTCCACCACCGCGAAGGCGAACATCCCCACCAGGTGCTCGGCGCAGCCGTGTCCCCACTGCGCGTAGGCCTTGAGGAGCACCTCGGTGTCGGACTCGGAGAAGAAGCGGTGTCCCAGTCCTTCGAGCCGTTCGCGCAGCTCACGGTAGTTGTAGACGCAGCCGTTGAAGGCGCCGGTGATACCCAGGTGCGGGTCGGTCATCGGCTGGGCGCCGTGCTCCGAAAGGTCGATGATCTTCAGTCGGCGGTGGCCCAGGGCCACCGGGCCCTGGGACCACAGGCCTCTGCCGTCCGGGCCGCGGTCCTCCATTTCATCGGTCATGCGTTCGACGGCGGCGAGGTCCGGCCGCCTGCCGTCGAATCGCACTTCCCCGCTCAGGCCACACATGTGACACCCCCCGCTCGACTCGCGCCTCGGGGCCGCCGCATCACCGCGGCCGCCCGGCTGCCCGGGGTCCCGGCCACCTCCACCATGTACGTTCACTCCCGCTGCCCGGCCGCCCCGCGCCACACGACCCGGGCCGAACAGGCGATCGACATGTCAGGCGCCTGCCCATCCGCGCGGAGCTTAAGCCGGTGATCGGTCCGGCCGCGGGCAGAGCGGCGGGCGCCGGGCGGAGCAGCTGGCCGCAGGCCCGGGGCCGAGCCCGGGATCAGGGCCCGGGATCAGGGCCCGGGATCAGGGCCCGGTCAGGCAGAAGGGATGCCCGGCCGGATCCAGCAGGACCCGCCACTTGCCGTCGTCCGGTTGACACCCCGGCTTCGTGGCGCCCCAGCTCAGCAGCAGGGCCTCGGCCCGGTCCAGGTCCTCCACCCGGAAGTCGAGGTGGATCTGCTGGGGCACCTCCTGGCCGGGCCAGCGGGGGGCCAGGTAGCCGTCGACGCGCTGGAAGCCGAGGAAGAGCCCGTCCTCACGGGTGAGGCCGGCGAAGTCCGCGCCGGACCTCTCGTGCGGCTCGAACCCGGTCGCCCGCTGGTAGAACGCGGCCAGCGCTTCGGGATCCGCGCAGTCCAGGGTGATCGCGACCGGCTTCATCAGCGGGGGCATGGCAACTCCGTCATCGGGGAGGCCCGTGGAGCGGTCACGGTCCGCGGGACGGCCGGGTTCCACGGGCTTGATCACCCGGCAGCCTAGACGGCCCCCGAGTGAATACCACGCCGGGGGTGGTCCGGTCGGCGGGTGCGTAGATCTGACGATCTTTGCTACGGAGTGGGCTGACGGGAGGCCCGCGAAGTGCCACGATGATCCGTGCTTCAACAGTGTGCCGGTCGGGACGCGGTGAGAGCGGCGGCAGCGCGTCCCGGAGACCAGCCCTACCCACGAAAGGGCGGACGTCCCATGCGCGTTACACCCCTCGTATCGTCCTTAGGCAGCGACCGGGGCTCATCCGCGGACGATCAGGTGCGGCTCTACTACAGCGGCAAGACCAAGGACATCCTCCAGAAGTACGGCCCGGGCCCCCGCGTGCACTTCCATGTCGGGCTGTTCCCCGACGGGTCCCCGCCCCATACCACCGTCTCCCAGAGCGCGTTGCAGCAGCACCTCCGCGACGCGCAGGAGCGGATAGTCGAGCACGCGGCCCGGTCCTGGGGCGCGTACGAGGCCCCGCCGCGGCAGGTGCTGGACATCGGCTGCGGCCTCGGCGGCACCTCCCTCTACTGGGCGCAGGAGCACGGCGCCACGGTCACCGGCCTCACCGTCGCCGCGGAACACGTCCCGATCGTCAGGCACTTCGCCGGTCAGGCGGGGGTCGGGCGGCGGGTGGACCCCGTACTGGCCGATGTGCACGACCTGCGCGACACCCGCGCGTACGACGCGGTCTACGCCAACGAAAGCAGCGGGTACACCGACCGGAAGCGGCTCTTCGAGGTCGTCGCCAGGGCGCTCCGGCCGGGGGGCTGGTTCGGCATCCAGGAGCATTTCGTCTGCCGCTCCGAGTGGCTCGAATTCATCGACGACTACTACAGAACGCGGCTGGGTACGCACGCGGAGTACCTTTCGGCGGCGGGGGCGGCCGGCTTCGAGCTGGTGCAGGACGAGGACGTGACGGACTCCGTCGCGGAGTTCTGGGTGCAGTCCATGGCGTGGAACACCGCCGAGCTCGACCGGCTCCGCGCGGGCGGCGAGCCGACCGCCTGGAGCGGTGAGCGGCTCCAGCAGTCGACGATCACGCACAGCAAGTTCTTCCGGCTGTGGCGTGACCACGCGGTGGAGACGCGGCTGATGCGGTTCCGCATCGGGGGCGGCAGATGACGGCGCGGCCGCGTCCCTCGCGGCTCGGTGCCCAACTTCCGCCGTTCTACTGCCCCCTGCCGCGGGACCTCGTCCACCCCGAGGCCAAGCAGGTGGAGGCCAGGGCGGTCGAGTGGGTGGACTCCTTCGGCCTGTACCCCGACCCGGTCGAGCGGGCGTGGGGGCTCGCCACCCACAGTGCCGACTTCACCTGCCGCATCATCCCCGAGGGGGAGGTGGAGGCACTGCTGCTGTTCGCGGAGTGGAACTACTGGGCGAACGCCGTGGACGACTGGCAGGACTCGGGTTCCTCGGAGGTGGGGACGGGCGCCGTGGTCGAACACGGTGTACGGCTGCTGCGGACCATCGAGAACCCGGAGGTGTCGCTGCTGCCCGACGGTCCCATGACCCGCGCACTGGTGGACCTGGTGAGCCGTACTCATGCCATGCTCAGCCCCTTCGAGCTGCGCAGGTTCATCGAGGGGACCCGGGACTGGCTGCTCGGCGCGGCCTGGCGGGCCGCGCGGGCCGAGGCGGGGGGCATGCCGGGGCTGAACGACTTCGCCGCCATGGGACCGCTGGCGAACGGTACGCGCTTCTCGCTGACGTGGTCCGACGTGGCGCGGGGGGACCGGTTGCCGGCCGACGTGCTCAACTCCCCCGCCCTGACGGCGCTCACCGACGCGGCGGGGTTCATCGTCAGCGCGGACAACGACCTGTTCTCCTACGACAAGGACGACCACCTGGAACCGCGGGAAGTGAACCTCGTCAACGTCCTCGCCCATCAGGAAGGCTGCTCCCCCGCCGAGGCGGTACCGCTCGCAGTGGCCCTGCGCGACCGGGTGATGGTCCTCTTCTGCACGCTGCGGGCGCAGCTCTCGGCCGGGGCCGACCCGCAACTGAGCCGCCACCTGACGGCGTTGGGGCACTACGTGGCCGGCTGCATCGCCTGGCAGAGCCGGGCGCCCCGGTACGCGAGTCCGCGCAACCGGTACGGACTGCCGTCCCGAGATGCCGGTTTCGCGATCCGGTACGCGGACGCGCCCAGCACCCCGGCGGCCGGTCCGCCGGACCTGCCGGCCATCGCCGCCTGGTGGCGGTGGGTGCGCCGCTGAGCGGTGCCCGAGGGGCCCCCGGCCGGTGCGGCCGGGGGCCCCTGGGGCGCGGGACGCCGGCGGCTCAGCGGCGGCCGAACAGCCGGCGCCACCAGCTGACGCCCCGCCGGTGGCCGGCGGTCGCGGGGGGAGCCGTCGGCTGCGGCGGGATCAGGACGTGCGGCGGGTGCTCGGACGCCTGCTCGGTATGGGGCCCGGCGTTGTCGACCGAGCGCGCGGTGAACCGTACCGGCAGCGACAGCAGGTGGCGGGACATGAGGGTGCCGCGCCACCGCAGCTCGCCCGGGTCGACCGCCAGCTGGAGGTCGGGCAGCCGGTCCAGCAGGACTTCGATCCCGGTGTCGGCGATGGCGCGGCCGATGTCCTGGCCGGGGCATTCGTGCGGGCCGCTGCTGAACGCCAGGTGGGAGCGGTTGCCGTGGACGGAGACGCTCGGATCGGGCCGGATCTGCGGATCGACGTTGCCCGCGGCCAGGCCGAGCAGCAGCATGTCGCCCGCCTTCACCTGCCGGCCGCCGAGCACGGTGTCCCCGGTGGCCCAGCGCCCGATGATGGTGTTGATCGGCGGGTCGTCCCAGAGGACCTGCTCCAGGGCGTCGGGCAGGGTCATGTGCCCGCCGGAGAGGCTCGCCCGGAAGCGCGGGTCGGTCAGTACGGTCCGCAGCGTGTTGGCGATCAGGTTGGCGGTGGTCTCGTACGCCGCGATCAGCACCACGCGCAGGTGCATCAGCACTTCGGTGTCGCTCAGGTCCGCGGGGTGCTCCAGCAGCCAGGAGGCGAGGTCGTAGGCGGGCTTGACCTTGCGGTCCATGACCAGTTGTTCCAGCGTCAAGGTGACGTAGCGGTCGCTCTGCAGGGCCGTCTCCGTCCCCTGGAGCATGTCGCGTGCCGCGTTGACCAGCCGGGGCCCGTGTTCGTCGGGAGCCCCGACGAGCTGGGTCATGACCAGCATGGGGAGCTGGTCGGAGAACGAGGACACCAGGTCGGCGTAGCCGTCGCCGGCGATCCGGTCGACGAGCTGGTTGGCGAAGCGGGTGACGTAGCGGCGGATCCCGCGCTTGTCGAAGCGCTCCAGGGACTCCACGACGGCCCCGCGCAGCCGCTCGTGCACGGGCCCGTCGGTGAAGTTGCACACCGGCACCCAGGAGACCATGGGACCGAGCGGGGTGTCGGCCGGAACGCGGCCCTCCTTCAAGTCGCGCCAGCCCCGCGGGTCGCGGGCGAACCGCGACGGGGTGCGCGCCACGTCCAGGTTCTCCCGGTGGCCGAGCACCAGCCAGGCCGGGAGGTCCCCGCTCACCAGCACGGGCGCCACCGGCCCGTACTGGGCCCGCAGCTTCTCGTACAGCCCCAGGGGGTCGGCCTGGGCCTCCGGGCCGTGGAGGCGGTACAGGGCGCCCCCGGCGCCCGCCGCGTGGGCGGGGCACTCGGGCGGAGGGGTGGGATGGGTACTCACATTGCCTCCTGGGTCGCTGCCTGGGAGTGCAGGTAGCGCATGAGGGTCAGCAGGACGTCGCGGGACGAGTCCCGCCGTCTGGCGTCGCAGACGAGGATCGGGACGGCGCGGGGCAGGTCGAGGGCCTGGCGCAGTTCTTCCAGCGGGTGCTCCGGGGCGTCGGGGAAGGAGTTGACGGCCACCACGAAGGGGACGCCGCGTTCCTCCAGCCGTCCGATGACGTCGAAGCTGGTCTCCAGCCGCCGGGTGTCGAGGAGTACGACCGCTCCGAGCGCGCCCTCGAAGAGACCGCGCCACAGGAACCAGAATCGTTCCTGGCCGGGTGTGCCGAAGAGGTACATCACGAGTTCGTCGTTGATGCTGATGCGGCCGAAGTCCATGGCCACGGTCGTGGTGGTCTTGCGCGCCACCCCCCGGGTGTCGTCGACGCCGATGCCCGCCTTGGTCATGGTCTCCTCGGTGGTCAGCGGTTTGATCTCGCTGACGGCCCCGACCATGGTCGTCTTGCCCACGCCGAAACCACCGACGATGACGATCTTGACGGCGGCCGCGGCCGTCTGGGGGAGTATGTCCGCGGGGCGCGGCCCGCGGGGCGGGTCAGAGCTTTTGAAGTCCATCGATCACTGCCTCGATCAGAGCAAGGTCGGGTAGCTGGGCGGCGGGAACGGGCGGCCGTACGTGCACGCGCCGAGCGGCCATCAGGTCCCCGACCAGTACGGTGACGGCGCTCACGGGCAGACCGGCGTACGCGCCGATCTCGGCCACCGACAGCGGTGCCTGGCACATCCGCAGGATCGTCGCGTGCTCGGGCTGCATCTCGGGCATGGCGGGCGCTCGGGCCACCACCAGGGTCACGAGGTCGAGCTGGACGGCGGTGGACGGCCCGCTGCGGCCGCCGGTGATGACGTAGAGCCGTTCGGGACTGCTGTCCTCCCAGCTTGCGGGTGGCTCACTCACGCGGGCTGCCCGTCATGTCGGGGCGGACTGCTCAGGTGCTCCCTCATCCGGCCCACGAGGTTGCGCATCTGAGCACCCATCAGCCCCGCGTCCACGCCCTCGTCGGCGAGGACCGCCAGGTAGGAGCCGTCGCCGGCGGCCATCAGGTAGAAGAACCCGCCGTCCATCTCGATCACGACCAGGCGCATTCTGCCTTCGGAGTGCGGCAGTTCGGAGGCCACCGCTCCGGCGAGGCTCTGCAGGCCGGCACAGGCTGCCGCCAGCCGGTCGGCCGTGTCGGTCTCCGCCCCGTACTGCGCCACGCAGAGCCCGTCCGCGGACAGTACGATCACGTGCCGCGTCTGCGGCACTCCGGCGGCCAGGTCCTTGAGCATCCAGTCCATACTGCTTCGCTGAGTCATCACTGTTCATGCCCCTTTGGTCGCTGAGCCCGACGCGTCCTGGGCGTCCTGGGCGTCTTGGCCGGTCGCGCCGGACAGTCCGCTGTGGAATGCCTCCAGCCACATGCCGGGGCCGGGGTCCTCCGCCGAGTGCGGCTCCGCCGCCGGCGGGATGTCGGAGAAGACGGCACGGTCCTTGCGGCGGCGCTGCGGCAGGCCCGTCGCGGTACGTCCGACGGCGGCGCCGTCCGCGGCGGGGGCCGGCCCCGGCACGGCAGCCGGCGCCCGCCGCGGCGCCGGGGCCGCCGCCGGCCTGGGCGCCGACGCGGCGGTGGACGGGCGGTCGACCGGGTGCTCGCGCGGTGTGGCGGGTACCGCCCTGGGCCCGGAGGAGGAACCGATGCCGTGGGCGAGGCCGGTCGCGGCGGCCGCCGTGGTGATCAGGTGCTGCGGGACGATGACCACGGCGCGGACGCCGCCGTACGCGGAGGAGCGCAGGGACACCTGGAACCCGTACGCCTGCGCCAGCCGGCCGACGACCGCGAGGCCCAGCCTGGGCGTCTCGCCGAGGTCGTTGAGGTCGATCCCGGACTGCGCCTGCGCGAGCATCCGCTCGGCGCGCCTGCGGGCCTCCTCGCTCATGCTGAGGCCGCCGTCCTCGATCTCCACGGCGATGCCCGACTGCACCTCGGCGGCGGTGAGGTGGACCCGGGTGTGCGGCGGGGAGTACCGGGTGGCGTTGTCCAGCAACTCCGCCAGGGTGTGGATCAGGGGCTCCACGATCGGGCCGACGACGGCGACCTCGGTGACCGAGTGGAGCTCCACCCGCTGGTAGTCGATGATCCGCGACATCGCGCCGCGCAGCACGCTGTAGAGGGTCACGGCCCGGCTCCACTGGCGGCCGGGGCGCGCCCCGCCGAGGACCGAGATCGAGTCGGCGAGCCGACCGATCAGGGCGGTGCCGTGGTCCAGGCGCAACAGGTCGCCGAACACGTCCGGGTCGCGGCCGTGCCGGTCCTCCATCTCGCGCATTTCCTGCGCCTGCTGGTGGACGATCGCCTGCACGCGGCGCGCGATGTTCACGAAGGCCCGCTGCGCCGAGACGCGCAGGTTCTCCTCGTTGTCGACCGTGTCGATGACGTAGGCCAGCACGCTTTGCAGGGCGGCTCTGAAACGCGGTGTCAGCGCGGTGTCGTTGCCCCAGCGGTTGCCCGGGCCGCCGCGGCCGCCCAGGGCGGTCAGCACCTCTTCGGGCAGCTCGCCCTTGCGCAGTCGCCCGATGGCCTCGGCCAGCACCACCTCGGCCAGGCGGACCGCTTCGGTCTCCTGCCGGACCAGTGCGTGGCGCAGAGCCGCGATCTCGGAGCGGCGGGCGGTGAGCGCCCGGCCGCGCCGGAGCGCTTCGGCGAGGGCCGCGGCGGTGCCCGCGGCGCCCACGGCGATGCAGACGGTGCGGACCGGTTCCGAGGAGGAAACGAGCGCCCCGATGAGGCACACGGCGGCCACGGCCGCGATCGCGGGCAGCGTCCAGGTCGGGCCCGCGGCTGGGCGGGCGGCTTCGGGTGGAATGTCTTCTTGCGCCATCGGCGTCCTCGAACCATCGAAAGTGGGGATCTTATGACCGGTGGGCGGGAGCATAACTACGCCCAACTTCTCGCACGGGTGCTTTCGTTGGAGTTCATCGGACCGGAGGACCCAATACGCGCCATCCACCGGGCCGGATTCCGGCCGCACCGGTGTCCTGTTCATTGCGCTCGGCGCGATAAGCGGAGGTCGCAGGCATTCCGCCGGTTACACCGGCGAGGGAATTCGAACTCATATCCCGCTCGATTTCGGCCGCATTCCGTCGTCCCGATGTGGTATTCCGAACGGAAGTGCGCTATGGCCGGGGCGGAACGGCGCCCGGCGGGGGTTCATAAGACGGACGGCCGTCGGGCCGGCTGTCGAAGGTCCCGCGCTCGCCCATGACCTGGCCGGGCCGCCGGTGGGCTACGGATGCGGGCGGGCCGGCCTCACGGGCCGGGGCCCTGCCGGTCGGACGGCGGCCAGACGTACGGGAGGTCGTCGGGCACGCCGGGGAAGTGGCGGCGGTAGACCTCGGGGGCCTTGCGCAGCAACGCGGACTGATGGCTCCGGTGGAAGGCGGTGTCGCCGAGCCAGGGCGGCAGCTCGCCGACCGCCGCGAGCCGGCGCTGTGCGCGCGGAGCGGCCCCCGGGCGCCAGGCGAGGTAGCCGCCCATGAGCGTGCCCGCACACGTATCGGAGCGCCCCCCGGCGGTCCAGACGCCGCAGACATCGAGGCCGTACCGCACCAGGGCCTCTTCGTAGCCGGCCCACATCCGTACCGCGGGATGGCGACGCCACCCGTACCCGGGCACCGTGAGGCCCCGGAAGACCTGGAGCGCCTCGACGCGCTGTTTGCCCAGCCGCCTGGGGTCCAGTACGGCGGCCGATTCCAGGAATTGCGGATAGGGGAGGAACGTCTGCACGGGCTGCCCCTACTTCCCGTGGCCCCGGTGGGCCCACGGGTGCCGCAGCCGGATCCAGACGTCCCTGGCCTGGCGCCCGGCCGCCGAGCGGCTGCCGGCCACCAGTCGCTCCGCCTCGCCGGGCGTCTCGACCATCGGGCCGGAGCCGCGCAACGGTTTGCCCGCGGTCTCGTGCAGGAAGAGCGTCGAGACGAAGCCGACGGCGCCGGCGACCATGAGGTAGTACGCCGGGACCATGGTGTTGCCGGTCGCCTCCACGAGCGCCGAGGCGAACAGCGGGGTGGTCCCGCCGAACAGCGAGACGGAGATGTTGAAGGCGAGGGACAGCGCCCCGTACCGCAGCCTGGTGGGGAACAGGGCGGGCAGCGTGGACGCGGCCGTTCCGGCGAAGCAGACCAGCAGCAGGCCGAGGACGGCGCAGCCGATGGCGGGCAGCAGGATGCCGCCCTCGCGGATCAGCAGGAACGCCGGAACGGAGAACGCCACCAGGGCGACGCTGCCGGCCAGGAACACCGGCCGGCGGCCCCAGCGGTCCGACGACCGGCCCACGGTGGTGATGGTCAGTACCACCAGCAGCATGGTCGCGAGGACGAGCAGTTGCGCGGTGGTGTCGCTCTGGCCGAGCGTGACGGTCATGTAGGTCGGCAGGTACGAGGTCACCATGTAGTTCGTGACGTTGTACAGCAGCACCAGTCCCATGCAGATGAGTACGGCCTGCCAGTGCCCGGTGACGATCTCCTTGAGGCGTCCCTTGCCGGACTCGCGGGCGGCCTCGACGGGATCCTCGTCCCCCTCCTCGCCCTCCGCGCGGACGGACGCCGCGTAGGCGGCCTCCTTCTTGAAGGCCGGGGTCTCCTCCAGTTTCATCCGCATGTAGAGCCCGATCAGGCCCAGCGGGCCCGCCAGGAAGAACGGCAGGCGCCAGCCCCAGTCCTGCAGGCCCTGGGTGCCGAGAACCACGGTCAGCACGGTGACCAGGCCGGAGCCCAGGGCGTAGCCGACGAAGGTGCCGAAGTCGAGCCAGCTGCCGAGGAAGCCGCGGCGGCGGTCGGGGGCGTACTCGGCGATGTACGTGGTGGCGCCCGCGTACTCGCCGCCCGTCGAGAAGCCCTGGACCAGGCGGCAGACGAGGAGCAGCAGCGGCGCGACCACGCCGACGGCGGCGTACGTGGGCAGGAAGCCGACGGCGAAGGTGCTGGCCGCCATCATGATCATGGTGGCGGCCAGCACCTTCTGCCGTCCCACGCGGTCGCCGAGCGGCCCGAAGACCAGTCCGCCCAGGGGGCGGACCAGGAACGCGGCGGCGAAGGTGGCGAAGGCGGAGACGACCTGCACCCCGGGGGAGCTGTCGGGGAAGAAGACCTTGCCCATCGTCCCGGCGAGGTAGGCGTAGACGCCGAAGTCGAACCACTCCATGGTGTTGCCCAGGGCGGCGGCGGTCACGGCCCGCCGTACCTGCGGCCGGTCGGAGACGGTCACGTCCTCGCTGCGGATCGGCGTCTTGCGGCGGCGCAGGAGGGTACGCAGCATCCGGTCGGTCGCGGGGTGGCCGCCGCGGGGCAGCCTCCTCCCCCGTCCGCCCCCGGGCCTCTGCGCCGGTCCTGCCATGCTGTCAACCCTCCTGGCTGGTTCGCCGCTGTCCCGCCGGTCTCCGATTCTGTCGTCTTCGCCCGGGCGGGGCCTGCCGGCGGGGCCGAGCGGGTGACTCAGGTGATCTTGTCGTACCGGATGGCCGCGTAGGAGGAAGCGGGATGGCCGGCGATGCTGCCGCTGTAGACGTTCGCCGTCCCGTATTCCATGTCCACGGCCGGATTCGATTCGGAGTAGTAGGTGAAGGTGCCCGCCTCCTGGTCCTTCCAGCCGATGAACAGCACCGTGTGCTGCCCCGGGTAGTTCAGGGCGTCGCCGGGGCGCAGGGCGCTCTTGGGGATCGTGGAACTGACGTCGCTGAGGGTGGAGGTCGTCTTGGACGTGGTCAGGTGCCAGGCCATCGAGACGAAGCCGGAGCAGTCGGTGCGGTAGTAGTCGTCGCCGTTGATGTCGACGGCGGTGGCGCTCTGGCTGTAGGCCACGTCGCGCACGTACCAGTCCTTGCCGCGGACCAGGACTTCGCTGCGGCTGATGGGGCCGCCCTGGGTGGAGGCGGGCGGAGCCGTGGGTACGTAGGCGCAGTTGCCGGCCGAGGCGGAGAGCAGTTGCTGGGTCCAGCCCGATGCGTCGACGGGGTCGTCGGGGTGGTAGGTGATGTCCTCGCCGTCGCTGTCGAACGGGTCGGCGTCCTGGTACCAGTACATCCCGCCGTTGGTCCGGCCGTAGTAGAGGCCGCCACCGGGCGATACGAGGGAGTCGACGGCGGACCAGCCCGCCGGCCGGAGCACCGCGCGGTCCCAGTCGTTCACACCGTTGATCTTGTAACTGAGCAGCCGTCCGTCGGCGGTCGAGGCGATGATCCGGTCGTCGCCCGCGGCGGCGAGGGTCTTGAGGACGAAGCCGGTGTCGATGACCGCGTGCTGGCCGATGTGCGCGGGGCCCTGCGGCTTGTCCTGGGACACCACGTACTGGTGGAGTTGGCCGGCCACGGTTCCGTAGAGGTGGCCGTGACCGTCGTAGGTGAGCTTGTCGAACGTCCAGCCGCCGTCCCAGATCTTCTCGACGGCGGCCAGGGTGAGGGAGGTGGAGTTGGTCTGGACGTCGACGCGGTACAGGTTGCCCGCCGCGTCGGTGACCAGGACGGTGTTGAAGTTGAGCGTGGCCATCGCCCTGGGGGCGAAGCCGAGGTCGGGGCCGATCAGGGTGCGTATCCGGTCACCGGTGGCGGGGGCTATCGCCGTATAGGTGAGCCTTCCGTCGTCCAGGACCCCGTACACCGACACGTACCCGCTGCAGGACGCGGCGGCGTGGGCGGTGCCGGTGGAGACCGGCAGGAATCCCAAGGAGAGGGAGGCGGCGAGCACGGCGCCGGTGACGGACGTGCGTATGCGCGCGAGGTTCAAGGCGAGTTCTCCGTTCGGTTCGTCGAGGTGGGCGGGAGACCGGGCGCGGGCGGGTCGCCGGCGCCCGGTGCGCTCGTTCAGGAGCCCTTGTAGGAACCGATCGGGGTCGCTGTTCCGCAGGACGTGCCGCCCAGCTTCTGCACGGAGGAGATCTTGTCGTGGAGGCCGAACCAGTCCCCGAGCTTCGACACCGAATAGCCGGGGCGGACGCAGTACTTGGCGCCCTGGTCGTAGGCGTCGACGTAGACGTACCAGGACACGCTGTTGCGGTTCCACAAGGAGTCGAACCGGTCGTTGTCACCGCCGAGGGCGGGCGCGGAGGCCGGGTAGGCGGTGAAGATTCCGGCGTAGTTGTCGTCGGACCAGGCGCACAGGCGGTTGTCGGCGCACTGGGCGGTACTCGCCGACGCGGGTGCCTGAGCGGTCGCGAAGGCGATCGCCGCGGCGCCCAGGAGGACGGCGGCGCGCTCCCCCGCCCGGCGCGCGCGGGACTTCGTACGCCGTGGCGTCATCCCTGAAATTGCCATGTTCATGCTCTCATTCCCGTCGTGGATGTGCGGACGTGCGGATGTGGTGCCGCGCGCGGTCACGGGCCGGCGCCGTCACGCATCCTGCTGACGATCGGCTTCCGGCGGCCATGGCCTTAAGCCACCGCTTAAAAGGGGCGGCCGCCCGCCTGTGCTAACCCGTCCCGCCGAGCAACTCCCGTCCCAGGGCGGTCGCTACGTGCAGTACGGAGCCGCCCCGACGGCTCGTGGCGATGAGGCCCGCGCCGCGCAGGACGCCGGCGTGCTGACTCGCCGCGGCCGGGCTGATGCCGAGCCGCCGGGCGAGTTCGGTGGTGCCGCAGCCGTCGGCGAGGAGGCGCAGCGCGGCGGCCCGGGTCCGGCCCAGGAGGGCGCCCAGGGCCTCGTCGGCGGTCGGGCCGGCGCCGTCCTGCCACAGGGCGGAGCCGCTCGCCGGGTCGGTCACCGCCGGTACGGTCAGCCGGGGTACCGACGCGTCGTCGTACGGGTCGTAGAGCAGGCTGAGCTCGCGCCAGGAGAAGACCGTCGGCGCGAGGACGAGTCCCCGGCCGCCCAGCTGGACGTCGACGGAGCGGGGGTGACGCACCTCCAGCACCGGTGCGGTCCAGCGCACCAGCGGCGGGCACAGCGATGCGAGCAGGCCCTCGACGCCGGTCTCCAGGAAGGTACGGGCGTACTGCGCGCGTACCGCGTCGAGGCGGGAGCGTGCGGCCGCCCAGTACGGGCCGACGGTCACCCGGTGGCAGGCCGCGAGGGCCGCCGCCAGTTGCCGGCGCGCTTCGCCGTCCCCGTCGGCGACGGTCCTCGCCCAGGAGGAGTGGACCGGGCCGAAGCCGACCGGCTCCAGTTCACGGCGTACGCGGGCGCGCGGAGCCCGCAGCAGGGTGTCGACGGCCTGGTCGATGTCGGGCGAGTCCCCCGCCAGGGTCAGCAGGTCCAGCCCCGGGCCGCGGTCCGGCACGAGCACCGTGAGCGGCTTGCCGTCCTCGGGTAATCGCCCGGCCACCTTCGCCCGCCAGCGGTGGAAGGGCACCGCGAGGGAGCCTCTGCCCAGCATCTCCAGGCTGTAGTACGTCTCCGCCGCGGCGCCGATCGTGGGAGCCACTCGGGTGCGGGCGAGATCGTCCGCCGTGAAATGAATGCGCAGCACCACTGGCCCCACTGACCCCGGACCCCTACGGCGACGCGGGTGGGTCCGATGTCACTCGCGGCCGGCCGCTCGGGTGGCGGCGGAAGAGAGTCTGGGGCGCTCACCGGCGGCGCTTCAACGGCGTTTCCGGACCTTCTGCGCGACGGTGGCCGATGTCCCGATGAGGGCGGACACCGGCCACCGGGCGCAGTGGGCCGTCAGCCGGCCTTGGGCGCGGCCGGCTGGTGACCGGGATACACGTGCTGGGGGGTCACGATGCCGGTGACCGCCTTGCCGAAGAGCGTGCTCGGCTCCTGGCCGTTGTGCAGGATGTCCGTGTTGAGGACGATCACCATGGTCGCCTGCGCCTGGGGCAGGTAGACCACGAGGCACTCGTAGCCGGGGAGCGAGCCGTTGTGGCCGATCCAGCCCTGGACGTTGAAGACACCCAGCCCGTAGCCGTCGCCCGAGGCGTTGATCGGTCGGGTCTTCAGCCGCTCGGCCTGCGTCGCGGGCGTCAGCAGCGTGCCGGTGGCGACGGTGTGGGCCCAGCTGCGCAGGTCCTGCATGTCGGAGATCATCGCGCCGGCGGCCCAGGCCCAGGAGGGGTCCCAGTCGGTCGCGTTCTCGACCTTGCCCGTCGCCGTCTGGTTGGTGTAGCCCTGCGCGTGGGGGTCCGGGAACTCCGCGCCCGTGGGGAAGAGCGTGTGGTGCAGCCCCGCCGGCCCTACGACGTCGCGCATGACGACCTCGTGGAGCGGCCGGCCGGTGACCTTCTCGATCACCAGGCCGAGCAGGACCAGGTTGGTGTTGGAGTAGTCGAACTGGGCGTCCGGCTGGAACTGGATGCCGTGCTTGAAGCTGTAGCCGAGCAACTGCTGCGGGGTGAAGGGCTGGTCGGGGTGGGCCTCGAACGCCTTGTCGAAGTCCGGGTCTTCACTGTAGTTGAACAACCCGCTGCGCATGCCCGCCAGTTCGCGCAGCGTGATGTGGTCCCCGTTCGGCACGCCCTGGACGTACGTGCCGATGGGGTCGTCCAGGCCGGCCTTCCCCTGGTCGACCAGCCGGAGGAGGGCGGTGACCGTGAACGTCTTGGTTTCGCTGCCGATGCGGATGCGCAGCGCCGTCGTCATCGGGGCGCCGGTCGCCTCGTCCGCGACGCCGAAGGACTTCACGTAGCTGCCCTTGCCGGGCGCCCACAGCCCCACGGCCACGCCGGGCACCTGCGTCTGACGCTGGACGAGCCGGATGGCGGCGTCGAGTTCGGCGGCGACGGCCGGGGTGAGCTGTGCGAATTCCGTGTCCGGGGAAGGGGCTGCGGGGGCTGCGGGGGCGGACCGCGCCGGATCCGGCGCGCCGTGCGCGGGGCCGGCGGCAGCCGGAGCGATGAACAGACCTGCGGTGGCAGCGGCCACGCAGGCCCGGCGCAACCGAATGCGGTACGGCTTCACGGCGTGGCCTCCAGTATCCGAGGACCCGAGCAGGACCAGGGTAGGTCCGCCCCGTCCGGGCCGCCCGGCGAGCCGCCCGCCGGCCCGGAACACCGGTCGGCCGTGGTTCGTTGGGCCTCGCATGACCACACCTGTGACATCGGGAGCGGCCCGGACAGTGGACCGCCGGGAGGGCCGGTTCGGCGAGGTCGTACTGCGCCGGCGCGGAGCCGTGTACGAGATCATCGCCAACGGCTGCTTCCTCATGGACACCTCCGACGGGCGCTCGGAGCGGCTGCTCGTCGACGCCGCGTACCTGGCACTCGACCCGCCGCCCGGCAGCCCGCCGCCGGACCTGCTGATCGGGGGCCTGGGCGTCGGCTTCTCACTGGCGCACGCCGCAGCGCAGCCGCACTGGGGACGGATCGCCGTCGTCGAACGCGAAGAGGCGATCATCGAGTGGCACCGGACCGGGCCGCTCGGCTCGATCTCCGCCCGGTCCCTCGCCGACCCGCGGACGGCGATCGTGCACGCCGACCTCGTGGAGTACCTCGCGACGTCCGCCGACCGGTACGACGTGCTCTGCCTGGACATCGACAACGGCCCCGACTGGACGGTCGACGAGGAGAACCGGACGCTCTACTCCCCGGCCGGCCTCGCGTCATGCCGTGACCGGCTCAACCCCGGCGGAGTCCTGGCCGTATGGTCGGCACAGCACTCTCCCGCCTTCGAACACGCCCTGCGCGCGGCGGGTTTCACCGACGTCCGCACCCGGGAGGTGCCCGTCGCCCGAGGAGTCCCGGACGTGGTCCACCTGGCACGCGAACCCGGGTGAACCGTCACCCGGCGTGATCCGCTCCCGGCGCGGTCCGTAGGGTTCGCCGGGCCCGGCGAGCTTCTGGACCCGCTGGCCGCCGGGCCGGCGAAGGGCGCCCGGACGGGGCGCGGCGGCGCCCGGATGCGGATCGCGGGCCTCTGGAACATCCTGGGAGCGCTGGACAACGAGCCAAAAGGAGATCGGTCATGTCCGTGATGGACAAGCTCAAGCAGATGCTCAAGGGACATGAAGACAAGGCCGGCCAGGGCATCGACAAGGCCGGGGACTTCGTCGACGAGAAGACCGAGAACAAGTACCGCGCCCAAACCGACATGGCACAGGACCAGCTCAAGCGGCGCCTCGGCCCGGACGAGCCCCCGCCGCCCACCCGGTAACCGCCGGCGGTAGCCGCCGGAACGCCCGCGCCGGTGCGTCGCACGGTGCGGGCGTCGAGGCGTGGGACGCGAGATGATGGCCGGCATGACGAGTTGGCTGACGCGCCACGCCACGCTGATCCTGGCGTGCTCAGCGGTCGCACACCTGGTGGTCGCCTTCTGCACGGCCGACATGTTCGACCTCCGGGTGTACCGGGAGGGGGCGCCCGGCATCCTGACCGGCCACCTCTACGACTTCCGGCTGGCGCGCGCCGATCCGCAGGCCCTGCCGCTCCCCTTCACCTACCCGCCCTTCGCGGCCCTGCTGTTCCTGCCGCTGGCGTACCTGCCGTGGTGGCTGACGCAGGTGCTGTGGCAGTTGCTCTCGCTGGTCGCCGCCTGGTACCTGGTCCGTGGCTCGTTCGTACTGCTCGACCCGGGCAGAGCCGCGCAGCCCTCGCGGGTCTTCCTGTGGACGGCGCCGGTGCTGTGGCTGGAACCCGTGCTCCACGGGCTCTCGCTCGGCCAGATCAGCCTTCCGCTCGCCGCCCTGTCGCTGGCCGCCGCGCTGCGGCCGGCTCCCTTGGCGGCGGGCGCCGGAATCGGTCTCGCGGCCGGCATCAAGCTGACCCCGGCGGCCGGCGTCCTGTACCTGCTGGCGGCGGGCCGGCGCCGGGTCGCGGTGTGGGCGGCCGGCGCGTTCACGGCGACGGTCGCCCTGGCCGCCTTCGTGGCCCCGGCCCAGTCCTGGCGGTACTGGCGCCACATCATCGGCGACAGCGGGCGCATCGGGCCGATGGCCTCGGTGGAGAACCAGTCGCTGCGCGGCTGCCTGGCCCGGCTCCTCGGGCACGACGGCGGTGTCACGGGCCTGTGGTGGCCGGCCGCGGTGCTCCTCGCGGCGGCCGCGACGGCCCTCGCGCTGCGGGCCGCGATGCGGCGGGGCGACCGGCTGGCCATGATGCTGGCCGCCCAGTTCTTCGTCCTGCTGGCGAGCCCGATCTCGTGGAGCCACCACTGGGTGTGGGTGGTGCCGGCGCTGATCTGGCTGCGGTACGGCCCCCTGCGCGGTCGGCGCCTCAGCGCGGCGGCCGCCGCGGTCTGGATCCTGACGGCCGGCGCCTGGGTCGTCCCGGCACTCCACGCGGTGGCCCCGGCGGGCCGTCCCGTGCCCTGGCCCGTCGCGGTCGCCGCCTGCGCGTACCCGCTGGCGGCCGCCCTCACCCTGGCAGCCCTCGCGTCTTCCCGGCCGTCCGTCCCGGCCCCGCCGCCGGGCCCCTTCCCGGTGGCGGCCCGTACCGCCGCCCGCGGTCGCTGACCGGAACCGGCCCGGTCCACGCGCGGGTCCGGGGACGAGGTGCCGTCAGGCCTGGCCGGTCTCGAAACGGGCCACTTTGCCGCCCTGCACGGTGAACTGCCAGGCGGTGCGCATGCTGCCCCACGTGTCGTTGCGGAAGTCGGCCACCAAGCCGAGGCCGTCGTGGCTCTGGGTCTCGACGGCCATGTGGCCGCCGGAGCCGAAGATCTCCCGCTCGGTCCAGTCGGCGAGGTCACGGTCGCTGCCGTCGTCCGACATCGTGGCGCCCTGGGTCAGGGACGCGTGGAACGCCTGCCGGTCTCCGGCGTTCAGCGCCAGGACGAAGGCGCGCACCGCCGGTTCGGTCAACTGCTCTGGGGGGATGGCCATCACTGTTCTCCGTGTCTGTCTCGGGGCGGACACCGTGCTGGTATTGGACCCCACGGAGCGGTGCTCTTCGCGGTCCGCGGGGCGCGTGTCGGGGATCCGGACCGGTGGCGGTGGGCCGGGCACTGGCTACCCTCTTGGCGTGAGCAGTACAAAGTTGGACCGCCGGCGGATGCTGGTGGCGGGGCTCGGCGCCGTCGCCTCCGCCATGGCGGGCGGCTGCGCCGGATGCTCCGGGAGACCGGGTCCGACCACCCGGCTGCGGCTCGCGACGGGCCCCGAGGGAGGTCCGTACAACGCGTTCGGCCGGGCCCTCGCTCGGGCCGTCGCGGTGAGCGGCAGCCGCCTGCGGATCGTTCCCGTGAGCACCGCCGCCAGCGTGGACAACCTGCGCGAGCTGGACGCCGGGTCCGTCGATCTCGCGCTGGCCATGGCGGACGTGGCCGAGGACGCGGCGCTGGGGCGCGAGCCGTTCGCCCGCCCGGCCGCGGTGACGGCCCTGGCGCGGGTCTACGTGAACTACACGCACCTCCTCGTCCCGGCGCAGGGGCCGGTACGGTCGGTACGGGACCTGGCCGGACGTCCGGTCGCGGCGGGCGCGGCGGGCTCGGGCGTGCAGGTGGTGGCGGGGCGGGTACTGCGCGAAGCCGGGCTGGGCGACGGCCCCTCCCCCGCGCGCGAACGGCAACTGGGCCTCGCCGAGTCGGTGACGGCGCTGCGCGAGGAGACCGTCGACGCGCTGTTCTGGTCGGGGGGCGTGCCCACCCCGGCGCTGTCGGCGCTCTCGCACGAGCTGCCCCTGCGGTTCCTGCCGCTGGACGGGTACGTGGGGCCGCTCCGGGAGCGCTACGGGCCCGTGTACACGGCCGTCACGCTGCCGGCCGGTGCGTACGGGCTGGCGGAGCCCGTGGGCACGCTCGGGGTCGCCAACTACCTCCTGGCCCGTGCGGACGTACCGCAGGGCGCGGCGCGGGAGCTGCTGACGGTGGTGTTCGACCGGTGGAGCGACCTGCTGCGGGAGGTGACGGCCGGGGCCCGGCTGGAGCCCCGGTTCGCCATCTCGACCGGCCGCGTACCGCTCCACCGGGGTGCGGTCGCGTACTACCGGTCGGTGTACGGCTGAGGGGACTACGAGGGCGGCAGCCGCAGCTCGAAGGCCAGTCCGCGGGGCGTGTTCCCGCTGACGTCGAGCCGGCCGCCGCTGATCCGGGCGATCTCGTCCGCGATGGCCAGCCCCAGACCGCTGCCGGGGACGTTCTGGTGCTCGGGCGAGCGGCCGAAGCGCCGTAGCAGCACGGCCAGTTGCTCCTGCGGAACTCCCGGACCGTCGTCCGTGACCCGGACCACCGCCTGCCCGTCGTCGGCGTCCCGCACCGCGCCGACGACCACGCGGCCGCCGGGCGGGACGAACTTGACGGCGTTGTCGAGGAGGGCGTCCAGGATGCGGCCGGCGGCGTCGGGCAGGGCGGTGGCCCGCAGGTCCTCGGGGAGGCCGGAGGTGGTCAGCTCCAGTCCGGCGGCGCGGAACACCGGGGTCCAGGCCGTCACCCGTTCCCGTACCGCCCGCGACACGTCCTGGTCGCCCAGCTCGGCGGCGCCCGACTCCACCCGCGCCATCGCCAGCAGGCCGTCGAGCAGTTCCTCCAGCCGTTCCGCCTCGTCCAGGGCGCGGGCGTGCTCGGCGCGGCCGGGGCCGGGTGCGATGTGCGGTTCGACGTTCTCCAGCTGGAGCACGAGGGTGGCGAGCGGATTGCGCAGCTGGTGGGAGGCGTCGGCGACGAAGTCGCGCTGGCGGCCGATGGCGTCGGCCATGGCCTGCGCCATGGTGTTGAAGTGCTGCCGCAGGCGGCGCAGTTCGGGCGGGCCGGTGTAGGAGACGGCGCGTGCCTGGAGGCGTCCCGCGGTCAGCCCTGCCACCGCCCGGTCCAGGTCGAGGACCGGACGCATCAGCCAGCGCGCGGTTCCCGCCGCGACGAGCGCGGCCGCCGCGAAGGCGGCGAGCGCCCCGGCGGCGATCAGCGACCAGCGGACCGTCACGTCCCGGCGGGCCGCCCCCGTGGGTACGGACATCAGGACCGCTCCGCTGACCCGCTCGTCGCGGCCCACCGGTTCGGCGACGACGACGCGCCGCGGACCCCACGGGCGCAGGGTGGGCAGCCGGTCGGTGGAGCGGCCGGTCAGGGCCCGGCGGCGGGCGTCCGCCGTCTCGGCGGACGAGGCGGGCGAGACGGGTCCGGCCTGTGCGAGCGGGCGTCCCGCCGGGTCGACGACGAGCACCCCGGCGCCGTACAGCTGCGCGTACCGGCCGATTTCGGCGGACAGCTCCGACCGGTCGGCGCCGGTGCGCATCCGGTCGGCGAGGTCGGCGAACCGCACCGCCTCCGAACGCCGTTGCAGGAGCAGGTGCTCGGTCCGGCCGCGCGCGTACGCGTCGGCGAGGGGGAGGCAGAGCAGCAGCGCGGCGGTGCCCATGAGCACCGTCAGTACCGCGAGGAGCCGGCGTCTCACCGCCCCGCGTCCGCTTCGTCGCGTACGGCGGGTGAACCGAGTTGGTAGCCGAACCCGCGGACGGTGCGCACCAGGGCGGAGCGGCGCGTCTTGGCGCGGATGCCGGCCACGTGGACGTCCAGTGAGCGGGAGGCGCCGAGGAAGGCGTCGCCCCAGATCCGGTCCAGGATCTCCTCGCGGGAGTGGACCTCGTCGGGGCGGGCGGCAAGGAAGGCGAGGACGTCGAACTCGCGTCGGGTCAGGCGCACTTCCCGGCCCGCGACGGTGACCGTGCGGCCCGCGAGGTCGACTTCGACGTCTCCGCTGCGTACCGACCGGTCGCCCTCGGAGGCACCGGCCGCCGAACGGCCCGCCGGGGTACCCGTCCGGCGGCGCACGGTGTCGATGCGGGCGATCAACTCGGCCATCCGGAACGGTTTGACGACGTAGTCGTCCGCGCCGGCCCGCAGGCCCTGCACGATGTCGCGCTCTTCGCAGCGCGCGGTCACGACGATCAGCGGCGCATCGCAGACGGTACGCAGCCGGCGCAGCAGTTCCAGGCCGTCCAGGTCGGGCAGACCCAGGTCGAGCAGGACGAAGTCGGCCTCGTGGACGTGCCGCAGGGCGTCCAGGGCGCGGCCGGCCCGGCGGACCGTGTGGCCGCGCTGGGCGAGCGCGGTGCCGAGGGCCTGGGCCATGCGGTCGTCGTCCTCGACCAGAAGGGCGTGCACCGGCAGTCCTCCTCGTCAGGCGTACGGGCCCGGGAGCCGGGCCTCCCCGCCCGACCGGTCGGCCCGGTGCAGCAGCTTACGTGAACTGCCGCCCCGGGCCGTCCGCGCAGCTCAGCGGGCGCTCTCGCGGGCGCCGGCGGCCGGCTGCCCCGCGCGGTCGGTGCGGCCGTCGGCCGCCGTCTCCGCCGCTGCTTCCGCTTCCGCCTCCGCTTCCGAGCGGCTGAGCGCGGCGCGGCGGGTGTCGGGCATCAGGACGTAGGTCACGAGGGAGACGAGCGCACAGCCGGAGACGTACCAGAAGAACAGCTTCTCGTGGCCGGCGTCCTTGAACCACAGCGCCACGTACTCGGCCGTGCCGCCGAAGAGGGCATTGGCGACGGCGTACGGCAGCGCCACGCCCAGCGCGCGCACCCGGGTCGGGAACAGCTCGGCCTTGACCGCCGCGTTGATGGAGGTGTAGCCGGTGACGATCACCAGGGCCAGCAGGGAGAGCCCCAGCGCGGACCAGTACGAGGACGCCGACCCGAGGGCGGTCATGATCGGGTAGGTACCGACGGTGCACCCCACCGCGAAGGTGATCAGCAGCGGGCGGCGGCCGATCCGGTCGGACAGCATCCCCGCGAAGGGCTGGAGCACGGCGAAGAGGGCCAGGGCGGTGAAACTGACCAGGGTGGCGGTGGTCTTCGCCATCCCCGCGCTGCCGACCAGGTACTTGGTGAGGTAGGTGGTGTACGTGTAGTAGGCCACGGTTCCGCCGAGCGTGAGCGCCATGACCAGACCGGCTTGCCGCCTGTACTGCCACAGGGCCTTGAGGGTGCCGCGTGCGCTGTGGTCGGCTGCGGCGGGGCCGGAGGACTCCTCCCGGAACGCTTCGGTCTCCTGGAGCCGCCTGCGCAGCCAGAAGACGACCACCGCGAACAGGGCCCCGAAGACGAACGGGACGCGCCAGCCCCAGTCCTGGAGCTGCGCGGTGGTGAGCGTGTGCTGGAGGGTGATGAGGATGCCGAGTCCGAGCAGCTGACCGCAGGTCATCGACACGTACTGGAAGGACGAGCCGAGGCCCCGCCGGTCGCGGGCCGACGCCTCGGTGAGGTAGGTGGCGCTGGCCGCGTACTCACCGCCGATGCTCATGCCCTGGAGCAGCCGGGCGAGCAGCAGCACGAGCGCGCCCGCGTAGCCGGCCTGCCCGTACGTAGGGGCGACGGCGATGAGGAGGGCGGCCCCCGACATCATGGCGACGGTGAGGGTGAGTGCGCTCTTGCGGCCGCGCCGGTCGGCGGCACGGCCGAGGATCCAGCCGCCGACGGGGCGCATCAGGAAGCCGACCGCGAAGATGCCGGCCGTGTTCATCAGCTGTGTGGTCGGGTTGTCGCCGGGGAAGAACGAGTCGGCGAAGTAGATGGCGAAGCTCGCGTAGACGAACCAGTCGTACCACTCCACGAGGTTGCCGAGGGACCCGCCGACGAGGGCGAGACGGCGCTGCTTGCGGGCGTCACCGGGCCGCGCCGGCGGCAGGACGGCGGACGAGGACATGGCGGCTCCAGACGGACGTCCCCGAGGGGGAGGAGGAAGTGCCCAGAGCATGCGGCCGCCACGCGCACCGGGACAAGGAACGCCGCCCAGATCTAACGTCCCGCTAAGAAAGCCCCCTCCGGTCCCTGGCAGTCCCGGCCGGCAACCGGTTTCGTACACTCGCCGGATGACCGAGATGCGGTGCACTTACTGCGGCGAGGGCGAACTCGATCCCGGATTCGTCGAGGACACCGGCCAGTCCGCTCCCGGGTACGCCCGCTGGATAGCCGGGCCACTGGAACGGGGCCTGTTCGGCGGAGCGAAGCGACTCGGGCGCCCCCGGCGCCAGATCGACGCCTGGCGCTGCCGGCGGTGCGGGCACCTGGAACTGTTCGCCACGCACCCCAGCTGAACCCCTCGGCGGCCCCCGCCCGGGAGGCATGCGCAGCGGTGGGTCGGTCAGCGGCTGCCGACGAGGTCGGTCTCGACCGGCGCGCGCCGCCGTACGGCCCACACGCTCGGGGCGAGGAGGAGCACGAGGGTGGCCAGGGTCATCACGACCGCGCCGCCGAGGAGGACGGAGGCCGGCCCGAGTGAGGCGGCCGTGGCGCCGACGACGAGGTAACCGAGCGGCACCGCCATGAGTTCGCCGGTCGAGCTGAGGGAGTTCACCCGGCCCAGCAACTCGGGCGGCAGCTGCTCCTGTAGGGCGGTGTGCCAGCAGACGATGGCGATGTCCAGGCCGATGCCGGCCAGCACCGCGCCGGCCGCCACGACGACGAGCGGGGCGCGCAGTCCCAGAGCGAGCAGCGGAAGCGCCGACGGCAGGTTCGCACAGACGCACACGACCATGAGCCGGTGGGGTTTCCACTTGAGGGATATGAACCCACCGCCGAACAAGCCGAGGGCGAAGGCGCCTTGGACGGTCCCCCAGGCGGCCGCGCCCAGCTGCCGGTCATGGGCCACGACGGGTCCAAGGAGCTGGTAGCCGCCGAGCCACAGCGCAACGACGACCGTCCCCGACGCCACGTACGACCAGAGCCAGAAGCGGCCCGCGAACGCCGCCCAGCCCTGCTTGAAGTCCCGCAGGACCGATGACGTCCGCTTCTCCTGTACGGAGATGCCGATGCGGCCCACGAGGACGGCTGCGACGGCGAAGCTGGCACCGTCCCAGGCCAGGGTCCACTCCGGTCCGATCAGTGCCACCAGCACGCCGCCCACTGCCGGTGCGACGATTTTGACCGCGTTGACGGGAAGGCGCATGAGCGCGTTCGCTTCCTGGATTTCGTCCGCTCCGACGAGGTGGGGAAGAAGGCTGTTCATCGCGGGCTGCGCGAGGGCGGAGGCAGCGCCGGCGAGGACGGCGAATGCCGCGACCCGCGTGACGTCCGCCGTCCCGGAGGCCACGAGCAGGGCGACTCCTGCCTGCGTGCACGCCGATAGGAGGTTGCCGAACACGACGACCCGCCGCCGCGACAGCCGGTCGGCGACCACTCCTCCCACGAGCAGCATGATCAGCTGCGGAACGGTGTTGCAGGCCAGGACGATCGCCAGCGAATCCGGACGGTCATCGAACCCGAGCACCGCGAAAGCCAGGGCGACCGGCGCCATGGCCGAGCCGCTCATCGAGATGATCCGGGCCAGGACGAACAGACGGAACGGCTTGTGCCGCAGTACGGAGAAGGAGGAGGTGACAGCCACCCGGCGCACAGTACAACCCGCCCCGGGCGGTGTTCAGCGCAGCGGGCGTTCGTACCCGAGCTCGGTGAGGGTGACGTCGCCGTAGACGTCGCCCCGGCTCCCGCCGTCGGGCCGGTAGCCGGCTCGTTCGTAGAAACGCCGGGCCTGCCGGTTGTCAGCGAGGACCCACAGGGCCGTGGTCCGGTACTGCTGCTCCTGCAACCGGGCGTGGGCCGCGCCGACCAGCGAGCGGCCGACGCCCCGGCCGGTGAGGTCGGGCCGGACGTAGCAGGCGTAGATCTCCCCCGTCGGCCCACGGGCGGGCACCTGCCCCCGGTAGGGGCCGCAGCTGACCCAGCCCACCGGAGCGCCGTCGGCACCGAGGGCGACCAGGTCCGTCGACCGCCGGAGCGGGTTCGCGAACCAGGACCGGCGCTGTTCCGCGTCGCCCTCGACGGTCATCGCGTCCAGGTACGCCTGGGGAACGATCCCCGCGTACGCGGACTGCCAGCCCCGCACCCGGATCGCCGACACGTCATCGACGTCGCCCTCGTCCATCTCCCGTACCCGCACCATCACGCCACCCTAAACACACAGCTCGGTGAGCCGAACCGGTTTACGGGGCCGGCGGCGGGTGAGGCAGCGGCCGCCTCTTACGCGATCGGGTGACACACCGCCACATCGGGGGCCACTGCGGCGTTAGCAGGACGACTCCCCCTCAGGGACCCGTTTCCGCTCAAGCTAAGGAACGCTCGAGAATGCTGAAGAACATGATGATCACCGCAGCCGCCACCGCCGCCGCGCTCGGCGCGGGCGCTGCCGTCGCCGCCCCGGCCATGGCCATCGGCAACGACAACGGGATCAACACCGTCAACGGCAACGGCGCCTCCCAGATCTACGGCAACCAGAAGACCGAGGGCGCCATGAGCCCGCAGCTGAGCCTGGTCCAGGGGACGCTGAACAAGCCCTGCATCGGCCTGCCGGCCAAGGTCAACGCCCAGTCGCTGGTGGCGGTCATCGCCAACATCGGCGTCCAGGACATCAACGTCCTGTCCAACCCGCAGAACCAGCAGTGCACCGAGAACTCCACCCAGGCCAAGGGCGACGAGTCCCTGTCGCACATCCTGGACAACATCCCGATCGCGTCCGGCAACCTCTCCAGCGGCAGCTGACCTGCCGGTCCGCGCGGCGAAGGGACCCGGCCTCCCCGAGGGGGCCGGGTCCCCGGCCGCATCCGCCGGGGCCGGGTGGTGGCCACAGCCGCGCTTCGGCATGATGCGGTGATGATCCCTTCGATAGGCCCTGTGGTACCGGCCGGCAGCATGAGCGGTGGCGGCCAGCCGTCCTTCCGTCTCGCGAACGGCTTCCTGTTGCGTCCGTGGCGGCGCGAGGACGCCCACGTGCTGGTGGCCTCCTGCCGCGACCCCGAGGTCCGGCAGTGGAACCGGCCCGTGGAGCTGTCGTTGGACGCGGCGCGCGCGAAGATCGCACGGTGGGAGCAGGGCTGGCAGGCCGAGGAGGTCGCGGTCTGGGCGGTCTGCCGGACCGGAGACCGCGGCCCGGTGGGCCTGATCGGGCTGGCGGACATGGACCTCCCGGGCGGCAGCGCGGAGTTCCTGTACTGGCTCCTGCCCGCCGGGCGCGGCCACGGGGTCATGGCCGACGCCACGCTCCGCGTCAGCCGGTGGGCCGTCGGTGAACTGGGCCTGCACCGGCTGAGGATCACGCATTCCGTGGCCAACCCGGCGTCCTGCCGCGTCGCGACGAGGGCCGGGTTCCCCCTGGAGGGAGTCATGCGGAGCGCTCTGCTCCACGCGGACGGCTGGCACGACGAGCACCTGCACGCACGCGTCAAGGGCGATCCCTGGCCTTCCGACCGCGTCGAGTGAGGCGCGCGGACCCAAGCCGCCGCTCGGGCCGGGCGAACCGGACCCGAGGATTGACCCGGGGCTTCGCCCCGCGTGACGATTTCGTCGGCCGGTCCGGCCCGATCCGATCCGAGAAGGCGTGATCCAGATGACGTTGCCCGCCGACAGCACCGCCGACGCCGCCCTGCGCCTCCTGGACGGGCTCGGTGCCTCGGCCACCGCGCATCCCGGGGGCACTCTCGACGCGCACCTGCGACGGGTCCGGGAGCAGCTCGAACGCTGGGCGGCCCGCCCCGCGCTGCAACTCGCGGGACTGTGCCACGCGTTCTACGGCACCGACGGGTTCGCCACCGCTCCCCTGCCGCTCGCTGAGCGTTCCCGGCTGGTGGGGGTGATCGGCGCCGAGGCCGAGTCCATCGTCTACCTCTACGCCAGCTGCGACCGCGGCGCTTCCTATGCCACGCTCGGCGACACCGACGCGCCGATCCGGGACCGGTTCACCGGCCACGCTTTCCTGCCCACGCTCCGGCAGCGCATGGACTTCGTCGAACTCACCGCCGCCAACGAGCTGGACATCGCACGCGTCGACCCGGGCTTCCGCGAAACCTCCGGAGCCGGCCTGCTGACGCTGTTCACCCGCCTGCGGGCGCTGTTGAGCCCGCCGGCGTGGAGGGACTGCACCTCCGTACTGGCGGTCAGGCCGGGTGGCCCGGCTCGAAGTCCTTCACGTCGCTGAACCTGAGCAGCGCGGGCGCCCCCGGGGCCGGCGGGGACTGCTCGGTGGGCGTCAGGAGGAAGCCGACGTGGTCGCCGCCCGGGATGCGCTCCTCGATCCGTCCGACGAACCAGGCGCAGGCATCCGTCAGGACCGGGCTGCCGTCCGCGCTCGCGCGCCAGGCGACCCTCTCGAACTTGTCCACGCGGTCGCCCGTCTCACTGCCGAACCATCTCGCCAGCTCGCGCTGCTCCCGCCGCAGCACGTGCACGGCGAGGTGGGTGGCCCGGCCGGCGACCGCGAAGGTGTGGTTGGCCTCGGACAGCCACACCATGTAGCGCGCCGGATGGATCGAGCACTGCGAGGCGAAGCCGACGAGGCACCCGGCCCGCTCGTCGCCGGCCGCCGCCGTGACCACGTACATCGGGCCGTCGAGCAGATCCGTGAACGGATCAAGGTCCAGGTCCAGCTCCGGCATCACGGCTCCTCACGTTCGTCCCGGCCCGGCATGCGGCGGCTACCCAGCGCACGCGCGTCCAATCAGCCCCTGGCCGGTCGCCCCCGCCGAGGCCGTCCCGTCCGGACCGATCGCCGCCCGGCCGGACGCCCTCGCTCCCCCCAACAGGTGGTGCGCCCCTTCAGCCGGTGACATTGCGCCGAACGGCGGCAAGTCGCCTTCCCGCCGCCGCGTCCCCGGGGTCCCCCGCAGGCGCGGATGCCGACGGCTCGGGACTGCGGGGGCCGGCTCCGCGACGGGCCGTTCGTTGCCGCGCAACCGGATCACCGCCCAGCACGGCCGCTCGCTCCTCCATCCGACACAGGGCGTGTTTCCGGGCCGCCGGCAGAGGTGATTTCTGATGAGCACATCAACCCCTCTCCATTCAAGGAGCAGTCATGCGCATTCGTGCCGCAGTCACCACCCTCACCCTTGCCGCCACCCTGGTCCTCGGCGGCGCCGCCACCGCGCTCGCCCACGATGACGACGACCACCACGGCGGCTCGGCGCACTACGGCGCCTGCCGCCTGTCGGGTGGCGTCACCAACGGCAACCCGGGCTTCGACGGCGCGTGCGGCTTCGGGGCCATCGACTGGCGCTGACCGTCCGATGCAGGGGCGCCGCCCGGAGTCCGTTCCGGGCCGCGCCCCTTGTGACCGGGCCGGTGGCCGGGCGGCGCCCGTCAGGCGTGGGACACGACGAAGGCCACCAGGAACCCGAGCACCGTGGTGAGCCCGGTGAGGAGGTGCGCCTGCTCGAACGCCTCCGGGATCATGGTGTCCGCGACCATGGCGAGGATGGCCCCGGCAGCCACCGCCGTGATGGCCGCCAGGACGCTCGGGGAGACACCGCCGAGCAGGGTGTACCCGGCCAGCGCCGCCAGGGCGGAGACCACCGCGATGACCGCCCACAGCGTGAAGACGTACGTGCGGCTGCGGCCCGCCCGCTTCATCCCGGCAGCGCTCGCCATGCCTTCGGGGACGTTGCTGATGAAGACGGCCACCACCGTGGCCACGCCCACGCCGCCCCCGCCGAGCAGGCTGGTGCCGATGACCACCGACTCGGGAATCCCGTCGAGCAGCGCGCCCAGGGCGATGGCGTTGCCCGAGCCGGGCTGTTCCTGCTCCGACGGCTGCACCGGGCCCGACCGCTTGCGGTGGCGGGCCCCGTGCCGGGCCAGCAGTACGTTCGCCAGGGAGTAGGCGGCCGCCCCCGCCACGGCTCCGGCGGCGCTCGGCAGGAGGCCGCCCTCGTCGTACGCCTCGGCCATCAGGTCGAAGGACACGGCGGAGATCAGGACCCCGCTGCCGAAGGCCATGATCAGCGCGATCCACTGGGCGGGCACCCGGAACAGCGATCCCACCGCCGCGCCCACCAGCAGTGCGGCTCCGGCGAACAGCCCCCATCCCCCGGCGACCAGTGCTCCCGCCATGACCCGTCCTTTCGCCCGTGTGCGTCACCGCCCCCCTGCCCCGGCGAGCCGCAGCTCACGCCGTCCGGTGCGTGCGGAAGATCCGCCGCGAGGAGGATCCGCGGCTCACACGTAGCCGATGGTCACCTTGCGGAAGCCGAGCGAGCGCAGCAGTCCCTCTAGCATCGCCGTGGTGTTCTGCTCCGCGCGCGCGGCGAGGCCGCTGTCGCGGGCCGCTTCACCGATGTGCTGTACGGCCAGCCGCTGGACGGCCTGTTCACCGGCCGGGTTGTCCGAGAAGAGGTCGCCAAGCCGGTCCAGCAGGCCGCGCTGTTTCGACACCGCGTAGGAGCGGTCCGGGTCCAGGGCGGGCGGACCGAGGGTCGCGTGCGGCAGCCGGATCGTGGCCTCGGTACGGTCGGCGTTCACGGTGACGCTCTGCTCGCCGAGCCCGCCCAGTTCGACGTACCCGCTGACCGCGCCCGCGCCGACGTACAGCGTGCGGGTGCCACGGATCGCGTCCGGCAGGAACGCCGCGTCCTTCTCCAGGTCGACCACCACCTGGAAGTTGCCGACGGCGCCCTCGTAGCGGTGCATGTCCTGGATCGACTTGAGCAGCGCGGGTCCCGAGCGGTCCCGGGTGTCCTCGCCGAACAGGCCGCCGAGGCCGGGGAGCAGGCTGAACCGGCCGGCGACGACGAACAGCACCACGACCAGGGCCAGTCCGCCGGCCACGGCCGCCCACCGCGGCATCCTGCCCCGGCGCGGCGGGGTGACCGACTGCTCGGAGGAACGCGAAGAGGTCTCCATGGTTCCCGTCTACCCCGTCGGGGCGCCCCCACCTCCGGTTCCGGTGCCCCGGGGCGGGTCAAGTCCATTGCTGCAGACGATGTTTGTGGCCGGGGCATGGGACGGGGGGTTGCGGGCACAAGCGCCCGATCCGGTTCCGAAGAGGTGATGTGAGGTGATGCCCCCATGGCCGTGACCGATGGTCCGGCAGGACGGACGTACGCGGCGGTGCGCGAGGCGGCCCGATACGTCCGCCGAAGCGTCAAGTCGCCGGGCACCGAGCGCGACGACCTGATCCGGCAGGCGAAGACGGTGGTGGCGGCGATGACCGCCTGGGCCCTGGCGCACCGGCTGCTACCACCGACGGTGACGACGTTCGCGCCGTTCACGGCGATCGTCGCCCTCCAGGCCACGCTCTACCGCTCGGTGCGCGAATGCGTCCGGTACCTGGGAGCGATGGTGCTCGGAGCGGCCCTGGCCGCCGGGCTCGCGGCGGCCCTGGGCATCCACGCCTGGTCCTTCGGGCTGCTCGCCCTCCTCGCGCTGGTGGCCGGACGGGTGCGGCACCTGGGTTCCCAGGGGCTCCAGGTCGCGGTCGTCGGATTCTTCGCCTTCACGGCGGGGCACGGCCGCATCGACTACATCGGCCACCTCGCCGGCTCGGTCGCCCTCGGCGCGCTCTGCGGTCTGTCGGCGCATCTGCTCCTCGCGCCCGCCCGCCACGTCCGGCGCCGCCAGCAGGCGGTGGCCGACCTCTACGAAGGGCTGCGGCAGGTCGTCACCGAACTGGCGTCGGCGGCCGAGGAAGGCGGTACGCCCACCCGGGAGCAGGTCGGGCAGTGGCGCCGGGACTGCGACCGGGTGGCGGCGGACGCGCCGCGCGTCCAGGCGTCGGTCGACGCGGAGGCCGAGAACAGCCGGCTCAACCCGCGCCGCGCCGACGGACGCGACCGGGACGTCCTGCCGCGCGCCCAGGAGGCCGGCCGGGCGGCCGGCCGGAGCGCCGCGCACCTGCGCTCCGTGCTGCGCAGCCTGTCCCACTGCCTCGACCGCGGCCATGACGCCCACCTGCCGCGCCGGTTCCTGACCGGGTACGGCGCCGTCCTGGAGACGGTGGCCGCGGCGCTGGCCCTGGTCGGCCGGCCCGGCCGGACCGACGTGCGGGAACTCGACGCCCTGGTCCGGCGCGGGCTGGCCCGCCACGAGGACCTGGAGTACGCCGTCCAGCGGGACAACGGGGTACCCGCCCCGGTACGGACCCTGTGCGGCACGCTCCTCACCGACGCCGGCCGCCTGCTCCACGAACTCCGTGCCGCGCTCCCCCACCCCGAGCCGGAACCCGCTCCCACCGCCTGAGAACGCCGCCTGAGGCCGCCACCCCGCCGATCCCGTGACACAGCGTGATGGTCTCGGTGGCGAGCGGAGGCGGCGCGGGTGAGCATGGCTGCGGAGGGGGTGAATGGCGCCTGAGGACCGCTCTGCTGGGAGGCCGTCGTGAACGCCCATTCCTCTGATGGGAAATCGGATGACGGTGAGCCGCGGACGGGAGCGGATGCGGGCAGGAGCAAGAAACCCTTCTGGAAGCGGCCTTTGACGTGGGCGGTGACAGTCGTGCTGGGGGCCCTGGCGGCGGTGCTCGGCGCCGCTCTCCAGGACCTGTTCAAGACGGCGGGCACCAAGGTCGTGCACGAGTTGGGAAAGGACCGGGCCCCTTTTACCGTCGCGTTCCAAAACGACTCGTGTCCGGTGGTCTGGACGCATTTCCCGGACGAGCTCCGGAAAGCCGTGACCGGCAAGCCGGAGGACGAGGGGCGCACCATCCTGGCGGAGAACGGGGAGGCCGACGGCGGGGCGACCGATCTCACGGTCACGCTCCAGGGGAGGACGCAGAGTGCGGTGGTCATCACCGGCGCCCGGGTGGTGCGGTCCGGTCCCTCCCAGTCGCCACCGGCTTCGGTATTCGGTACGGGAGGGTGCGGGGCCGCAATGCCGATCCGGTCCTTCGCGATCGATCTCGACAGCAGGTCGCCTACCGCCAGGGCGCTGAAACCGGACGAATTCCCCGGGCCCTCGCCGGGGATCGTCAATTTTCCGTACAAGATCTCCACGACCGACCCGGAGGTGTTCCACTTCTCGGTGCGGACCACCGGGTGCGACTGCACCTGGTACCTGGAAATCGAGTGGAACAGCAACGGCAAGGTAGGCGCATACCGACTGGACAACGGGGGGAAGCCGTTCCGCACGCTGGCGCTCAAAGCCGGTAACTGGCAGCCGGTCGGACTGGACGTGGGCGGGGACGGCAGGGTCATCGGCCTGTCCCGGACCTCCTACTAGGTCCGGGCCGGGCCGACGCGACTAGCGCGGGACGTCCATGTGGAGCCGGACGGTGGTTCCCTGCTCGGCCGTGGAGCGGATCTCGACCAGGTCGCACAGCTGGTGGGCGAGCCACAGGCCGCGGCCGCCGATCTGGTCCGGGGCCGGCCTGCGCCGGCCGGCCAGGACGTCGGTGATGTGACCGCTGTCGCGGAATTCGCAGAGGAACGTCGCGTCCTGCACCCAGGTGCGCAGGGTTCCGCCACCCCCGCCGTGCCGGATGCTGTTCGTCGCGATCTCCGTGACGGCCACGGCCAGCTTCGGCAGCCGCTCCGCGGGCACTCCGGCGTCGGACGCGCACTGGGAGGTCTTGGCCCGGATCGCCGCCAGGTCCCCGTGCGTGTAGCTCATCTCCTGGTACGGGTCGCACGGACCGGCGAGGGCGTCGAAGGGGTACTCCTCGTCGGCGAGGTAGCCCTCGTTGCGCACGTACTGCCCGTCCCGGCTGATCAGGGGGTGGCAGCGGGACAGGGACCGCAGGGCGTCCTGGTCCCCGTCACCGGTGTCGTAGGGGCACAGCATCGACCACGCGGGGCTCTGCGCGAAGGCCCGGTTCATGAGCCACTCGTGATAGCGCAGCTCGGAGAGTTGCGCGGCGCTGCGCGCGGTGTGCCAGGCGGTTTCACCGATGCCCCGGACCGGCCTGCCGCCCTCGCCGCGCTCCCTCATCCACGCGTCCCAGACGGCGACGAGCCGGCCCGGGTTGGGGCCGATGGCCGAGGTGTCGACGAAGGTGACGTCGGGTTCGTCGGCGAGTTCGCCGCGCAGCAGGGACGTCTTGTCCGAGGGGACGGCGACCACCACCGCCTCCCCGCCGTCCAGGGCCTCGTGGATGAAGCCCAGGGTCCCGGACAGGAACTGCGCTTCCCCGGCGTAGGGGTACAGCTGGTGGCGGAACGGGATCCGGTCCGGCCCGGACTGCTGCGGCACGGTCTCGGTCATGCGGCCATCACCACCGGGACGCCGGGAGCCGCGTAGCCCGCGAGCTCCCAGCACAGGCGCACGGTGTCGTTGGCGCCTTCGACGATCACCCTGCGGTCCGGCAGGTGCCGGGCCGCGTCGACGAGCGCGTGCATTCCCGCGGCGTCGATCATCTCCAGGGTGTCGAACCGCAGCCTCACCCTGGGCGTCCGCCGTATTGCTGCCCGTACCGCGGCGTTGAACGCCGCCGCACACTCCGAGTCGATCACTCCGTCTACGCTCCACCTGTCGGCGCCGGTGCTGAACATCCGGAAAGCCGGACGCTCCGCGCGGGTGCCCGTCTCGTGCGGGTGCACACATGCCACCCGCTCCAGAGTAGGCGCGTCCCACAGTGACGGGCGGAAGGCGCAGACCACGATGGCGCCGCTCTCCGAGGCGAACTCGTCGAGCTTGAGCTCCTGGGCGAGCAGTTCCTCGGCGCCGTCGACCGCCGTCGCCGGCGTCCGCTCGGCGAGTACCCGCACGGAGCGGAACCCTTCGCGGGCTGCGGTACGGGCCTCGCGGCGCACCGCGGCCAGAACGGAATCGGGATCGGCGGGCCCGGGGAAGTCGAGGATCACGGAGCCGGCGGACCCGGCGTCACGCGGGACGCCGGAGGCGCCGCCGGGGCGTCCGACGACCACGATCTTGTCCCCGTACAGGGCTCCGTCGGCCACATAGGCGCGCGCGTCGCCGGGGAACGCGGCGGCGGGGTCCATGCGCCAGCAGACGTGGTCCCCGAGCTCGACCTCGTCCAACGTCGCCAGTGCCCGCGCCGCTCTCACTCGTCCCCTTCCGGCGTTCGTGACCCCCGTCCGGCCCAGCCGGATACGGCAGCTTACTGGGCGCCGCCGGGCGGCCGGGTGCCCACCCGGCAAAGCGCCGGGGGCGGGACGGTCCACGTCCTGCCACTGCCCGCTCCGGGCGGGGCCAATCACCGACCGACGGACGCGGCAGGCCCGGCGGACCCGGGAGGTCCGCGCCGGGAGGCGGTGCGCGCCCGGGTGCTTAGGGTGTTGCCCATGACCCGGACCAGTGCGCCTTCCCGTATCCGCCGCCCGCACCGGTTCGGTTACGTGGGCGCGGGGGCGGTGTTCGCCATCGGCATGGCCGGTACGACGCTGCCCACCCCGCTGTACGGCCTGTACCGGCAGGAGCTGGGCTTCTCGGAACTGATGGTGACCCTGGTCTTCGCCGCCTACGCGGTCGGCGTGATCTTCACCCTCCTGGTGGCAGGGGGGTACTCCGACGACGCGGGACGCCGTCCGGTCCTGTTCTACGCGCTCGGGCTGGGAGCCCTGAGCGCGGTCTGCTTCCTGCTGGAGGGCGGGCTTCCGCTGCTGTTCGCGGGCCGGGTGCTGTCGGGGTTCTCGGCGGGGCTGCTCAGCGGGGTGGGTACGGTCGCGGTGCGGGAGCTGGCCCCGCCGGAGCGCAAGGCGCGCGCCGCCCTCGTCGCGACCGCCGCCAACATGGGCGGGCTGGGCTGCGGTCCGCTGCTCTCCGGGCTGCTGGCCGAGTACGCCCCCGCCCCGCTCGTCCTGCCCTTCGTCGTCCATCTGGCCCTGCTGGCGGTGGCGGGCGGCGTGGTGCTGGCACTGCCCGAGACGGTGGACGACGCCGATCGGCGGGCGACGCTGAAGCCGCAGGGGCTGGCCGTCCCGGCGTCCGTGCGCGGCGTGTTCGTCCCCTGTGCGCTGGCGGCCTTCGCCGGATTCGCGCTGCTCGGGCTGTTCACCTCGCTGGCGCCGAGCTTCCTGGCCGAGACCTTGGGCGTGCACAACCTGGCGGTGGTGGGGCTCGTGGTCTTCTCGGTGTTCCTCGCTTCGACGGTGGGCCAGTGGCTGGTGGGCCACATGCCGGTGGCGCGGGCGCTGCCGCTGGGTTGCCTGATCCTGGTGGCCGGGCTGCTGCTGGTCGCCTCCTCGCTGCGGGCCGAGTCGCTGGCGCTGCTGGTGGCCGGGGCCGTGTGCGGTGGGCTGGGGCAGGGCGTGGCCTTCCGGGCGGGGCTGAGCGCGGTGGGCGACGCGGCGCCGGCCGCGCACCGGGGCGCCACGATCTCCTCGTTCTTCGTGGTGGCCTACACCGGCATCTCGCTGCCCGTGGTGGGCGTCGGCGCGCTGACCCTGTGGCTGGGGCTGGTCGGCGCCGGTCTGGTCTTCAGCGCGTGCGCGATCGTGGTCACCACCGCCACCGGCCTGTACCTGTTGCGGCACGGACCCTCCGCTTCCTGAGGCGCGCTGCCGCGTGATGTGCGCTCCCCCGCACGCCGTTGACGCCCCGCGGGGCCGGCCGGAGAATGTGCCGCGTCTTCAACGTGCTGTGCCACGAGGGGAGTTCCATGACGACACCGCGACCGGCCGAAGAGGACAACGGAAAGGCCCTGCCTCCCGGAACCGCCCGGACGGTGCCGGACAAGGGCAAGTGGGCCGTCGTCCCGCTGAATTCGGGGAAGCAGGCGTACACCCTGCCCGCCGAATGGAAGGCCGGGGCCCTGCACCACAAGATCGCCAAGGAGAAGCTCAGCTGGATCGCGGAACAGCTGGTCCCCGCGTTCAACGCACAGGACAAGCGCCTGCGCGAGGCGGCGCAGGCGTTCTGGTCGGTGTGCTGGAAGGCGGCCGGCAAACCGGTCACCGATGCCGTCCTCCAGGCCGGTTCCGGCAGCGCTCCCAACCCGCACAGGCTGCTCTGGAACATCCCGCTCATGGTGTCGATCGGCCCGCCCAGTCCCGCCACCGACCCGGGGATGAACTTCGACCCGGACACCGAGCCGCTGCCCGGGGGCCGGGGTTCGCGCCGGACGGACGCCGTCAGCAGCGCGCTCAAGGAGCTGGAGGACGCCTGGTCCCGGGCCTCCGAGGCCCAGAACGGCGCGGGTGTGTACGACGCGGCGCTGTGGCAGGAGCTGGCGCGTCTGCTGGAAGCCGCCTACCAGGCGTCCCGGGCGACGGACCGCGCCGGCCGGGTGCTGTTCCCGCCCCTGTACGAGCAGTGGGTGTTCGACTCGAAGACCTCCCAGCACCTGCGCAAGGGGCTGACCTCCTTCCCGACCCCGGACGAGGGCACCAGACTGTTCCGGGACGCCCGTTGCGGGGCGCCGGACGTCTCCGGGTACGCGGCGAGCGCCGCGCCCGCCGCCACCGCGGCGGCCGCCAGGTCCGTCGACGGCCGGCAGGTGTCCCTGACGCTCACGATGGCGGAGAAGGCCGTGCACCACGTCTGCGAGCGGCACACCCTGGCGTTCTTCGCGTTCCGCGGCGTGGAGCGCCCCGTGAACACCTTCTGGCCGGAGGTACGGACCTTCGCCGATGCCCGGAACATCGCCGTCCGGATGCTCCCCGAGATCGCCGCCGGCTGCCTGCGCGAGCTGGACCGCGAGGCGGGCAACGAGGAACCGATGACATGGGACGGCATGGTCTTCGACATCGCCAACGAGCGGGTCGGTGAGGAGCTGATCTACTTCAAGGCCAAGATCACGGAGGTGAGCGGCACGGACCAGGCCCCCGTCCTGACCGGTACCGTCCAGACCATCGCCCCGAACGGCGACAACGGCCCCGGGTTCACCCGGGCCGACCTCGACACCATCGGCAAGGTGCTCGGGGCGATCGTCTGACAGCCCCTTCGCCGCCCGCTGGCATCCCCGCCCGGGGATGGGACCCTGAGACTGGGACCGCGAACGGCGGGCGGAGACCACATGGGCATCCGAACGGATCCGGGCACCGGAACGGGTACGGGAGGCGGCGGGGCGGCAGGCCGGGCCTCCCGGGCGCTGGCGCAGTTGCGGACCGGTACCGGTGCGGCGGCGGGCGCGGCCCGCCGGTCCGTCCGGGTCACCCTCGCCGCGTGCATCGGCTTCTACACCTTCCTGTACGTGCTGGACCGCCCGGTCCCGGCCACTTACGCGCTGTTCTCCGCCATCTCGCTGGCCGTGCTGTCCAGGATCCCGGGCACGGGCCGGCAGCGGGCGGGGCAGCTCGTCCGGGTGCTGCCCGTGGCCTGTGTGCTGGTCACCCTCGGTACCCTGCTCGCGGTGCGGACCTGGGCCGCCGTGGCCGGCATGCTCGTCATCGGCTTCGGCCTGGCGTTCGCGGCGGCCGCGGGACCGCGCCAGGCCGGAGCCGCGCCCGGGCTCCAGCTGCTCCTCATCCTGCCCTGCTTCCCCCCGTACGTCCCCGGCGACCTCGGCGAGCGGCTCGTCGGCGCCGTCGCCGGGATCCTGCTGCTCACCATCGCCGAGGCCTGGGTGCTGCCGGACCCGCCCGTGCCCTCCTACCGCGACCGGGCGGCCGGGGCGGCCGAGGTGGCGGCCCGGTGCGCCGCCACGCTCGCGGCGCCGCCCTACGCGCTGTCCCGGGCGGCCGCGGAAGAGGCCGTGGCCGTCGGCGGGTCGCTGCGGCCCTCCCGGTGTCCGGAAGCGGAGCGGCCCGCCGGTCCGGGGCTGCGGGAGCGGGCGCTGGCCCACACCGGTCTCACCGCGCGCACCCTCCTGGCGCGGCTGCACACCCTGCCCGTCCCACCGGCGGGCGTCACGCCGCTGCCGGAGAACGTCCGGCTGCTCCGGGCGGTGGAGGCGGCGGCGCGGGAGAGTTCCGTACTCCTCGCGGCCGCGTCCGCCGGCCCCGAACACCCGCGCGAGGCCGAAGGAGAGGCCGCGCGGTCGCTGCGCCGGGCGCGCGCCGAGGTCGCGGCCGCCCTGTCGGCGGTACCGGCCGACCGGCTCCGGCAGGCGAGCGTGCTGGAGGTCGCCGACGCCGCGCTGGTACTGGGCGAGGCGGCGGACATCGCCGTCCGGGGCCGTCGCGCCGCCACCGGGGAGCGGGACCCGGAGCGTTTCTGGTACGCCCGGCGCCGGGCGCCCCGGCTGTGGTGGCACCGGATGGCGGCGCACGCCGGGCCGAGGTCCGTGTACTTCCAGAACGCCGTACGGATCGCCCTGGCGCTCGCGGTCGCCCGGCTGATCGCGGGGCTGGACACGCTGCCCCACGGCTTCTGGGCCATGCTGGCGGTGCTGAGCCTGACCCGCACCACGGCCGTCCAGACCCGCCACACCGTACGCAGTGCCCTGATCGGCACCTGCGTGGGCGCCCTGGTGGCGGGCGGCGTCCTGACGCTGGCCGGTACGGCGGGTACCGCGTACGCGTTCATCCTGCCGCCCCTGATGTTCTTCGCCTTCGCCACCGGGCCGTTGCACGGCGTCGGGTGGGGTCAGGCGACGTTCACGAACGTGGTGGCCATGGCCTTCGCCCAGCTGTCGCCGTCCACGTGGCGGCTGGCCGAGTACCGGTTCCTGGACGTGCTCATCGGCAGCGTCATCGGTCTGACCGTCGGGCTGCTGGCGTGGCCGCGCGGTGCCCACGACGAGCTGGGCAGGGCCGTGGCCCGGTTGCTGCGGGCCGCCGCCGCCGAGGTGGCGGCCACCACCCGGGACACCGGGCCCGGCGCCGCGGGGACCTCCGACGGACGCGAGGACACCGAGGTGCGGCGCTCGCTGACGCTCGCCGAGTCCGCGTACGCGCAGTACCAGGGCGAGGCGCAGCGGCCGGCCGGGCCGGGCCCCGACTGGCAGAGCGCCCTGATGTCCGGGCACCACGTCCTGTGGGGCGCCCGGCGGGTGCGGGCGGCGGCGGGCGGGGAGCCGGCCGCGCCGGTCGCGGAGCGGCGGGTGCGGGACTACGGCGCGTGGGTGGCCGAGGGGTTCCGGACCGCCTCCGAGCGCTACGACGTGCCCGGCAGCGGGACCGGACCGCCGGGGCGGTCCCCCGCGGGCGCCGGGCGCCAGGACTCGGACCCCTCCCTCGACGCCCCGCCGCGCTACTACACGGCACTGGCCTGGCTCGACTCCCTCACCGCTGACCTGGTGCGGATGGCGGCGTCACACCCGGCCCAGCGCGGTCCGGTGCCCCCGTGAGCCCGCCGGCCGGCGGCGCGGGGCGGTCGGGGGCGGTGGCGAGACGGGCGGCCCGCAGGGTGAGGTAGTCCCGTTCCGGAAGGCTCGCCGTCCGCCGGGCGGCGGTGCGGTAGTCGGCCACGGCGTCCTCGCGGTCGCCGGCGAGCTCGTGGAGGTGGCCGCGTACCGCGTACAGGCGGTGGTGGTCGCGCAGCTCCGGGGTCGCGGCCAGCAGGGCCAGGCCCGCGCGCGGACCGTCGACCATCGCCGTGGCGACGGCCCGGTTCAAGGTGATCAGCGGATTTCCGGACATCCGCTCCAGGACCCCGTACAGGGCGAGGATCTGCGGCCAGTCGGTCTCCCGGGCGGTCGGGGCCTCGTCGTGTACGGCCGCGACGGCCGCCTGGACCTGGTAGGGGCCGACCGGACCGCGCGGCAGGGCAGCGGTGATCAGCGCGACGCCCTCGGCGATCGCGGCGGCGTCCCAGCGGGTGCGGTCCTGCTCGGCGAGCGGGACGAGTTCACCGCCGGGCCCGGTGCGGGCAGCGCCCCGGGCATCGGTGAGGAGCATCAGCGCGAGCAGCCCGGTGACCTCGCCGTCGTCGGGGAGCAGCGCGTGGACGGCCCGGGCCAGGCGGATGGCCTCCCGGGCGAGTTCGACGCGTTGCAGGTCGGGGCCGGCGCTGCTGGTGTAGCCCTCGTTGAAGATCAGGTACAGCACGTGCAGCACCGCGTCCAGCCGGGCCGGCCACTCGTCCGCACCGGGCATCGCGAACGGTACGCCGGAGGCCTTGATGCGCTGCTTGGCCCGGCTGATCCGCTGGCCCATGGTCGCCTCCGGCACCATGAAGGCGCGGGCGATCTCCCCCGTCGTCAGGCCGCCCACCGAACGGAGGGTGAGCGCGATCGCCGAGGCGGGCGTGAGCGCCGGGTGGCAGCAGAGGAACAGCAGGGTGAGGGTGTCGTCGTGGGCGACGGCGTCCTCGGCGTCGGCGGGCGGCGCGGCCCGCCGGTCGGCGGGGACCCGGGCGGCCACCAGGTCCTCGCGGCGGCGGCGTGCCTGCTCGCTGCGCACCTGCTCGGTCATCCGGCGGACGGCGACCTGGATCAGCCAGCCGCGCGGATTGTCCGGCAGCCCCTCCTCGGGCCACTGGCGGGCGGCGTCCAGCAGGGCCTCCTGCACGGCGTCCTCGGCGGCCGCGAAGTCGTTGTAGCGGCGGGTGAGCACGCCGACGACCTGCGGCGCGAGTTCGCGCAGCAGGTCCTCGACGGTACGGTCGCCCGAGGTCACAGCTCGGCCGGCGGCGCCGACATCACCTGGCGCACTTCGATCGGCATGTTGAGCGGCCGCCCGCCGGGTCCCGGGGCGGCCGAGACGGACGCGGCGATCTCGACGGCCCGCTCGTCGCCGTCGCAGTCCACGATCCACCAGCCGGCCAGGAACTCCTTGGTCTCGGGGAACGGTCCCTCGGTGATCACCGGCGGGCCGCCGGCGTGCGAGCGGACGATCCGCGCGGTCTCGGGCATCGCCAGGCCCTGGGCGTCGACCAGTTCGCCGGCCTCGGCCAGCTTCCGGTTGGTGTCCTTCATGAAGCGGATGTGGGCCTGCAGCTCCTCGGGCTTCCACTCGTCGATCCCGGGGAAGTCGACGCTCTTCTCGCTGAACTGCATGAGCAGCATGTACTTCATGGTCGGTGCCTCTTTCGCGTCACGGGTACCGGCCCCCGCCGTGCCGGAGGGCCGCTCTCACGGGGAGGTAGGAGCAGGATCCGGGATTTCGACATCCCCGACGGACAATCGCGGAAAAAAATCGGGGCGGGGGCATCGGGGTGCGGGGCCGCCTCCATCTTCGCCCCGCCGTTTGTGGCTGCCGCGCACATGTCCGGGGCTCCGGCGCGGCCCTACCCTCCGGGAAAACGACGCGGTCGAGCCGCCCTGGAGGGTCCATGCGCCTTTCGCCCAACGCCCGGTTCCGCAAGGCCGCGGCCGTGCTGCTCCTCGTCTGCGGTGCGCAGCTGCCGGCCCTCGGAGCCCCCGCGCAGGCGGCGCCCCCGGTCCCGGTGGCCGGCGGGCTGTCCCGGTACGACGTCGACGCGGTGTACAGCGCGGGAGTCTCCTCGGGCGGCTACCTGGCCACCCAGCTGCACGTGGCCTACTCCGGTACGTTCAGCGGCTCCGCGGTGTTCGCCGCCGGGCCCTACGGCTGCGCCCAGAACGACCTGAACAGGGCGCTGGGCGCCTGCATGGACACCGCACAGGACCTCCAGCTGACGAAGCTGGAGGAGACCGCCCGTGACTGGTCCGCCCGGGGCCTGATAGATCCCGTGTCCCAGCTGTCGGACGATCCCGTCTACGTGTTCAGCGGCTCCGCCGACACGACCGTCAAACGGCCGGTGGCGGACGCCCTGGCCGACTTCTACGGCCGCTTCGGCGCCCGGGTCCGCTACGACCGCAGCACGGCGGCCGGTCACGCCTGGATCAGCCCGCTGGGCCCGAACCCGTGCACCGTCACGCAGAGCCCCTGGGTCAACGACTGCGGCTTCGACGCCGAGCACGACCTGCTGGGCCACCTGCTCGGTTCCGTCGCCGCGCCGGGTGACGCGCCGCGCGGCTCGATGGTCCGGTTCGACCAGAACCCGTACGTCCCGGGCGGGTCGGCCCGGCGGATCTCGATGGACGAGACGGGCTTCCTGTACGTCCCGGCGAGCTGCGCGGGCGGCGCGAGGTGCCGGCTGGTGGTGGCGCTGCACGGCTGCAAGCAGGGCTATTCCTACCAGGGCTTCGGCAGCCGGTTCATGGACACGGCCCACCTGGACGAGTACGCGGACACCAACAACCTGCTCGTGCTGTACCCGCAGGCCGTTCCCACCTCGACCCTCGACAATCCCAACGGCTGCTGGAACTGGTGGGGTTACCTGGGTGATGCGGCGTACGCCCGGCACGGGGGCGGCCAGATCGAGACGGTCATGGCGATGGTCCGGGCGCTCGGCGGCGGCGCGCCGGGCACCCCGCCGGGGCCGGCCGGCGTGACGCTCCCCAGCACCGACTCCCAGGACGGTTACGTCAAGGCCGCCGCCGACGGTTCGGGAGCGGCGGTCGGCACCCTGGAGAGTACGTACGGGCTGGCCGTGGGGCGGGGCGCGGACGGCATGTTCGACCGCGCGCTGCTGTCCTTCGACACCTCGCGGATCCCGGCCGGGAAGGAGATCGTCCGCGCCTACCTGACGGTGGCGCGCACCGGGGGCTCCGGCGACCCGTGGGCCGCTCCGCGGGCAACGCGATCGCCGTGGACGTGCGGCGGGGCTGCTTCGGCGGCTGCCCGGTGGAGGCCGCGGACTGGGCGGCCGCCCCGACCGCGGCGGACGCGGCCGCGATCGGCGCCCTCGGCCCGGGCAGCGGGACGTCCTCGGACCTGTCGGCGGCCGGAGTGGCGGCGCTCGACCGGTCGGGGACCACGCAGATCCGGCTCCGGTTCCGGCAGGGGCAGCCGTCCACCGCGTACGTCTTCCTCGGCCCGGCCGCCCGGGCCACCCTCACCGTCGAGTACCGCTGAGGGCCGGATGTGGCACCGGCGGCCCCTTGGGCGACGATGGAGCGAGCTGAGCACTGCGCTGACAGCGAGGAGGCTGACGATGACCGAATCCGCGGCCGGCGGGTCCTATTCGAACGTGGTCGTGTCACCCGTCATGGCGGGGAGCCCGCCGTTCCGGATCGTGCAGGTGTGCGGGGAGGTGGCGGGCCGGGCGCACGACGTGGTCGACGTGATCCACCTGCTCCGGGCCGTCGGCATCCCGCACGCCGACCTCGACGACCCGTCGGTGGTCCGCTGGGAAGGCGGGGACAAGTTCACCTGGGGCCTGCGGCACAAGTGACGCGACCCCACCGGCCGCGGCGGTGAGCAGGGATACGGCGGCGGCCGCGCGGGCGCAGGGCACCGGGCGGCCGTCCCGGCGCTCTCGCGGGACGGGTGCGCGTGCGGCGGGCCAGCCGCAGCGCGTCGTCCAGTAGGGGGCGAGGGCCGTCCCGGTAGCTCTCGATCTCCTCGGCGACCCCGGGCCGGGCCGGCTCCGCGAGCCACCCGCGGTGGGGTCCGGCGGCGACCAGGCGCGGCCTCACCTGGTCGGCCCACCGGTGGTGCACGGGATGCGCGGTGGCTGACACCGGCAGCCGGAAACCGGGCGTGACCTCCCACGTCGGTGAGACGGTGAAGCGGCGGAGCGCATCGGCGGCGGCGCCTGACCCCGCTGCGGTCAGCCGTTCAGCGCCGCCATCAGCTCCGGTGCGTAGCGGTCTCCCGAGACCGCGCCGTGCGGGGCGACGGCGTCGAGCGCGGCCAGATCGGCGTCGGTGACGGTCACGGCGGTGGCGGCGATGTTCTCCTCCAGGTAGCGGCGCCGCTTGGTGCCGGGGATGGGCACCGCGCCCTGGCGCAGCGTCCAGGCCAGGGCGAGCTGCGAGGGGGTGACGCCCTTCTGCGCCGCCAGTCGGCGCACCTGGGCGACGACGGCCATGTTGCGGTCGAAGTTCTCGCCCTGGAAGCGGGGGTCGGTGCGGCGGAAGTCGTCCGCAGCGAAGTCGTCGGGGCTGGTGATGGCGCCGGAGAGGAAGCCGCGGCCCAGCGGTGAGTAGGCGACGAGGCCGATGCCGAGCTCGCGCAGGGTCTCCAGCACGCCGTCGTGCTCGATGCCGCGCTCGAAGAGGCTGTACTCGGTCTGCACGGCGGCCAGCGGGTGGACGGCGTGGGCGCGGGCGATGGTGGCGGGCGCGACCTCGCAGAGGCCGATGTGGCGCACCTTGCCCGCGCTCACCAGTTCGGCCATGGCGCCGACGCTCTCCTCGACGGGCACGGCGGGGTCGACCCGGTGCAGGTAGTACAGGTCGATGTGGTCGGTCCCCAGGTGGCTCAGGGAGCGGTCGGCGGCGCGCCGGATGTACTCGGGGGTGCCGTTGTGGCCGCGGAACTCGCCCCGGTCGGTGAATTCGACGCCGGTCTTGGTGGCGATCACGCCCGCGTCCCGGCGGCCGGTGAGCGCCTTGCCGAGGAGCTGTTCGTTGATGAAGGGGCCGTAGCCCTCCGCGGTGTCCAGCAGGGTGACGCCCAGCTCCAGGGCGCGGTCGATGGTGGCGAGGGATTCGGTGTCGTCGGTCGCTCCGTAGTGGGCGCTCATGCCCATGAGGCCGAGGCCCTCGGCTCCGACGGTGAGGCCCTGGCCGCCCAGTGCGCGCGTCTCCATGGTGTTCCTCCTGCTCCCGCCGCTTCCGACAGGTAAGTAACTAACTGGATAGTTCGAGCATGCAGCACCGTTCCCGCCATGTCAATAACCGGATAGTTACTTGCTAGGCTGGCGCCATGGCACGGGATTCCAGCGCGACCAGGGCACGGCTGCTCGACGCGGCCTTCGCCGAGTTCGCGGCGTACGGCATCGCCGGCGCGCGCGTCGACCGCATCGCGGAGGCGGCTCAGGCGAACAAGCGGCTCATCTACGTCTACTTCGGCAACAAGGAAGAGCTCTTCGACGCCGTCCTGCGGCGGGCCCTGGAGACCGGTTCCGAGACGGTGCCGTTCGACGCCGCGGACCTGCCCGGGTACGCGGGCGCCGTCTTCGACCACCTCGTGGAGCGGCCCGCCCTGATGCGGCTCGTGGCGTGGAAGCAGCTGGAGCGCCCCGGGATCAGCGACGCCGAGTCCGAGTCCTACCGGGCCAAGATCGCCGACGTGGAGCAGGCGCAGCGGGCCGGGCGGATCGACCCCGCACTGGACCCGGCCGATCTACTGACCCTGGTGATGGGGCTGTCGCAGTCGTGGTTCGGCGCCGTGGGCGGCCCGGCTGCGGGCGAGTCGGGCACCGGGTGGCCGGCGCAGCAGCTGGCCCGGCACCGCGCGGCCGTCGTGGAGTCCGTACGCCGCGTCACGGCCCCGGCGCCCACGCCGGCCGCCTGAGGACGGCGGAGGCCGGCAGCATGGACACGGCAGAGCTGGAGGCCCGGGCCCGCTCCCTCGCGGCGGCGGGCGGCCGGCGGATCCTGGGCATCGCCGGGGCGCCGGGAGCGGGGAAGTCCACGCTCGCGCAGCGGCTGGCCGGGGCGCTGGGGCCGGCGGTTGCGGTGGTGGTGCCGATGGACGGCTTCCACCTGGCCCAGGCCGAGTTGGAACGGCTGGGCCGGGCCGACCGCAAGGGCGCGCCCGACACCTTCGACGCGGCGGGCTACGTCGCCCTGTTGCGCCGGCTGCGCGCGCCGACGGCCGAGGCCGTCTACGCTCCGGCCTTCGACCGCGCCCTGGAGGAGCCGGTCGCCGGGAGCATCCGGGTGGAGCCCGGCGTACCGCTGGTCATCACCGAAGGCAACTACCTGCTGCACGCTACGGGCTTGTGGGCCGGGGTCAGGCCGCTGCTCGACGAGGCCTGGTTCCTGGCCCCCGATGACACGGCACGGGTGCGGCGGCTGGTCGACCGCCATGTGCGGCACGGCAAGGAGGAGGCCTGCGCCCGGCGTTGGGTGGCCCGCTCCGACGAGGCGAACGCGCGCCTGATCGCACCGGGGCGCGGCCGGGCGGACCTCGTCGTCGAGTGAGCACCCCGACGGAGCCGGGACCATCGGACGGGTGTTTGGAACCCCGCCGTCCCCCCGATGACACTTTTGTGTACTACTGAACGCTCAGGGACCAGTTCGCGTCCGCGGCCTGCAAGGATTTGTGAAGGCTGTCCAGCCGCCCGCCCGTCCGGACCGCGTCACAGCGCTGCCGGGGCGTCACCCGACCACCCCCCTGGGATGCTTGTCCATGGCTGTCCTGTGCCGTCCCGCCGTCGCCGTGCCCGAGTACGTGATCACCGCCGGGCAGACGCTCGACCTGGTGCGCACCGTGCACCACGGCCATCCCCAACTGGGCCTCGCCCTGCGTCTGATCGAGAACACGGGGGTCGGCAAACGCCATCTCGTGCAGCCGCTCGAAGACACCCTGCGCCATCCGGGGTTCGAGGCCCGCAACAAGCTGTACGAGGCGGAGGCGAAGGCCCGGGTCCCCGCCGTGGTGCGACAGGCGCTGGAATCCGGCGGGTTGTCGGCACCCGACATCGATCTGATCGTCTACGTGTCGTGTACCGGGTTCATGATGCCCTCGCTCACGGCGTGGCTGATCAACAGCATGGGGTTCCGGCCGGACACCCGGCAGGTACCGATCGCGCAGCTCGGCTGCGCCGCCGGAGGCGCCGCCGTCAACCGCGCGCACGACTTCTGCACCGCTTACCCGGACGCCAACGTACTGATCGTCGCGTGCGAGTTCTGTTCGCTGAGCTACCAGCCGACCGACCTGGGCGTCGGCACGCTGCTGTCCAACGGCCTCTTCGGCGACGCCGTCGCCGCGGCGGTGGTCCGGGGCGAGGGCGGCACGGGGATCCGGCTGGAGCGCAACGGCTCGTACCTGGTGCCGGGCACGGAGGACTGGATCGCGTACGCGGTGCGCGAGAGCGGATTCCACTTCCTGCTGGACAAGCGCGTCCCGGGAACGATGGAGGCGCTGGCGCCGGTCCTGACCGACCTGGCGGGACGGCACGGCTGGGACTCGTCCCGGCTCGGCTTCTACATCGTGCACGCGGGCGGCCCCCGGATCCTCGACGACCTCTCCAAGTTCCTGGGCGTCGCCCCGGAGGCCTTCCGCTTCAGCCGGGCCACGCTCAGCGAGTACGGGAACGTCGCCAGCGTCGTCGTCCTGGACGCGCTGGCCCGCCTCTTCGACGAAGGCGGTGCGGCGGAGGGGACCCGGGGCCTGATCGCGGGCTTCGGGCCGGGCATCACCGCGGAGATGACGCTCGGCCACTGGACGTGGGCGAAGGAGCCGGCGCTGGTCGGGGCGGCCGTCGGCGGCTCCCGGGCCGCCGCGGGGCGGCCCGCACCCGCCGTCCCCCGGGCCCGGCCGGGCGAGGGCGCGCCACCCCGGCCGGCCGCCGCCACGGCGAACGCGCCCGCGCGGGCGGACGCGGAGCGGAGCGTGCACTTCTGGGCTCCGCCGGACCTGCCGGGGCTCACCTTCGACCCGCTGCTCGCCCGCCTGCTGCACGAGGAGCCGGTGTCCCGGGTGCGGCTGCCGCACGGCCGGGGGCACGCCTGGCTGGTGACCCGGTACGAGGACGTACGGTTCGTCTCCATCGACCCCCGGTTCAGCCGCCGGGCCGTCCTGGGCCGCGACGTCACGCGCCTGGCACCGCACTTCATCCCGACGGCCGATGCGGTCGCGGTCTGCGATCCGCCGGACCACACGCGGATGCGGCGCGTGGTCGCCCACGCCTTCACCTCCCGTTCGCTGGGGCGGCTGCGCGAGCACGCCCAGCGGGTGGTGGACGGCCTGCTGGACCGCATGGAGGAGCGTGGCGGACCGCTCGATCTCGTGGCGCACCTCAACCGGCCCTTCCCACTGGCGATGGTGGGAGCGCTCATGGGGGTGCCGGAGGAGGAGCAGCCCCAGATGGCCCGGTGGACGGACGCGATCCTGTCCGCCGCCCGGGGCCGGGAGGCGAGCGAGGCCGCGAAGGCGGAGATGTCCGGCTACTTCCACCGGCTGCTGGAGCGCCGTACGGCCGGGCCGCAGGAGGACCTGGCGGGCGCGCTGGCCGATGCCGTGGACGCGGCGGTACTGACCGCGGACGAGGCCGTCGGGCTGGCCGTACTGGTCCAGATCGGCGGCACGCACGCCGTCCGGAACAACAGCGCCAACATGGTGTACGCGCTGCTCACGCACCCGGCGCAGCTGGCCCGGCTGCGCGCCGAACCGGAGCTCGTCCCGCAGGCCGTGGAGGAGCTGCTGCGCTACATCCCGCAACGCAACGCGGTGGGTCTGGCCCGCATCGCCCTGGAGGACGTGGAGGTGGGCGGGGTGCTGATCCCGGCGGGCGAGCCGGTGTACGTCTCGTACCTCACCGCCAACCGCGACCCGGACGTCTTCGCCGATCCGGACCGGCTGGACTTCGACCGGGTCCACAACCCGCACGTCTCCTTCGGCTACGGCCCGCACTTCTGCCCGGCCTCCGCGCTGGCGCGGATGGAGTCCGAGATCCTCCTCCGCTCGCTGTGGGACCGCTTCCCCGGCCTGCGGCTCGCCGTACCGGAGGCGGAACTGTCCTGGGAGCGCGGCGCGCTGATCCGCGGCCCCGAGCAGCTGCCGGTGACGTGGTGACCACCCGACCGGACCGATACCCGCAGGAGACAGCCGTGTCCGAGCCCCGCACCGACCGCACCGACGGCCTGATCGTGCCGCCCGGTGGCGGCCGCACCATCAGGACGGCGGCGCAGGAGGTGACGTTCAAGGTGACCGGCGCGCACTCGTCCGTCGCCTCCACCTTCGAGGTGGTGGTGCCGCCCGGCTTCGACGTCGGCGCCCATGCCCACAGCCGCAGCGAGGAGCTGTTCTACCTCATCGAGGGCGAACTCGACGTGATGGCCTTCGAGCCCAAGGTACGGACCCGCACCGACTGGCGGGAGTGGGAGTCCCGCTCCGGCGGGCGTCACGTACGGGCGACGGCCGGCACGATGATCCTGGTACCGCCCGGGTGTCCGCACGCCTTCGCCAACCCCACCGGCCGCCCGGCCAGGATGCTCCTCCAGGCGTCTCCCCCGCCGGACCACGAGCGCTACTTCGAGGAGCTGCTCGACCTGCTGAACAGCGGCGGCGACGTCGACCAGGCGGCCGTCGAGGCGCTCCGCGTCCGCTACGACATCGAACAGCTCACCCCCTTGCGGCACACCCCGCCGGCCGTCCCGGCACCGGCCGGGCCGCGGGAGGCCGCGCGGTGAAGGGAGCCGTACGCCCCACCGACACCGCGGCGGCCGTGCCGCTGCCGGACCCGAGGGCGGCCGGCCGCCCCCGCCCCGCCGGGCCGGCCCCCGTGCACTACTGGCCGGTGGAGCACCTCGACGCCCTCGACTTCGACCCGCTGCTGCACCGGCTGGTGCGGGAAGAACCGGTGGCGCTGGTCAGGATGCGGTTCGGCGAAGGCCACGCCTGGCTGGTGACCCGCTACGAGCACGTCAAAGAGGTCACCTCCGACCCGCGGTTCAGCCGGGCGCTCACCGTCGACCGGCCGGTGACCGGTATGACACCGCACAACGTCGCCCCCGCGGGGGGCATCGGCCGCACCGACGCCCCCGACCACACCCGGTTGCGCCGCCTCGTCGCCCAGGCCTTCAACCGCAAGCGCGCGGCCGCGCTGCGGGCGGAGACGGAGGCGCTCGCCGAGCGCTTCGTCGACACCATGACGGGCCGCCCGGCCCCGGCGGATCTCGCCGAGCACGTGACGGGGCCGCTGCCCGAGCGGGTCATCGGCAAGCTGCTCGGGGTTCCGCAGCCGGATGTCGGCCGGCTCCAGGAGTGGCGGGCCGTCATCCTGTCGACGGACTCCTCCGTGGAGCTGACCGGCACGGTCAAGGCGGGCATCGCCGAGTATTTCCGGCAGTTGGCCGACCACCGCCTGCGGCAGCCGGGCGACGACCTGTTCAGTGAGCTCGTCGCCGCCCAGGCCGAAGGCGCGCTGAGCCGGCCCGAGCTGGTCTCCCTGTCGGTAATGATCGTTCTCAACGCCCTCGACCAGGTGCGCAACCAGTGCACGAGCATGGTCTACGCCCTCCTCACCCACCCGGAGCAGCTGGCGGCGCTGCGCGCGGATCCCGGGCTGCTGCCCTCGGCGGTCGAGGAGCTGCTGCGTTTCATTCCGCAGCGCAACGGCGTCGGCATGCCCCGGATCGCCACCGAGGACGTCACGGTCGGCGGTGTGACCATCCCGGCCGGCGACGCCGTGTACGTGTCCTACCTGGCCGCCGACCGTGACCCGGAGGTCTTCACGGTGCCCGACCGGCTCGACCTCGCCCGGGACGAGGCACCCACCCTCGCCTTCGGGCACGGTCCGCACTACTGCCTCGGTGCCGCGCTCACCCGGATGCAGTGCCACGTGGTGCTGTCGACGCTGCTGCGCAAGGCACCGCGGCTGCGGCTCGCGGTCCCGGCCGAGCAGGTGCGCTGGCGCCGGGGCACGGTCAACCGCGGCCCGCAGACGCTTCCCGTCGCCTGGTGAGCGGCGGCCCCGGCGGCCGCGGCGGCCGGGGCCCCGCGCGTCAGCCGTCGCCCGGCGGACCCGGTTCGTGGCGGGCGAAGACCTGATCGAGCCCGACGATGCCGAGCACCCGGGTGATGTTGTCGGGTACGGCGGCGAGCGCCATGGCCGCATGCGCGGCCGTCGCCCGGTTGTGGGCGGTGATCAGGGCACTGATTCCGCTGGAATCGCAGAATTCCAGGCCGCCCAGGTCCAGGACCAGCAGCTCGCCCGGGGCAAGGGGGAGCTCGTCCACGGCGTGGCGCAGGCGTGGCGCGGTGTCGAAGTCGAGGTCACCGGTGACTCCCAGTACGGGACCGGTGTCGGCGTCTCGGACGGTGATCGTCAACGGGCTCATGTCAGGTTGTCGCTCCGGGGTCGGTAGGGGGTGCGGGAACGCCGAGGGCGAGCAGGGCGGTGTCGTCGTCCAGCCCGTCGCCGAATCCGTCGAGGAGTCCCGTCAGGGCGCTGACCAGCCCGTCCGGGCCGACGGCGGCGTGCGCGGCGGCGAAGTCGCGCAGCGCCTCGTCACCGTACAGCTCGCGGCTCTCCCCGATCCGGGCCTCGGTCAGGCCGTCGGTGTACAGCAGGAGCGTGTCGCCCGGCTCCAGGACGGTCCGGGCGGCCGTGAACGGCGCGGTGGGCAGGATGCCGACGAGCAGGCCGCCGGGGGTGGAGAGGTACTCGGCGCGGCCGTCGGCGCGCACCAGGAGGGCCGGCGGGTGGCCTCCGGAGGCCAGGTCGACGGTGACGGTGTCGCCCACTGCTTCCAGTACCCCGAAAATGGCGGTGCAGTAGCGGGGATCACCGCTGGTGTACCGCTCGTGCAGGACGGCGTTGAGCGTGGTGAGCGCGGCGACGGGATCGGGGTCGTGCAGGGCGGCGGCGCGCAGGGTGTACCGGGTGAGCGAGGTCACGGCGGCGGCCTTGGGGCCCTTGCCGCAGACGTCTCCGAGGAAGAAGGCCCAGCGTTTGCCGTCTATCGGGAACAGGTCGTAGAAGTCGCCGCCGAGCCGGTCCAGGGAGGCGGTGTGGTAATAGGAGGAGGCCTCCAGGCCCGGCACGTCGGGCAGGGTGGTGGGCAACAGGCTCTGCTGGAGGACCGCGAGGGCCTCCTGGAGGCGCTGGCGGTCCGCTTCCGCCTGAACGCGGGCCTCCTCCGCCGCTTTCTGCCGCCGCAGCAGCTCGGTCTCGTAGGCCCGCCGCTCGCTCGCGTCGAAGACGGTGGTGCGGATCAGCAGGGGCTGGCCGTCGCCGCCGGTCTTCACGACGGAGGTGACCAGGACCGGGAGCCGCTTGCCGGCCGCCCCCTTGATCTCGAAGGCGACGCCGCTGACCTGGCCCTGCATGCGCAGCATCGGCGCGAAGTGGGTCTCGTGGTACAGCTTGCCGCCGACCGTCAGCAGGTCGGCGAAGCGCTTGCGGCCCACCACTTCTTCACGGGTCAGGCCGAGCCAGGTCAGCAACGTGGTGTTGATCTTGGCAATGGTGCCGTCGAGGAGGGTGGAGAGGTAGCCGCAGGGCGCGGACTCGTAGAGGTCCTCCGCGCTGTCCTCCAGCAGAGAGGTGAACAGGGCGTCGGTGGCCGCTTTGTCCCCCGGCTGCTCGGCGCTCTGCCCCGTGCAGGACATCAACGCAACGTCCGGACGAAGGCGAGGATCTCCGCGCTGGTGGCCTCGGGGGCGCTCAGCTGGGGGCAGTGCCCGGTGGCGTCGAGGGTGACCAGGCGGCTGCCGGGGATGGCGGCGTGCACGTAGGCGCCCACTTCGCGCGGGGCGATCACGTCCTGCGAGCACTCCAGCACGAGCGTGGGGACGGTGACCTTCCGGAGGTCGTCGCGGCTGTCGGTCAGGAAGGTGGTGCGGGCGAAGACCCGTGCGATGTCCGGGTCGGTGGCGCAGAAACTGGCGGTGAGTTCCGCACCGAGTTCGGGACGCTCGGGGTTGCCCATGATGACGGGCGCCATCGCCGCGGACCAGCCCAGGTAGTTGGATTCCAGTGATTCGAGCAGTTCGTCGATGTCGTCGGCGCCGAACCCGCCCCGGTAGCCGTCGTCGTCGATGTAGCGGGGGGAGGGGCCCACCATGACGAGGGAGGAGAACCGGACGGGGGCGGCCGCCGCGGCGAGCACGCCGATCATGGCGCTGACCGAGTGGCCGACGAAGGCCACGTCCCGCAGGTCGAGCTCGTCACAGATCTCCACCACGTCCCGCGCGTAGCCCTCCAGCGAGGCGTAACGCTCCTCGCTCCACGCGGACAGGTCGGAGCGGCCCGAGCCCACGTAGTCGAACCGCACCACCCGGAATTCCTCCACCAGCGCGGGCGCCACCAGCCGCCACATGTTCTGGTCGCAGCCGAACCCGTGCGCCAGCATGATGACGGGCGCTCCCTCGGGTCCGCTCACCGTCACGTTGTTTCTGCGGAGGATGTCCATCCCCTTATCCTCCCATCCCGCCGCACGGCGCCCGAGGGCGCCTCCCCCCGCGCCGTCGGCGCGGCCCTTCGTCCCCCTGCGCGGGCCGCGGCCGGGCGACGCGTGCGTTCTGCACACCGCGCCGGTGACAGCCGTGACTGTCGCGGCGCCCGGCCCGGGTGGCACGGTGGTTCTGCCGCCGACCGACCGAGGGAGTACGGGTGAACAAGGGGTACGCCGCCTTCTGCGACGCAGACCGCTGGTTCTACGACGCGCCGTACCGGCGGGCCGAGGAGAGCTATCCGGCCGCGCTCGCCCCCGTCCCGGCGGGCTGGCGCTCCCACCGCACCGGCAGCTGGTACGCCCTGCGGCCGCTCGGCCTCGAACTGCCCTCCCAGGGCTGGAAGATCCACGTATCGGCCACGCTCGACAACGCCGAATCCGTCCTGGCCCGGGTGTACGACTACTGCGTGGCCGGGCGGGTCGCCTTCAAGTTCGTGCCGAGCCGGTACCTGCTGCACCTGCGCAACGCCAAGTACGCCGACCGGGGCGCCAGCGGCAAGTTCCTGACGGTCTATCCGGCCGACACCGAGGAGTGCCGCCGCATCGCCGAGGACCTGGACGCACTGCTGTCCGGGGAGCCGGGGCCGTACATCCTCAGCGACCTGCGGTGGGGCGCCGGTCCGGTCCACCTGCGCTACGGGAGCTTCACCCTGCGGCACTGCTACGACGAGCACGGCGAGGTCGTCCCGGCCGTCGAGGCCCCCGACGGACGCCTGGTGCCCGACCCGCGCGGGCCGGTGTTCCAGCCTCCGGAGTGGGTCGAGCTGCCCCCCTTCCTGAAACCGCACCTCGACGCGCGGTCCGCCGTCAGCCTCGCCGGTCTCCCCTACACGGTGGAGCGGGCCCTGCACTTCTCCAACGGCGGGGGCGTCTACGCCGGCCGCGACACCCGCACCGGTGAGGCGGTGGTCCTCAAGGAAGGCCGGCCGTACGCGGGGCTCGCCGCCGACGGAGCGGACGCGGTGGCCCGGCTGCACCGGGAGCGGGCGGCGCTGGAGCGGCTGGCCGGACTGGACTGCGTACCATCCGTCCGCGACGCGTTCACGGTCGGCGATCACCACTTCCTGGTCCTGCAGTACCTGGAGGGCAAGCCGCTCAACACCTACTTCGCCCGCAAGCACCCGCTGATCGAGGCGGATCCGACGCCGGAAGCGCTCGCCGCCTACACCACCTGGGCCGTCGAGATCCACGAGCGGGTCACCGAGGCCGTGGCGGCCGTGCACGCCCGCGGGGTGGTCTTCAACGACCTGCACCTGTTCAACGTCATGGTCGCCGAGGACCCCGCGGGCGAACCGTCCGTCGCGCTGCTGGACTTCGAGGCCGCCGCGCACGTCGACGAGGGGCTGCGGCAGACCGTCGCCAATCCGGCCTTCGTCGCCCCGCCCGACCGCCGCGGCTTCGCGGTGGACCGCTACGCCCTCGCCTGTCTGCGCCTGGCCCTGTTCTTGCCGCTGACGAGCCTGCTGGTACTGGACCGGGCCAAGGCCGTACACCTGGCGGCCGTCGCCGCCGAACGCTTCCCCTTACCACCCGGGTACCTGGACGAGGCCGTCGAGGAGATACTCGCCGGGCCGGATCCGGCGCCCGCCGGGCCGGCGCCGAGTGACCCCGCGGCGGCGCCGGGCGGCCGGGTGGCCGCGCCGGCCGGCCCGTACCTCCCGGTGGAACCCGGGGACGGGGAGGCCGCCCGCCGCTCCATGACGGCCGCCCTGCGCGCCGCTGCCACACCGGAGCGCGAGGACCGGCTCTTCCCCGGTGACATCGCCCAGTTCACCACCGAAGGCGGTGGTACCGGCTTCGGATACGGCGCCGCCGGGGTGCTGTACGCGCTGGCCGAGACCGGCGCCGGGCCCTGGCCCGAAGCCGAGGAATGGCTGCTGGCCCGGGCCGCGGAGCCCGGCTCCGGGACTCCGCTCGGCTTCTACGACGGTCTCGCCGGCACCGCCTGGACTCTGGACCGGCTCGGACACCGGGAGCAGGCGCTCGCCCTGGCCGGGGAGCTGCTGCGGCAGCCCTGGCAGGAGACCGGCCCGGACCTGCACGGCGGGCTGTCGGGCATCGGGCTGGCCCTGGACGCGCTGGGCACGGCGACCGGCGAGGGTGAGCTGCACGCGGCCGCCCTGCGCTGCGCCGAACTCGTCGCGCGCTCGGCCCCCCGGCTGACCCGCGCGGGACTGCTGTACGGCAGCTCCGGTCCGGCGCTGCTCTTCCTGCGCCTCTACGACCGCACCGGCGACGAGGAGTACCTCGTCCGCGCCCGGGACGCCCTGCACCGCGATCTCGACCGGTGCGTGACCAGCGCGTTCGGCACCCTGCAAGTCGACGAGGGCTGGCGCACGATGCCCTATCTCGGCGCCGGCAGCGTGGGCATCGGCATGGTGCTGGACGACTGGCTGGAGCATGCCGGGGAACCGCGCTTCGAGCAGGCCCGGCGCGAGATCGTGCGCGCCGCCCGGTCGAACTTCTACGCGCAGCCGGGCCTGTTCCGCGGCGCGGCCGGCATGGTCCTGCACCTGGCGCGGACCAGCACTCCCGATCCCGACGGCACGCGGAGCGGCGACCTCGGCCGCCAGATCGCCGCACTGGCCCGGCACGCCGTGCCCTACCAGAGCCATCTGGCCTTCCCCGGCGAGCAGTTGATGCGCCTGTCCATGGACCTTTCCACGGGCACGGCCGGCGTCATGCTCGCCCTCGGCAGCGCGGCGCCCGGCGGGCGCGGCCAGTTGCCGTTCCTCCCACCGCTGCGGCACGCCGCGGCGGTCCCAGAGCCGGTCCCGCACCCCAGCGGGGCCGTGACCCATCGCACCAACTCATCGAGAGGAATTCGACATGACCCTTCTTGACCTGCAGTCGATGGAGACCGTGAAGGAAGAGACCACCGAGGCCGCGGCCCTGCACGGCGGTGGCAGCCAGGCGAGCCTGCTGCTCTGCGGCGACAGCAGCCTGAGCCTCACGACCTGTCACTGATCAGGTAGCTTCCGGGCCCGGGCGGTTCACCGCCCGGGCCCGGAGCCATCTCCGGAGCCCTGGGAGCCGCGACGATGACCCCGCCCCCGTCCCCGCCCCCCGGTCCTGCGGGCCGCACCGCGTCCGGACGCGGCGGTGACCGGGCCCTGCGGGAGGCCGCCCGGCACAGTGCGGTGCGGACCGCCGCCGTGGGCGTGTGCTCGGTCGCCGCCGCCCTCGCGGCCCTCGCCGAACCCGCCGTGCTCGGCCACGCGCTCGACCTCCTGCTGCGCCGCGACCCGGCCGGGTCCTCCTGGGCCCTGTGGTGCGCCGCCGTCATCGCGGCCGAGGTGTCCCTGGACGCCCTCACGACGCTGCTGACCGGGCAGGTGGGCGGCCGCACCACCGCCTGGCTGCGGCGCACGGGGCTGGCCGCGCTGCTGCGCACGTCCCCGCACCACGCGGGCCGCCATTCCCCCGGCGACCTCACCGCACGGCTGACCGCGCACGCCACGGAGGCGGGGACGGGACCAGCCGCCGCGGCGGCCGGCGTCGCCTCGCTGCTGCCGCCGCTGGGCGGGCTCGTGGCGCTGTTCCTCATCGACACCTGGACCGCCCTCGCCTTCCTCGCCGGACTCCCGCTGCTGGGATGGCTGTTGCGGTCCTTCGCGCGGGACTCGGGGTCCAGCGTGGCCCGGTACCAGGAGGTCCAGCTGGCCATGGCGGCCCGGCTCGTGGAGGCCCTCGCCGGGGCCCGGACCATCGCCGCCGCCGGCACGGCCGGCCGGGAACGCGTGCGGATCCTGCGCGGACTGCCCGAACTCGGCGTACAGGGGCGGCGGATGTGGCGCGTCTACGGCGGTACGACGGCCCGGACCTCCGCCCTGATGCCGCTGCTGCTGTACGTGGTGCTCGGGGTGGGCGGGCTGCGGCTGGTGGCGGGGGCGCTGGGCGTCGGGGAACTCCTCGCCGCCGTGCGCTACGCCGGACTCGCCGCCGGGATCGGGGCGGTGACCGGCCGGGTGGCCGCCGTCGTCCGCGCCCGGTCCGCCGCGGACCGGACGGCGGCCGTCTTCGACCTGCCCGAACTCGGCTACGGCGGAGCGCAGTTGCCGGTGTGCGGGCCCGGGCGGCTGGACCTGGAGGGGATCCGGGTGGTGCGGGACGGCAGGACGGTGCTGGACGGCATCGACCTGGTGGTGCCGGGGGGCGCCACGCTCGCGGTGGTGGGCCGCTCCGGCGCGGGCAAGTCGCTGCTCGCGGCGGTGGCCGGCCGGCTGACCGACCCGGACGGCGGCCGCGCCCTGCTCGACGGGGTGCCGCTGGAGGAGTTCTCCGCGGCCGCGCTGCGCCGGGAGGTGGGGCATGCCTTCGAGCGGCCCGCACTGCTCGGGGAGAGCGTCGCGGACGCCATCGCGTTCGGCCGGAGCCCGGAGCCCACGCGGCAGGAGGTGCGGGCCGCGGCGCGGGCCGCGGGGGCGGAGCCGTTCGTCCGCCGGCTGCCCGAGGGCTACGACACCGTGCTCGCGCAGGCTCCCCTGTCGGGCGGTGAACTCCAACGCCTGGGCCTGGCCCGGGCGTTCCTACGGGCGGGCCGGCTGCTGGTACTGGACGACGCCACCTCCAGCCTCGACACGCTGACCGCCCGCGAGGTGGAACGGGCGCTGGCGATCCGGGTCCCGGGCGGGACCCGGATCGTGGTGGCGCACCGGGTCTCCGCGGCTGCCCGGGCGGACCTGGTGGTGTGGCTGGAGAACGGCCGTGTCCGGGCCACCGGGAGCCACGCCGACCTGTGGCGGGACCCGGCCTACCGGGCGGTCTTCGCCGCGGAGCCGGAACGGGGGCGGGACGAGGCGCCGGGCTGCCGAGCGGGGCCGGAGCCGGATCCGGGCCCTGTGGCGGGGCCGGGGCCGGAGCAGGGTCCTGTCGGGGCCGGACCGGCCCGCGGGCCCGGGCCGGCGGCCGGCGGGGCGGGCGCGGGCGGTATCCGGTGAGCCGGTCCGGGGCGTGGGGGCGGGTGGCGCCCGACGCGCGGCGGTTCCTGCGCTCCCGCATCCGGCCGCTGACCGCCCTCGCGCTGTGGTCGCTGCTGGAGTCCGCACACACCTTCCTCGGGGGCTACGGCGTCGCCCGCGCGCTCGACGACGGCTTCCTCGCCGGCCGGGCCGCCACCGGCGCGGCCTGGCTGGCGGCGGCCGGCGCCGGGGCCCTGCTCGGCGGCTTCGCCCTGCGCGGGGTGTTCGCCGGGCTCGCGGAGCTGGTGGAGCCGCTGCGCGACGGGCTGGTCCGCCGGGCCGTGCGCCAGGCGCTGGCCGCGGCGGTCGCCGATCCCGCCCGGGCCGCCGACGCGCGGGCGGTCTCCCGGCTCACCCAGCAGACCGAGATGGCCCGCGACTCCTTCGCCGGCCTGGTCCTGACGGCCCGTTCCTTCGTCTTCACCGCCGTGGGCGCGCTCGTCGGCCTGGCCGCGCTCGCCCCCGTACTGCTGCTGGTGGTGCTGCCGCCGCTGCTGCTCGGGCTGGCCGCCTTCCTGGCGACGCTGCGCCCGATGGCGGCCGTACAGCGGGAGGCACTGGACACGGAGGAGGCCCTGGCCGCGCGGGTGGGCGAGGCGGCGGGGGCGCTGCGCGACATCGTGGCGTGCGGCGGCGGCCCGGCCGTGACCGCCCGGGTGGAGCCCCTGGTCGCGGCGCAGGAGCGGTTGGCCGGACGGCTCGCCGGGTGGGGAGCGGTCCGTACCGTCGCCCTCGGCGTGGCGGGCCGGGCGCCGGTCGTCGCGTTGCTGGCCGCCACTCCCTGGCTGCTCGGGCGCGGGGTCACGGCGGGCGCGCTCGCCGGCGCCGTGACGTACCTGGTGCAGTCCCTGCTGCCCGCGCTCGACACCCTGATGGCCGCCCTCGGTTCGGCGGGGACCCGGTTGCTGGTGGTACTGGACCGGTTCTGCGCGCCCCCGGTTCCCGAGCCCACGGAGCCGCCGGCCGGTCCGGCCGAGTACGAGGAGCAGGCTGCCGCCGCCGAGTTGCGGGGGGTCGGCTTCGGCTACGGGCCGCACGCCCACCCCGTGCTCCGGGATTTAGACCTGCGGGTGCGCCCCGGGGAGCACCTCGCGGTGGTGGGCCCGAGCGGTATCGGTAAGTCCACGCTCACCGCGCTGCTCGCCGGGCTGCTCACCCCGGACCGGGGGACGGTCCTGGTCGCGGGAGCGCCCGCGCGTCCGGCCGCGGGGGGCGGGCCCGATCCGCGCCGGACGCTGCTGCCGCAGCAGGCGTACGTCTTCACCGGCACCGTGCGCGAGAACCTGACCCACCTCTGCCCGGGGCCGGTCAGCGGTGCCCGGCTGGACGCGACCGTCGACGCGCTGCGGCTGCGGGGGCTCGTCACCCGGCTGGGCGGCTACGACGCGGTCCTCGATCCGCCGCGGCTGTCCCAGGGCGAGCGGCAACTGCTGGCCCTGGGCGCGGCCCACCTCTCCCCCGCCCCGCTGCTCCTGCTCGACGAAGCCACCTGTCACCTGGATCCGGAGGCCGAGGAGCGGGCCGAGCGGGCCCTCGCGGCGCGTCCCGGCACCCTGATCGTGGTGGCCCACCGGATCTCGTCGGCCGCCCGCGCCGACCGGGTCCTCGTACTGGACGGGACCCGGGCGGTGTGCGGCACGCACCGGGAACTCCCGGCGCGCTCGGCCCTCTACCGGGACCTGGTGGGCATGTGGGGCGGGGGAGAGCCGGTCACGCCCCACTGAACCCGGCGGTCCGGGCGGCCTACACCCACCCCGCGCTGCGCGATATGCGGATCGCGTCGATGCGGTTGCGCGCGCCGGTCTTGCGGGTCACGGCCGCCATGTAGTTGCGGACCGTGCCGCTGGCGAGGTGCAGGGCGCGGGCGATCTCGGCGACCGAGTCGCCCTGTGCGGCCCGGGCCAGGACGCTCAGTTCGCGCGGGCTGAGGGGGACCGGGTCCGCCTCCATGAACGCGGAGGCCAGCGCGGCGTCGATGAACCGCTCCCCCGCGGCCACCTTGCGGACGGCGCGGACGAGCCGGCCGGGCGAGCCGTCCTTGTCCACGTAGCCGAGTGCCTTGGCCTGGAAGGCGCGGCCGAGCGCGCCGGGCGTCTTGGCGGTCGCGAGGACGAGCAGTGGCGTGGGCGGGTCCAGCAGCCGCCCGGGGCCCTTGCCCTCCCCGGTGAGGGCGGCCGTCGCCCCCGGACAGTCGACGTCCACGACGGCCACGTCTGGTCGTAACGACTCGGCCCGGCGGGCGGCGGTCCGCCACCCCGCGGCCGTGACGTCGAAGTCGCCTTCGGATCTCAGCAGGGCGGCCAGCGCGGATCCGACGAGGCTGACGCTGTGCAGTACGAGGACCTTGGTCATGGTGACTCTCCGAACGTGGGTTGGCGCGGACGGTCAAGGCTTCATCAGCATCAAGCGGTTGCCCAGGTACCGGCCCCCGGAACACGACCTTCGGGGGCACGTGGGGGGCGCGTGGCCGTAATGAGTCGGCGCGCCGGGTGCCCGTGCACGGCATGTCGTACTTGTCGCCGCAGTCCGCCGCCGTCCGGGTCCGTCGGGCACCGCGATGTGTCCGGATCCTGCGGGCGGCCGCGAAACCAGGCGGGCGAACGCAGGCGGGCGGCGCCGGATGAACCGGTGCCGCCCGCCTGCTGGTTCGGGGGAGTCAGCTGTGAGTCAGCCGAGGAAGCCGCTGTAGTAGCCGCCCACCTGGCCGCGGTAGTCCTCGTCGTGGAGGTGCTTCTCCCGCTCGAACTCGGGAGCGTTCTTGATCTGCTCCTTCGTCCCGTCGACGTAGATCTTCTGCTCCTCCGGGTCGATCCGCGTGATGGTGCCGGCCGGGAGCAGGACTTCCCGGCCGAAGATCCACGGGCCGGTATCGACCACGATGTAGGAGGAGCCGACCTCGTCCGAGTGCTTGTCGACCTTGCCGATGCTGCCGTCGGTGGCCTCGACCTTGTAGCCCGTCAGGTCGGCGCCCAGCGCTCGGCCCGACGTCTCGCGGTAGCCCCACACGTTCCCAGACATGCGCACATCTCCTTGATCGGTTCGTCGGCTCCCTGCTCCGCCGGGCCCGTCGAGGGGCGTCGGAGGAGCGGGGGCCTCGTAACGGCCCGCCTGCCCCGGCACGCGGATCCCACACACCGGGAACGGACTTCCCCGCTCCGGCGGGCGTCGGCGGGCGGGATCAGACCTGGCCGCGCCAGGACCCCGTCTCCTGCCCGCGCGCCTCGATGTACTGCTTGAACCGCTTGAGGTCACCGCTGATCCGGTGCTTGACGATGCCGAGCTTGTCGCCGACGTTCTCCGCGAACCCGTCCGGGTCGTAGTCGAGCTGGAGCATGACCTTGGTCGTGGTGTCGTCCAGGCGGTGGAAGGTGACCACACCGGCCTGCTTCACCTCGCCGCCCAGGGTCGTCCACGCGACGCGCTCGTCCGGGATCTGTTCGGTGATCTCCGCCTCGAACTCCCGCTGGGCGCCGCCCACCTTGGTCACCCAGTGGGTCAGGGTGTCGGTGCGCTGGTCGATCCGCTCGACCCCCTCCATGAAGTGGGGGAACGTCTCGAACTGCGTCCACTGGTTGTAGGCGGTACGGACGGGGACCTCGACCTCGATGGACTCTTCGACCTTCGACACGGATGCACCTTCCTGCTCACGGCCGCCGACGGCTTCCGCCGCCGGGCGCACCGGGGAGTCCGTCTCCCGACTCCGCCCGTGCCCCGGTTCCGCCGTCTCATCACCTCCGCCGAAAAAGAAAAACCTTGTGCGGCGGGCCGTTTGGAACCTCCCGGTCGGGTCACACGCGGGGTTGTCGGTGTACGGACGCCGCTCGAACCGGCGCCGAAGGCGTACACCGAGGACCGGTGGCCGCGCGCAGAGCCCCTCCCCCGGTAACCGCGCGCGGCTCACGGGCCCCACACCACGCTGCCGTCCCGCCACACCGGCGCCCCGGGCCCGCCCGCTGCCTCCGCGCAGCGCGGGCCCGGGCAAGCCCCCGGCGGCCACTGCCCTCCAGAGACCCCCGGGCCCGGGCGGGACGGCGGCGCCGTCCGGCCGGAAGCGGCGGACGGGGCTTGCCGGTGCGGCCGGTCAGGACAGGAGTTCGACGTACCCGCCGGTTCCGTGCACGCGGCTCCGCCGGCCGTCCCCGATCAGCCGGGCGGCCCGCTCCACACCCACGACGGCCGGCCGGCGCGTGCCCCCGCGCCGGGGCGCCCGGTTCGACGTCAGCGCGTCCGCGTCCTCCGTGCACCGCCTCCAACATGCGCACGTCGTATGCTCCGCATCCCGGGTCCACCAGCGGCCCGTACCGGAGGAAGGCGGTTGTCTTCGTGTCCCGTGACAGAACAGATGCCCGGGTCCGGCACCCGCGGCACGAGCGGCGCGGCGAAGCCAGGTTTCCCGCGGTGCTCGCCACTTCGGCGGCGATCCTCCTCTACCTCGCGCTGCCCCAGCAGTTGCTGGTCGCCCCGCGCTATGTGCTCCCGGCGCTGGAGGTGCTGCTCCTCCTGCCGCTGATCGCGATCAACCCGCGCCGGCTGACCCGCCAGACGAACACCTTCCGGTTCCTGTCACTGGCCCTGGTGCTGCTGATCGTGGCGAGCAACCTGACCGCCCTCGGCATCCTCATCCACGAGCTGGTCTACGCCGGGGTCGATGACGGGCGGTCCCTGCTCGTGGCGGCGCTCCAGGTGTGGCTGACCAATATCATCGCCTTCGGCCTGGCCTACTGGGAACTCGACCGGGGAGGCCCGGTCAGTCGCACCCAGGCCCCCCGCGAGGAGTTCCCCCTGGCGGATTTCCGCTTCTCCCAGGACGAGAACGACGACGCCGTCCAGGAGGTCGCGGACGGCGCCAGCAAGGTCTCCGACTGGATCCCCACCCTGATCGACTACCTGTACGTGTCGGTCACCAACTCCACGGCTTTCAGTCCGACCGACACGATGCCCCTCTCGGTCCGCGCCAAAGTGCTCATGGCCGTCCAGAGCGTGGCGGCCCTGCTGACCTCGCTCCTGGTCATCGCCCGGGCCGTCAGCATCCTGCGCTGAGCCGCCCCCGGGTCGCGGGGGCGGCGCCATCACCGAGCACGGTCCTCCAGGGCGCTGCGCAGGACGGCCGTGCTGTGCGACTCCAGGCGCAGGCCGGCGCCCGGTTTCAGTTCCCGCTCGTCGGGGGTGTCCGTCGTGGCGGTGTCGAAGAGCAGCGTCCAGCGCGTGGCGAAGCGGCTGCCGGGGAGACGGAAGTCCACGGCGGCGTCCGAGCTGTTGAACATCAGCAGGAACGAGTCGTCGGTGACCCGGTTGCCGTAGCGGTCGGGTTCGGTGATCGCCTCGCCGTTGAGGAACATGGTGAGGGTGCCGGCCTGCGGCCGCGTCCAGTCCTCGTCCTCCATCGGCGAGGCGTCCGGGCGCAGCCATTCGACGTCCGCGGGGAGCCCCCGGTGTCCGGCGGCGCGTCCGGAGAAGAACCGCCGGCGGCGCAGCACGGGGTGCCGGCGGCGGAGCCGGATCAGGCGGGAGGTGAAGTCGAGGAGGCGTTCGCCGGTCTCGTCGAGGTCCCAGTCGATCCAGGCGGTGGGGTTGTCCTGGCAGTAGGCGTTGTTGTTGCCGCCCTGGGTGCGGCCGAGTTCGTCCCCGTGGCTGATCATCGGGATGCCTTGGGAGAGGATCAGCGTGGTCATCAGGTTGCGCTGCTGCCGTTCGCGCAGGGCCAGTACCCCGGGGTCGTCGGTCTCGCCTTCCGCCCCGCAGTTCCAGGAGCGGTTGTCGTCCTCGCCGTCCCGGCCCTCCTCGCCGTTCGCGTCGTTGTGCTTGCAGTCGTACGAGACGAGGTCGCGAAGGGTGAACCCGTCGTGGGCGGTGACGAAGTTGACGCTGGCGAGGGGGCGGCGCCGGTCGTGTTCGTAGAGGTCGGCGGAGCCGGTGATGCGGGAGGCGAACTCACCGAGCGTGCCCTCGCACCCGCGCCAGTAGTCGCGGACGGCGTCGCGGTAGCGGCCGTTCCACTCCGACCACAGGGGCGGGAAGTTGCCGACCTGGTAGCCCCCCTCGCCGAGGTCCCACGGTTCGGCGATGAGCTTGACCCGGCTGATGACGGGGTCCTGCTGGATGACGTCGAAGAAGGCGGAGAGCCGGTCCACCTCGTGGAACTGGCGGGCGAGGGTGGCGGCGAGGTCGAAGCGGAAGCCGTCGACGTGCATCTCCTGGACCCAGTAGCGCAGCGAGTCCATGATGAGCTGGAGCACGTTGGGGTGGCGCATCAGCAGGCTGTTGCCGGTGCCGGTCGTGTCGTAGTACTGGGAGCGGTCCTCGTCGGACAGCCGGTAGTACGCGCAGTTGTCGATGCCCTTGAAGGCCAGGACGGGCCCCTTGTCGTTCCCTTCCGCCGTGTGGTTGTAGACGACGTCGAGGATGACTTCGATGCCTGCCGCGTGCAGTGCCTTCACCATCTGCTTGAACTCGGTGACCTGCGCTCCGCGGCCGCCGGTGGCCGCGTAGGCGTTGTGCGGGGCGAAGAAGCCGATGGTGTTGTAACCCCAGTAGTTCGACAGGCCCTTTTCGGCCAAGTGGCCGTCCTGGACGAACTGGTGCACCGGCATCAGTTCCAGGGCCGTGACCCCGAGACCGGTCAGGTGGGCGATGATGGCGGGGTGGGCGATGCCGGCGTAGGTGCCGCGCAGTTCTTCGGGCAGCGCGGGATGGGTGCGCGTGAGGCCGCGGACGTGCCCTTCGTAGATGACGCTCTCGCCGTAGGCGTATCCCGGCGGTTTGTCGTCGCCCCAGTCGAAGGCGCGGTCGGTGACCACCGACAGCATGGTGTGGCCGGCGCTGTCCAGGGTGTTCGGTTCGGCGCCGTCCGCGAAGCGGTGGCCGTACAGGGACTCGTGGTGGTCGAGCTGCCCGTCGATGGCGGTGGCGTACGGGTCCAGCAGCAGCTTGGCGGGGTTGCAGCGGTGTCCGGCGGCGGGGTCGAACGGGCCCCGCACGCGGTAGCCGTACCGCTGGCCGGGTCCCACGTCGGGCAGGTAGATGTGCCAGGCGGACCGGTCGATCTCCGTCATCGGGACGCGGGTCTCGTGCCCGGCGTCGTCGAGCAGGACGAGGTCCACGCCCTCGGCGACCTCGGAGAACAGTGCGAAGTTGGTTCCGGAGCCGTCGTACGTCGCTCCCAGGGGATACGGTTTGCCCGTCCATGTGCGCATGGGGTCACGCTACTGTCGCGGGCCGCCCGGGGCAGGGCGGGCGGCCGGGACACCGGGCGTCGGGTCCGGCCGCGGCCGCCGGTGCGCGGCGCCCCGGGGCGGCGATCGCCGCGGGCGGCGCATGAGCGGGCCGTCGCGGGTAACACGGCGGCAATGAGACCCGAACTCGGCTCGGCAGTGCGGTACGGCCGACTGCCCCTGCTGTTGCTCTTGCCGGTACAGGCGGCCTTGATGATGGGCGTGGGGCTGCTGGTCACCGGGCCGCTCGCGGACCAGTGGCCGGTGGCGGCGGAGGACGGCGTCAACCGCGCCCTGGCCGCGCACCGCGGCGGTCCCGCGACGCCGCTCTCGGAGTGGCTGTCCCTGCTGGCCGGCACGCAGAGCATCATCGCCCTGACCCTGCTCGCCGTCGTCACCCTGCTGGCCGTGTCGCGCGGGCGCCGGCTGCGGGAGGCGCTCTTCCCGGCCGTGGCCGTCGCCGCGCAGTCGGCGGTGTTCCTGCTGGTCACCCTGGTCGTGGAACGGCCCCGCCCGGACGTACCGCACCTGGACGCCGCGCCGCCGACGTCCAGTTTTCCCTCCGGCCACGTGGGGGCATCCGTCGCGCTGTTCGGCGCCCTGGCCGTCCTGGTGGCACTGCGCCCGCGCGACGGCCGGCGGTGGGTGCGGGACGCGGCGGTCGTCCTCCTGCTGCTGGTCCCGGTGGCCGTGGCGTGCTCCCGGGTGTACCGCGGCATGCACCACCCGTCCGATGTCGTGGGCGGACTGCTCAACGGTGCCTGCACGCTGCTCGTGGTGACCCACGCGCTGCTGCTGCCGGTGCGCCGGCCCGGGGCGGTGGACGCGGCCCGCGCCGACCGGCTCCCGGCGGCCCGCGCGACGGCCGGGGACCCGCCCCGTGCGGCGGGGGGACGGCGCGCCGTGGTGGTGCGTCACCCGCACGGCTGCGGCGCGGAGCTGGCCGAGCGGGTGCGGGTCGTCCTGCGCCGCCACGGCTACGCCGAACAGGTGTGGACCCCGACGTCCGCCGAGCAGCCGGCCGGCGCCCTCGCCCTGCGGCTCGCCGAGGCGGACACCGCTCTGGTGGTGGCCTGCGGCGGTGACGGCACCGTACGCGCCTGCGCCGACCTGGTGTCCGGCAGCGGGATCCCGCTCGCGGTCGTCCCGTGCGGCACGGGCAACCTGCTCGCGCGCAACCTGCGGCTTCCCGGCGATCCGGCCGCGGCGCTGGAGGCCGCCCTGTCGGGGGAGAGCGTCCCGATCGATGTGGGCCGGCTGCGGGGGGACGGCCTGGAACCCGTCCGGTTCACCGTCATGGCGGGCGCCGGCTTCGACGCCGCGATGGTGGGGGACGCGTCGGAGCGGGTCAAGGAGCGTCTCGGCTGGGCCGCGTACGTCCTCTCGGCGGTCCGCCACCTCGGGGATCCGCGGATGCGCCTGTCGATCCGGGTGGACGCGGGACCCGTACAGGAGCGCCGGGCCCGGATGGTCGTCATCGGCAACGTCGGCACCCTGCAGGGCGGTCTGCCGCTGCTGCCCGACGCCCGGCCCGACAGCGGGCGCCTGGAGGTGGTGCTGCTCGACCCCAGGGGCGCCCGCGGCTGGCTCGCCGCGGCGGGCCACCTCGGCTCGCGCATGCTGCCGGGCCGGGCGGCGCGGGCGCCCGGCGGGGCGGCGCGCGGGGCGGTGGCCGGCGGGGCGCTGGAGTACTTCAGCGCGGTGCGGGTCGACATCCGCTTCGCGCGGCCGCAGCCGCGCGAGCTCGACGGCGACGTCGTCGGCGCCGGGACCCGGCTGACGGCCGAGGTCGAGCCGGGTGCGCTGCGGATCTGGCTGCCGCCGCGGCCCGCCGGGGCGCCGCCCGCGGTCCCGGCCGGGCGCGCACCGTTCACCGTCGGCGGCTGAGACCCGCCCCGTACCGCACGAGCCAGACAGGGGGTTACGCACATGGGCACGGCCACACGGGTACCGCAGCGCAGCGAGGTGGCGGCGGTGGAGACCGAGCTGGAGGTGGAGGGTGAGGAGCTGTCCGCCGAGGAGGCCTGGTCGGCGCTGCGCCGGTACGGGGGCTGGAGCCTCGTGCGCGACTCCTTCATCCGGTTCCGGTACGCCGACGGTTTCAGCCACTCCAGGGCCCTGGCGCTCCAGACGGTCCTGTCGATCGTCCCGCTCGCCATCGCCGTCATCGGCCTGTCCGGCGTGCTGCACACCGAGGACGCCGGCCGGGTGGCGGAGCTGACGATCCGCCGGCTGGCGAGCGGGCCGAGCCAGGACGTGGTGGATGACGCGCTGGCGCAGAGCCACCACCGGGCCGGGGACGGCGGCCAGGTCGCCCTCTGGCTCGGTCTGCTGTTCTCGGTCGTCAACGTGACCACGGGCCTGTGCCAGGTCGAGCGCGGCGCCAACCGGATCTACGGGACGGAACGCGACCGGCCGTTCCTGTTCAAGTACACCCGCGGACTGGTGATGTCCGTCCTGGCCGGGCTGCCGCTGGGGCTCAGCTTCGCGGTCACCGTGCCCGGGGCGGAGCTGAGCCGCGCCGTGGCGGAGGTCTACCACCTCGGCCCGGACGTGGTCCGGGTGTGGGACCTGCTGCGCTGGCCGCTCGGGATCCTGCTCGCGGTCCTCGCCACCAGCGCCATCTTCCGTCTCTCCCCCCGGCGCACCCAGCCCGGCTACACCTGGCTGGCGTTCGGCGCCACCGTCTACCTGGTGCTCTGGCTGCTGGCCACCTGGGGGCTGAGCGTGTACGTCGGGGCCAACGGCTCCTTCGCCAGCGTGTACGGGCCGCTCAGCGCGTTCGTGTCCCTGCTGCTGTGGTCCTACCTGACCTCGATGGCCCTCTTCCTGGGCCTGGCGTTCGCCGCCCAGTTGGAGGCCGTACGGGCCGGGGTGCGCGAGCCGGTCACCGAGGACCCCGGCGTCTGACGCCGGGCGCGACAGGCCGGCCCCCGAAGGCCCGGCGATCCCCCGAAAGGAAGTACGAGGACCATGGCACGATGCTCCACCGGCCGGCGGCCGTCCGTCGGCCGGCTCCTGTCCGGCCGCTACGGACCCGACGCGCGGTTCGGGGTGCGGCTGGCCACGACGGTGGTCGCCACCGCACTGGTGTCGGTGCCCTTCGCGGTCGCCCTGGTGCTGGTGGAATCCCAGTGGGCGCCGCTGCACCGGCTGGACCGGGGCACCGCCGAGCGACTCCACCGGGCCGCGCTGGACCACCCCGCCTGGGTAAGGGTGCTCGACTTCCTCACGCACGTGGTCTGGGGGCCGCTGACCATGCGCCTGCTGGTGGCGGCGCTGGTGGTGTGGCTGCTGTTCCGCGGGGCGGTGCGGCTCGCCCTGTGGGCGGCGGTCACCGCGACGGCCGGCGGTCTGCTGGGGTGGCTGGTGAAGAACGTGGTCGAGCGGGCCCGGCCCCACCTGCCCGATCCCGTCGCGCACGCACCCGGGTTCTCCTTCCCCTCCGGCCACGCCATGACGGCCATGACGTCCTGCGCCGTGCTGCTGCTGGCCCTGCTGCCGGTGGTGCCGCGCGCCCTGCGTCCGCTCCTGTGGGCCGTCGCCGCGGTTTCGGTGCTCGGCGTCGGCTACACCCGGGTGGCGCTCGGCGTGCACTGGGTCAGCGATGTGGTGGGCGGCTGGCTGCTCGGGCTGGCCGTGGTCACGGCGACCACGTTGGCGTTCGAGGCCTGGCGGGCGGACGTCGGGCGCGGCCGGACCACGCCCGCGCAGGGGCTGGAGCCGGAGATCGTGGCCGAACGTCCCGAACCCCGGGCGGGCGCCCGCTGAGCACCGGTCCGGGGTCACCGGCCACCGGCCACAGACCGCCGCTGACCGGTGGCCGGAATCGATCCCTCGGACTTCTCGCGCATACCTCGTACCGGGCCGGGGCAATGCGACAAGATGCGGACGCGAGTTCCAGTGGATACGCCCCTTCCCCGGGCCGAGAACCTGATCGAGGATCATGGGCGGTCCGGAGGAACTTCGTCCGCTTCGTTGTACAGACAGCCCTACCCGATGAGGAACCATGCCCGCCCTGCACAACCTCCCTTCCCCGCCCCCGATATGCAGATCCGGTGAAGGTTCCGTACCCGGCGCGTCCCCGGCCCGCGCCGGCTCCCGAGAGGAGACGCACCGTCACTCCCGGCTGAGACCGTCCCGGAAGGCGAGCGGGGGAGCGCTGGTCCCTTGAAGTTCCGGATCGGCCGTCCCAGCAGTCCGCCCGCCCACGGGCCCGCGCAAGAGAGGGCGCACGTCCCCGCCCCCGGCGATACGGATCCCCCGGCCGCACAGGCACCCCTGTCCGAGCACGAGATCCACCTGATCAAGACCTCGGCCGCGGTGGTCGCGCCCTTGGCCGAAGAGATGACGGTCTACTTCTACGCCATCCTGTTCACCCGCTACCCCGAAGTGCGTCCGATGTTCCCGCCCGGCATGGACGCGCAGCGCGGTCGCCTCCTGCGCGCGCTCCTGCACATCGTGGACGTGGTCGACGACCCCGGGAACCTGGTCCGCTTCTGCGGGCACCTCGGCCGCGACCACCGCAAGTTCGGCACCCTCGCCGCGCACTTCCCGGCGGTGGGCGAGTGCCTCCTGGCCGCTCTCGCCCGTTACGCCGGCCCGGCCTGGACGCAGGACATCGCCGACGCGTGGACGAAGGCGTACGGCGTGGTCTCCCAGGTCATGATCAGCGCCGCCGAAGCGGACGAGGCCGTCCGGCCCGCCGTCTGGCCCGCCACGGTGGTGCACCGGCTCCCGCGCGGACACGGCATCGCCGAGCTCACCGTGCGCCCCCACCTGCCGTACGACTACCGGGCCGGACAGTACGTGAGCGTGGAGACGCCGTGGTGGCCGAAGCTGTGGCGCTACTACTCCCCCGCCAACGCGCCCCGCGCGGACGGCACGCTCACTTTCCACGTCCGCGCGGTACCCGGCGGCACGGTCAGCGACGCGCTGGTGCACCGGGCCGCCGTCGGCGACGTACTGCGGCTGGGCCCGCCGATGGGTGACATGGTGCTGGACGCGGCCGTCCACCGCGACCTGCTCTGCGTCGCGGGCGGTACGGGCCTGGCCCCGATCCGCGCCCTCGTCGAGGAGGTGGCCCGCCGCGGGGGACGCCACCAGGTGGACCTGTTCCTCGGCGCCCGCACCGGTGCCGAGCTGTACGGGGTCGACGACATGCTGCGGATGGCCCAGAAGCACCACTGGCTGACCCTCAGGGGCGCGATCTCCCACGAGCACGTCCCCGGCATCCGGGGGTCGCTGCCGCAGGTGCTGGCCGAGTACGGGCCGTGGTACCAGCACGACGTGTTCCTCAGCGGACCGGCACCCATGGTGGTATCCGCCGGCGAGTCGCTGACCCGCCACGGTACGCCGCCCGACCGCATCCACCACGACCCGTTCGAGACGCCCGTCCTGTCCGCCATCTGAACCGCTTACGCGTCCCCCCTCCCAGGAGCAGTCCCGTGATCTTTCCTTCGCCGTCGTTCGGTTCGGCCGGTGAGCACCGGCTCCAGCAGCAGCTGGGTACGGCCGAGCGCGCCGCCCGCTTCTACGACCAGCAGGTGCGCCCGCACCTCACGTCCGAGATGCGGGAGTTCATCGGCCGCCAGATCATGGTCTTCCTGGCGACCGCCGACTCCCACGGGGAGTGCGACGCCAGTTTCCGCGCCGGGCCGCCCGGGTTCGTGCACGTCATCGACGAGCGCACGCTCGCCTACCCCGAGTTCCGCGGCAACGGTGTGCTCGCCAGCGCCGGCAACATGAGCGAGAACCCCCATCTGGGCATGCTCTTCGTGGACTTCACCCACCACCACGTGGGACTGCACGTCAACGGCGTCGCCCGGCTCTGCGAGGACGCGGAGCTGCGGCGGGTCCATCCCGGCCTGCCCACCGACGTCGCGCCCGGGCGCAGCCCCCAGCTGTGGGTCCACCTCACGGTCGAAGAGGCGTACATCCACTGCTCGAAGTACATACCCCACCTGGAACCGGCTCCGCGTCCGGCCGGCCACGACCCGGCCCGGCCCAAGGACCCGGACTACTTCACCGGACCCCGTACGGCAGCCTGGTCGGGCCTTTCGTAACGGTGGGGCGCGCACCCGGCGCGCCCGGGCGCATGCGTGCGGGCGTGCGGGGCACGAGCGCGCCGTGACATCGACTCTGCGCAGCGAAGGGCGCCGCGGCCGGGCCCCCGCCGCGGCGGCCGCGGCGCGCGCCGGGGCCGCGCTGCGCGGTACGGCCGTACGGCTCTGGCACGACAACGTCGCGGACTCCGCGGCCGCCCTCACCTACTACGGCCTGCTCGCGCTGCTGCCCGCGATCGTGGTCGCCGTGTCCCTGGTGGGACTGCTCGGCGAGGCGACGCGGGGCCGCCTGGTGGCGGAACTCACCTCCTACGCCCCTCCCCAGTCCGCCCAGGTGCTCCAGGACGCGCTGAACGGCCTGTCGGCCGCGCACACTTCGGTGTGGACGCTGGCGTTCGGCGGGGTGGTGAGCGCGCTGTGGTCCGCCTGTAGCTACCTCGCGGTGTTCCGCCGGGCCCTGCACACGATGCACCGGATCCCCGACACCCGGCCGCCGCTGCGCGCGGCGCACACGCTGGTCATCACCGCGTCCCTGCTCCTGCTGCTGCTGATGGCCGGCGCGGTGGGGCTGGTGGCGTCCGGTCCGCTCGCCCACCGGCTCGCCGCGGCCGCCGGGCTCGGCGTGCGGAGCCTGACGGTGCTGCGCTGGCCGGTCCTGCTCGTCGTCGTCACCCTGCTCATCCTGATCCTCTTCCGTACCGGACCGCCGGGCACCCGCGGCACCCGGCGCGGGCTGCCGGGCGGTGTCCTGGCGGCGGTCCTGTGGCTCGGCGCGTCCTTCGGCTTCACCCTGTACACGCAGCTGAACACCTACGGCCGCCTGTACGGTTCGCTGGCCGGCGTCATCGTCTTCGTCGTGTGGCTGTGGTTCGCCAACCTGGCGCTGCTGACCGGGGCGCAGTTCAACAGGGAGCTGGCCCGGGTCCGCGCGGGGTGACGGCCGGGCGGATACCGAACGCCCGGTCGTGGCGGCCCCGTTGGGACGTACTGTGTTCCTTGATCGCTCCCGTCTCCAGGAAGGCGTGTCCCGTGACAGAGAACAGTGCTGCGGCCGAGGTGGTTTCGGCTCCGGTCGGCCGGGTCGTCGGCGGCCGGACCGAGGTCCATGACGACGCCTGGGAGGAGGTGTCCGCGGTGATCCGGCTGGACGGGCGGTTCGGACCGGAGGCGCTCGCCGGGCTGGACTCCTTCTCGCACCTGGAGGTCGTCTACCACTTCGACCGGGTCCCGGCGGAGAAGGTGGAGACCGGGGCCCGGCACCCGCGCGGCAACACCGACTGGCCGCTGGTCGGGATCTTCGCCCAGCGCGGCAAGAACCGCCCCAACCGGCTCGGGGTCTCCCGCTGCCGGCTGCTGCGCGTCGACGGGCTCGATGTCCACGTGCAGGGTCTCGACGCGGTGGACGGCACGCCCGTGCTCGACATCAAGCCCTACCTGGCCGAGTTCGGCCCCCGGGGCGCCACCAGCCAGCCGGACTGGGCGACGGAGATCATGCGCCGGTACTACTGACGGGGCGCAGTCGGCCGCGTCAGCCGCCGGGGGCGCGCCGTACCACCAGGCGGACGGCCGCGGTCGTGAGGTCCGGGGCGTGGAGCTGGACGTAGTGGTCGCTGCCCGTGGCCAGCAGGTGCGGGGTCTGCGGCGCCAGGGCGACCAGTGACTGCTGGGCCGCGGGCCAGGCCGCCTCCAGCCGGGCGAGGAGCTCCTTCGGCATCGAGGCGGGCGCGGCGAAGGGCCGCGTCTTGCTGAGGACGGCGAGCGGGACGTCCGGCAGCGGGCCGGCCCGGTCCACGGCCGTCACCGCCCCGTCGATGTCGACCTGCTCGAACGCCGGATCGTCGTCGTAGCGGGTGCCGGGGTGGCGCAACTGGCTGACGTACTCGGGCCAGGCGGCCCCCAGCTGCCGTTTCAGGGCCGGGGCGAGCGCGTCGACGAGGACGAGGCCGCGGGTCCGGTCCGGGTGCTGTTTCGCGTACAGCAGGGTGATCAGGCCGCCGTACGAGTGCCCCACCAGTACGTACGGTGCCGGGACCTCGCCCGCGGTCAGCACGCGGTCGAGGTCGCGCACGGCGGCGGGGAGCCCGCGGGTGCCGGTCACCGGGCTGCTGCGAGTGGTGAGGGCGGGCGGATCGGTGTAGCGCAGGGTGCCGGGCCGGTCGTACACGCAGACCCTGGTGAACGCCGCCACGCCCGGGAACACGGCCGGCGCCTTCGGCACGGGCGGCGCGGTGTCGGTGAGGGTCCAGCTGTCGGAGGACTCGTGCAGACCCGACACCAGGACGACGGTCGGCGCGCCGGTGCCCCGGCAGTGCAGGTACACCGTGCGGCCGCCGCCGATGTCGACGTGCTGGACGCTGTCCCCGCCGTCGGCGGCGGGAGCGGGGACGGTTGCGGCCTGGCCCGCGCAGAGCGTCAGTGCCGCGGCGACCGCCGCCAGGACGGCGGCGCGGGGACGTCGTCGCATGTCTCGGGTCTCCTTCCGGGCCGGGCCGGGTCTACGGGGCGAAGACGCGCGAGAGGTACGAGCCGAGGCCGGCGCCGGCCGGCGGGGCCAGACGGGCGCCCAGGTAGCCGTCGGGGCGTACGACGAAGGCCGTGGGCTGCTCCGCCACCCCGTACCTGCGGGCGAACTCCCCCCGCGCGTCCCGGTAGACGGGCACCGGGGCCGCCCGTCCCGCCTCGGTGGTGGCGAGCACCGCGCAGATGTTCATCCGGTCCGGCGCCAGTTCGTGTACGACCTCGGAGATCTGTTCGAGATGCGGCACCTCGGGCCCGGGTCCGTAGACCACCAGTGTGTGCTCACGGCCGCGCAGCAGGTCGTACAGCCGCGACGGGTACGTGGCGATCGCCGTGACGAGCCCGCCGCAGTCGGGCGCGCGGTCGCCGGGCTGCGGGCCCGGCCCCGCGTCGGGCTCCGCCGGTTGTACGAGGGGGCTGTCCGGGTAGCCCACGAGCAGTTGCGCCTCGCGCCGCAGCAGGGTCGCCGGGTCCTCGCGGTCGGCCCGGATGCCCTCGGCGGCGTGCCGGGCGGTGCGCCCGACGACCTCCTCGCCGACCGGACGGCGTTCGGCGTCGTAGCTCGCGGGCAGGTCCGGGTCGGCGGCGCCCTCGACGGCCAGGGCGAGCTTCCACGCCAGGTTCCAGGCGTCCTGGATCCCGGTGTTCATGCCCTGCGCGCCGGTCGGCGGGTGGATGTGCGCGGCGTCCCCGGCGACGAAGACCCGTCCCTCGCCGTACCGGTTCACCAGCCGGTAGCTGATCCGGAACACGGAGGACCAGCGCAGCGCGGACGCGGTGGCGGGCTGCGGCGACAGCCGGTCCAGCACCTTCTGGACGTGGGCCAGCTCGGGCGGCCGGCCCGCCTCCAGACCGTGTGCCGGCTCGCCGCTGCCGGGGTCCGCCGCGGTGGAGAGCTCGGGCGGCACCAGCATCGAGGCGCGGTAGCGGTGTTCGCCCGGCAGCGGGATGCACACCAGCAGGTCGTCGACGGCTCCTGCGGCGTCCCGGTGTTGGCTGCGCACGCCGTACCCGTAGGGCATGTCCCAGTCGACCTCCACGTCGGCCAGCATGTACTCGTCGGGCAGGGCGCCGCCTTCGAAGGTCAGCCCGAGGCCACGGCGCACGACGCTGTGCGCGCCGTCGCAGCCGACGAGGAACCGGGTACGGACCTCCTCCTCGCCGTGCGGGGTGCGGAGCAGGCTGGTCACGCCGGAGTCGTCCTGGGTGAACGAGACCAGTTCGGTCTCGCGCTCGATCGCGGTCCCGAACCGGCCCAGGTGCTCCTCCAGGATGCGTTCGGTCTCGTACTGCGGCAGGGCGGCGAAGCCGTACGGATCCTCGGCGGGCAGCGCCAGTTCGATGCGGCCCTGCTCGGCGCCGTTCTCGTACACGAGCTGCCCGCGCATCGGTACCGCGAGGTCGAGGACGGCCCGGACGAGGCCCATCCGGTCCCAGATCTCCAGGGTGCGGGGCTGGATCCCGACGGCCTTCGCGTAGGGGAGCCGGGCCGGGAGCCGGTCCACGATGCGGCAGGAGGTCCCGCGTCGGCGCAGCTCGGCGGCGGCCGACAGACCGACCGGTCCGGCGCCCGCCACCAGGACGTCCGCAGGTGCTGCGGCGTGGTGCGCCATGGCGTCTCCAGGGGTGTGGCCCCCACGGGGGTGCACCTCCATGGTGGCCCGCCGGTCCGCGCCCGGCCATCGCACGGCGGTCAGGGCCGCGGAGCGGGCACGGCGGTGGCGAGCTGCGGGTAGTCGGTCACCAGGCCGTCGGCGTCGAAAGTGACGTCACTGCGGAAATCGCCGGACTCGTAGCGGATGAGGGAGCCGGCCGCGCTCCGCTCCAGCGGTGTGTACGTCTGCCGGTCCGCGCTCACCGCGAGGTCCGGCACGCAGACCCAGGCCATCAGGAAGGTACGCGCGAGGCCGTCGGGCTGCTGGTGGAGGCCGTGCCGGAGCACGGGCATGGTGTTGGTGAGCGGGCACAGGCCCAGGTCGCAGTCGAGGGCGCCGTCGAGGTCGGGGCGCGGCGCACCGTTCTCCGTCCACCGCCCGTCCTCGTCGCGGCGCAGGTCCAGGGCGGCCGTGGTCTCGTGCGTCTCCACGGTGACGGACAGGCGCCGGGTCACGTAGCCGGGCCCGGTCTCCAGCTCGTACGCCAGCCAGTAGGGCGCAGGTGCCAGCCCAACGGCCCGGCCGCGGGCGCGCAACCGCCCTCCGGCGAGCTCCGCCCACGCCGTGCTGCGCCCCCGCGAGGGCAGGACTTCCCAGGTCCGCACCAGAGGTCGCGTGTTCATGAGGGCAGCCTAATCGCTGTTCCGCATTCCCCGGCGGTCTGCTCACGCGGCCGCGTGGAAGAGGGCCGCCGCCTGGCCGCGGGAGGCCACGCCGAGCTTGGTGAGGATCTTGGCGACGTGGAACTTGACCGTCGATTCGCTGATGTGCAGCTCCTCGGCGATGGCGCGGTTGCGGTGTCCTCGGGCCAGCCGCGTCAGGACTTCGAGTTCCCGCGCACCCAGCGTGCCCAGCGGGTCGACGGCACCGGCCGGCGGGGCGTCCGGGGTGGTCAGCGGGACGAGCGCGGTCACGGTGGTGCCCCAGCCGGGGACGGGGTCGATGTCGAGGCGTCCGCCGAGGACCTCCAGCCGGTCCGCGATGCGGGTGGGGCCGAGGCCGCAGTAGCTCATGCCGCCCGGGCCGTCGTCCCTCACGGTCACCCGAAGTTCCTGCCCGGTGACCTGCCAGCCCACGTGGACGCGGCTGACGGGGTCCTGTTCCAGGACGGCGAGCAGCAGCTCGCGGGCGATGGCGCGCGCGGTGTGGGCGACGTCGGCGGGCACGCTGCGGGTGGAGTCCGGTGCGCCCAGCTCCAGTCGTACCGGGCTGTGGCGCAGCAGCGGGCGCAGCGAGTCCGCGAGCCGGGCGAAGGCCTCGTCGACCCGTTCCTCGGCCATGGCCTGGTCCCGTTCGGCCTCGGCGCGCAGTTCGGCCAGTCCCGACACGGCGAGTTCGGTGGCGGTGGAACGTGCGGCCGCGTCGTGGAGGTTGCGGCTGCGCAGGACCCCCAGGAGGGCGGTCAGGGTGGCGCTGTGGCGGGCGCCCAGTTCGGCGATGACCCGGGCCCGGGTGTCCGCCGCGGCGCGGGAACGGGCGAGCGCGCCGGGGGCGGCCTCCGCGGACAGCCGGTCGAAGTGGCTGGTCACCAGGGTCCACAGGGCCTGGACCACGGCGAGCGCCGCCGCGTCGGCGGGCGGCGCGTCCTCGTCCCGTACCAGGACCAGGAGTGCGCCCCGCTGCGTCGCGTCGGTCATGACCGCGATCACCGGCCGGTCGGCCCCGGCGATCGTCGCCCTGCCCTGCCATGGCCGTCCGGCGGTGCCCGCCAGGAACAGCGGTTCCATGTCCGCGGCCCTGATCCGGGCGGGGTACGCCTCGTCACCGAAGGACTTGAACGGCGAGTGGGCGCAGTGCGTGGACAGTTCGGCCGCGGCCCGGTGCGGCACCAGGCCGGCGAGGACCGCCGAGAGCCGCGGCAGGATCTCCCCCAGTGGCTGTCTGATGACGTCGTATCCGGCGGCCAGCGCGGCGAGCGTCGCCTCACCCGCCGCGAGCACGGGGGCCGTCGGGGCGGTGAGGGGCGCGGCAGTCGCGATCAGCTCCATGAGGTCAGCCTAGTCAGCGCCTCCCTGAGACCCACTGGACTTTCGGCCAGGCCGGACTGGCCTTGCGGCGGGCCGGATTCCCCGCCGTCCGGCCAGAGGCTTGAGCCATCAACCGACGAGCCGCACAGCGGGGAGACTGACATGGAAGCGATCGTCTACGGGGAGTTCGGCGGCCCGGAGGTCCTGCGTCACGAGGAGATCGGGAAGCCGGAGCCGGGCCCCGGGGAGGTCCGGGTCAAGGTGGTGGCGGCCGGCGTCAACCCGCTCGACTACAAGCGGCGTTACGGCTGGGTCGAGGAGTTCTACCCGACCGTGTTCCCGGCGGTCCCGGGGCTGGAGTTCGCCGGTGTCGTGGACGCGGTCGGCGAGGGCGCCACCCATGTCGCGGTCGGGGACGAGGTTCTGGGGTGGACGCGGACGGGGGCGTACGCCGAGTACGCCATCGCCGGTGACGTCGTCCGCAAGCCGGCCGGACTGTCCTTCGAGCGGGCCGCGTCGTTGCCGGTGGCCGGCGAGACCGCGCAGCGGGTGCTGGACCTGCTGCGGGTGAAGGCGGGCGAGACGCTGCTGGTGCACGGGGCCGCCGGAGTGGTCGGCTCGGTGGCGGTCCAGCTCGCGGTGGCCGCCGGGCTGACGGTGATCGGTACGGCTTCCCTGCCCAACCACGACTACCTGCGCTCCCTAGGCGCCGTCGCCGTCGAGTACGGGGACGGCCTCGCCGAGCGGGTACGGGCGGCAGCGCCGCTCGGGGTGGACGCGGTGTTCGACGCGGCGGGGCAGGGCGTACTGCGGCTGTCGATCGAGCTGGCGGGCGGCTCCACCGAGCGCGTCGTCACCATTGCCGATCCGGACGCCGCCGAGTACGGCGTCCTGTTCACCGGCGGCGGCACGGATCCGGCGGCGATCCGCGCCGGGCTGGCCGAGCACGCCCGCCTGGCCGCCGAGGGCCGCCTACGGGTACGGCTCGGCGAGGTGTTCGCCCTGGCGGACGCCGCGAAGGCGCAGGAGCTGAGCGAGTCGGGCCATGCCCGCGGCAAGCTGCTGATCCGGCCCTGAGGGACCGGTACGGCCCAGGCGGGGGCCCGGGTACCGGGGGCGGGCGGGGGCGTGAGAGGGTCGGGCCCGACGGGAGGAGGGCACGGTGACCGGTGATGCGCCCGAGGGGCTGGTCCTGGTGGCGGACGACGACGCCGCCATCCGCCGCTCGCTGGAGCGCGGGCTGCGGCTGAGCGGCTTCACGGTGCTCCTCGCCGAGGACGGCCCGGGCGCGCTGCGGCTGCTCGCCGACCGGAGCCCCGACGTCGTGGTGCTGGACGTGTCGATGCCCGGGCTGACCGGCACCGAGGTCTGCCGCGACCTGCGCGAGCGGGGCGACGAGACGCCCGTACTGATGCTCTCGGCGCTCGACGAGCTGGCGGACCGGGTCGCCGGGTTGCAGGCGGGGGCCGACGACTACCTGGTCAAACCGTTCGCGCTGGAGGAACTGGTGCTGCGGCTGCGGGCCCTGCTGCGGCGCCGGCCGGCCCAGGCCCCGTCGGACGTGCTGCGCGCCGGTCCGCTCGTGGTGGACGAGGCGACCCGCCAGGTGCGTTACGGCACGGCCGAAGTACATCTGACCCGGCGGGAGTTCGAGCTGCTGGTGCAGTTCGTGCGCAACTCCGGGATCGTCCTCACCCGGGACCGGCTGCTGGACCGGGTGTGGGGCTACGACTTCGAGGTGCGGTCCGACGCCGTCGACACGTTCGTCAGCTACCTGCGCCGGAAACTGGAAGAAGGCGGCCGGCCGCGGCTGATCCACACGGTGCGCGGGGTCGGCTTCGTCCTGCGCGTGCCCGACGGCCGGAGCCGGCCGTGAAGCTCGCCACCCGCATCGCGCTCTCGGTGACCGTGGTGGTGCCCCTGCTGGTGCTCGCGGCGGGGCTGCTGGTGCTCGGGCTGGTCACCCGCGACCTGCACCAGCAGCAGGACTCCCGGCTGCGGGACCGGGCCTCCGCCGTCCTCCCCGATGTCAGGGCGCTGCTCGCGGCCGACCTGAGGGGCCGCCCGAAAGTGGAGCAGAACCAGCACCGCAAGGTGCTCGGTGACGCGCTGGACGCCGGGATCAGGGTGCGGGGCGCGGACGGGAGCGTCGTACTGCAGGGCGGCCCGCAGCCCGCGGAGCCGGCCCGGCTGCCCGAGCAGACGCCGGACGGGCCCGTCACGATCCGGTCCAAGGGGCACGCCTGGCGGGTGCTGGCCGTCCCGGTGGCCGGGACGGCACCGGGCACGCTGTGGCTGGTCACCCCCGCCTCGGCCACGGACCCGCAGCTCGTCGCCGTGCGCGGCCGGGTCCTGCTGGTCGCGCTGCTGTCGGCTCCCGTGTCGGGGCTGATCGCGTACGGGCTGGCCGGGCGCGCCACCGCCTCCGTACGGCGGTTGGGCCACCGGGCGGCGGCGCTCGACCCACAGGCCGGCGCCGCGGCGTTCGCTACCGCGCCGGTGAACATCACGGAGGTGGACGAACTGTCCGCCGCCATCGGCCAGTTGCTGGCCCACTACGACGAGCAGGCGGTGCGGACCGCGCAGGCGCTGGAGACCGCCCGGTCGTTCTCCTCCGCGGCTTCGCACGAGTTGCGCACCCCGCTGATGAGCATGCGGACCGACCTGGACGTCCTCGCGGCCCACCCCGACCTCCCGCCCGCCGAGCGGGCCGAGGTGGTCCGCGACCTCCAGACCGACCACGCCCGGCTGCTGGAGCTGCTGACGGCGCTGCGCATGCTGGCCCGGGGCGACCTGGTGGAGGCGTCCGCGTTCGGCCCGCTCGACCTGGCGGAGCTGGTGGACACGGCGGTGGGCGATGCGGGCCGGCGGCGTCCCGGGGCCCGGCTGAGCGCGGAGCTCCCGGCCGAACTGCGGGTGCGCGGCTGGGAGGCCGGGCTGCGGATCCTGCTCGACAACCTGCTGGGCAATGCCCTGACCCACGGGCACCTGCCGGACGAGCCGCCCGTGGTCGCGGTCCGGCTGCGCGCCGAGGGCGGGTACGCGGTGCTGACCGTGGACGACGCGGGGCCGGGTGTCCCGCCCGGTGAGCGGGAGGCCGTGTTCCGGCGCTTCCACCACCGGCCGGGCAGCCCCGGTTCGGGGCTCGGCCTGACGCTGGTCGCCCAGCAGGTGGCGCTGCACGGGGGCACCGTCACCGTCGGGGCGGCGCCCGGCGGGACGGGGGCCCGCTTCGAGGTGCGCCTGCCGCTGCCGGCCGCGGACACGCCCGTTCCGCCGCTTCCGTCCCGGCGGGACTGGATCTCGCGCGGCGACTGAGGACCGGTACGGGGCGCCGTCCCGCCGCCGGGCCCGGACCCACAAGAAAACCACAAAGACGCCCCTTACCGTCCTGCACGGCCGGACCCGCCAGGGGAACCGGCCCAGTCCGTACGAAGGGGATACCACCATGCTCCACAGCCGTAGGACCGCCGCCGCGATCGGCGCCGTCGCACTGACGGGCGCCCTGTTCGCCGCCGCTCCCGCGCAGGCCGACGCCGGCGCCCCGACCGCCGGCGCCTCGCCGAAGTCCGCGCCGAAGGGCGACGGCGCCAAGGCGATCTGCAAGCGACTGCCGAAGACCGAGGCCCGCGTCAACGCCGCGGTGACCCGGCTGAACGGCGACGCCACCGTCTCCGGATCGATCGCCCGGCTGGAGCAGCGCGTCGCGAACGCCAAGACCGAGGGCCACACCGAGATCTACACGTACCTCAACGACCGGCTGACCGCCCGCAAGAACCTGCTGCCCACGCTGCAGAAGCGGCAGGCGGACCTCAAGGCGGTCAGCACCTGGTGCTCCGCGCAGAAGTCCAAGTGACCGGGCGCGCCGCCGCCGGCTTCGCCGCGCTGGCCGCCGCGGCGGCCCTGCTGCTGACCGGCTGCGGGCCGGGTGCCGCCGCCCAGCCCAAGGCGCCCCAGTCGGTGTCCGGGGACGCCAAGGCCAAGGAGATGCAGGACAAGCTGGACGCCGCCGACAGCGCGGCGGACCAGGCGGACACGGACGCCACCCAGAACAACTGAGCGGCTGGGCCATTCGGCTGCGGCGGCGCGCGCGGACGGGGCGGCGGGGTGAGGCTTGCGGTCAGATCCTCCGGTTCCGCGTCTAGGGAAAGGTCCGGCCTCATGCCGCTCTGCCATCGCAAGGACCTCGCACTGCTGGCCCTGCGCCTCGGTACGGGCGGTGTGCTCATCGCCCACGGCACCCAGAAGCTCTTCGGCTGGTTCGGCGGGGGTGGCATCGACGGCACCGCCACGGCCATGGAGCAGATGGGCTTCACCCCGGCGCGTCCCAGTGCCATCGCCGCCGGGCTCGGCGAAACCGGCGGCGGTGCGCTGCTCGCGCTGGGGCTGGCCACCCCCGCGGCCGGCGCCGCGGCGGCCGGCGCGATGGCGTCGGCCGTCTCCGTCCACGCGCCCGCCGGGTTCTTCGCCCAGGGCGGCGGATTCGAGTACCCCGCCTTCCTCGGCTTCGTCGCGGCCGCGCTCGGCCTCGCGGGACCGGGCAGGCTCTCCCTGGACCACTTCACGCAGCACCGGCTGGACCGGCCGGCCGTCCTGTTGCTGGCCTTCACCGCCAGTGCGGCCGCGGCGACCGTCGTCGTCACGCGCCGGAACGCCGCCGTGGCCGCCGCGGCCGACCGGGGCCCGGACGACGGCGCGTAATGCGCAGGCGATCCGCGGCGCGCCCGGCCCGCCGGGATCCGGGCGACCCGCGCTCCCGCATCCGTACGGCTGCCCGCCGGGCCGGCGCCCGGCATCCGGCCGCGCGCCCGGCGGCGGTGGCTCCGCAGCTGGTCACGGTGGCGGGCTACGCCTGGCGGATCCTGGTCGTGGCCGGCTTCGCCTACGGCATCTTCTACGTCCTGGGCCGGTTCCACGAGGTCGCCGTGGCGGTCTTCCTCGGCCTGGTGGTGACGGCGCTGCTCCGCCCGATCGCCGATCTGCTGGCCCGGTGGGTCCCGCGGCCGCTCGCCGTCGCCTGCGCCCTGATCGGCAGCATCCTCGTGGTCCTCGGGACGCTGGCGTTCGTCGGGGAGAACGTCGCCGGTCAATGGGACAAGCTGGTGACGGAGTTCAAGGACGGCCTGGCCCGGATCCAGCCGTGGCTGGAGCATCCGCCGCTACGGGTGAGCGCGAACGCGCTCAGCGATGTGCAGGCCAGGATCGGCGAGTACCTTTCCAGCCACCGCTCGGACATCCTGAACACCGCCATCAGCGGGGCGGGCCGGCTCGTGGAGGTCTTCACCGTCGCCGCGCTGGCCCTGTTCTGCTCGGTCTTCTTCATCCACTCCGGTGACCGGCACTGGCAGTGGTTCTGCGACCAGCTCCCGGCCGGCGCCCGCCACCGGGTCGCCGTCGTCGGCCGCGCCTCGTGGCGCACCTTCACCGGCTACACCCGGGGCATCGTGCTGGTCGCCGGGACCAACGCCATCCTGGTCGGTGTCGCCCTGCTCCTCCTGAACGTTCCGCTGGCCGTGCCGCTCGCCCTGCTGGAGTTCGTCGCGGCGTTCATTCCGCTCATCGGCTCGCCCGTGGCCCTCGCGGTCGCCGCCGTCATCGCGCTGGCCACCCGGGGGCCGCTGATCGCCGCGCTGGTGATCGTACTCATCGTGGTGATCGGCCAGATCGAGGGGCATCTGCTGCACCCCCTCGTCATGAGCTGGGCCGTCCGCCTGCACCCGGTGATCGTGGCGCTGTCGGTGATCGCGGGCGCGATCGCCGCGGGGGTGGTGGGGGCGGTGGTGGCGGTTCCGCTGGTCTCGGTCCTGTGGTCGGCCGGCCAGGCGCTGCGCTCCACCGCCCCGCCCTGAGGTCAGCGGCGCCGGCCCCTGGCCGCTTCGGCGGCGGGGCCGAACTGTTCGTCCAGTACCGACAGCCGCCGCCAGTACTCGTCCTCGTCGATCTCCCCCGAGGCGAACCGGCTCCCCAGGACCGCGATCGGCCCGGGTTCGCCGGTGGCTCCGGGGCCGCCGGAGCCGGGGCGGCCCGCGGCCCACGGCCGGCCCCGCCACGCCGTGCGGCGCAGGGCCGTGACGACCGTGACGACGACCGCCGCCCAGATCAGCGGGAAGAAGAGGATCCACGGGCCGGGCCCGTCGAATGCCAGCGTGTCCATCTCGTTCAGCTCCTCGGAAGTGGTGCGTCCGTCACTTCCGAGACTCCCCCGGCGGGCCGCCCGCGTCGTCCTACGGCCGGCGGCCGTACGGATACCCCCGGCGCCGTACGCGCTCAGCCGAGCCAGCCGGGTCTGACCAGACCGGATTCGTACGCGAGCACCACCAGCTGGGCCCGGTCGCGCGCGCCGAGTTTGACCATCGTGCGACTGACGTGCGTCTTCGCGGTGAGCGGGCTGACCACCAGGCGGCGGGCGATCTCCTCGTTGGACAGGCCCATGCCCACCAGGGTCATCACCTCGCGCTCCCGCTCGGTCAGCCGCTCCAGCCCGGCGGCCCCGGCGGCCACCGCGGGCGTCTTGGAGCGCGCCGCGAACTCCGCGATCAGGCGGCGCGTCACCCTGGGCGAGAGCAGCGCGTCACCGGCCATGACCGCCCGCACCGCGCGCAGGAGTTCCTCCGGTTCGGTGTCCTTGACGAGGAAGCCGGAGGCGCCCGAGCGGATCGCCTCGAAGACGTACTCGTCGAGGTCGAAGGTGGTCAGCATGACCACCTTCACCGCGGCCAGGGCCGGGTCGGCGGTGATCGTACGGGTGGCGGCCAGGCCGTCGAGCACGGGCATCCGGATGTCCACCAGGGCGATGTCGGGGACCAGGGCGCGCACCAGCCGTACCGCCTCGGCGCCGTCGGCGGCCTCGCCCGTGACCTCGATGTCCGGCTGGGCGTCGAGCAGGGCCCGGAAGCCGGCCCGGACCAGCTGCTGGTCGTCGGCGAGCAGGACTCGGATCATCCGTCCTCCCCGGACCCGGCGCCCACGCCGCCCACCGGCCCGGTCAGCGGCAGCCGGGCCCGTACCCGGAACCCGCCGTCGGGGCGCCGCCCGGCTTCCAGCGTGCCGCCCTGGACCGCGGCCCGCTCGCGCATGCCGGTCAGTCCGTTGCCGCTGCCGCCCGCCTCCCCACCGGTGGCGGGGCCGTCGTCGTCCACGCCGAGTTCCAGCAGGCCGGGCCGGCGGCTGATGCGGACCCGGGCCGCCCGGGAGGCGGAGTGGCGGACCACGTTGGTCAGGGCCTCCTGCACGATGCGGAAGGCGGCGAGGTCGGTGGCCGGGGGAAGGGCGCCCGACTCCCCCTCGACGGTGACCGCGAGCCCGGCCGAGGCCGCCTGGGCGACGAGTTCGGGGAGCCGGCCGAGCCCGGGGGCGGGGGCGCGGGGGGCCTCGCCCGGCGCCCGCAGGCTGTCCAGGACCTGCCGGACCTCGCCCAGTGCCTCCTTGCTCGCCGCTTTGATGGCGGTCAGCGCCGTACGGGCCTGCTCGCGGTCGGAGTCGAGCAGGGCCAGGCCCACGCCCGCCTGGACGTGGATGACGGAGAGGCTGTGGGCCAGGACGTCGTGCAGTTCGCGGGCGATGCGCAGCCGCTCCTCACCGGCCCGGCGGCGCTCGGCGGCCGCCCGCTCGGCGCGGTCGCGGGCCCACTGCTCGCGGCGTACCCGGATCAGCTCGCAGGCGGCGAGCACCGCGATCACCCAGGCGGTGACGCCCGCCTCGGTCCCCCAGCCCACGGGTCCGTCGCCGGGCGGCGGCAGCCACCGGTACAGCCAGTGCCCGATGAGCAGGTGGCCCGTCCACAGCACGGCGGCGGCGGTCCAGGCCGCGTACCGGTGGCCGGCGAGGACGGCGGCCAGGCAGGCCATAGCCACGCTGATGAAGACCGGGCCGTACGGGTAGCCGCCCGCCAGGTACCCGAGGGTGACCGCGCAGACGCCCGCCAGCACGGGCACGGGGTGGCGGTGGCGCCAGACCAGCAGCACGGGACCCAGTAGCAGCAGGAGCCGGCCGGTCGCGCCGAGCGGCTCGCTGCCGGGCTGGAAATGCGCAGCCCAGCCGCTCGCGACCTCCGCGACCACGGCCACCAGCAGCGCCGACCGCCACGGCAGTCCGCCGGGTCCGGGCCGCTTCGCCCGCTCCGCCCACCGCGCCGCGCCGCGCCGCCGCCACTCCTCCATGCGGCCACGCTAGACGGGCGGCCCGGTCCCCGTCGTCCGCCGGACGGGGCGACCGGGCGTACTCCCCGGGGAGTACGCCCGATGGGGGCGGCGGGTTCAGCGGGTGGTCAGCGGGTGGTCCGGGGCGAGCACCTCGGCGATGCGGGCGGCCACCGTCTGGCCCGGGTTCTCCTCGGTGGCCCGGGGGCCCTGCGTGGTGCTGACGGCGATGGAGAGCCGCTGCGCCGGGAGGTAGGCCTGCACGGCCGCGTAGCCGCTGAACGACGGGTTCTGGAGGATCCAGTCGTGGACGACGAGGACGCCGAAGCCGAAGTGCTGCGCAGCGGTGTTCTTCAGGCAGACGTCGGCGGGGCAGGTGTCGCTCTTGCCGCCGAGGCCGACCGTGCCGGGGTCGAGCAGTGTCCTGAGCCCCTGGGCCGAGAGGAGTTCGCCGCTGCCGATGGCCCGGGCGGAGCGCGCGACGTCACAGATGTCGCTGGTGAGGACCGCGCCGGCGGCGGTCGTCCAGGACGGGTTCCAGTAGCTGGACTCCTCGTAGACGCCGCGTTCGGAGGTGAAGGCGTGCAGCGCGGGGGCCGGGATGTCGGGAGTGAAGCCGTTGTGCGTCCCGTGCAGGTCGAGCGGGGTCAGGATCCGTTCGCCCAGCAGCCGGTCCAGACGGGTGCCGGTGATCTTCTCCAGGGCGGCTCCCAGGATCTGGAAGTTGGCGTGCGAGTAGCTCCAGCTGGTGCCCGGCCGGTACCAGAGCGGATGGGCCGTGGCGATGTCGACGGTGTCGGAGAAGGTCCAGTGCCGGAAGGGGGCGGCTTCGAGTTCGGTGAGGAACTTCTGGTCGGTGACGTAGTCGTGGAGGCCGGAGGTGGAGCTGCCGAGCATGCGCAGGGTGATCTCGGAGGCGTGCGGCAGCGCGGGCAGCCAGCGCGAGACCGGGTCGTCCAGGCTCACCTCGCCCTCGTCGACGAGCTGGAGCAGGACGGTGGCCATGTACGCGATGGCGACGGAACCGGAGCGGAAGTGCATGGCGGGGTCGGCGGGAACGCCCGTCATGGACTCCCCCACGGCGCCGGTGACCACGTCCCGGTCGCCCGAGACCACCTTGAAGATCACCGAGTTCAGGTGCAGGTCCTGGGCCGCCTGCCGGACGACGTCCCTGACCCGGGCCGCTTGACCGCCCTGGCTCTCCGGGGAGGAGACACAGGACCGTGGCGCGCTGGCGGCGGCCGGGTGGGGAATGCCGGCGGGCAGGATCGCGGCGACGATTCCGGCAACGCAGAGCAACGCCGTTCGGGTACGCCTCACGCTCCTCAGTATCGGCGGAAGGCCTGCGCCGCGCCCCTTTGTGCCCGGCTTGGAGGTCAGTTCACACCCGCCGGACCGGCCCTCCGCGGCGGGGCGAGGCGGCGGAAGAGGGCGTGGAGCAGCACCGCGGCGAGCGTGCCCGCCACCACCCCGCTGCCGAGGACCGTCCGGGCCCAGCCGGGGAACCCCTGGTACAGGTCGGGCGCGAGCAGCGGCAGCAGACCGGCCGTCAGGGCCAGGGCCGCGACGGTCGCGTACGAGGTCCCGCCCGGGGCCGGACCGGGTTCCGGCAGCGCCCGCCCCAGCATGGTGACACCCATGACCACGATGATCCCGTAGATCACGAGCGCGGATCCTCCGACGACCGCCGGCGGGATCGCCGCCAGCAGCCGGGACAGCGGCGCGAGGAGGCCCACCACGACCAGCAGCGCGCCCGCCCCCGCGGTGACGAACCGGCTGCGCACCCCCGTCAGACGGCCGATGCCGATGTTCTCGGCGCTGGTGACGAGCAGGGAGGTGCCGAAGAGGGCGCCGAAGACCGAGACCAGCGCATCGGCCCGGGCGACGCGCGGCACATCACGGCCCGGATCGGGTTCCCGGCCCACCGTCTCGCTGTTCAGCACGGTCTGGCCGGTGACCTCGGCGAGGGTGGTGAGGCTGAACACGAGCAGCGGCAGGGCGGCGAGCACGTCGAAGTGCGGTGCCCCGTACGGGAGGAGGTGCGGGAGCGCCGGGGCGCCGAGGCTGCCGCCGCCGGCCGGCGTGAAGGTCCCGAGCCCCGTGGTGAGGGCGATCAGGGCGCCCGCGCCCATGCCGAGCAGCACCGCCGTCTGCCGCCAGATGCCGCGCAGCACCAGGAGCAGCAGCACGGTGGCGCCGATGGTGGCGGCCGCCAGGACCACCGCCGAGGGAGCGGCGTACCCGGGGGCGCCGCGCGGTCCGGTGATCAGCTGCGCGGCGACCCGGATCATCGCGATGCCGATCAGCAGCACCGTGGTGCCCATGACCAGCGGCGGGAAGAGCCGCACGATGCTGGCGTAGAACGGGAGTACGGCCAGCAGCAACGCCGCGGCGAGGAGGACCGAGCCGGTGGCCGTCGCGGGACCGTGGTCCTGGGCGATCTGGAGGAACAGGGCGGTCGCCGCCCCACCGGGCAGCATCACGAACGGCAGCCGGGCCCCGATCCGCCAGGGCCCGAGGGACTGGAGCAGCGCGCCGGCCCCGCACAGCAGGAGGGTGGCGCTGAGCAGGGACGCGGTGCGCGGGGCGTCGAGTGCCAGGGCCTGGCCGGTGAGGAACGCGGTGGAGACGGGCGCGGCGATCATGGCCAGGACGTGCTGCGCGGACAGCGGTACCAGCCTGCGCAGCGGCAGCCGTTCGTCCACCGGCCGCACGGACTCCGGCGGGCGGGCGGCGAGGGTGTCCGGCGCGCTCACGAGGCGGTCCCGGCCTTCAGCCACGGCAGCTCCCGCGCGGAGTAACGGTAGGCGCGGAAGACGGCGTTGGGCTCGGAGGGGAACAGGCCGCGCACCTCGGATTCGCGGTAGCCGCCGAAGTACGGGACCACGTACTCCCAGCACAGGTACCCGTCGGGGGTCACCTCGAAGAGCCTGCCGGAGGGTGAGTCCGTGACGAGCGTGTTGCCGCCCGGAAGGCGTTGGGCGCTGCCCATGAACGGGGCGAAGAACGCCTCGCGCGCCGGGTCGTGGTACTCCCAGACGACCTTGCCCGACGACCGCTCGATCTCGATGACGCGCGAGTACGGCACGTCGTGGCCGGGGCGGAAGACGCCGTTGTCGAAGACGAGCACGTTCCCGTTGTCGAGTTCGGTCGGCGCGTGCTGCTGGGAGACGACGCCGGGCTCGGTGCGCCACAGGATCCGGCCGGTCTCGCGGCTGATGACGACGACGGCGGACACGCTGCGCAGGCTGGCCAGGATGTTGCCGTCGGCCAGCGGCAGCACGCTGTTGACGAGGGGCCAGTGCTCGCGCGAGTACGCGGGGTGGAGCGCGTACTCCTCGCGGTCGAGGTGTTCGGCGGCGCTCCACTGCCAGGTCACGGAACCGTCCGCGGCGACCTCGCGGATGGTGTCGGCCCATACGGTGGCGTCCGTCTCGGAGCCGGGCACGCCGCCGCGCACGGCCTCGGCGTCGGCGCCGCGCAGCGGTTCGAGCGCGGTGTACAGGAGGCGGCCGTCGCCGAAATGGTGTGCGTCGTGGTGCTGGAGCGGGTCGCGGTGCTCGCGCAGGACCGTGCCGTCGGGGGCGGCTTCGAGCATCACGCCTCCCCGGTACTTGTGCCACATCGGGAACAGGGCCGGTTCGCCGGGGAGCACGCCGCTGTAGGCGAGGTTCCCGTTGGCCAGGATCCGGGCGTGCCGGCCGGGGCGGTAGGGGAGCTTCCACTGGTGCACCACCGTGCCGTGCGGGTCGATCAGGTAGACCTCGCCCGCGCCGGTGAGCGGGGCGAAGAGGGTGTAGCCGCCCTCGCTGACCTCGGGGTCGAGGGCGATCAGGCCGGTGCCCCGGCGGCGGCGGGAGTTCTGGTCGACTGCGGACATCCGGATCCTCCTGTGAAACTTTCTTTGATGACACCAACTGGGTTAGAAGGTAGCGGCGCAGTGTTGCGGCACTGTGACGGCCGTGCGAAGCCGCCCGCGGACTGCGAGAAGATGATCCGCAGAGCGGACCGGAACCGAGGAGCCACGTGACAGACGAAGCGCCCGCCCCACGGATCGGGGCGGGCATCCGCCGGCGGCGCAGGAGCCTGGACCTGACCCTGGCCGAAGTGGCCGCCTCGACCGGCCTCTCTTCCCCGTTCCTCAGCCAGGTCGAGAACGACCGGGCCCGGCCGAGCATGCGCTCGCTCCAGCTCATCGCGGACGCCCTGGAGACCACCGCGGTCCAGCTGATGGCCGCGGCCGAGGCCCCGCGCCGGGTGGACATCGTGCGCGCCGGCGCCGACGGCGCACTGGATCCGGCGGCCCGGGTCCGTCCGCTGGTGCGCGGTCACCACCAGATGCACGCCCTGGAGTTCACCGGGGACCACGACGCGGACCGGGCGTTCGAGCACCGCAACGACGAGCTGATGTACGTGGCCGACGGCACGGTGGAGGTCGAGGCCGACGGGCGCACGCACCGGCTGGGCCGGGGTGACACCCTCTACCTCACGGGCGGGATCCGGCACCGCTGGCGTGCGCTGGAACCGGGCACGCGGGTGTTGCTCGTCGCCGTGGCCGACCACATCGAGGCCACCCCGGACCCGCGCGCCTGACCCCGCCGGGCCGCCTCGGGATCGCGCTCCCGGCCACGGCCCCGGCAGGGGGCCGCAGGTTACTCGCGAGGAAAGCCCACATGTGGCTATGGTGAGCGCCCTCGGTCAAAGACTCCTTCGGATCCCAAGGAGAAGCGCGCCTTTGCGCGCTGATCGAAGGGCGTCCTGCCAATCCAGGGCCCACATCCCAGTGCAGAGCGACGCGCTGTCGGCAACACCGCCCGGCGTCGGCTCAGTACGAGCCGACCTGCCCTCGCCCCGTCACCCCCGGCGCTGGAGGGCGGCGGTCTTCTCATTCACCTACCTCGCGAAGGCAAGGCAGAGATGGCACGAGTCACCCGACAGTCCTCCCGGCACCAGCAGACGCATCCCGTCGACGAGTTGCTGCCGTTCCCCCAACTCGCCCTGTACGGCTTCCAGCACGTCCTCGCGTTCTACGCGGCGGCCGTCATCGTTCCCGTCCTCCTCGGCAGCGCCCTCGGGCTCACCCGCCCCGAACTCGTCCACCTCATCAACGCGGACCTGCTGACCTGCGGGATAGCCTCGATCATCCAGGCGCTCGGCGTCTGGAAGATAGGGGCCCGGCTGCCGCTGGTCCAAGGCGTCACCTTCACCGCGGTCTCCCCCATGATCGCCATCGGCCTCGGGGCGGGCGGCGGCACCGCCGGACTGCTCGTCGTGTACGGCGCGGTGATCACCGCGGGCATCGCGACCTTCCTGTTCGCGCCCGTGTTCAGCAAGCTGGTCCCGTACTTCCCGCCCGTCGTCATCGGTACGATCCTCACGATCATCGGCATCACCCTCATCCCGGTGGCCCTCCAGGACGCGGCCGGCGGAGCGCGGCTGATCGGCACCCCCGCCTACGGGGAGCCGAAGAACCTCGCGTACGCCCTGGGCACCCTCCTCTTCATCCTGGCCATGGCCCGCGTCGGCAAGCCGTTCCTCAGCAGCGTCGCCGTGCTGCTCGGCCTGGTCGGCGGCACCGCCGTCGCCTGGCTGCTCGGGGACGCCGACTTCTCGGCCGTGGGCGACACCGACTGGTTCGGGGTCACCACCCCGTTCCACTACGGCATGCCCCGGTTCGAACCGCTGCCGATGATCGCCATGCTCGTCGTCATGCTGATCACCATGGTGGAGACCACCGGCGACGTGTACGCCATCGGCGAGATCACCCGCAGGCGGGTCGACACCGACACGGTCGCCCGGGCGCTGCGGGCCGACGGCGCCGCGACGGTGCTCGGCGGGATCCTGAACTCGTTCCCGTACGTGGCCTTCGCGGAGAACATCGGCCTGGTGCGCATGTCCAAGGTGATGAGCCGGTACGTGGTCGTCGCGGCCGGGGTGTTCATGGTCCTGCTGGGGCTGCTGCCCAAGGCGGGCAGCCTGGTCGCCTCGATCCCGAATCCGGTGCTCGGCGGGGCCGCGCTCTCCATGTTCGGGATGGTGGCGGCGGTCGGCATCCAGATCCTGGGCAAGGTCGACCTGCGCGAGGAGCGCAACGCCCTGATCCTGGCGGTCAGTCTGGGCGCGGCGCTGTTGCCCACGACGGTGGCGCCGTTCTTCGAGCGGATGCCGGACGACGTCCGGGCCGTGCTCGACAGCGGCATCACGCTGGGCGCGCTGACGGCGATCGCCCTGAACCTGCTGTTCAACGTCTTCACCAGCCGCTCCACGATGGAGATCGACTGGGACGACATCGAGGACGACGGCGTCGTCGAGCCGCACTACGCGGCGGGCGCCGGCTGAGCCCGTACGGCCGAAGGCGCCGGGCCGGGGCGGACCTTCGGGTCCGTCCCGCGCCCGCGCGTCCGCCCGCGGGGCGGCTGCGGGGCGGCGGCAGTGGCTCAGCGGTCGCCGAGCGGGAAGGGCGACGCGTCGCCCGCCTCGCCGATCAACTCCCAGAAGTGGTCCACGAGTCGGCGCAGGTACGCCGACCGCTCGGCGGCGATCTCCTTGAGCCGGGCGTCGTCGTTGCGGGCCACGAGGTGCCCCATGTACCGCTCGGCGAAGTCCGCGAACTCCGCGTGCATGGTGCGCAGCGCGTCCCCCACGCTCGTCGCGTCGACCACGACGATCTCGGCGACCGGCCCCACGCAGGCCTTCCACCGCCCCTCGACCGCCGTGCGCAGGAGGCCGGCCAGTTCGTCGATGCGGCCCATGATCCCGGTGAGCGCGCGCAGTGACAGGCCCAGCGCTTCCACCAGCGCCCGGGTCTGCCAGGTGTCCCCGTTCCAGTGCCGGCCGGCTTCCGCCGCCCGGTACTCCTCGGGGTCCATGCCTATCCGGTAGGCCAGCCGTTCCACCGTGAGCTGGCGGGCGAGGCGGAACTCGGCGAGGGTGCGCGGCGCGACCCCCATCAGCGTCGTGGTGTCGCACCACAGGGCGTTGGCGAGCGCGAAGAGCTGCTGGTCGGTCGGCGCGTAGGAGCCCAGCTCCCAGGCGGCGACCAGTTCGGGGTGGACGGGGGTACCGCAGGCCGCCATCGACTGGGCCACCTGGGCGGTCGTCAGGCCCACGCGTTCGCGTGCGGAGCGGGCTTCTGCGGGGGAGAACGGAGTGCTGTACACGTACAAGACACCTCGCAACGCCCTCGAAGGATGAGTGTCCGAGGGGAGACGGATTGGTGGATGAACATCCAGGAGCGGGCACACTAACAGACGTTCCTTCGGTGTGATCGCCCATACCCCTTGGATACGAAGGCGTGATCCGCGCTCCGCGAATGATCATCAAATGCGGGGTCCGAAGCCGCCGCTCATCCCCCGGCGTCCAACTCATGTCACTGTCCATGGCGGCGCACCCCGGCACCGGTTTCCGCCACAGCGGCAGGTCCGCCGTCCGCCGCGCTCGCGCATGATCGGTGCGCACCGACCGGAAGGAGCGCGTCCGCATGTCAGCCGATGACCGGCCGCGAGGTGTCGCGCGGGCCGAACGCCCCGTCCGGGCGGCTCAGGCGCCGATGGTCCCGCGCACCCCGCCGAGTGCCTCGTCGAGGGTCGGGGCGATCAGCTCGTGGCCGGTGAACCCGTCGTCCGTTCCGGGGTCGACGGTCCAGCCCCACCCCGAGGAGTCGTCGCCGTCGATGGTGGCCGTGTGCTCGCCGCACGTCACCGTGATGGCCAGGTTCCCGGCCGGGAAGGCGGTCACGTCGGCGTGCGCCTCCTCGCCCAGGATGCGATGGACGGCGGCACGGGCGGTCTCTACGGTGGTCATCAGCGGGCCCTCCTCGCAGACGGCGGGTACCGGTACACCTCCAGTACACCCCGCACCGGACCGCGCCGCGTGCGCGGAAGGAGGGGCGGCCACGGCGCCGTGCCGTGACCGCCCCTCCCGTCAGCCGCCCCTCCCGTCAGCCGCGGGGCGCGGGGCGGCCCGAGCCGCGGGTGAGGCGGTATCCGGCGATGCCGGCGAGACCGCCGAGCAGTCCCCCGGCCGCGGTCCAGATCCACCGGTCGGACCACCAGCCGCCGGACCAGCCGTCCTCCGGTTGCGTCCCCGGCGCGGTCGGGCGCACCGCGGTGCTGCCGGGGACCAGCGGCGCGGCGACGGCGCCGTCCACCGCGTAGGCCCCGCCCAGGTCCTTCGCGTCGGCCCGGACCTGCGCCCGTACGGGCTGGCCGAGGTCCTCCTGGGCCAGGTCAACGACCGTCAGGCGCAGGTAGTACGTGCCCGGCAGCGGGTCGTCGGACCACGTGTCGGCGCCGCTGCGGACGGGGCGCAGGGTGCAGGAGAGTTCCAGCGTGGCGCTCTCCTTGGGCGCCGGCGCCGCCTGTACCCCGTACATGCAGGGCTGGCGGCGGCGCAGTCCGTCGTAGACGTCGATCCGCCAGGTCGAGGCGGCGTGCCGGGAGGCGGCCGGCGGCAGCGCCACCGTGGCCCGCACCGTGGTGCGCTGGCCGACGTCGAGCGGGAAGGACCAGTAGAGGTAGTCACCCGTGGAGGCGTCGGCGGTCGCCTCCTGGCCGAGCTGGACCGGGGTGGCGGTGCGGAAGGCGGTACCGGCCTCGGTCGGTCCGGCCGCCGTCCCGCTCGGCTTCGGCGAGGGGGTGGCGGCCGAGGGGGTGGCGGCCAGGGCGGTGACCGCCGGACCGAGCAGACCGGCGCCGGTCAGCAGGGCGGCGGTCAGTACGCGTACGGTACGCATCAGTTGGTCCTCCAGACCGAGATACGCCAGCGGGAGATCCAGCCCCAGACCAGACCGGCGACGAGGCCGGCCAGGACCAGCACACCGAGCAGCCACCAGCCGCGGCCGAGGCCGAAGGCCGCCGCGTCCGACGCGTGGTCCGGGCCGTCCACCAGGTCGATGGTCAGCTCCAGCGGCATGCCCGGGGTCGTCTTCACCGACGCGGGTGCCGAGAAGGAGTTGCTGACCTGGAGGCAGACGGTCTCGGGCGCCGTTTCGGCGTTGCCGTCCTCGTCGTCCAGGACGGCCTTCGGGTAGCGCAGGCCCGTCGAGATCAGGTCGGTACGTCCGTCGCCCGCCTCGGAACCGCGGACGATCTCCCGCCCGTACACGGTCGAGGCGCGCAGCATCACGCCGTAGTCGTTGTTGACGGCGCGGTCCGCGCCGAGGCTCACCGACGCGCGCAGTTCCTGGCCGGGCTTGACGTCGACCCGGTACCAGCGGTGCTCGCCGAAGGTCTCGCGGTCGCTGTAGAGTCCCGCGCCCAGCTTCGGGGCGTCGCGGCACTCCTTGGCACCCTGGGCGGCGACCGGGGTGGCGACGGGAGCCGCCGCCCGGTCGACGAGTTGCCGGACCCGGCCGGAGAGTTCGTCCTTGTGCTGGACGGAGGTGTAGGTGCCGCCGGTGGCCTCGGCGATGCAGACGAGCTGGTCGCGCGTCTTGGCGTCGGGGACGAGGCCGAGCGTGTCGATGGTCAGGTGGATGCCCTGGGCGGCGATGTCCCGGGCCACTTCGCACGGGTCGAGCGGGGCGCAGGTGTCCTCGCCGTCGGTGATGAGCACGATCCGCCGGGTGGCGTCACCGCCCTTGAGGTCCTCGGCGGCGCCCAGCAGGGCCGGCCCGATCGGGGTCCAGCCGGTGGGGGCGAGGGTGGCCACCGCGGTCTTCGCCTCGGTCCGGTTGAGCGGACCGACGGGGTAGAGCGCCTTGGTGTCCTTGCAGCCGACGTTGCGGTCTTCGCCGGGGTAGGTGGCGCCCAGGGTCCTTATGCCGAGGCGCACTTCGTCGGGCACGGCGTCGAGCACCTCGTTGAAGGCCTGCTTCGCCGCCGACATCCGGGACTGGCCGTCGATGTCGGTGGCCCGCATGGAGCCGCTGACGTCCAGGACCAGTTCGACCTTGGGGGGTTCCTTGGATACGGGTTCACCGGCGGAGGCGGTCGCCGGGAGGAGCCCGACGGCCAGTGTGGCCAGCAGGCCGCAGGCCCCGGCCGCCACCCATTTTCTTGTGATCATCGCCGGATCGTATTGAGGATGGTCCGCCAAACCAAAACGCGCGCGGCCGCGTTGGCGGCGCGGAACCGGTTCCTCGGATGCCGATCCGGGCGGCGACGGCGGCGCCGGCCCGCGGAGTCGTGCAGGGCGGGCGCCAGGGGAGCAGGACGGCGGTCAGTAGGGCGGGCGCGGTGGGCACGCGCCCCGGGCGGCCGGTGCCCCTCTCACCTGAGCGGCTCCGCGGCGCGCAGGGCGGGGGAGCCTCCCGGGAACACCTCGGCGAGTACGGTGTCGAACAGGGCGGTCACGCCCGGTGCGTCGAGGCCCGCCTCGCGTGCTTCGCGCATCCAGCCGGCGAGCCCGCCGCGCAGCCCGGGCTCGCCCTGCCCCGGCGCCCCGGACGGCTGGGGGACGTGCGTGACGAACGTACCGGCGCCCTGGCGGACTTCGACGAGCCCGGCCCGTTCCAGCTCGCGGTAGGCCTTGAGGGTGGTGTTGGGGTTGACCCTGGTGGCCGCCGCGACCTGCGCGGCCGTGGGCAGCTTGTCCCCCTCCGTCAGGGCGCCCATCCGCAGGGCCCGTTCCACCTGCTGGACGATCTGCAGGTAGGCGGGCAGCCCGCCGCGCCGTTCGATGTGGAATACGACCATGGTGCCCGCCTCCTTCATGCCGTGCGGTGACCTGTAACTCTATGACGTGAACGGGGCCCGGCGGAGGCGCCGGAGGAACAGCGCGATCAGGGCCGCGCTCAGCGCCACCAGCACCCCGGCGGCCGTCCACTGCAAGCCGGCCCGCTGGTCGGCGCCGAAGTAGTCCCAGACCGAGTTGACGATGCCGAGCCGGGCCCGGCAGGCCTCGGGGGACGCGTCGGAGACGCAGGTGCCCCATCCGTACAGCTTTCCGGACGCGGTGCCCACCCACTGGTCGACCTGCACGGCGTGGTCCAGAACGGCCGGCTGGTCGGCGCCGAGCGGGAACGCGATCCGGCGCGGGGTCGCCAGGTCGTTCTTGAACACGTCGCCCACGACCAGGGCGGCCCACGAGGCCAGGAAGGTCAGGACCATCGCGCTCACCACCCGACGGGTCAGTGCCCCGATGGCGAGGCCCAGCGAGGTGGTGAAGAGGGCGGTCGCGACCAGGACCGGGCCGGTGGCCTCGAAGACGGGGTCGTGCAGCCAGTCGGTGCCGGCGAAGGGGCCGACGGAGTCGCGCCACCAGCCGAAGAGCAGGCTCAGCGGCAGGGTCGTGGCGGTGGCGACGCCGAGGGCGAAGCCGACTTTCGCCCGGAGCCAGCGGCCCCGCGGGACGGACTGGGTGGTGACCAGCCGCGCGGTGCCGTGCTCCAGGTCGGAGGCGATGAGCGCGGCTCCCAGGACCACGCCCAGTACCGCGGGCAGGGAGCCGAGGGTGCTCGCACCGGAGTTGAAGCGGTTGACGACCCGGTTGGTCACTTCGCCGTCGAGGGTGTCGGCGGATTTCGCGGGCCAGCCGGCTCCGTGCAGCGTGTCGAGCATCGCGGCGCGCTGGTACACGATCCACGCGGCGCCGAGGACGGTCACGGCGAGGCAGGCGAGGAGCGCGATCCGGTGCTGGCGCATCAGCAGCCAGAGCAGTCCGCGCGGGCCGCGGCGCCGGGCGTCGCGGGTGGCCTGGGCGGCTTCGGGGTGGGTGAGCGTGCTCATGCCGCGCATTCCTCTCGCTGTGCGGGCGCCGCCGTCGGGGCGATCAGCGCGGGGGCCCCGGGCGAACGGAGGTAGGCGAGGAGTACGTCCTCCAGGCCGGGCTCGGTGAGCTGCCATTCCCCGTTCAGCGGGCCTTGGCGCAGCAGGAGGGCGGTGAACTGCCGTCCGGCGGTCCGGGTTTCGATGAGGGTGTGGGCGGCCAGCGCCTCGGGCAGGGCGCCGTCGGGAGCGGTGACCCCGGTGACCAGCGTGTGCATGGGCACGAGTTCGTCGGTCTCACCGGCCATGCGGACGGTTCCGCCGTCGAGTACGAGCAGGAAGTCGCACATCTGCTCCAGCTCGCCGAGGAGGTGGGAGGACATCAGGACGGTCGTACCGTGTTCGGCGGCCTCGGACATCAGCAGTGCCCCCATCTCGTCGCGGGCGACCGGGTCGAGATCGGCCATCGGCTCGTCCAGCAGGAGCAGCTCGGGGCGCTTGCCGAAGGCGAGCGCGAAGGCGACCCGGGTGCGCCGGCCTCCCGACAGTTCGGCGACGCGGGCGTCCATCGGGATCCGGCCGCCCCGCACGATCCGTTCGGCGACCGCACGGTCCCAGCCCGGGTTGAGCTCCTCCCCCATGCGCAGGGTCTGCGCCACCGTGAACCGCTTGAACAGCGGCTTGTCCTGCGCCAGGTAGGCCCAGCGCGGCATCGCGGCTCCATCACCGGCCGGCGCGCCGAAGATCCGCAGTTCACCGGCCGAGGGTTCGCTGAGCCCGGACGCCAGGCTCAGCAGCGTGCTCTTGCCCGCCCCGTTGGGGCCCACGAGGGCGCAGATGCGGCCGGCCGGGACGCGGAAGGAGCAGTCGCGCAACGCCCACCCCCGGCGGAACTTCTTCCCCAGCCCGCGTGCTTCGAGCGCCGACCGGGTGCCGGCGGGAGCGGGAACGGTGATATCCCCCACGCCTCCCCCTCTCCGTGATTCCATTAAATGACTAGTGGAATCATGGTGTGCGGCTCCGGGCCTGTCAACCGGCCGTTAACGCGCCGGGCCCGTCACCCGCCGCCGGAGCGGCAGGTGACGGGCCCGTGAGCCACGTACTGCGTAGGTCAGGCGTTGACGCAGACGGCGCCGCCCGCCGGGTTCAGCGCGCCGATGACGTTGATCGAGTTGCCGCAGAGGTTGATCGGGATGTGGACCGGAACCTGGACCACGTTGCCGGAGAGCAGACCCGGCGAACCGACGGCCAGACCCTCCGCGCTGGCGTCGGCCGAAGCCGCCGAGGCTCCGCCGACGACCAGGGCACCGGCCGCCAGGGCCATCGCGACACTCTTCAGAACACGTGACACGAGGTGTCTCCTTCAGATGCATCCAGCGACGCGACGAACGCGCCACACGGTCCGGTTCGGGTCCGCACTCCTTCCTTCGTCCGCGACCGGGTCCCGCCTTTACCTCTGGAGCGGCTTTCCCGCAAACGGATGAGCCCGACCGGCGCAGCCTCGGACACGCGTCCGGATCCCCCGCCACGGATGGCGGTGTGCGCCACAGCGGCCCCGTCCACTGTGTGGCCGTACGCCATGGGCGCCGCCGGGCGCCGCGCCTACTGTGTGCAGGCATGACGAGCACACTTCCCGCCCCCGCCCCCGACCTGCGCGGGCGGGTGGCCCTGGTGACCGGCGGCGGCAGCGGCATCGGACGGGCCTGCGCCCTCGCCCTGGCCTCGGCCGGCGCGACCGTACACGTGGTGGACATCGCCGAGGAGGCCGCGAAGACCGTCGCGGCGGCGATCGGCGGCCGGGCGCACACCGTGGACCTGGCGGACGCGGCGGCCATCGGCGCACTGCCCCGCGAGGTGGACGTGCTGGTCAACAGCGCGGGGCTGCAGCACGTCGCCCCCATCACCGAATTCGACCCGGCCCGCTTCGCCCTCATCCAGCAGGTCATGGTCACCGCGCCGTTCCTGCTCCTGCGCCACGTGCTGCCGCACATGTACGCGGCCGGCTGGGGCCGGGTCGTCAACATATCCAGCGTGCACGGGCTGCGCGCCAGCGCCTACAAGTCGGCGTACGTGGCCGCGAAGCACGCCCTGGAGGGGCTGAGCAAGGTCGCCGCCCTGGAGGGCGCCGCACACGGCGTCACCAGCAACTGCGTCAGCCCGGGGTACGTCCGCACCCCCATGGTGGAGGGCCAGATCCGGGACCAGGCCGCGGCCCACGGGGTCAGCGCCGAGGACGTACTGAGCGAGGTGCTGCTGGCCCGCTCCCCGGTCAAGCGGCTCATCGAGCCGGAGGAGGTGGCGTCGGCCGCGCTCATGCTGTGCGGCCCGCACTCGGGCTCCATCAGCGGGACCTCGCTGGTCATCGACGGCGGCTGGACCGCGCGCTGACCCGCGCCCGGAGGACGGCGAGCGGCCCCCGCCGCGCGGGGGCCGCTCGCCGGCTCGGGCCGGCTCAGCAGATGCGCGGCAGCTGCTCGCCGATCGGCAGGTCCACCACCCGGGTGCCGCCGAGGCCGGTACGGGCGACGACCAGGCCCGGGTGGGCCTCCACCGCCTCACCGATCACCGCCGCGCGGCGGCCCAGCGGGTGGGCGCGCATCGCCTCCAGCACGGCGTCGGCGTGTTCCCGGGGTACGAACGCGACGAGCTTGCCCTCGTTGGCCACGTACAGCGGGTCCAGGCCGAGGATGGCGCACGCGTTGGCGACCGGGTCCGGGACCGGGACCGCGCCCTCACGGATGACGACACCCGCTCCCGAGGCGGCGGCGATCTCGTTCAGGGCGGCCGCCAGACCGCCACGGGTGGGGTCGCGCAGGACGTGGAGGTCGGGGGTGACCGCGAGCATGGCCTCCACCAGGCCGCCGAGGGCGGCGCAGTCGCTCGTGACGTCCACGCCGAACTCCAGGCCCTCGCGCACGCTCATGATGGCCACGCCGTGCAGTCCGATCTCACCGCTGACGATCACGACGTCCCCGGGGACCACGCGCTGCGGGCGCAGGTCGACCCCGTCCGGGATGAGCCCGATCCCGGACGTGTTGATGTAGACGCCGTCGCCGTGGCCGGCTTCGACCACCTTCGTGTCGCCGGTGGCCACCTCCACTCCCGCCGCGCGCGCCGCGGCGCCGAGGGCCCGGGCCACCTGGGCCACCACCGACATCTCGACGCCCTCTTCGAGGATGAAGCCGCAGGACAGGTAGGCGGCCCGGGCCCCGCTCATCGCGAGGTCGTTGACCGTGCCGTTGACGGCGAGGTCGCCGATGCTGCCGCCGGGGAAGAACAGCGGCCGCACCACGTAGGAGTCGGTGGAGAAGGCGAGCCGGACCCCGCCCAGCGAGAGCGCGGCGGAGTCGCCGAGCTGGGCCAGCGCCTCGCCCCCGTAGGCGGGCGCGAAGAGGTGCTGGACCAGCTCGGCGGAGAGCGCGCCGCCGCCGCCGTGGCCCATCACCACGCGGGGGCGGTCCCGCAGCGGCGCCGGGCAGGTCCAGCCGGTGACGTCCAGCGCGGTACCGGACTGCGCGGGCAGCGCGGTACCGGGCTCCGCGGTCCCGGGCTGAGCGGTCTGCGGCAACGAGGTGTCAGGCAACGGGGCTCGCCTCCAGCGGTGCGGTGGTCTCCTGCGGGGCCGCCGGCGCGGGGGGCGCCGTACGGGCGGCCGGGGTGAGTTCGAGGCGCCGGTAGAGGTAGTAGGCGGCGCAGGCACCCTCGCTGGAGACCATGGTGGCCCCGAGCGGGCTGCGCGGCGTACAGGTGGTGCCGAAGGCCCCGCACTCGTTCGGCTTGAGGAGGCCCTGGAGGACCTCGCCGCTGCGGCACTCGGCCGGCTCGCGGGTGGTGATGCCGGTCACCGCGAACCGGTGCTCGGCGTCGAACTCCCGGTAGCGCTCGGACAGCCGCCAGCCGCTGTCCGGGATGACGCCGATGCCGCGCCAGGCCCGGTCGGTGACCTCGAAGACGTCCTCCAGCATGGCGAGCGCGGCGGGGTTGCCCTCGGGGCGCACGGCCCGCGCGTAGGCGTTGTCCACGGTGTGCTCGCCCCGCTCCAGCTGCCGGACGGCGCGGCGTACGCCTTCCAGGATGTCCAGCGGTTCGAAGCCGGTCACCACGATCGGCACCCGGTGGCGGGCGGCCAGTTCGGGGTACTCCCCCATGCCCATCACGCTGCACACGTGCCCGGCGGCGAGGAAGCCCTGCACCCGGCAGCTCGGCGAACTCATGATCGCCTCGATCGCCGGGGGCACCCGGACGTGGGAGACCAGCAGGCTGAAGTTGGGGATGCCGAGCTTCTTCGCCTGGTACACCGTCATCGCGTTCGGCGGGGCGGTGGTCTCGAAGCCGATGCCGAAGAAGACGACCTCGCGTCCCGGGTTCTGCCGCGCGATCTTGAGGGCGTCGAGCGGCGAGTAGACGACCCGGACGTCACCGCCCTCGCTGCGCACCTGGAACAGGTCGCGGCCCGTGCCCGGGACGCGGAGCATGTCGCCGAAGGAGCAGAAGATCACGTCGGGGCGGGAGGCGATCTCCAGCGCCTTGTCGATCACCTCCAGCGGCGTGACGCACACCGGACAACCCGGCCCGTGGATCAACTCCACCTGCTCTGGGAGCAGTTGGTCGATGCCGTGCCGGATGATGGTGTGGGTCTGGCCGCCGCAGACCTCCATCAGCGCCCACGGCCGGGTGACCGTGGCGTGGATGTCGTCCAGGAGCCTGCGGGCGAGGCCGGGGTCCTGGAACTCTTCGATGTACTTCACTGCCGCGCCTCCTGCGGTACGTGGTCTGCGGCCGGGCCCTCGGCCGGGCCCCCGTCATCGGTCGGGGTGCTCTCCTCGAAGGGCCACGGAGCGCCACCCGCCTGCGCCGCCTGCTCCCAGGGGTCGCCGAACTCCTCCTGGAGCATGCCGAGCTGGGTGAACAGCTCCAGCGTCTGGCGGGCGGATTCCTCGTCCAGGCGCTGGAGGGCGAATCCGACGTGGACGATGGCGTACTCGCCCACCTGGAGGTCCGGCAGGTACTCCAGGCACACCTCCTTGACCACCCCGCCGAAGTCGACGGTGGCCATGCGGGTGCCGTTCTCCTCCGCGATCTCAAGCACTCTGCCGGGTACCGCCAGGCACATGGGCTTCTCCTCGCTGTGGGTGTTCCGTGGTGCGGTCTCGTGCGTCGGTGGTGCGGCCGCGGGCGTCCGCGGCCTGGCCGCGGGCCGCCGCCACCATGAGCTGGCCGAGCGCCAGCCCCCCGTCGTTCGGCGGCACCAGGCGGTGGCGCAGGACGGTGAAGCCGGTCCCGCGCAGCCCGGCGGCGCAGGCCGAGGCCAGCAGGGTGTTGCCGAAGACCCCGCCGGTGAGGGCGACGGTGTCCGCCCCGTGGTGTTCGCGCGCCGCGGCGCAGACGGTGGTGACGAGGGCGGCGACCGAGGCGTGGAAGCGGGCCGCGATCAACGGGGGCGGGGTCCCGGCCCGGACGTCGGCCACGACGGCCCGCAGGACGGGCGCCGGGTCGGCTACGAGCGGACGGTCGGGAGCGGCGGGCCCGGCCGGCCGCAGGGCGAAGGCGTACCCGGGCGCCGCGCCGGGGGCGTCCAGCGCCGCGGACTCCAGCTCGATCGCGGCCTGGGCCTCGTAGCCCGCGTGGTGGCAGATACCCGCCAGCGAGGAGACGGCGTCGAAGAGCCGGCCCATGCTGGAGGTGGGGGCACAGTTCAGGCCCCGGTTCAACTGGACCGCGAGCAGCCGCAGTTCGTCCGCCGGGCAGGCTTCGACGCACGGCAGGCCGGCCGTCCAGTCGATGGCCGCCGCGCGCAGGTGGGACAGCGCCATGCGGTACGGGCGGCGTACTGCGGCGTCCGCGCCGGGCAGCGGGACGTAGGCCAGGTGCGCGAAGCGGGTGTACCCGGCGTAGTCCGCGAGGAGGAACTCCCCGCCCCACACCGCGCCGTCGTCGCCGTAGCCGGTGCCGTCGAACGCGACCCCGATGATCCGCCGGTCGCCGGTCAGGCCGTGTTCGGCCATGGCGGAGGCGATGTGCGCGTGGTGGTGCTGGACGCGGATCAGCGGCCGGGAGCCGGCGTTGCGTACGGCCCACCGCCCGGAGCGGTAGCCGGGGTGCCGGTCGGCGGCGAGCTGGGCGGGGGTGACGCCGGTGATGCTCTCCAGCTGACCGGCCGCGCGCTCGAAGGCGTACTGCGTGGCCAGGTCGTCCATGTCCCCGATGTGGGCGGACGGCCAGGCCCGGCGCCCTTCACCGAGGCAGAAGCTGTTCTTGAGGTCTCCCCCGACGGCCAGCGTCGCCGGTACCGGCGCGGGGAGCGTGAGGGGGAGCGGCGCATAGCCGCGGGAGCGCCGCAGGACCAGCGGTTCGCCGTCGCAGACGCGTACCACCGAGTCGTCGCAGGGCACGTGGATGGGACGGTCGTGGGTGAGCCAGGCGTCGGCCAGCGGGCCCAGCCGCGCGAGGGCTTCGGCGTCGTCGGTGACGATCGGTTCGCCCGCCAGGTTGCCGCTGGTCATGACGAGCAGGCGGGGGCCGGGAGGGTCGCCGGGCAGACCGAGCAGCAGGTGGTGCACGGGCGTGTAAGGGAGCATCACGCCGAGGTCGGGGCTGCCCGGGGCGACGCCTTCGGCGACCACCGGGCCGCCCGCGGCTCCGCGGTGGCGGCGCAGCAGCACGATGGGGCGCGGGCCGCCGGTGAGCAGGGCCCGCTCCTCGGGGCCGATCGAGACGAGGGCCACCAGGTCGGCGGGGTCCCGGGCCATCAGGGCGAACGGCTTGTTCCCGCGGGCCTTGCGGCTGCGCAGCGTGGCCACGGCCGTCTCGTCGGCGGCGTCGCAGGCCAGGTGGTAGCCGCCGAGGCCCTTGACCGCGAGGACCGCGCCCGCGGCCAGCAGCCGGCGGGCCCCGGCCACCGGGTCCACGCCGGGCACCTCCCGCGGCGGCGTCCCGGCCAGCAGCCGCAGCCGGGGTCCGCAGGCGGGACAGGCGACGGGCTGGGCGTGGAAGCGGCGGTCGGCCGGGTCGGCGTACTCGCGGGCGCAGTCCGGGCACATCGGGAAGGGCGCCATGGTGGTGTGGGCCCGGTCGTACGGCAGTCCGGTGACGATGGTGAAGCGCGGGCCGCAGTGGGTGCAGGTGATGAACGGGTGGCGGTGGCGCCGGTCGGCCGGGTCGGCCAGCTCGGCGAGGCAGTCGGCGCAGGTGGCGACGTCCGGGGAGACCAGCGTACGGGCGGGCCCGCCGCCGCTGGAGGCGATGATGGTGAAGCCCGCGCCGCCCGCGAGGGGGACCGGGCAGTGGTCGACGGAGTCGATGAGCGCGAGGGGCGGGGCGTCCCTCGCGAGCCGGTCGCAGAATGCGGTGACCGCCGTCCGGGCGCCTTCCACCTCCGCGACCACCCCGTCCGGGGTGTTGGTGACGTGTCCGGCCAGGCCGAGCGCGGTGGCGCGGCCGTAGACGTACGGGCGGAAGCCGACGCCCTGGACCACGCCCCGCACCGTGACCCGGCGGCGTTCGACGGCCTCCATCAGCGGGCCCGCACCACGGGCGGGTGCGCGTGGTGGTGACCGGCGTCGTGGCCGTGACCGGCGTCGTGGTCGTGGTGGTGATCCATGTCGTGGTGGTGGCCGGCGTCGTGGCCGTGCTCGGCGTCGTGGCCGTGACCGGCGTCGTGGTCGTGGTGGTGATCCATGTCGTGGTGGTGGCCGGCGTCGTGGCCGTGCTCGGCGTCGTGGCCGTGGTGGTGGCCGTGGTCCCGGCCCGCCATCACCGGCGTGTGCGCCGGGGCGCCGTCGCCGACGGCGAGCGCCCGCTCCAGCAGGGTGCCGAGGCCCTGCTCGGTGCGGACGGAGGTGAGCACCACCTCCACACCGGGGTTGACCTGCTGGACGTTGGCCCGGAAGGCGGCCTCGTCGAACTCGACGGCCTCGGCGATGTCGGTCTTGGTGACCACCACCAGCTGCGCGAGCCCGAAGGCGGTCGGGTACTTCAACGGCTTGTCCTCGCCCTCGGTGACGGAGGCGAGGACGACCCGCAGGGATTCCCCGAGGTCGTACGAGGCCGGGCACACCAGGTTGCCGACGTTCTCCACGAACAGCAGCCGCGTGCCGTCGGGCAGCCACCCGTCCAGGTGCCGGGCCAGCATCGCGGCCTCCAGATGGCAGAGGCCGTCGGTGAGCACCTGCTTGACGGGGACACCGGAACGGCCCAGGCGCACCGCGTCGTTCTCGGTGGCCAGGTCGGCGGTGAGCGCGGCGACGCCCACTCCGCGCCGGCGGGCCAGGTCGAGTTCGCGCTCCAGCAGGGCCGTCTTCCCGCTGCCGGGGCTGGAGAGCAGGTTGACGACGGTCGTGCCGCGTGCGGTGAGTTCGGTGCGCAGGGTCTGCGCGGCCGCCTCGTTCTTGGCCAGTACCGCCTGCTTCAGATCGACCACTCGGCACATGGTTCAGCGCTCCTCGGAGATCGGTTGACGGGGGTGCGCGGGGGCGGGGACCGTGGTGTCCTCCGGTTCGTCGTCCCACGTGACGTCGAGGATCCGCAGCTCGCGTCCCGCGACCAGTTCGGTGCCGGTGGCGCTGCCGCACGCGGGGCAGCACAGGTCGGGCGGCATGCCGACGGCCCAGTCACCCGCACAGGAGGTGCAGCGGGCGCGGGCGGGGACGGCTTCGGCGGTGAGGGCGGCGCCCTCCAGGGACGTTCCCGCGCAGGCCAGTTCGAAGCAGAAGGCGAGGGCGTCGGGGACCACCCCGGCGAGTTCCCCCACCTGGAGCCGGACGGCGCTCACCGTGTGCGCGCCGGCGGCTCGGGCCGCTTCCTCCACCTGGCTCACCACGGCCATGGCGATCGACATCTCGTGCATCGGGCTCCGTTCTGCCGGGCCTCATTAGAGCGGCAGGGCGGCGGCGGAGCGGTCGGGCACGCCGACACGCGGCCCGCCCCGTACGCCATTCGGGCGCCGGGGCGGGCGGTGACGCGTCGTGCGCCGCGGATGCGCGGGGCTCACATGTTGCGGATGCGCAGGTAGCGTTTGACGTCGGGGGCGATCTGCACGGCCACCACCAGCAGGGCGGCGATGGTCGCGCCGCAGAGGACGGCCTTCTTCATCTGGTTCTCTCCTCGGTTCGGGCCGGCGCTGCGGCCGGATCGTTGTGCACCAGTTCCAGCACCATCCGTACGGCCTCCGGCACCGCCGCGGCCACCGGTCCGCTCAGGCCGATGCCCTCTTCGACGGACTCCGGTTCGCAGCCCACGACGAGCGTGCGACGGGGCGGGGTGCCGCCCGTACCGGCGCACAGGGTGCCGAGCAGGGCCAGCACGGCGTCCGGGGACATGTGGTGGCCGTCCAGGACGGCGGCGCCCGCGGCGGCGCCCGGTTCCCCGGCCTCGATCAGGTAGAGGGTGCCGGGGGCGCCGCCGCGGGCGGTGGCGTCGACCAGGACGAGGGTGTCGTAGCCGTCGAGGAGCTGGTAGGCGAGGTGGACGCCGCGGACGCCGAAGTCCACCACCTCGACGTGCCGGGGCAGCGGCTGCGCGGCCAGCCGGCGCACCGTCTCGACGCCGAACCCGTCGTCGCCGAGGAACACGTTGCCGATCCCGGCGACCAGCGTCCCGCCCGTCACCGCTCCTCCAGGGGTGCCACCTCGTCGGGCTGGAAGTAGAGGAACCGGCCCTGCTCGCGCCGGATGTCGGCGCCGGGGTCGCCTTCGACGGTGACCGCGAGGTGCACGCCGCCGTCGACGTCGTGCAGGACGGCCTCCACCTGGGCGGGCCGGCCCCGTACGAACAGGTCCTGGGCGTCGGTGCGCCGCAGCCCCGGCCGCAGCAGGACCCGGCTGCCCACGCCCACCGGGACGCCGTCCACGAGGACCCGGTCGGGGACCGGCCCGGCGGCGTCCGCGCGGGCCGGGTCCCACCACGGGGTCTCCGGCCTGAACGCCGCCTGGCCCCCCGGTGGTTCGAGCCCGGTGGGGGCGTCCGGCGGGACGTCGGGGTCGGTGATCTCGCGCAGGGCCCGGACCGCCCCGTGCAGCCGTTCGAGTACCTCGGGCGGCATGGACTCGGCGAGGTCGATCACGGCGGCGGCCCGGGGGTCGGTACCGCGTGCCTCGCGCTTCTCCTCGTCGGTCAGGGCCGCGGTGCGCAGGGCGAGGATCTCGTCGATCTCGGTGGCGTCGTACATCGCGCCGATGCTCTCGGGGGCGATCCCCGGATGGTCCTCCAGGATGATCGGGGAGGACAGGACGACGTCGGCGCGGCCCGCTTCCCCGGCCAGGACGGGCCAGGTGTGGCGGTTGACGCAGCCCGCGGTGGCGGCCTTGGCCCATTCGGGCGGGTCCGTCATCGACAGGAAGCGGCCCGCGTCGAGCCCGAGCAGGAGGTGGGCGGCGACCAGGGAGCGGGACAGCGCCGCGTCGCGGCCCGTGCCCCCGGTCCCGGGCTGCCAGCCGCCGGTGTTCTCCACGACCGCGGTGAGCTTGGCCGCCCGGTAGGCGCAGTCGAGTTCGCTCGCGCGCAGCCGCAGGACGCCGCTGATCTCCTCGGTGCGCCGCACGAGGCGGCCGACCGTGCGGCCGTCGGCGTCGACGACCGGTTCGGTCTCCTCGCCGGCGGGGCGGGTGAAGGGCAGGCTGACGCCGTCGCCCGCCAGTTCCGTCACGCCGACGGTGAGTTCGACGCGTTCTTCGGTGCCCTCGTCCCAGGGGACGAGGACGCGGTCGGCGAGGTGCAGTTCCTCGACGTCCGTGAAGGTGCCGTCGGGCGCCGCCTGTTGGACGGTACGTCGCTGCGCGTGCAGGAACCGGAGTTCGACGGTGAGGGTGGCGTCCCCCTTGGGCTCCATCAGGAGCTCGGTCTGCTGGAGGCAGTGTTCGCCGTGCACGGGCGCCCAGGCGGGGGGCACGAGCACGCCGAACTGCCAGCGCAGCCGGTTCTTGGCGGCCGAGGCCCGGTAGGGGTAGAGCACGTACCCCTCGAAGAGGACGGCGTCGGCCACCTGCCGGGCGGTCTCGAAGCGCGCGTCGAGCGCGGTGGCGGTCATGGCGCCGTCCTCTCGCCGACGCGGGGCAGCAGTCCCGCGCGCAGCCGCTCGGGCGGGGTCGGCCGGACGGCTGTCGCGGCTTCGGTGGCGGTGGCGGCCTCGGCGAGGAGGGCGCGTACGGTCGCCTCCCAGGAGGCCAGCGCGTGCCGGGAGCGGTAGGCGAGCAGCTCGTCCATGGCGTCGCGGGGCAGCCGCAGCCAGCCGCAGCCGGGGAAGTGCTGCTCGATCATCTCCTGCCACACCGTCACCGGCATCCGGTACGCCGCTTCGCGGTCCCAGGGCACCGGCTCGACGTGGAAGCCGCCGGCCCCGGTGAAGGCGGTGCCGGAGAACAGCATGAGCAGCGGCGCCTCACCGTCGTCCAGGGCGGTGAAGTACCGGGTCGCGGCGATGTCCATGTCGTAGGTGCAGGGCACGGCCAGGTCCACCTCGGTGGATCCGGTGAAGCTCGGCACCATCAGCGTGACCTGCGCGAACTGTACGGGCTGGAGGGTGTTGCCCCAGCGGGAGCGCTCGCCGAACAGGTCGGCCAGGCCCTGCGCCTCGGCATCCCCGTAGCTCCGCCGGGCCGGTTCGATCCGGATCTGGCAGCGCAGGGCCAGCGCGTGCACCCGGGTGTCCCCGGAGGCGGTGACGGCGAGGCGGAAGACGAGCGTGGGCCCGGCGGCGTACGGGTCCGCGCGCACTCCGGTGCAGGTGAAGCCGAACTCCGTCATGGCGCGACCTCCCCCGCCGGGACCTTGGCACGGCGTTCGATCCCGGCGAAGAAGGCGTCGAGCGCGGCCCGGGCCTCGGCGCCGCCGTCGAAGCCCTGCCACAGCAGCCGCATCCGGCCCACCAGCTCGTAGCAGACGTCGATCGGGACGAGGTAGCAGTCGGTGCGGCCCTCGCGGCGGCGCAGCAGCAGCGCCTCGACGTCCGGCCGCAGCAGACCGGCCAGGGTGCTGTCGCCGAGGGCCGACTGCCAGGTGGCGGGGTCGAGTTCGCTCTCGGTGGCCCCGGCCGGGCTCGGGTAGAGCGCGACGAGCCGGTCCAGGGCCGCGTTGCGGAAGAAGAACGCGACGCCGACGGGAATCTGCAGGAGTTCCCAGGCGCCGTCGTCCAGCCGGTGGCCGGGGTCGTGGAGGTAGCGGTCGGGGACGGCCCGGTAGCGGCCGGTGGCGGCGCCCGGCCGGTCGAACAGCAGGGCGCAGGCGGTGCAGGCGCAGACGAGCGCCCGCTTCTCGGTCTCGACCAGGTGGCGGTGGCCGTCCTCGGCGACCGCCACCCCGCACAGTTCGCAGGCCTCGGGCCGGGGTTCGCGCGGCCGCGTGAACCGGCGCAGGCCCGGTGGCCCCGCCGTCCGCGCGGACGGCGGGGCCCAGGTGCGGGGCGCGCTCACGGCACCCGGACCGGGGCCTGCGGGCGGGTGCCGATCTGGAGCAGCGGCTGGGGCGGAGGCCCGGCCGGCTCCAGATCGACGGTGGTCACCTCGGGTGCGAAGGCGGCCAGCGCCGCCTCGGCGGCCTGCCGTACGCCGTCGGAGGTGCTGCCGCAGCCGCAGCCGCCGCTCGCGGCGGGCCGCAACCGCAGCGTGCCCGAGGCCTCGTCGTAGCCGAGCGGTTCCACCGGGTCCCCGAGGGTGTCCAGGGCGCGGGCGATCCGGGTGTGCACGTCCTCGGGGTGCAGGTCGTGCAGGGCCAGCAGGCTGGAGACGAGTTCGTCGTCCAGCAGCGGGGCGAGGGCGTCCGGGGCGAGCCGTGAGGTGATGCGGGCGAGCCCGGAACCGTAGAAGTCCATGAGGACGCGCACCAGTTCCTCGGCGGCGGCGCAGACCTCCCGGTCGCCGGTGTCGGCCAGCCGGTCGAGCACCTCCTCGACCCGGCGGCCGGTCTGCAGGGAGTCGGCGGCGGCGCTCATCCGCCCAGTCCGCTCAGGCCGGTGGGCACGTGCATCTGCTTGACGGTCTGCCCGTTGCCGACGTACATGTGCACGCCGCAGGGCAGGCAGGGGTCGAAGCTGCGCACGGCGCGCATGATGTCGATGCCCTTGAAGTTCTCCGGGGTGTTCTCCTCGAAGATCGGGGTGTTCTGCACCGCGTCCTCGTACGGGCCGGGCGTCCCGAAGGTGTCGCGGGTGCTGGCGTTCCACGGGGTGGGCGGGTAGGGGTGGTAGTTGGCGATCTTCCCGTCGCGGATCACCATGTGGTGCGAGAGCACGCCCCGGACGGCCTCGGTGAAACCGACTCCGATGGACTCGTCCGGCACCTCGAACTTCTCCCAGGTCTGGGTGCGTCCGGCACGGACCTCTTCCAGCCCCTTCTCGGCGCAGTGCAGGGCGATGGCGGCGGCGTAGGCCTGGAAGTACGTGCGGGCGCGGTTGCGCTCCAGCGCGTTGCTCCACTGGGGGATCTTCCACTCGAAGGTGGTCTCCGGCTTGGTCATCGTCCGGGGCAGGTTGATGACGACGCTGTGGCCGGTGGCCTTGACGTAGCCGACGTCGACGAGCCCGGACAGGGCCGTGGACCACAGGCGGGCGATCGGGCCGCCGCCGGTGTCGAGGGCCAGGTGGTCCTTGCCGTCGAACCAGCGCGGTGACATCACCCAGCTGTACTTGCCGTCGAAGTCGCGCTTCTGCGGGGCGGGGATGGTGTGCTGGTTCCAGGGGTGGCGGGGGTCGACCGGGTTGCCGAGCGGGTCGTGGGTGACGAACTTCTCCTGGCCCGCCCAGTCGTCGTAGTACGAGCTGCCCAGCAGGATGCGGATGCCGAGGTTGATCTCGGTGAGGTCGTTGGTGACGAGTTTGCCGTCCACGATCACGCCCGGGGTGACGAACATCTTCCGTCCCCAGTCGGACATGTTGGCGTACGTGAAGTCGCAGTACTCGGGGTCGTTGAGGGCGCCCCAGCAGCCGAGCAGCACGCGGCGCCGGCCGACCTCCTCGTAGCCCGGCAGGGCCTCGTAGAAGAAGTCGAACAGGTCGTCGTGCAGGGGGACGACGCGCTTCATGAACTCTACGTACCGCATGAGGCGGCTCATGTAGTCCGTGAAGAGCTGCACCGAGGCGATGGTGCCGACGCCGCCCGGGTACAGCGTGGAGGGGTGCACGTGGCGGCCCTCCATCAGGCAGAACATCTCGCGCGTGTAGCGGCTGACCTGGAGGGCCTCGCGGTAGAACTCGCCCTCGATGGGGTTGAGGGAGCGCATGATGTCGGCGATCGTGCGGTAGCCGTGGTCACCGGCGTGCGGGGCCTCGGTGCGCTCGGCCAGCTCCAGGACACCGGGGTTGGTCTCGCGGACCATCTTCTCGCAGTAGTCGACCCCGACCAGGTTCTCCTGGAAGATGTTGTGGTCGAACATGTACTCCGCCGACTCACCGAGGTTGATGATCCACTCGGCGAGGTGGGGCGGCTTCACCCCGTAGGCCATGTTCTGCGTGTAGACGGAACAGGTGGCGTGGTTGTCACCGCAGATCCCGCAGATGCGGCTGGTGATGAAGTGCGCGTCGCGGGGGTCCTTGCCGCGCATGAAGACGCTGTAGCCGCGGAAGACCGACGAGGTGCTGTAGCACTCCGCCACCCGCTTCTGCTTGAAGTCGATCTTCGTATGGATACCGAGACTGCCCACGATCCGGGTGATCGGATCCCAGGCCATCTCCACCAAGCCGTCGCCGGACGCCTTCGTCTTCGGTGCCATCGTGTCTGCCGTGACCCTTCTTCGGAGCGGGCTCTGCGGGAACTGCGGGGGTGTGCGGTGGGGGCGGGGCGTGCCGGTCACCAGGGCGGCCGGTAGCCGGTGGTGAGCCGCTCCCCGGTGTGCCGCCACTTCGGTTCCTTGTCCACGGTGCGCGCCGTCATCGAGCGCAGCTTGCGGACGACGGCGCCGTACGCGCCGCTGGCCTTGCTGGACACCTTGGCCCCGGGCGGCTCGTCCATGAACGGCATGAACTTGTCCGGGAAGCCGGGCATGGTGCAGGCGATGCAGATGCCGCCGACGTTCGGGCAGCCGCCGATGCCGTTCATCCAGCCGCGCTTGGGCACGTTGCACTTGACGACGGGGCCCCAGCAGCCCAGCTTGACCAGGCACTGCGGCGAGTCGTAGGTGTGCGCGAACTGGCCCTGCTCGTAGTAGCCGGCCCGGTCGCAGCCCTCGTGCACGGTCGCGCCGAACAGCCAGGTCGGGCGCAGCTTGTCGTCGAGCGGGATCATCGGCGCGGAGCCGGCCGCCTGGTAGAGCAGGTAGGTGAGCGTCTCGGAGAAGTTGTCCGGCTGGATGGGGCAGCCCGGTACGCAGACGATCGGGATGCCGGCCTTCGACGTCCAGTCCCAGCCCAGGTAGTCCGGTACGCCCATGGCGCCGGTGGGGTTGCCCTCCATCGCGTGGATGCCGCCGTACGTGGCGCAGGTGCCGATGGCCACGACGGCGAGGGCCTTGGGCGCCAGCCGGTCGATCCACTCGCTGGTGGTGATGGGCTGGCCCGTCTCGGGGTTGTCCCCGAAGCCGCACCAGTAGCCGTCCGCCTTGATCTTCTCGTTGGGGATGGACCCCTCGATCACGAGGACGAAGGGGTCGATCTCCCCGCGCTCGCCCTTGAAGAACCACTCGATGAACGTGTCCGCGCCGCCGACGGGGCCGCACTCGAAGTCGATCAGCGGCCAGTGCACCGCGATCTTGGGCAGACCCGGCAGCACGCCCATCACGATCTCTTCGATGCTGGGCTGCATCGCCGCGGTCAGGGACACCGAGTCGCCGTCGCAGCTCAGCCCCGCGTTGATCCAGAGGATGTGGATGGGGGGATCCTCTACCGTGCTCGGCGTTGCTGCATCCATGAGGATGCCTCCTTGGGCAGGAATTCGGGGAGGTGGAGTGAGGGGGAGCCGGGGACGGGCACTCCGCTCACCCTTCTTCGTAACAGGGACCGGCGGCCGGTGTGCTGTCTTGTACCGCCAGTGCGGTGACCGCGTCCGCCGGTTGCCGCCGCCCGGCCGGCACCGTACGGACCAGGTGCGGCGGGGTGGCGGCGGCCGGCTCCTTGCGGACGAAGGCGCGGCGCAGTGCGTGGTACGGAGCCCGCGGGTCGAGGAAGGTGGCGCGCATCCGGGCCAGCTCCGCCTCCCGGTAGGCGGCCAGCGGGGTCTTCGCCTCGTCCCGCTCGCGCAGTTCCTTCTTCGCCGCGATCCGGGACTGGACGGCGGGGGACTCGGCCAGCAGCCCGGCCAGCCGGGCGGTCTCCCCGGCGAACTGCGCGGGCGCGCAGGGCACCGTACGGTCGACCAGGCCGAGCCCGGCCGCCGCGGCGGCGCTCAGCGGCAGCGCGTCGGTGGTGAGCCGCTCGGCGACGGTGGGGCCGACCCGGCGGGGCAGCGTGTACGTCCAGTACTCGGAGCCGTAGAGGCCCATCAGCCGGTAGTGCGGGTTGAGGACGACGCCGGAGCGGCACCAGACCTCGTCGGCCGCCAGCGCGAGCATCGCGCCGCCGGCGGCGGCGTTGCCGCCGAGGGCGGCGACGACGAGCCGGTCGGTGGTGGTCAGCACGGCCTCGACCAGGTCGTCCATCGCGGTGATGTTCGCCCAGGACTCCGCGGCGGGGTCGGCGGCCGCCTCGATGACGCCCAGGTGGATGCCGTTGGAGAAGAAGTCGCGGCCGCCCCCGAGGACCAGGACGGAGGTGGGCCGGGCGCAGGCGGCCCGGTAGGCGTCCAGCAGCCGGCGGCACCGGTCGGTGCTCATCGCCCCGCCGGGGAACGAGAACGACAGGAAGCCGGCCGGCCCCTCCTCCCGGTAGCCGATGTCGGACCACGTACGGCGCTCGGAACCGGCGCAGGGCGGTGCGGGATCCTCCGGCAGCGGGGGCAGCCGGTCGCCCAGCGCCAGGGTCGCGGGCAGCTTGACCGGGACGGGCTCCCCCGCCTCCCGGCGGGCCCGCAGCTCGGGGATCCACACGGCCCCGTCGGCGGTCGCCCGGCAGATCGCGCCCGCCCGGGTGGCCAGCAGCTCGCCGGGGCGGCCCCGCAACCGGTCCTCGGGGTGGCCCCCGTGCAGGAACCACACGCCGCCGAGCAGTTCGTCCCGTACGCCGGGCTGGGAGTCGGCGGCCCGCAGGACGCGCAGGACCCGCTCGGTGGGGTCGTTCGCCCAGTCGATGCGGCGCTCGTCCTGGCGCAGGTAGGGCCGGGTGCGGTGGGTGGTCTGCGGGGTGGGGGTGTACGTCCCCGAGGCGAAGCGGTCGACGGCGAGCAGCACGGCCCGCAGCGCCGCGTCGGCGATCTCCCCCCGGTACAGGTCGCTCTTGGCCAGCTCGGGCAGCGGGCACTCGGCGAAGGCCCAGACGTCGCCGGCGTCCATCTCGGCGTCCGCTTGCAGGACGGTGACGCCCCAGTGCGCGACGCCCTCCTGGACGGCCCGGTCGAGCGAGGAGGGGCCCCGGTCTCCGACCGGTCCCGGGTGGACGATCAGACAGGTGTGGGTGGACCAGACCTCGCGGGGCACGGCCGTCTTCAGCATCGGCGCGATGATCAGGTCGGGCCGGTGACGGTGCGCGGCGTCGGTCAGTGAGTCGCCGGCCAGCGCGAGTTCGACGGCGACGCGGTGGCCGTGGTCGCGCAGCTCTGCGTGGACGCGTTGCGTCAGGCTGTTGAACGCGCTCGCGACGAGCAGGATGTGCACTCGGTCTCCCAGCGGCCAGGCGCCTTCGCGCACCGTCGGCCGGGGTTCACCGGCCGCCTGCGATGCTCGGGGACCGCCGGGCGGTGCGGTGCGAGGCCGAGCGCGGGCGTCACTCGAAAGCGGTCAGCGGGCGCTGCCACTCGGCGGTGCGGCGGCGCCCGGCGGGGCCGCGCGATGGAGTGGCGTACCCGTGCGCCGGGCGCGCCCGTGCCCGGACGGGCAGGCCGCCGCGCATACAGTCCGTAACCATCCGTCCGATGGGACGCGGATCGTTACGAGAAGGAGGTCGGCGATGGCTGGGACACGCGTCATCACGGTGTTCGGCGCGACGGGCGCGCAAGGCGGAGGACTGGTACGGGCGATCCTCGCCGACCCCGGCAGCGGGTTCTCGGCCCGTGCGGTCACCCGCAACCCGGATTCGGACCGGGCACGGGAACTGGCGCGGCTCGGCGCGGAGGTGGTCCGGGCCGACATGGACGACGAGGCGACCCTCGGCCCCGTCCTCGAAGGGGCGTACGGGGCCTACCTGGTGACCAACTTCTGGGAGCACATGTCGGCGGAGCGGGAGAAGCGGCAGGCCGCCTCCCTCGCCCGGGCGACCGGACACGCGGGGGTGCAGCACGCCATCTGGTCGACGCTGGAGGACACCCGGGAGTGCATCCCGCTGGACGACGACCGCATGCCCACGCTCCAGGGCGCGTACAAGGTGCCGCACTTCGACGCGAAGGCCGAGGCCGACCACTACTTCCCCGAGGCCGGTGCGCCGACGACCCTCCTGCGCACGACGTTCTACTGGGAGAACCTGTACACGATGTTCGCCCCGCACCGGGGCCAGGACGACACCTTGGAGCTGGTCCTCCCGATGGGCGACAGCCCGCTGTCGGGCATCGCCGCCGACGACATCGGCAAGACCGCGCTGGCCGTGTTCGAGCGGGGTACCGACCTGATCGGCGCGACCGTGAGCATCGCCGGCGAGCACCTGCCGGTCGCGGACATGGCGGCGGCGCTGTCCGAGGCCGTCGGCGAGCCGGTGCGGTACTCCCCGATGGACCCGGACTCCTATCGGGCGCTCGGTTTCCCGGCGGCCGACGAGATCGGCAACATGTTCCAGTACTACGCCGAATGTGCGGACCGGTTCACCCACGCGAGGGACGTGGCCGCCATCCGGGCGCTCAATCCCGCGCTCCAGGACTTCGCCACCTGGCTGGCCGCGCACCGCGAGGCGTTCCGGTCCCTGTGACGGGCGGTCCGGCCGGGGCGCGGCGTCCGGCCGGGGTGGGCCGTCCGGGTGAGGTCGCGTGTGGCGCCGTTTTGTGTTCGGAACCGGTGCGCTCGCGTTGTACCTTCCCGTCGTTCGGGCGTTCCGCATGGTGTGGAAGGCCGACCGTCGAGGAGAGGGACCTGTGTGGCTACCGGAACGGTGAAGTGGTTCAGCGCGGAAAAGGGCTTCGGCTTCATCGCGCAGGACGGGGGCGGCCCCGATGTCTTCGCCCACTACTCAGCGATCAACGCTACCGGTTTTCGGGAACTGTGGGAGGGGCAGGCGGTGACCTTCGACGTCACCCAGGGCCAGAAGGGGCCGCAGGCCGAGAACATCGTGCCCGCCTGACCGCGATCCGCCCCCGGCCGCTCACCGGCCCGGTGTCCGGACAGGTCGCCGGACCGGTCCCCGTCGCCGGCCGGGGGCCGGTTCGCCGCAGGAGCGGACCCTCGGGTCTCGGGGTCCGGGGGCCCGCTCTGCGTCATCATGTGCCATTCGCGTTCGCCCGGCCGGTACCGCGGGGCGACCGGCGGCGATTCTCACCCCTTCGGCCACTCACCCCGGCACACCCATCGAAGGAGTCGGCGGATGAACGACACCCCCGCGGGCCGGCTGCCTCCGGCGACCGTCGCCCCGCCGGACGGGGCCGGGCCGGGCGGGGTGCCGGCGGGGGCGGGCGCCGTCATCGGCTCCGCCACCGGGGCCCTGATGGCCTTCGTACCGTGCGGTGCCGACACCGCGCGCCGCATCCTGGTCGACACGGCCGGCCGGGCGGGGGCGGGGCTGACGGTGGCCGCCCGCGCCGCAATCGCGCTGTGCGGCGGCGCGGAGCGGGCCTCCGGGCCCGGCCGGTCACCGCTGGTGGAAAAGGTGCTGCGGTCACTGGTCGAGCAGACCCTGGCGGCGCCGGGTCCCCCGCCGGATCCCGCCTCCCCCGGGCTGCTGCCCGACCCGGCGCTGCTGCGCGGGCACCTGCGCCGGTTCCGTACGCTGCGCCGGGCCGCCGCCGCGGCGCCGGGTGACGCCGCGCTGCGCAGCCGGCTGGACGACGCCTCGTACACCCTCTGCGTCCTGATGCGCCGGCGCAGCACCCATCTGGCGCTCCGGGCGGCCGAGGAACTCCTGGCGGTCGGCCGCCCCGACCGGCCCGCCCGCCCGCGGGCTCCGTACCGGTGAGGCCGGGGCCGGGGCGGCCCTGCTCCGCCCGCGTCCGTGCCCGGCATGCCAGCGGGTCGGTGCGCCCGTTACCCCCTACTCTCGCCGGATGACCGAGAACGAGATCAAGCTGAAGGCCATCGCGGTGCTCACGGGGGTGCGCGGCGACATCGGCAGGGACTACGTCTCCGCACTGCTCAGCGAGGTGACGCCGGCGGAGTTCCTGGTACCCGCCGAAGCCGATCCGGCGGAGATCGGACTCGCCGTGCTGGACCAGCTGTCCGGCCCGTGGAGCGCCCTCGTCACCGGTTTCGTACTGGCCTTCGAAGCGGTCGCGGACGCCTACGACGAGGCGGACCCCGACATGTCCGCGCAGGAGATCCTCCAGGCACTCGCCCTCGAACTCGCCGCCGACGACTCCGGCTCCGGCTCTGACCCCGGCTCCGGCTCCGACTCCGATCACTGACAGCGGCCGGCCGGCTTGACGGGGTGCCGTGTCAGTGCGCGGCCTCCGGGTAACCGCCTGACGAGAGTTCACCGTCAGCGCCGGTCCGTCCGTGACCGGCCCGAGCCGAGAAGGGCACCATGGCCACCCCTCCGAACGATCCCGTACCCCCCAACCCGACCCCCGCACCCGGTCCCGGCCCCGGACCGCAGCCGGGCCCCCTGCCGGGTCCGGTCCCGGGGCCGGGCGGCCCCGATCCGGTGCCTCCGGCGCCGCCGCAGCCGCAGCCCGATCCGCAGCCGGAGCCCGCGCCGGGCCCCGACCCGTTGCCCGCGCCCGGCCCGCTGCCCGGTCCGGTGCCCGCGCCGGACCCCGTGACCTGAGGCCGCCGCCCGCACGGAGGCGGCTCCGCTTCACGCCACGCGCCCGGCCCATTCGGCCGGGACGCCGGCGCCGCCTCCGTCGCGGAGCGCCTCGACCACCGCTTGGTGCAGCTCCCGGCTCTCCTGCTCCGAGTCGCACTCGACGGGGCTCCCGGACAGCGTGAACCAGTCCGACGAGCCGCTGTACTGGACGGCCACCTGGGCCGCCGCGCCCGTCCAGGTGGTGTGCACCGTCAGGTTGCCCGCGATCACGCCCGCTTCCTCCGTACGGACGCCGCCCGCCCCCGGGTAGATCCCCGTCGTCGTCCACGACGCCCAGGCCATGGAGCACCCTCCTCCCGTGGCGGTGCCGGCGGCGGAGCCGAGCGCCCGCCAAACCTCACCCGCCTCGTTTTCCTCCTACTGGTCTACCCCCATTGGCCCCCTCGCGCACGGCGCGCTCTCATGGACAGCAGGCCGTTCCCTCTGCCGCGTCCAGCATGAAAGAGGTACGCCCATGTACGAGATGCGCGCCGAATCCGGCGCCGAACGGGGTCACCTGCTGTGGCACGTGATAGCCAAGGACACCGCCCTCAGCACGCTCTGCGGATCCCAGCTCAGCCCCGGCCGGCACCCGCTCCCGGGGACGGAACCCGCCGCCGACCACTACTGCGCCGCCTGTATGCACGCGGTCCGGGAACGCGCCCAACCCGTCGCGGACTAGCAGGTGGCCGAGTTCGTCGGCCGCGCCCGCGGGCATGAGCCGCATGCCGCCCTGCGGTGAAGAACGCAGGGCGTACCAACCGCCGGAGCCGGCCCGAGCGCGCGGCAGGGAGGTGGGCCCCATGGCCGACGGCGCGGGCGCCGACCCCGGCACCGGGCGCTGGAGGAGGCGGGCCTCGGCGACGAGGACACGTACGTGACCAACGCGGTCGAGCACTTCAAGTCCACGACCGACGCCCGGGGCGAGCGCCGGATCCACAAGGCACCCAGCCTGCGGGAGATGTCCGCCTGCCGGCCGTGGCTGGCGGCTGAGCTGCGCCTGGTGACGCCCGAGGTGGTCGTCGTACTCGGCGGCACCGCGGGTCGCGCCCTGCTCGGGAGCTCCTTCAAGGTGGGCGAGCAGCGCGGTGTGCTGCGTCCGATGCCCGCCCTTTCGGACGATCCCGCCGATGCGTGGGAGGGGCAGCTGCTGGCGACCGTGCACCCCTCCTCGGTCCTGCGCTCCGACGACCGCGAAGTGGCGTACCGGGGACTGGTCGGCGACCTCTCGGTGGCCGCGTCCGCGCTGGGCTGAACCTGTCCGGCGCCGAACGGTCCGGCGGGAAGGGCCGCGGGCCGGGTCAGGGCATCGACCGGGCGCGGGCCTCGGCGAGGGTGGGGGCGATCTCCAGCTCGGACTCGGCGTCGAAGAGCCGCAGCAGCCCCGCGAACTGCTCCGGCACGGGCCCGGCCAGGACCAGGTGGTCCTCGCGGTCGCCGGCGATCAGGGTGTTCAGCAGCGAGGAGTCGGCGAAGGTGACCCGGGCTATGTCCACCACCCGGCGTACGCCCTCCCGGGCGGCGTCGGCGAGCACTTCCGCCAGCGGGCCGACGCTGTCGATGTCGAACTCCCCCGACAGCACGACCACCCGGACGCCGTCCTCGTCCAGGAGGACCCGCACCCTCGGGTGGTCGTACGTCATGCCGCTGCGGGTTGTGCCACAGGACGGCAGGCGTCAGCCGCCACGGCGCTTGCCGTGCGGCTCCTGGGGGTCGACGCCGGTGTACGCGGAGGCGTCCTTGGTCCCGCTGGGGCGCCGCGACGCGCCCTTCTCGCCCATGTCGTGGTGGCCCTTGTCGCCGGAGCCGGATCCCTTGCTCTTGTCCTCCCCGCGCCGGCCGCCGGACTTGACCGGGGTGCCCTCGTCGGCCTTGGCCGGTGCGGCCTTGGTCCCGGAGCGCCGGTCCGGGCCCTCGTTCGCGTACTCGTCGGGGTGGAAGGAGCGGTGCGCGCTCGGGTTGTCCTGCTGACGGGTGGCGTCCACGTCGGGAGACCATCCGTGCTGCTCGGTCCCCTGGTGGCGACTGGGACCCTCACCGTGTGACGGGTGTCCTGACTTCCTGTTCTTGGACATGCACTACACCTCCTGGGTCTTGCGCGGCCGGGCCCCGGTTTCAGGGGGAGGACGACCGTGGGGTGTGGAAGGGGCGCAGCCGCGCTTCGACCTGGCCGTCGGCGACGCGCGTCTCGAACGACGGCTGCGGGGCGGTGGCCGGGCCCTCGACGTTCCAGCCGTCGGAGAGCCGGAAGACGCTGCCGTGCCAGGGGCAGCGTACGCAGCCGTCGCCGATCTCGCCTTCGGACAGCGGCCCGGCCATGTGCGCGCACCGGTCCGCGAGGACGTGCACGGCCCCGTCCGACGCACGGACGACGAGTACGTCCACTCCGTCGACGGAGGCCCGGGACGGCCGGTCCACGGGAAAGTCCGCGACGGGGCCGACCCGGTGCCAGCCCTCCCCGACGAGGTGGGCCACCTGTTCGGCGTGGTTGGCGCCCGCAGCCTGGCGGTAGGCCAGGTGGCCGCCCAGGGCGCCGCCCGCCGAGACGGCTGCCAGCCCTGCGGCGGACAGGGCCCTGCCCCGCCAGGTCCGGCCGCGGGCGCGGGCCAGGAAGGAACCGGTGTAGAGGCAGAGGCCGACGCTGTTCGTGAGGGCGTGGACGAGGCCCACTCGGGCCTGTTCGGGCGGCAGCTCGGCCCAGTCCGTCCAGCCGGCCAGGGCGGCGGGCACGGCCGTGACCACCCCCACCCCGATCAGGGCGTGGGCCGCCCGGCGCTGCCCGGGCAGCAGGTCCAGGACGGCGGAGGAGAACCAGGCGCCGAGCGGCACCTGGACGAGCGGCGGGTGCGCCGGGTGGCCCAGTGGGCGCCCGTGCAGGACGTCCCGGGCCGCTCCCAGGGGGAGGCCGCGCACCACGCGGCGGATGGCTTCGATGAGACCGTCGGCCACGGGCGTCTGCTCCAGCCGCTCCATGGCGGTCAGTACCGGTCCGGGGCCGTTGCCGGCGGTGCCGATTGCGGTGCGTCGTAGGTCCATGGCGGGCGCCTACCCCGAGCCGGGCGCGCTATGGCGTCCGGTCGTGGGACGGCTTCTGCGCTTCCCGCTCGCGCGGGTCCTCCCGGCGCGGCGGGGCCGCGCGGGACTCGGGGGCGGTGTTGCGGCCCACCACGTGCATCGCGGCCTCTTCCGCGGACTCCGCGCCCCCGTCGGCGCCGACGTCGTGGGCCAGTACGTCGATGGAGCGCTGGGGGTGCTCGTCCTCGACGGGGGTGAGCCGGCCGACGCTCTCGCCGGGGAAGGGCTCGGGGTGCGGACCGCTGTCCCGTCCGGTCTGGCCGACGTCGGGGGTCTCCTGGGCGAGGCGCTGGTCCAGCGTTTCTCCCTCGCGCTGCTCGGCTGCCGTGGTGCCGTGGCGGGAGACGGCGCGGGGCCGGTCGGGGGTGTCGTACCCCTCGTCGAGGCGCTGGTCGGCGTCCGGCTCGTCCAGGGCGTTCTCCATGTCGGGCTGGTACTCGGCGCGCTGGTCGCCGTTCTGCGGCTGGTACACCTCATCGCCCTGGGTGTTGCTGTCATCGGCCATGATCGTCGCCTTTCCCGGGTCTGCTGCAACGGCCCTCGGCGGGCGCCTACCCCCTCCGGCCGGGCTCACACGGTCGGTGGTGGCGACGCCCCGGCGGTGGTGGCCGACCCACCGGCATGGCCGGCCCGGGGGCGGGTAGCCGCCCACCGGCGGACGCGACCGGCGCGTACCCGTCGGCACGCACGGAAGGAGAACGTCATGGACGACCAGGGCGGCGCGGGCGGCGCGCCCCTGCACCACGACGAGGCCGAGGCCGGGCGCCGTAAGCCGCACGTGGACCAGCCGGTGAAGGAGGAGGGGCGCGGGAAGGGCGGCGAGCCGCCGGAGCGGCGTGCCGAGCAGGTCGGCCGGGACCGGGACCGCTCCCGCGAGGGGAGGGGCCCGGCCAAGGGTCCCGAATAGCGGCGGCGGTCCCGGACGGCGGCGGCGCGCGACGGGCGCCCGGCCTCAGCGCTCGGAGAAGCTGAAATCGCCCATCGTCCAGGCGCTGACGTCCTTGACCGCGATCCGGTACATGCCGCCGGTCTCCGGGATGCCCACGGTGCCCTGGAGGATCCGGGCCACGTGGAAGTGGAGGTAGGCGGGCGGGGCGACCTGCGGGGAAGGAGCCATCGTCCCCGAATCGAGGAAGACGTTCGCGAAGGCGCCGAGCTGGTCCGAGTCCTTGAGCACCTCGGCCACGCGCTGGCGCCAGACGCTCTCCGGCGCGAGGCGGCCCGTGATCACGGCGCCGTGCACGACGACGGTCAGGGCCATCTGATTGGTCGGCTCGGACTCCACGGCGGCGGCGATGGCGACGAGCAGGTCGTCAGGCTTCGACATGGGTACGGAGTCTACAAGGTCCCGCCCGGCGGCCCCACCCCGCGGTGCCGGAACCGGCCCGGCCCGCGCCGGTGTTGGCCCTTGCGGGGGAGCGCGGGTCACGGGGAGCGCAGCAGCAGCTCGACCTCCCGCTCCTGGTCACCCGCGACGGTGCCCTTCGCCTCGACGGTGAAGGCCTCCGTCAGTGCGAAGAGGACCCGGTCCACCGCGCGCGGGCCGCCCTGCACCCCGACCCGGACCGTGCCGTCCAGCGTGACGGGGCCCGTCGGCAGCGCCGGCCGGCCGGCGTCGATGGTCGTGCTCCAGACGGTGGGCGCCCCCGCGTGCTCCCGGCGGGCCTGCGGCGCCGTCTCCCGCGCCTCGTCGTCGGGGAAGGCCCGTTCCAGGAACCCGATGAGGGCACGGGCGCACTCCGGCGAGCAGTCGGTGGCCGTCACCAGCACCGCGTCGTCCGCGTGCCGTGCTTCGCTGTTCATCACGTCGCCTTTCCTTCGGGTCCTCCGGCGCCCTCGCGGGGGCCGGTCACACGCGGCGCGGCGGACCGGCCCGGGCCGGTCCGCCACGGCGGCGGCGCTCCACCGCTCAGCGCCCGAGGGCTTTCTTCAGCTGGTCCTTGTTCATCGAGGAGCGGCCCTCGATGCCCCGCTTCTTCGCCTCCTCGTACAGCGCGTCGCGGGTGGGTCCCGACGAGCCGGTCCCGGAGCTGCGGCTGCCGCCGGACGAACCGGACGAGCCCCGGGAGGAGCTGCGGCTCATGGACTTCGTCTCGCCGGACCGGGCCCGCTCCTTGTTCACCGTACGGCCGGCCATCTCCTTGGCCCGGCCCTCGGACATGCCGCGCATCTCGCCGGACTCCTTGATGTGCTCGTACTGGCGCTCGCGCTTGCCAGTGGAACCTCGGGGCATCGCAGTTCTCCTCAACGATCGGGGGTGGACAGGGCCATGCTGCGGGCCGGCGCCGGCTCCCGCACCCCGGATCGGCCACCCGGAGGTACCCCGCGCCATCCGTGCGCCCCGTCCGGCCCCGGCGGTAAACCGGGCCCTTCCAAGGGGTTGGCGTACGGGTGAAACCTTCCGCCGTTCCACGCGCCCACGGCCGCCGTCGGTCACCCCGCTGGCACAGTGGCCGCACCCACCTCCGGCCAAAGGAGTTTCACGTGCTCGAACGCAAGCGGCGCAAGAACGGCACCGAGGTCACCTTCGTCCTTCCGGCCGACAATCCGCCCGGGCCGGTCAGCGTGGTGGGCGACTTCAACGGCTGGCAGCCGGGCACCCACGTACTGGCGCCCCGCGAGGACGGGCTGCGCGCCGTGACCGTGGAACTCAGCGGGAAGAAGACGCACACGTTCCGGTACCTGGCCGCGGGGGACTACTGGTTCAACGAGGACCAGGCCGACGGGCACGACGGGACGAACAGCCACCTGCGCACCTGAGGGCGCGGCACCCGGCCCCGCGCCGGAGGCCCGGCGGGCGCCGCCGGTTCAGCCGAGCAGCTCCAGTACCGCCGCCTCCACCTCGCCGTGGGTGGCCGGGTGCCCGTACACCACGTCGGCGCCGAGCCGGTCCAGCGCCGGCTTGATCGTGACGCCGTTCTCGTAGAGCTCGAAGAGCCTCGGGTTGATGTACGAGGAGCGGCAGACCGGCGGCGTGTTGCCGAGGTAGCCGCTCACCTCGCGCACCGCCCGCGCCACCGCCTTCGTACGCCGGGCCCGGGACTCGCCCGCGACGTCGACGGAGACGGCGAGCGCGACCGCGGCCAGGACCGTGGCGTGCCAGGTCCGGAAGTCCTTCGCGGTGATGTCCGCTCCGGACCCGTCGCGCAGGGAGTCGTTGACGTCGTCGGCGCGCACGTCGCGCCAGACCCGCCCCTCGCGGTACACGAACAGCTGGGACCGGCCGTCGCGTCGGCGCAGCAGGGACCTGACGACGGCGTGGGCGGCGGGGTCCGCCAGGGCGCGGGTCTGCTCCTGCCCTGATTTTCCGGGGTAGCAGAAACAGACCTCGCCCCGGCTGCAGACGGCCGGTTCCCGCAGCAGCGTGGTCAGCCCGTACTCCTGGTCGTCGCGCCGGTACGCGGCTCCGCCGACGCGGAAGAAGCCCAGGTCGAGCAGGCGGGCCGAGCAGGCGAGGACGCGGTCCCGGCCGAGTCCGCGCGTGTCGAGGTCCTGATCGATGCCCTTGCGCAGCAGCGGCAGGCGCATCGCGACGTCCAGCACGTGTTCGTGTTCGGCGGCTTCCTGCCGCTCACGGAACGCCGGGTGGTACAGGTACTGCCTGCGGCCCGCCCCGTCGGTCCCCATGGCCTGGATGTGACCGGCGGGCCGCGGGCAGATCCACACGTCGGTCCAGGCGGGCGGGATCACCAGGGAGCGCAGCCGCGCGCGCTCCGCAGGGTCGGTGACCGGCGCTCCCGTCAGGTCCGGGTAGCGAAAGCCCCGGCCGTGGCGCACCCGGGTGTAGCCGGGCCGGTCGGGGTGACTCGTGCGCAGCCGCATGGTCCTCCTCGGCATTCGCGCCGCGCCGGCCCGGTTGCGCCACGGATACTCCCCGGTACGCGTGCCTTCGCTCCGCCGGGGAAGGCGGCGGCTGGTGCTGTGGCCGGGAAGGTCTGTCCGGTGGACCTTTCCGGCCACAGCTGTAGATTCGTCCGTATGGTGCACGTACTGGGCAGCAGGATCTTGCTGCGTCCCACGGATCCCGGGCGTTCGCGGGCCTTCTATGGCGAGTCGCTGGGACTCGCCGTGTACCGCGAGTTCGGTACGGGGCCCGAGCGCGGGACGGTCTACTTCCTCGGCGGCGGGTTCCTGGAGGTGTCGGGCCGGTCCGACAGCCCGCCCGCCCCGGGGCTGCGGCTGTGGCTCCAGGTCGCCGACGTGCGGGCGGCGTACGAGGAACTGCTGGCACGGGGGGTCGCGGTGCTGCGGGAGCCGCTGCGCGAGCCGTGGGGGCTGATCGAGATGTGGATCGAGGACCCGGACGGCGTGCGGATCGCCGTCGTGGAGGTCCCGGCGGACCATCCGCTGCGGCTGCGCGCCTGACCGGTTCCCGCGGTGTCCGTGGCGTGCGCCACGATCCGGGCCGGACCATTCCCAGGGGTCCGACGCGGCCGTTATCGTGACGATTCGCCCTTTTACCTATCCGCCCGGACGGTCACCAGTGCCCGCAGACTCCTCCCTGTCCCCGCTGATGGCGGCGACGACGCACTGGCTGACCCGCGCCTACCCGGCCGGCACCGGCGCGCTCCAGCGCGGTCTGGCGCAGGCCCAGGCCGGGCAGGCCGTGACGGTCGCCGCGTGGCTGCGGTACCCGACGGACCTCGACGCGCAGCTGGTCGCGCTGACGGGGCCGGGCGGCTCGGCCCGACTGGACTGGATAACCGGCGCGGACGCCCCCTCCGCGGAGGAGGAGCGGGAGCACGGGTGGCGCAGCTGGGTCGACGAGGTCGTGGCCAGCTGGGCGGCGTGTCTGCTGACCACCCCGTCGCTGGCCCTCGCGGCGGTGGCCGCCCTGGCCGGGACGGAGCACGCCGACGCCGTCCCGATGGCCTTCGGCCGCCTGACGCGGCCCGCGGCGAACGACCGGGACGCGGCGGCGCTGCTGCGCCACCCGGACCTGCTGGCGCCGATAGCGGAGCTGCACCGTCCGGGGCTGCTGGACTGCCTCGGCGCGGACCCGGTCCCGGCGGGCTGAGCGGGGCGCGGCCCGGCTCGTTTCCCGGGCACCGCAAGGGGTAGGCGCCGCGGTGCGGGGTGCGGTCTTGGCCGACCCGGCCGCGACGGAGGCCGCACCCCGCCCGGGCCACCGGGGCCGCGCCGGGGGCCGGCCACCCGTACGCGCGACAGCGGACGCCGCACGCGGCGACCGGGCCGAGGATGGGAGCATGTCCGCCCGACTGGTCATCTACCCTCCCGACGAGAACGGCTGGCGCCGGGTGCGCTACGACGGCGTCGCCATCGGCGTGGCCCACAAGCCGTCCGACATCCTCGTCTTCCTCAGCGCGGCCGGGATGGAGGATCCCGACGAGCTGGACCTCAGCGATCCCGAACTCGTCGAGTGGCGCGGCCCCGGGCCGGAGTCCTGGGCGGAGTCGCCCCCGTGAGCACGGCCGGGGAGGGACCCGCCGACACTGCGGCCGGCGCTCCGGCCGACGTACGAGAGGAAGCCCGCCCAGTGGCACAGCTGACCGAGGACGTACCGCCCCAGCCGGCCCGCGAAAAGGCGACCCAGCTCGCCCTCTCCCTCCAGGACAGCCGGCGCGCGGTCCTGGCGGTGGCCTGCGCCCTCGCCGCGGCGGCGGCCTACCTGGCCCACCGGCGGCTCTGCCGAAGCTGAGCCGCGCCGCCCACGTCCTGCCGGACACTGCTTTCGGCCGGTTTCGGCAGCGGTGACGGGGCACGCGTGACAGGGACACGTTGTCCGACGCAAAGGACCACCATGCTCGCCGTCGCGCTGCTCACTCCCCCCGTCCTGCTGGCCGCCGTCCTGGCCCTCGGGCGCTACGAAGAACGCCTCCTGGGCGCCCCGTCGGCCACGCCGGCCGCAGCAGGGGCCGCTCCCCGCCGGCCCTCGGTGCCCCCTCCCCCTCCCGCGCGGGCTCACCGGCCGCCCGGCGCGCACGCCCGCCCCCGGGCCGGAGGCAGGGTCACGCGGTTTCCCGCACGAAATGAGCTGGTTTGAGACAGCCGTCCCCGGCAAGGGGCCGATAGACGAGAGAACAGCCGAAATACGGATCTCATCCCGATGCGCACAGGAAGGACCGACCCATGCGAGTGGCGTTTCTGACGGCTACGGAGGGCGTCGAGCAAGTGGAACTCACCGAGCCGTGGCAAGCAGTGATCGACGCCGGCGGCAATCCGCAGCTCATCTCCACCGAACCGGGCAGTGTCCAGGCGTTCAACCACCTCGACAAGGTGGACACCTTCCCCGTCGACCTCGTCGTCTCCCAGGCCTCCGCCGAGGACTTCGACGGACTGGTCCTTCCGGGTGGCGTGGCCAACCCGGACGCGCTGCGGACGGACGCCGAAGCGGTGGCTTTCGTAAGCAGCTTCTTCGAAGCCGGCAAGCCGGTGGCGGCGATCTGCCACGCCCCGTGGACGCTGGTGGAGGCGGACCGCGTCCGCGGCCGCACGCTGACCTCGTGGCCGAGCCTGCGCACGGACATCGAGAACGCGGGCGGGACGTGGGTCGACGAAACGGTGAAGGTGTGCACGGCGGGCCCCAACACGCTCGTCACGAGCCGCAAACCGGATGACCTGCCGGTGTTCTGCAAGACCTTCCTGACCGAGTTCAACCGCTGACGCTGAAAGGACACGCTTCCGCATGGGCATCATCGCCTGGATCCTGATCGGCCTGCTGGCCGGGCTCATCGCCAAGGCCATCACCCCGGGGAGGGACCCCGGCGGCTGCCTGATCACGATGGTGATCGGCATCGTCGGCGGTCTCCTCGGCGGCTGGCTCGGCAAGGTGATCTTCGGGGTGGACTCGATCAACGGCTTCTTCCACCTCTCGACGTGGATCGCGGCCGTCGTCGGGTCCGTCATCGTCCTCCTGCTCTACCGGCTGATCGCCGGGCGCCGGGGCGCCTGAGCGGCACCTCCGCCAAGCCGGCCCCCGCCTCCCGGCGGGGGCCGGCTCTCGTCTGCCGGCGTGCCGGTGCGACCGGCGCCGGGCGAGCCCGCGGCGGCCGGTCCCCCGGGGACGGCAGGACCCGCTGCGCCCGGTGCCCGCGGCCGCCAGCTCGGACACAGGTCCGGCGCAGGCAGGGCATTCCTCCGCCCGCCGGCTCGGGCGCCGGCGTCGGTGCGACCGGGCGCTGCGCCCTCGCGGGCACGCCCGCGCCCCGCCCTCTGGGGGGGGCGCGCGACGTGTACGTGCTGGCCGAGCGGGACGCGCAGGGCGTCAGCGGCGATCCGGGAGAGAGGCTCGGTACCGGCTCCGGTACCGATGTCGGTGGCGTTGACCCCGACCAGGTAGCTCCCGTCAGGGCGGGCGTGCGCCCGGCCCCGCGGACGCTCGGCGTCGTATCCGGGCGGGAGGTCGAAGCGGTCCCTGCCCTCGATCAGTGAGCGACGTCCCGGGAGGACCCGCAGGCCGCCCGCCGGGGACGGCGCGCGGTCCCGCCCGCCCGCGCGGGAGCGCCGGTGCGGGTGCTGCTGCGACCAGGGCGCTGCGCACCGGCAGCCGCGGGTCCGGCGGGCACACCCACAGGCCGCCCGGGAACGCCAGAAACCGGTGCGCCAAGTGCCCGCGGCCGCCAGCTCGGACACAGGTCCGGCGCAGGCCGGACGTTCCTCCGCCCGCGCCGGTTCCGGTGCGACCCGGGACGCGGCAGGGCCTGCGCCCTTGCAGCCGGGGCGCTGCGCACCCGTGCCCCGCCCCGGGAGCGGCAGAATCCGGTGTCGCCCGGTGCCCTACACCGCGCCCTCCAGCTCGGGCACGGGCCCGGCCCGGGCAGGGCGACCGCCCCGGCGAAATGCCCGCGCCGCTCCGCGGTGCACCGGCGGATTGACACCACGGCCCCGCGCCCCGCCCGGCGCTCGCCCCGGGCACGTTCAGCCGACTGCGCACCCCGCCACGCTGTCCCAGCGCCCGGGCGGCCCCGTACGAGAGCGACCCAACGCCTTGCGAGGCACCCATCAAGGGGTACCTCGCAGCGGTAGCGGCCGACGGGGCCGAAAACACCCGCACGACCAGCGCGGTACGCGCCCGGCGGTGCGTCACCACCAGCGGAGTCGCCGGCCCTCCTCCGCCGCCGCGGGGCGGAAGCGGAGTTGGGCGGCCAGGCGGTGCAGGCGGGGGAAGCGCTCGCGGCGCAGTTGCGAGTGCCGGTCGAGTTCCTCGATGAGCCGCTCGGAACGTTTCTCCACACCCAGTTCGTCCAGCACCCGGTCCGCCTCGGCGAGCAGCGCGCCCGAAAGCTGCCACTGGCCCGGGTCGGAGCGGACCTGCGCCAGCAGCAGGTCCGCGAGCCGGTCCCGGCTCAGGCGGGCCGTCTTGAGTTCCTCCGTGAGCCTGCTCTCCGCCTCCTCGGCGTTGGCGCTGACCTGCGCCGTGATCAGCTGGGCGAAGCTCTCGACGGCGATGGCCGTGTGCGCGTACAGCTCCCGCAGCGCCTGCGCGATGTGCGCCGGGAACAGCGGTTCCGCGGGCCGTGCATGGGCCAGGTCGGTCAGGGTCCGGCAGGAGACGCGCAGCACCACCGCGCAGATCTCCAGGGTGTCCAGCCCGGTGCGCAGCACCAGCCGGAACAGGAGCCCTTCGCGCACGCGCGGGTTCAGCCGCAGGCTGTCCTCCGCCTGCCGCAGCGCCGCGTCGACCTGGGCGATGTCGTTGTCGAGCCGGCGCGCCTCGTGCAGGCGGGCGGCGGCCTTCTCCACCGGGGTGTGCTTGTCGAGCTCGTCGGTGATGTGCACCATCAGGGCGCGCATCCGCCGGGCGAGGTCGGTGATCGCCTCGCTGGCCGGCCCGACCCATACGGGCGGCACGAAGAGGAAGTTGAACAGCAGGCCGACCGCCGCGCCGATCAGCGTTTCCAGCACCCGGTCCCAGGCGGTGTCCGCCACCCTGGTCACGCCGAGGACGAGCATCGCGCTGATCGCGACTTCCGGAACGAACTCGCCGGCCTTCACCAGGGGCCCGATGGTGAGCGAGACCAGGATGATCAGGCCGAGGCTCCACCACGTCAGGCCCACCAGCGCGCTGAATCCGATCGCGAGCAGCACCCCGGCCACCACGGAGTTCACCCGGCGGATGCCGGTGGTGAGGGTCGAGTAGAGGGTGACCTGTACGACGAGCAGCGCGGTGAGCGGAGCGGTCAGCGGGGCGGGTTCGCCGCTGAGCCGCAGGGCGACGACGTACGCGATCACGGCGGCGGCGGTGGAGCGGACGGTCTGGACGACGGCGGGCTCCCGGTGCCGGCGCACCAGCTGACGCAGTGGAGCAGAGAGTGACATAACCCGCCCTTTCCCCTTCGCGTGAAGATCAACGCCGGACGCCGTGAGCGGTACACACCGGATTTGTCACGACACGCTACGTGAGGACCAATCCCCCGCCGGGTCGCTGCGCGGCGGTTCACTGGGTGGCCTGAATCGGATCACAGTACGAGCGAGGAGACGGCATGGGACACGGCGGCGACGTCATCGCGGAACTGACCACGGACCACGAGGAGGTGGAGGAGCTCTTCACCAACATCCAGGAACTGCCCGCGGGCGACGCGCGCAGGAAGCACTACGCGGACCAGGTCATCATGGAGCTGGTGCGCCACTCGGTGGCCGAGGAGTCCTACCTGTACCCGGCCGTCCGCGAGCACCTTCCCCAGGGGGACAGCATCGCGGACAAGGAGCTGGAAGACCACGCGATGGCCGAGCGCACCATGAAGGACCTGGAGGGCTGCGCCGCGGACGACCCGCGTTTCGACGCCCTGATGACCAAGCTGATGGCCGAGATCCGCGCACACGTGGCCGACGAGGAGAACAACCTGTTCCCCCAGCTGCGCGCCGCCTGCACCCCGGACATGCTGAACAAGCTCGGCGACAAGGTCCGCCAGGCCAAGAAGACGGCGCCGACCCGCCCCCACCCCGCGGCGCCCGACAAGCCGCCGGCCAACAAGCTGCTCGCTCCGGGCATGGGCATGGTGGACCGGCTGCGCGACGCGATGAGCGGACGCGGCAAGGAATGACCCGCCCGGCCCGCGACCTCGTGCGCGCCGCTCAGGCACGCGGAGCGGCCGACCGGTCCAGCACCGCGGCCGGGGCGAGGGCGCGGTGGTGCAGGGCCTGTGCCGTTTCGGTGGGACGGACGCCGGTGTCCTCGCTGTAGCGCTGGAGGGCGGCCGCCGCCTCGGGCACCGGCAGGTCGCCGGCCGCCGCGAGCGTGCCGGTGGCCGTGTCCAGGGCGGCCTTTGCGGCGAGGGCCGCATGGGCGCGGGTGAGGACGTCCTGCGGCCGCAGCGGGTCCGCCGTCCACTGCATGACGGCGGTGGCGGTGACCCGGGCGAGGGCGCCGAGCAGGATCAGCTCGCCCTGCGGGATGGACTTGCTCTCCCGGGTGAGCAGGTTCAGGGCCCCGACGCCGTGTCCGCGCAGTTCTACGGGCAGGGCGTACGCGCCGGCGAACCCGGCCGCGCGGGCGAGCGGGACGAAATCGGGCCAGCGCCGGGCGTCGCGGCCCCGGGTGAGGTCGGCGGCGAGCACGGGCGCCACCTGCTCCATCGCCTCGCGGCAGGGTCCGTCGCCGAGGGAGTACCGGGCTTCCGCGAGTTTCCGGGCCGTCCTGTCGCTCGACCACCCCAGGGCACGCGCGGCACCGCCGCCGTGGAGCGTCGAGGCCCTCCGTGACGTCGAGGAGTTCGACGCACGCCCAGCACCGTAGGGGGGCGTCGTCACCGCCCTGCTCGTCCGCTCCGCCGGCGACCGCCGCACCCAGTCGTCGCAGACCGTCTTACAGCCGTGGCCGGCCCATCGCGGCCCCGTCCCCGTCCCCGGATCGAGCGGACGTCAGCCCTGCACCTCCACGGCCATCCCCCGCCCCGCCAGCGTCCCACCGGATCGGTGCGGGATCGTCGAAGGAGGCGGCAAGAAAAGTACCGCACGACACATGGCCGGTACGGCCCACGGGCAGGCGGAGGAACGGAAACCCCTCCAGGCGCCCGCAGGGAGACAGCGCCCATGGACACGTCACTCGCCCGGCACCACATCACGCTGGACCCGGAGCCCGGGGCCTACGCCGCGGCCCGGGACACCGCGCACCGCTTTCTCGCCGACGCCGAGGACCACGGCCGCGCCGTACAGGACCCGGCTCGCGACACGCTGCTGCTCCTGGTCACCGAGCTCGTCACCAACGCCCTGCGCCATACCGACGGGCCCTGCACCCTGCACCTGACCCTGCACGCGGACGCGATCGACGTCGACGTCGCGGACACCAGCCCGCACCCGCCCACGCCCCGCGAGCCCGACCACAGGGGCCGCGGAGGCTGGGGATGGACCCTCGTGCACCACCTCACCGAATCCGTCGACATCCGGCCGACCCCGGACGGGGGGAAGACGATCCACGCGCGGATCCCGCTGGAGTGACCCCCCGTCCGCGCCGCAAACGCGCCACTGACCGCGATTTGACCGCATAGCGGGATACGGGATCTCCGATAGCGGGCAAACTCAGGCCTGAAACGGCGTGCGAAGCGGAGGCGACGAGCGGATGACCGAAACACCGACACCACGCCGCCGCCGGGCTCCCGCGGGCCCGCGCGGTCCCTCCGTCGCCGCCTCGCTGGCGGCGCGCACGCAGGTCGAGCGGGCCACGGGGATCCTCATGGCGCTGGTCCCCTGTAGCGCGGACACGGCCCGCCGACTGCTCACGACGACCGCACAGGAGACGGGCACCACGGCGGAGGAGAGCGCAGCGGCGGCCGTCGCGCTGCTCTCCGGGCAGGACGGGCCGTCCGCGGTCCAGCAGGCACTTCGCACCGCCATGCGCCGCGCCCGGTCCGGGCCGGAGCAGGGGGCCGGAGCGCGGCTGCTGCCCGGGGCGGACGTCCTGCGCGAGCACGTCACGCGCTTCCGGGCGCTGCGCCGCGAACTGCTGGGGGCCCCGGGGGACCTCGCCCTGCAGAGCAGGCTGGACGACGCCACGTACACCTTGTGCGTGATGATGGGCCGCAGAACGCCCCACGATGCGCTCAAGGCCGCCGAGTTGCTGATCGGTGCCCGGCCGCGGCCCGGTGCGGACGCGGGGGGCCGCAGCGGCTGAGGCCGCCCGGACGGCCGGGGCACGCGACGTCGCCGCCCGGTACGTACCGGGCGGCGACGCAGGCGGTCAGGCCACGGTGGGGGTCAGAGCGAGCCCTTGCCCCGCTTGGCGCCCTTGGCCCGGGACTTGGTGTCCTCCAGCGCGCTCTTCGCCTCGCCCTTGGCCTGGTCCATCTTGCCTTCGGCGGCCATCCGGTCGTTGCCGGTGGCCTTGCCCGCGGTTTCCTTGATCTTGCCCTTCGCCTTGTCCATGCCGCCCTTGCCGGCCATGGTGACCTCCTCGGGGTGTGCGGTGTGCTGACAGTGGTTGTGCTGACAGTGGTTGTGCTGACAGTGGTTGTGCTGACAGGGAGTGGCCGCCCGTCAGGCCGGCCAGGTGCCCGAGACGCGCCGTACGGCGGTGGCGCCGCCGCGTTCGACCGCGGCCTTGACCACGGCGAAGATCGCCCCTTGCAGGGCGGCCGCGAACAGGATCTCGCGCCAGGCCCTGCCTTCGTCGGTGGCGTTCGGCGCGTCGTCCTCGTGGCCCGCGAGTTTCCAGACCTGCTTGAACGTCACGCCCGCCAGCAGGCCGGCGGCGGCGCCGAGCGCCAGTCCCACCGGCTTGTAGGCGATCTTGGCCTTGTTCACCGTCCGCGCTCCTTCCGTCGGCCCCGTGTCGGTGTCCGGAGCGACCTCCGCAGCGGCGTCTGCCCCGGCGCCGCCGGGATAAGCCCCGGCGCGCGGTGGTTTTCCGCGCCCTCAGCGCGGCCCGGCGGGCTCGGCACGGGGCGGAAGGGCCCCCATCGCCCACCGGATCGTCCCCGTCAGCGCCCGCCCGGACAGCCGTACGAGGTCTTCCGGCAGGTACGGCGCCGCGCGCAGGCCCAGCAGCGTGCGGGCCCACGGCGGCAGCAGGCTGACCGCGTTCGAGGCGAGCACGGCGTAGGGGCCGCGGGCGATCCACGGCAGCGGGGGCTCGCGGAGGATGAAACGGGCCGCGTCCCGGGCCTCCGGCGTGGCGCGGAGTTCGGGGCGGTAGCGGGCCAGCCGGTCCGCGAGGGCGGCGCGGTCGCGCGGCGGGTCGGGTACGCCGAGCGCGCGGGCGACCCGGGCGGTGTCGGCGATGTACGCGTCGCAGCCCGCGCCGTCCAGGGGGTGGGCCCCGAAGCGCTGGTGAGCGCGCAGGAAGCTGTCCACCTCCGCCACGTGCACCCAGCACAACAGGTGCGGGTCGGCGGCGTGGTAGGGCTCCCCGGCGGCGGTGGTGCCCTTGATCCGCTCGTGCACCTCGCGCACGTGGTCCACGGCGCGCCGGGCGTCCTCGGCGGTGCCGTAGGTGGTGAAGGCGAGGAAGGTGCTGGTTCGCTGGAGGCGCCCCCAGGGGTCGCCCCGGAAGCCGGAGTGCGCCGCGACGGCGGCCATCGCGCGCGGGTGCAGGGACTGCAGGAGCAGCGCGCTCAAGCCGCCGGTGAACATGGCGGCGTCCCCGTGGACGGTGCGGATGGGCCGCTCGGGGCCGAACCAGCGCGGGCCGGGGGCGCCGTGGATGCGGGCGCGGTTCTGCGCGCCCGCGGGCCCGGCGACGTGGCTGAACAGGCCGGCGCCGACCCGCTCCCGCAGGCCCTGGCCCGACCGCTCGGACGTGTCCATGCCCCCATCCTCCCGCGCGGCCGGCCCGGGCGGGAGTCCCCGGTCCGCCCGGCCGCGGCCGGTCAGGCGGAAAGCGCCGCCGAGACCACCGACCGCGCCGCTTCCTGGACTTCGGCGAGGTGGCCGGGGCCGCGGAACGATTCCGCGTAGATCTTGTACACGTCCTCGGTGCCCGAGGGGCGGGCCGCGAACCAGGCGTGGTCGGTGGTCACCTTGATCCCGCCGAACGCCGCTCCGTTGCCCGGGGCGCTCGTCAGCACGCCGGTGACCGGGTCACCGGCCAGGGTCTGCGCGCTGACCTGGTCCGGGGACAGCCGGGCGAGCACGGCCTTCTCCTCCCGGGTGGCCGGTGCGTCGATGCGCGCGTACGCGGGCTCGCCGAACCGGGCGGTGAGCCCGGCGTACCGCTCCGAGGGGCTCTGTCCCGTCACCGCGAGGATCTCCGAGGCGAGCAGGGCGAGGAGGATGCCGTCCTTGTCGGTGGTCCACACCGAGCCGTCTCGGCGCAGGAAGGAGGCGCCGGCGGACTCCTCGCCGCCGAACCCCAGGGTGCCGCCGGCCAGCCCGTCGACGAACCACTTGAAGCCGACGGGCACTTCGACCAGTTCGCGGCCGAGGTCGGCGGCCACCCGGTCGATCATCCCCGAGGACACGAGCGTCTTGCCGATGCCCGCGGCGTCCGGCCAGTCCGCGCGGTGGCGGTAGAGGTAGTCGATCGCGGTGGCGAGGTAGTGGTTGGGGTTCATCAGGCCGCCGTCCGGCGTGACGATGCCGTGCCGGTCGGCGTCGGCGTCGTTGCCGGTCGTGACGTCGAAGCGGTCGCGGCCCTCGATCAGCGAGGCCATCGCGTAGGGCGACGAGCAGTCCATCCGGATCTTCCCGTCCCAGTCCAGCGTCATGAACCGCCAGGTGGGGTCGGTCTCCGGGTTGACGACGGTCAGGTCCAGGCGGTGCTCCTCGGCGATCCGGCCCCAGTAGGCGACGGAGGCGCCCCCGAGCGGGTCGGCGCCGATGCGCACGCCCGCCGCGCGGACGGCGTCCAGGTCGAGCACGGAGGGGAGGTCACGGACGTAGGCGCCGAGGAAGTCGTACCTGCCGGTGCTCGCGGCCGCGAGGGCCTGCGCGTACGGCAGTCTGCGGACCTCCTTCGAGCCGCCGGTGACGATCTCGTTGGCCCGCTCCTGGATCCAGCCGGTGGCCTCGGATCCGGCGGGCCCGCCGTGGGGCGGGTTGTACTTGAAGCCGCCGTCGCCGGGCGGGTTGTGGGAGGGGGTGACGACCACCCCGTCGGCCAGTGCGCCGGTACGGCCCCGGTTGTGGGTCAGGATGGCGTGGGAGACCGCGGGCGTGGGGGTGTATCCGTCGGCGGTGTCGATGAGGACGCTCACGCCGTTGGCGGCGAACACCTCGATGGCCGTGACCCGGGCGGGTTCGGACAGGGCGTGCGTGTCGGCGCCGAGGAACAGCGGCCCGTCCACGCCCTGGCGGGCGCGGTACTCGCAGATGGCCTGGCTCGTCGCGGCGATGTGGTCCTCGTTGAAGGCCGTGGCGAGGGACGAACCCCGGTGCCCCGAGGTACCGAAGCTGACGCGCTGGGCCGGATCGGCGGGATCCGGGTGCAGGGCGTAGTACGCGGTCACCAGCCGGGACACGTCGATGAGGTCCTCAGCCCGCGCCTGCTGCCCCGCTCGCTCGTTCGGCATCCGTTCGCTCCTCCGTACTGGTCGGGACTCCCGACGGGGTCCGCGCCGCTCCATGATCGTGCGGGCGGCGCCGTCGGCCGGGTCCAACGCCCCGCCGCTCCGTCCCGCCCTCCACACGGCCTACCCAGCGGGGGCGACTCCTACCGGCCGGGTTCGCTGTGTTCGTCCGGGTTTGGGGCGGCGGGCAGCGGTTAGCCGCACCGTGCCGGGGCACGCGCGGCAGGGTCCGCGCGTTCCGGCGGCCCCCGGGACCCGGGGGCGGTCGAGCGCTGTCGAGGAGGTTGTGCCACGTGGAACGCAGCAGCGGGGCCCCTGACCCCACCACCAAGTACCCCCGGCCGGATTTCCCGCAGCAGGAGCAGGAACACCCGGGACTGACCGGAGCGATGGAACCGGTGCCCGATCACGGCGAGACGTCCTACCGGGGCCACGGCCTGCTGGAGGACCGCAAGACCGTCATCACGGGCGGGGACTCCGGCATCGGCCGGGCGGTCGCGATCGCGTACGCGCGCGAGGGCGCCGACGTGCTCTTCACCTACCTTCCCGAGGAGGAGGAAGACGCCCGGCAGACCGAGCGCATGGTGGAGGAGGCGGGCCGCAAAGCGGTGGCCGTGGCCTGCGACATCCGTGAGGAGGAGCAGTGCCGGGCGCTGGTGGACCGGGCGGTCACCGAGTTCGGCCGGATCGACGTGCTGGTGAACAACGCCGCGTACCAGATGGCGCAGCCGGAGGGCATCTCGGCCATCAGCACGGAGCAGTTCGACCGGGTCGTGCGGACGAACCTGTACGGGATGTTCTGGCTGTCGAAGATGGCACTGCCGCACATCCCGGCGGGCGGGAGCATCATCAACACCACCTCGGTCCAGGCGTACAAGCCGAGCCCGCCGCTGCTGGACTACGCGATGACCAAGGGCGCCATCGTCACCTTCACGCAGGGCCTGGCCCAGCTGACGGCGGCCGACGGCATCAGGGTCAACGCGGTCGCCCCCGGGCCCGTGTGGACTCCGCTGATCCCGGCCACGATGCCCGACACCAGCGGGTTCGGCGCCCAGTCGCCGTTGGGCCGGCCGGCCCAGCCCGCCGAACTGGCCCCCGCCTACGTCTTCCTCGCCTCGGCCCAGGCGGGCTACCTGACGGCGGGGATCCTCAACGCCACCGGCGGGACCCCGCTCCCCTGACATCGGAGGACATGTGTCACACGATCACGAGGCCCGGTACACCCGGATCGAGGAGGAGGTGGCCCGGCGCGCCGACCGGCTCTGGGACATCAGCTGCGCCCTGCACCGGGACCCCGAGACGGCCTACGCGGAACACCGCTCGTCCGCGCTGCTGAGCGCGGAGTTCGAGCGGGAGGGGTTCGCCGTCGAACGGGGTACGGCCGGGCTGCCGACCGCGTTCGTCGCCCGGTCCGGCAGCGGGGCAGGGCCCCGGGTGGCCCTGCTGATGGAGTACGACGCGCTGCCCGGTCTGGGGCACGCCTGCGGGCACAACCTGATCGCGGCCGCCGGGCTGGGTGCCGCGGCCGGGCTGCGGGCGGCCCTCGGGGACGGCGCGGGAACGGTGCTGGCCGTGGGCACCCCGGCCGAAGAGCGGGGCGGCGGCAAGGTGGAGCTGGTGTCGGCCGGGGTGTTCGACGGGGTCGACGCCGCGCTGATGTTCCACCCGGGGGTGCACAGCTGGGCGTGGGCGCCGCTGACGGCGCAGCGCCAGCTCCGGGTGGGGTTCCACGGGCGCGCGGCCCATCCCACCGGCAACCCGACGGAGGGCATCGACGCGCTCGCCGCGCTGGTGCAGCTGTTCAACACCACCGCCGTTCTCAGCAGGCGGCTGCCCGCCGGCTCGCACGTCCAGGGCATCGTGACGGACGGCGGCGAGTCCACCAACGTCGTACCCGCCTACGCCGAGGGCCTGTTCGGGCTGCGCGGGGCGACGACGGGCGCGCTGGCGGAACTGGCGGCCGAACTCGAATCCTGCGCCCAGGGGGTCGCCAGGGCCACGGGCACCAAGGCCGAGGTCACCCCGGTCGGTACGGGCTACCGGCACTTCCGCAACAACCGGGCGCTGTCCGACCGGTTCACCCACCACATAGGGCGGGCCGGGATCGCCCTCGGGGATCCGGCGCCCGGGGTGTACCTGGGCTCGTCGGACATCGGCGACGTGAGCCACCGGGTCCCGGCCATCCACCCGTTCGTGGCCATCATGGACGAGCCGGGCTCCGACCACACGCCGGGGTTCGCGCTCGCCGCGGCCGCCCCCCGGGGGCGGCGGGCGATGCTGGCATCGGCGCGGGCGCTGGCCTGCACGGCGGCGGACGTGCTGCTGGACGCCACCTTGACGGAAACGGCCTGGGCGCAGCTGCGGCAGCAGGCCGCGGCGGGCGGCTGACCGTAGCGTGGCGGCATGCGCCTGCTGCTGATCTCCGACACCCACCTGCCGACCCGCGCCAAGGCGCTCCCGGCCGCCCTGGTGGCGCAGTGCGCGCGGGCGGACGTGGTGATCCACGCCGGTGACTGGATCGACGAGGACGCCTACGCGCTGGTCGCGGAGCACGCCCGCGAGCTGATCGGGGTGCACGGCAACAACGACAGCCCGGCGCTGTGCACCCGGCTGCCCGAGGTGGCGCGGGCGGTACTGGGGGGCGTCCGCGTCGGCGTGGTGCACGAGACCGGCGCCGCCGCGGGGCGGGAGGCGCGGTGCGCCCGGCGGTTCCCGGACCTGGACGTCCTGGTGTTCGGCCACAGCCACATCCCTTGGAACACCACCGCCCCGGGGGGCCTGCGGCTGCTCAACCCCGGTTCCCCGACGGACCGGCGCCGCCAGCCGTTCCACACGTACATGACGGCCGTGGCGTCCGGCGGCGCGCTGACCCGGGTCCGGCTGCACCGGCTGCCCCAGCCGCCCCGCTGAGGCGGCAGCCGGTGCCCTGGCAGGGCGCTCACCAGGGGTCGAGCGGGCCGCCGGGTCCCCCGGATCCGTCCGCGCCGTCCCCGAGGAAGACCGGGCCCAGCCCGCTGATCTCCAGCAGCCTGAGCAGGTGGGCGGGCACGTTCCTGAGGACCACCGACCCGCCCGCCTCGGCGGCCCGGCGGCGCAGCTGAACGAGGGCGCTGAGGCCGGAGGAGTCGCAGAAGGTGACGCCGGAGACGTCCAGGACCAGGCGCGGATGGGCGGCGATCAGACTCGCGCACTCCTCGCGCAGCCGGGGAGCGGTGTGCCAGTCCATGGCGCCGGCGAGCGCGGCGACCAGCCGGGTCCCGTCCGACTCGCGGACGTTCAGGCGCAGGGCACTGGGTTTCACGGGCTGACTCCTGACGGGCTCCCGGGCCGGGTGGGCCTGGGCCGGGACCGGGCTTTCGGTTGGCGTTTCACCGCTCGGCCATGCCGGTGTGCGCCGCCGCCTCCCGGGTGGGCTCGGGGGCCGGCCCGAGCCATTCGCACAGCAGGATGGTGGCGTCGTCGTTGAGGCGCCCCTCGTGGTGCTCCATGACCGCCTGGATGAGGCGCCGCAGGGTCTCCGGCACGGGCAGCCCGTCGGCGTGCCGGCGGATGAGGAAGTCGGTGAACCGTTCGAGGCCGAATTCGTTCGAGCCGGGGCGGCGCGCCTCGGTGATGCCGTCGGTGTACAGCACCAACCGGTCGCCGGGCTCCAGTTGTTCGCGGCACACGGTGACCGGCAGTTTCAGGTCGGTGCCCATGGGGTGGGCCGGCGGGCACACCAGCTGGGTGGTCCACCGGCCGCCCCTGATGATGAGGGGCGGATGGTGGCCCCGGTTGACCCAGGTCAGCTCGCCGGTCGCGGTGTCGAGGTCGGCGAGGATGCCGGTCACGTAGGAGTCGTGGCGGAACTGCTCGATCAGCAGCTCCTCCACCCGCTCGCTCGTGCCGACCAGGTCCGATCCCTGGCGCCGGGAGTTGCGGCAGGCGCCGACCGCGAGGTTCGCCGCCAGTCCCGCGGCCGTGTCGTGCCCCATCGCGTCGAAGATGGACAGGTGCACCACCGGCCCGGCCATGGCGTAGTCGAAGGCGTCGCCGCTGATCTGGTACGCGGGTTCCATGGCGGCCGAGATCACCACCCGGCCGTCCGCGTAGGTGCGCGGCGGCATCAGGTGCCACTGCATCTCCGCGGCGACGTTCATGGGCGCGGTCCGCACCAGGCGGGCGTAGGAGTCGCTGTGGTCCCGTTTGGTGACGACCAGCAGGGCGAGGAGCGAGGCGAGGGACTCGGCGTCCTGCCTGGCCAGGTCGTCGTCGTACGGGGTGGTCAGCCGGACCAGGCCCAGCCGCTCGGTGCCGTCCAGCATGGGCACCCACCACTGGAGGCCGGCCCGCCCCGTCCCGGGGACGATCTCCCCGTACTGGTAGGAGCGGCCCGCCAGGGTGCCCTCGACGGGCACCTCGGCCTCCGCGGCCGGCGCGGACGCCGCCGGCCGGTCCAGTCCCGCGCCGGTGAGCAGGCGCAGCACGCAGCCCTGCACGTCGGCGACGTAGACGCACACGTCGGTGAAGCCGGCGTGCGCGGCGTGGACGCGGGCCTGCTCCGGTACGAGCTCCATCGGCATGAGGTGGCTGGCCGCCAGCAGGCCCATCAGCATCCGCCGGCTGCCGCGCTCGCGCTCGGCCGTCACCGAGTCCTCTCCCGCACCGTCCACGTCACAGCCCAGTGCAGCACAAGGTGCCCCGGTGCGCCTTTCAGGACGCCGCGCCGCCGCGCAGCAGGCGCGCCCGCAGGGCCGCTCGGGCGGCGTTGGCGCCGGGGGCTCCGTGCACGCCGCCGCCGGGGTGGGCGGTCGCCGAGGCGAGGTAGAGCCCGCGGACCGGGGTGCGGGGGCGGCCGGTGCCCGGGACGGGGCGGAAGAGGAGCTGCTGGTGCAGGTTGGTGGTGCCCTGGTTGACGGCGCCGCCGATCAGGGCCGGGTTGAGGCGCTCCAGGTCGGGGGGTGCGAGGACCCGGCGGGCCCGGACGGTGGCGCCGAAGCCCGGGGCGTAGCGCTCGATCTGCGCTTCGACGCGGGCCGCGATCGCCTCCTTCTCCCGTTCGTCCCACTTGCCGGTGATGGCGCCCGCGCCGTCGTCCCCCGCGTCCCCGGTGACGGCCTGCGGGACGTGGGTGTAGGCCCACGCGGACTCGGTGCCGGCCGGGGAGCGGCTGGGGTCGGCCGTGGTCATCTGGCCGAGGACCACGAACGGCACGCGGGGCACCCGGCTCATGGCGATCTGGGCGGAGAAGAGGGTCAGTTCGTCCAGGCCCTCGGCGAGGTGGACGGTCCCGGCGCGCCGGGCGCCCTCGGACCGCCAGGGGATCGGCGTGGACAGGGCCCAGTCCACCTTGACGGTGGCGAAGTCCCACTGGAAGCGGCGCAGGTCGGAGCGGAGCCGGGCGGGCAGGTGCTCCTCCCCCACGAGCCGCTCGTACAGCAGGGGGGCGGGTACGTCGGCGAGGACGGCCCGCCGGGCCGGTATCTCGGCGCCGTCCCCGGTGCGCACCGCGACGGCGCGGCCGCCCCGCACGACGACGCGGGTGACGGGCCGCGAGCAGTACAGGGTGCCGCCCCGGGCCTCCAGCCGGCGGACCAGGGCTTCGGTGAGGGCCTGGGCGCCGCCGACGGGAACCGGGAATCCGTACGCCTGGCCCAGCATGCACATCAGCCAGCCGAAGCCGCCGCCGAGGGCGGACTCGGGGCCGAGGTCGGCGTGCAGCGCGTTGCCGGCGATCAGCAGCCGCGCGCCCTCACCGGAGAACTCCTCGTCGCCGAGCCGGCGCGCGGGCAGCAGCATCGTGCGCGCCACCCGGAGCCCCTCCGCCGCGCGCAGCCGGGCCGCGAGCCGCAGGCCCGCCCGGACCGGCGGGAAGGGGGTGAACAGGCAGCCCAGCACGTCGTCGCCGATGCGCTGCCAGAGGGCGTGCAGCCGCTCCCAGGCGGCCCCGTCGCCGGGTGCGAAGGCCTCGACGGAGGCCGCGGTGTCGTGGACATCGCCGCCGAGTACGGCGCAGCGGCCGTCTTCGAGGGGGTGGGCGACCACGGCGGGGGCCCGGCTCCAGCGCAGCCCGTGCCGTTCCAGGTGCATGTCCCGGATCACCGGGGAGGCCGCCGCGAGCGGATAGAACGCGCTGAACAGGTCGTGCACGTACGCGGGGTCGAGCCCGCGGTCGCTGCGGACCGCCCCGCCGGGTTCGGGGGCGGCCTCCAGGACGACGACCCGCCAGCCCGCGTCGGCCAGCACGTTGGCGGCGACCAGGCCGTTGGGGCCGGCGCCGATGACCACCGCGTCAGGAGTCGCCATCGGGCCTGGCTCCCTTGGACTCGACGGCCCGGGAGAGGCGCCCGAGCATGCTGCGGTGGCGGAGCTGGACGAGGAAGTCGATGGCGGCGTTGTGGATGGAGCCGTTGCGGCCGCGCAGGGGGTGTTCGTCGATGATGACCAGCGTGTCCTTGCCCCAGGGCTTTATCTCGATGGCGATCCGGGCGCTGCCGCCCTTGCCCGCCATCGCCTCCAGTTCGAGCCGTTCGGGTGGCTCGCAGGCGCGGACGACCGTTTTCCCTTCGTAGGCGAGGGGGCCGAGCTTGACCCGGTAGCCGATGGTGGCGCCCTCCATCGGCCAGTGGCCGCCGTCCTCCCAGGACTCCTCGGTGCCGACCACCCAGTCGGCGTACCGGCTGCCGTCCCTCAGGACGTCCCACACCCAGGCGGGCGGACGGCGTATGAGCCGGTGCTGCACGGCCATGGCTCCTCCAGGGTTCGGTGGCGCATAGGTGCCCGGCGCCTACCCCGGGCGGCGTGGTTCACACGACGCGCGGGTGGCGGGCGCCGGTTCGGATACGCGGTTCAGGTGCGCGGCCGGTGACCGGCGGCGGCGCGGGCGCCGAGCAGTGCCGCGCAGCCCAGCGCGGCGCCGGCCGTCGTCCTGCGGGCCGCCGTGCGCAGGCCGCTGCGGCGTCCGCCGCGTACGGCGGCGCTCCGCCCGGACGGCACGTGCAGGGTGCCCGGGGTATCGGGCGCGCCGCCGGCCGGGTCCAGGTACCGGCGTTCGGTGCGGCGGGCGGGCGTGCGGCGCGTCAGGTCCGGGGCGAGGCCGTGGGCGGCCGCCAGGGACCGCGCGTAGGGGCCGATGCGCCGCCCCGGGGTCCGGGGCGGCGCATCGTGGCGGTGAGGGCGCGGGCGACCCGCTCCGGCGTCGCCACGGGCGGCAGGGGCGTGCAGCTCGCGGCCGGTGTGGTTGGCGGCGTGCCGGAAGAAGGGCGTGTCGACCCCGGCCGGGAGCACGGTGCACACGCTGATGCCGCCCGCGCCGATGAGGGCGAGTTCCGAGCGCAGTCCCTCGTCGAAGGTGATCAGGGCCGCCTTGGACATCGCGTAGCCGGACATGTACGGGGCCTGCACCACCGCGCCGAGCAAGGAGGCGACGTCGATGAGTACGCCCTCGCCCCCGGCCGGCGCATGACGGGCACGGCGGCCCGGGTCCCGTTGACGGCGCCGAGGACGTTGACGTCGATGGGGCGGCGCAGGTCGCCGGGCGGCGTCCGGTCGAACCGGCCGAGGATGCCCACGCCGGCCACGTTGGCCCAGACGTCGATCCGGCCGAACCGGGCGGTGGCGGCAGCGGCGAGGGCGGTGACGGCCCCGGGGTCGGTCACGTCGGTGGGGACGGCCAGCGCCTGTCCGCCGCGGCGCCGGCACTGCTCGGCCACCCGGTCGAATTCGCGGGCGCTGCGGGGGGGCGAGCACGACGTGAGCGCCGCGCTTCGCGCAGGCCGGGGCGGTGGCACGGCCGATGCCGCTGGACGCGCCGGTGATGACGACGACACGGTTGTCGAGACGGTGGGCGGCCTTCACACCCGGGCGTCTCACCGGTACGGCGCGATTCATGCCGGTCGGCGCATGCCGGTCGGCGCATGCCGGCAGCCGCGGCGCCGGGCCGGCCGTGGCTCTGCGCGGGCTTGTCCGCGTCGTGCTCACGCTCCGTGGTTCACCGGAATGCAGTGCTTCCGAGTGCCCGCTCCCCGCGGCTGGCGGAGGCTGTTGGCAATTCCCGGGGCTCCAGCCTCCCGCCACCCGCGGGTCCGCTGAGGGAGTGCCCCACCTGCCGACGCGGCCGGGTGGCGAGCCGGACCCACCTGCCAGAGGAGACCTTCGATGAGCGCCGTCTCGAAACAACGCTGGGAGCACGCCGTCGTCACCGGTGGTGCCGGTTTCGTGGGTTCACACCTCTGCGCCGCGCTGCTGGACGCGGGCACGGCGGTGACGTGCGTCGACGACTTCAGCACCGGCCGGCCGGAGAACATCGCCGCCCTGGCCGACAGGCCGGGCTTCACGCTGTTCCGGGCCAACGTCTCGGAGCCGTTCACCGTGCCCCGCCGGCCGGACCTCGTACTGCACCTGGCCTCCCCCGCCTCCCCGGCGGACTACCTGCGGCTGCCGCTGCACACCATGGAGGCGGGCAGCCTGGGCACCCGCAACGCCCTCGAACTCGCCCACCGGTCCGAGGCGCGCTTCCTGCTCGCCTCCACCTCCGAGGTCTACGGCGATCCGCAGGAGCACCCGCAGAACGAGCGCTACTGGGGCCACGTCAACCCGGTGGGCCCGCGCAGCGTGTACGACGAGGCGAAGCGTTTCGGCGAGGCGCTCACGACCGCCGAGGCCGGCTTCCACGGGACGGACACCGCCATCGTGCGGCTGTTCAACACCTACGGGCCCCGGATGCGCGGCTACGACGGCCGGGCCGTGCCCACGTTCATCCGCCAGGCCCTGGCGGGCGTGCCGCTGACGGTCACCGGGGACGGGCTCCAGACCAGGTCGCTGTGTTACGTGGACGACACGGTCGCGGGGATCCTCGCGATGGCGGCCCACGGCATGCGGGGCCCCGTCAACATCGGCAACCCGACCGAGATCACGATGCTGGAGCTGGCCCGGCTGGTCATCGAACTCACCGGCTCCGGATCCGAGATCCGCTTCATCGAACGGCCCACGGACGACCCGAGCGTGCGCTGCCCGGACATCACGCTGGCCCGCGACAAACTCCTGTGGGAGCCGGAGGTGGCCGCCGAAGCCGGTCTGCGGCGCACCATCGCCTGGTTCCGCGCCCAGCCGGACGGCTGACCCCGCAGCGCCGGGGCGCGTCCCCGTCCGGTCCGCGCGCCGCTCCCTCCGCCGAAAGGCCCGACAGACATGCACATTCTCGGAATCAACGCCCTCTTCCACGACCCCGCCGCCGCGCTCGTCATCGACGGCCACATCGTGGCCGCCGCCGAGGAGGAACGTTTCTCCCGACGGAAGCACGGCAAGCGCCCGGTGCCCTTCTCCGCCTGGGAACTGCCCGTACAGGCCGCTTCCTGGTGCCTGCACCGGGCCGGTCTGCGCCCGCAGGACCTCGACGCCGTGGCCTACTCCTTCGACCCGGCCCTCGCCCGGCCGGCCGGGGAGATGGGCCTGGACGACCCCTGGGACCACCTGCGGCTGACCTACGCGCGCGAGGCGCCGGGCTTCCTGGGCAGTGCCCTGCCGGGGCTGGACCCGGCCCTCGTCCGTTTCGTGCCGCACCACATGGCGCACGCCGCCTCTGCCGCGTTCGCCGCCTCCGGGGCCGAGACCTCCTCGGTGCTGGTCCTGGACGGGCGCGGTGAGCGGGCCTCGCACCTGGCGGCCCGCCGCATCCACGACCGGCTGGAGCCCCTGCACTCCCAGGAACTCCCGCACTCCCTGGGCCTGGTCTACGAGGAGCTCACCGCCCACCTGGGGTTCCTGCGCTCCTCCGACGAGTTCAAGGTCATGGCCCTCGCCTCGCACGGCACCCCGCGGATGCTGGCGGAGCTGCGGCGCCACGTCCACCCGACCGGCGACGGCGGGTTCCGCGCGAACGGCGTCCCCTGGCACGAACTGTGCGCCCCCCGCGGGCCGGAGGAGCCGTGGACCCGCGACCACGCCGACGTCGCCGCCAGTGCGCAGGCCGTGCTGGAGGAGACGCTGCTGGACCTGGCGCGCTGGCTGCACGGAAAGACCCACGACAGCGTCCTGACCCTGGCCGGCGGGGTCGCCCTGAACTGCGTCGCCAACTCCCGGATCGCCCGCGAGGGGCCCTTCTCCCGCGTGTGGGTGCAGCCCGCCGCCGGTGACGCGGGGACCGCTCTCGGCGGCGCCCTCCTGCTGGCCGCGGGCGCCGGGGACGATCCGGAGCCGATGGCCGGCGCCGACCTGGGGCGGGACTGGTCCGACGCCGAACTCGCTGCCTGGCTCAAGACGGCCGCCGTGCCCTTCGAACGGCCGCCGGACATCGCCGAGACCGTCGCGCGGGCGCTCGCGGACAACGCCGTCGTCGCCTGGTTCCAGGGGCGTTCGGAGTACGGACCGCGGGCCCTGGGCCACCGTTCGCTGCTCGCGCACCCCGGGCACGCGGGCAACCTGGAGCGGCTCAACGACGTGAAGGGGCGCGAGCAGTTCCGGCCCGTGGCGCCCATGGTGCTCGCCGACCGCGCCGCGGAGATCTTCACCGGGCCGGTCCCCAGCCCGTACATGCTGTTCGTGCACGATGTGGCGCCCGAGTGGCGCGAGCGGATCCCCGCCGTCGTGCACGTCGACGGCACCGCCCGCATCCAGACCGTCGACCCGGCCGCCGAACCGCTGGTGGCCCGGATGCTGGGCCACTTCGAGAAGTTCACCGGGCTGCCGGTGGTGGTCAACACGAGCCTGAACACGGCCGGCCGGCCCATGGTGGACGATCCGCGCGACGCGCTGGAGTGCTTCGGCTCCTCGCCGGTCGACCTGCTCGCGATCGGGCCGTACGCGATCCGGCGCGGCACCTTCTTCCGCACCGACGACCGCTCCGACGACCGTTCCGACGACGAAGGCTGGTCCCGATGACCGCGTACGCCCCTGCCCGGACGGCTCCGCCGTACGCCGTGGTGGTGCCCACCCTGGGCCGGCCGAGCCTGAGCCGGTGCCTGGCGGCGCTGGCCGCCTCGGCCGGGCCCAAACCCGTCCGGGTCGTCCTCGTCGACGACCGCCCCCGGGCCGGTGGGACGCCCCTGCCGGTCGACGTCCCCCATTCCCTGCGCGGCGTCACGGTGACCGTGTCCGGCGGGGGCCGGGGGCCGGCCGCCGCGCGCAACACGGGCCGCCGCGCGGCGGGCGACATCGCGCACTGGATCGTCTTCCTGGATGACGACGTGCTGCCCGGGCCCGACTGGGGCGAGGAACTGGCCCGCGACCTCGCGGCGGCCTCCGAGCGGACCGGCGGGATCACCGCCCGGATAGCGGTGCCGCTGCCCGGCGACCGCCGCCCCACCGACTGGGAACGCGGCACGGCCGGCCTGGCGACCGCGCGCTGGATCACCGCCGACATGGCCTACCGGCCCGAAGTCCTGGACGCCGTGGGCGGTTTCGACGAACGGTTCCGGCGGGCCTTCCGGGAGGACGCCGACCTGGCGCTGCGGGTCCTGGACGCCGGCTGGAGCCTGGACGAGGGCCGGCGCCGCACCACCCATCCGGTGCGCCCGGCCGACCGCTGGGTCTCCGTACGCCAGCAGGCGGGCAACGCGGACGACGTCCTGATGAACCGGCTGCACGGTGGCGGCTGGTGGAGCCGGGCGAGCGCGCCCCGCGGCCGGCTGCCGCGCCACCTGCTGGTGACCGGCGCCGCCGCCGGGGCGGTGTCCTGCGCCGTCCTCGGCAGGCGCGGCGCCGCCCTCGCCTGCGCGACCGGGTGGCTCGCGGGCACCGCCGAGTTCGCCGGGGCGCGGATCGCGCCGGGGCCCCGGACCCGGCAGGAAGTGCTGTCCATGGCGGTGACCAGCGTGCTCATTCCGCCGGTGGCCACCTGGCACTGGCTGCGCGGGCAAGTGCGCCACCGCCGGGCGCTGCCGTGGCGGCCACGGCCGGCCGCGGGGCCGGCCCGGGCGCCGCGCGCGGCGGTCCGGGAACGGGTGCCGCGGTGACCCGGCCGCTCCCGCCCGGGCCCTGGCTGTTCGAGGCGTCCCCCCGGAGCGGGGCGGGCCACGAGGCGGATCCGGTGCTGCCGCAGGCCGTGCTGTTCGACCGGGACGGCACCCTGGTGGCCGACGTGCCCTACAACGGCGACCCGCGGCGGGTGGTGCCGATGCCCTCGGCGCGCGAGGCCGTGGCCGCCGTACGGGCCCTCGGCATCCCGGTGGGGGTCGTCAGCAACCAGTCGGGCGTCGCCCGGGGCCTGTTGACGCGCTCGCAGGTGCTGGCCGTGCGCGAGCGGGTCGACGGGCTGTTCGGGCCGTTCGCGGTGTGGGCGGTGTGCCCGCACGGGCCCCGGGACGCCTGCGGGTGCCGCAAGCCCGCACCCGGCCTGGTGCTGGCCGCCTGCCGGTACCTGGGGGTGTCCGCCGGGCGGACCGTGGTCATCGGTGACATCGGCGCCGATGTCGGGGCCGCGCGCGCGGCCGGGGCCCGGGGCGTCCTCGTACCGACCGGGCGGACCCTGCCGGAGGAGGTCGCGGCGGCCGGGGAGACGGCGCCCGACCTGCTCGCGGCGGTCCGGCTGGTGCTGGGCGACCGTACCCCGGTGGTGGCGGCATCCGGCCCCGGGAGCACCCGGTGAGCGGGCCGCGGACGCTGGTGGTTCGGCTGGACAGCGCGGGCGACGTGCTGCTGGCCGGGCCCGCCGTCCGGGCGGTCGCGGCGGGGTCCTCGTACACCGCGATGCTCTGCGGGCCGCTCGGCGAACCGGCCGCCCGGATCCTGCCGGGCGTGGACGACGTGCTGGTGTACGACGCCCCCTGGGTGGGGCTGGAACCGGCCGCCGTCGCCCGCCCGGAGTGCGCGGAGCTGCTGGAGGCGGTCGCGGCCGGCCGGTTCGACCGGGCGCTGGTCCTGGTCTCCTACCACCAGAGCCCGCTGCCGGCCGCCCTGCTGCTGAAACTGGCGGGCGTCCCGTGGGCCGCCGCGGACTGCGAGGACTACCCCGGTTCGCTGCTGGACCTGCGCCACCGGCGCCTGCCGCACCGGCACGAGGCGCTCGCGGCGCTGGACCTGGCCCGGGACTGCGGGTTCGCGCTGCCGCGCGGCGACGACGGGGCACTGCGCGTGCGCACCCCTCCCGACACCTCGCACCTGACCGGCCCGGAGCCGTACGTGGTGCTGCACCCCGGGGCGGCCGCCCCGGCCCGGGCGTGGACCGCGCCCCGGGCGGCACGGGCCGCCGAGGCGCTCAGCGCGGCGGGCTACCGGATGGTGGTCACCGGCAGCCCGGCCGAGAAGGACCTGACCGCTCGGGTGGCGGGCGACCACGCGCTGGACCTCGGCGGGGCCACCGCCGGCCTGGCGGAGCTGGCGGGCGTCCTGGCGGGCGCCCGGGTCGTGCTCACCGGCAACACCGGTCCCGCGCACCTCGCCGCGGCGACGGGCACCCCCGTCGCCTGCCTGTTCGCGCCGGTGGTGCCCGCCGAGCGCTGGCGTCCGTACGGGGTGCCGCACGTCCTGCTCGGCGATCAGGAGGCGCGCTGCGCGCGAACCAGGGCGCGCCGGTGCCCGGTGGCGGGCCACCCCTGCCTGGACGGCGTGAGCGACGTCGAAGTGCTGGCGGCGGTGGCGACGCTCGGCGGCGGGACCGCGCTGGGGACGGAACCGGCCCGGGCGGGCGGCCCATCCGAAACGGAGCGAGGAGCGAGGGTATGAACATCCTGCTGTGGCACGTGCACGGATCCTGGACCACCGCCTTCGTCCAGGGGCCGCACACGTATCTGGTGCCCGTCACCCCGGACCGGGGCCCGGACGGCCTGGGCCGGGCCCGCACCTTCGCCTGGCCGGATTCGGTCAAGGAGGTGACGCCCGGGGAGCTCCGCGAGACCCCCGTCGACCTCGTCCTCCTCCAGCGGCCGCACGAGGCGGAGCTCGCCGAACGCTGGCTGGGCGGGCGCCGTCCGGGCCGCGACGTGCCCGCCGTCTACCTGGAGCACAACGCGCCGGACGGTGACGTCCCCTGCACCCGGCACCCCTTCGCCGACCGCGACGACCTCACCCTGGTCCACGTCACGCACTTCAACCGGCTGTTCTGGGACAACGGCTCCACCCGCACCGAGGTGATCGAACACGGCATCGTCGACCCGGGCCACCTGTACTCGGGCCGCCTCGCCCGGGCCGCCGTCGTGGTCAACGACCCCGTCCGCCGGGGCCGGTACACCGGCACGGACCTGCTGGCCGCCCTCGGCGCGGCCGTACCGCTCGACGTGTTCGGGATGCGCACGGAGGGCCTCGCCGAACACCTGGGCGTACCGGCCGACCAGTGCCGCAGCGCCGACCTCCCGCAGCGGGCCCTGCACGAGGCGATGGCGGCGCGGCGGATGTACATCCACCCGGTGCGCTGGACCTCCCTGGGGCTCTCGCTGCTGGAGGCCATGCACCTGGGCATGCCCGTCATCGCGCTGGCCACGACCGAGGTGGTGGAGGCCGTGCCGCCCGGCACCGGGATCCTCTCGACCCGCCCCGAGGTACTGGCGCGGGCCGCCCGGCGCTACCGGGAGGATCCGCAGGCCGCCGCCGAAGACGGGGCGCGGGCCCGCCAGGCCGTCCTGGAACGGTACGGACTCAAGCGCTTCCTGGCCGACTGGGAGCGCGTGCTGACGGAGGTCTGCTCATGACGGCGCGACCGGGGCCCCTGCGTACCCGCCCCGGCCGGCGCAGCCTGTCCGTCGCCCTGGTGTCCGAGCACGCGAGTCCGCTGGCCGCCCTGGGCGGGGTCGACGCGGGCGGCCAGAACGTGCACGTCGCGCGCCTCGCGGGCGCCCTCGCGGACCGTGGCCACCGGGTGACCGTGTACACCCGGTGGGACTCCAAGGAACTGCCGGTCACCAGGCCGCTGCGCCCGGGGGTACTGGTCCACCACGTGCCGGCCGGGCCGGCGGAGCCGTTGCCGAAGGACGAACTGCTGCCGCACATGCTGGAGTTCGCCCGCTACCTGGCCCTGGAATGGCAGCAGGCGGGGCCCGACCTGGTGCACTCCCACTTCTGGATGTCGGGGCTGGCCTCGCTCCAGGTCGCGCGCGAGCTGCGGCTGCCGCTGCTGCACACCTACCACGCGCTGGGCACGGTCAAGCGGCGCCACCAGGGGCACGCCGACACCAGCCCGCCGGCCCGGATCCCCTGCGAGGTGCAGGTGGGACTCGGCTGCGACCGGGTGGTGGCCACCTGCCGGGACGAGGTCGCGGAGCTGGCCGGGATGGGGGTGCCCGCCGAGAAGGTCGACGTCGTTTCCTGCGGGGTGGATCCGGAGCAGTTCTCCCCCGAGGGCCCGGTCGCCGATCGCGGCCCGTACCGGTACCGGCTGCTCCAGCTGGGCCGGCTGGTGCCCCGCAAGGGAGCCGCCGTCGCCATCACCGCCCTGGCCGGGCTGCCCGACGCGGAACTGGTCGTGGCGGGCGGACCGCCGCCGGAGCGGGTCGACGCGGATCCGGAGGTGCGCCGGCTGCGGGACCTGGCACGGGCCGCCGGGGTCGCGGACCGGGTCCGGTTCACCGGCGGGGTGCCCAGCGCCGAGGTGCCGGCCCTGCTGCGCAGCGCCGACGTGGTGCTCTGCCCGGCGGACTACGAGCCGTTCGGCATCGTCCCGCTGGAGGCGATGGCCTGCGGCAGGGCCGTCGTCGCCAGTGGGGTGGGCGGACAGCTGGACACCGTCGCCGACCGGGTCACGGGCCGGCTGGTGCCGCCCGGTGACGCCGGGGCCCTGACCGCCGCCGTCGGCGAACTGCTGGCCGATCCCGTCCTGCGGGAGGCGTACGGGGCCGCGGGACGGCGCCGCGTGCTGAGCCAGTACGGCTGGGCGAGCGTCGCCGCGGCCACCGAGGCCGCGTACCGCTCGGTGCTCCATGCCCGTACGGCGGTGGCGGGAAGCCGCTGACTCCCCATCCGTCCGGACCCGACCGCGCACTACCGACTACCGAAGGAGGGACGGGTACGGCCGCGGCCCCCGGGCGCGGCCGGCGCCCGGCCGCCATGACCGATCACTTCGCACTCGACGGCGCGCACCGGCACTGCCAGTCGCTCCAGGACGCCCTGGACCGGCTGCGCAGCCACGGCCTGGGCCGGCTCGGCGACTGGGGCGCGCGGCTCGCGGCCGTACTGCCCGCGGGCGGCCGGCTGCTGGCCGCGGGCAACGGCGGCAGCGCCGCCCAGGCCCAGCACCTGACCGCCGAGCTGGTCGGGCGCTACCGGCAGGAACGGCCCGCGTACTCGGCCATCGCGCTGCACGCCGAGACCTCCAGCGTCACCGCCATCGGCAACGACTACGGCTTCGACCAGGTCTTCGCCCGCCAGGTGGCGGCGCACGGCCGGCCGGGAGACGTCCTCGTGCTGCTCTCCACCTCGGGCCGCAGCCCGAACCTCATCTCGGCGGCCATCGCGGGCCGGACCGCCGGGATGGAGGTGTGGGCGATGACCGGCCCCGGGCCGAACCCGCTGGCCGAGGCCGCCCACGAGACGCTGCACGTGGACGCGGCCACCACGGCCACCGTGCAGGAGGCCCACCTGGTGGCGGTGCACCTGTTGTGCGAGGCCTTCGACGCGGCCGCCGCCACGCCCGGCGGCGCCCGCCCGGCGGGCCGTGCGCGCGAGCGGGCCGCGGGGCCGAAGCGGACCGGGGCGGTACCCGTCTTCCGGAGGCTGCCGTGACCGGCCGCGGTCCGCTCGTGGTGGTGGGCGACGTCCTGCTGGACGAAGACATCGAGGGCGTCGCCACCCGGCTGTCGCCCGACGCCCCGGCGCCGGTCGTCGACGTCACGGCCGAGCGGCGGCGGCCCGGCGGTGCGGGACTGGCGGCCGCGCTGGCGGCCCGGGGCGGCCGCGAGGTGGTGCTGGTCACCGCGCTGGGTGACGACGAGGCCAGCGAGACCGTACGGACCGCGCTGCGGGGGCAGGTACGGGTGGTCGAGCTCCCGCTCGACGGGGACCTCCCGGTCAAGACCAGGGTGCTGGCCGGCGGCCGCCCCCTGGTCCGCATCGACCGCGGCGGCGGCACCCCGGGGTCCCCGGCCCGTGCGGTGCGGGAGGTCCTGGAGCAGGCCGGGACCGTACTCGTCGCCGACTACGGCCGGCACACCGCGCGCGCCGTACGGGAGCTGCTGGAGGGCGTGGCGCCGCGGGCGCCGCTGGTATGGGATCCGCACCCCAAGGGGGACGCCCCGGTCTCCGGGGCCCGGCTGGTGACGCCGAACGCGGCGGAGGCGCGGGCGCTGAGCGGCGTCGAGGGCGTCTCCCTGCGGGCGTACGCGGAGCGGGGCGCCGAGCTCGCGGACCGGTGGCGGGCCGCCGCGGTGGCGGTGACCCTCGGCGAGCGCGGGGTACTGCTGGCCCGGCCCGGCGCGCAGACCCCCATGCTGGTCCCGGCGCCGTACCGGGCCGAGGGCGACCCGTGCGGGGCGGGCGACTGCTTCGCCGCCGCGACGGCGGCGGGGCTGGCGGACGGGGCGCTGCCGGAGGAGGCGGTGGAGCGGGGGGTGGCCGAGGCGGCCGCCTTCGTCGCGGCGGGCGGCGCGGCCAACCGCGCGCTGTGGGGGACCGGGGCCGCCACGGCGCCGCGGCGGCCCCGGGAGCGGGACCCCTTCGCCCTGGCCCTGGACGTCAGGGCGCGCGGCGGGACGGTGGTGGCCACCGGCGGCTGCTTCGACCTGCTGCACGCCGGGCACGTGGGGCTGCTGGAGAGCGCCCGGCGGATCGGGGACTGCCTGATCGTGTGCGTGAACTCCGATGCCTCGCTGGGCCGCCTCAAGGGGCCCGGGCGGCCGCTCAACCCGCTCGCGGACCGGATGCGGGTGCTGGAGGCGCTCGGCAGCGTCGACGCCGTCGCGCCGTTCGAGGAGGACACCCCGGCGCGGCTGCTGGGCCGGCTGCGGCCCGACGTGTGGGTCAAGGGCGGCGACTATTCGGCCGGGGAGCTCCCCGAGGCGGAGGTGCTGCGGCAGTGGGGCGGCCAGGCGGTCGTGTTGCCGTACCTCGACGGCCGCTCCACCACCTCGCTCGCCCACCGCGCCGCCCGGGCCGCCCGGCCCGTGGCCCCGACGACGCCCTGACGTGCGCCCGCTTCCCCGGGAGGTCCCATGAGCCACCGCAGTCCCGACGCCACCCGCAGCGCCCCGCCCCGGCCCACCGTGCTGGTGCTGCGGGCCCTGGGGCTGGGAGACCTGCTCACCGCCGTGCCCTCGCTGCGGGCGCTGCGCGGCGCCCTGCCCGGCTGGGACGTGGTACTGGCGGCGCCCGCCCGGCTGGCGCAGGCCGCCGCCGCCACCGGCCTGGTGGACCGGCTGCTGCCCGCCTCCGCGCCCGGTCGGGCGGTGCCCGCCGCGCTGCCGTGGGCGGGGCCGCCGCCGGAGCTGGCCGTCGACCTGCACGGCAACGGGCCGCCGAGCCATCTGCTGCTCCAGGGCCTGGGGCCCCGGCGGCTCTTCGCCTACCGGCATCCCGACACGCCGGACATCGAGGGCCCCGAGTGGCTGGCCGACGAGCACGAGCGGGAGCGCTGGTGCCGGCTCCTGGGCTGGTACGGGGTCCGGGCCGATCCCGAGGACCTGCGGATCCCAGCGCCGGACGGGCCGTCGCCGGCCGAAGGGGCGGTCGTGATCCATCCCGGCGCCGACGCCGGGGCCCGGCGCTGGCCCCTGGAGCGGTTCGCGTCCGTGGCACGCACGCTGCGGGCCTCGGGCGAGGAGGTCGTGGTGACGGCGGGAGTCGGCGAGGCCCGGCTGGCCGCCCGGGTGGCGGCCGAGGCGGGGCTGCCGCCCGGGGCGGTGCTCGGCGGATCCGGCGACGTGCCCTTCGCGGCGCTCTGCGCGCTCGTGTCCCGGGCGCGCTGCGTGGTGGTCGGGGACACGGGGCTCGCGCACCTCGCGACGGCCCTCGGGACCCCGTCCGTGGTGCTGTTCGGGCCGGTGGCGCCCCGGCTGTGGGGGCCGCCGCCGGGCACCCGGCACCGGATCCTGTGGCACCCGGGGCCGGGCGAGGACCCGTTGCGGCCGGGTGACGCGCACGGCTCGCTGCCCGACGCCCGGCTGTTGCGGATCACCGTGGAGGAGGTCGTCGAGGCGGTACGGGCCCTGCCGACGCCGACACCCACCCCCTGAGGCGCGCCCGCCCGGCCTCCCGGACATCAGGCCACGGCCTCCAGCCCCGACCGGCCCGGCGCGAGCACCGCGCCGGGCGCCGGTACGCCCCCTGGGGCCGACCCCAGACGCCCGCCGACGCCGCGCGCCCGGTGAGCCGGGTCCAAGAGCCGCCCGCTGAGGCCCGGCCGCGGAGCGCGCCCGCCCGGCCTCCCGGACGTCAGGCCACGGCCTCCAGCCCAGAGCGGCCCGGCGCCAGCACCGCGCCGGGCGCCGGGACGCCCCCCGAGGCCGACCCCAGACGCCCGCCGACGCCGCGCGCCCGGTGAGCCGGGTCCAAGAGCCGCCCGCT
>NZ_JBVHQF010000008.1:375264-418666 GCF_055567555.1 Streptomyces sp. NPDC026522
GTGAGCCGGGTCCAAGAGCCGCCCGCTGACGCCCGGCCGCGGAGCCCGCCCGCCCGGCCTCCCGGACATCAGGCCACGGCCTCCAGCCCCGACCGGGCCGTCGCGCCGGCCGCGCAGCAGCAGGCCCGCGGTCAGCACGGCGAAGACGACCAGTCCGCCCGCGACCAGGGCGCCGCGCACCCCGGCCAGCTCCATCAGCAGGCCGAGCGTCGGCGGGGCCGCGAGGCCCCAGAGGGTCTTCACCGTGCTCCACACGCCGAGCACGCGCCCGCGCATGTGGGCGGGCGGATCGGTCTGCAGGACGGTGGTGCCGGCCGTCTCCGACACCGACTCGGCCACCGCCATCGGCAGGACCAGGACCAGCAGCACGGCGAGCGAGGGCGACAGCCCGGCCAGTACCTGGAGCAGCGCCCCGGCCGCCGCGAGCACGCCGACGAAGCGCACCGTGGGCTTGCGCAGCCGCGCGCCGAGCACCGCGCCCAGGATGCCGCCGACCGCCAGCACGGTGGAGACCGTGCCGAAGGCCGCGGCGTCGCCCGCCAGGGGGCCGGTGACGAGCACGACGAGGGTCAGGCCGTAGTTGCGTCCCAGCAGGGCGCTGAGGCCGCTGATGCCCGCGAGCGCGACCAGCCGGGGGCGGCGCAGGAAGAACACCAGGCCCTCGCGGGCGCTCATGCCCGCGCCGGCGTCCGTACGCTCCGCGGCGTCCGCGCGCCGGGACTCGTCGCGCGGCGCGGCGGGTCCGCTCTGCCGGGCCGCCTTGAGGAAGGGGATGACGGCGGCGACGAAGAGGAAGGAGACGCCGTTGGCGGCGTAGGCGGCGCCGGTGCCGAGGAAGGCGACCGTGACACCGGCGAGGGCGGCACCGGCCAGCCGTCCGGCGTTGTGCACGAGGGAGCCGACGCCGATGGCGGAGGGGACGTCCTCCGTACGGACGAGGTCGTTGCCGAGCAGGGCGCAGGCCGGGCCGTCGACGGTGGCGATGAGCCCGGTGGTGGCGGCGAGCACCATGAGGACGGCCAGGTCGAGCTGGTCGAACGCGACGAGGAACGCGGTCAGGAACGCGACGGCGCCCAGCAGCGCCTGGCTGACGGCCGCGGTCAGCTTCCGGGGCCAGCGGTCCACGGCCGCGCCGCCGGCCAGCCCCATCAGGAGGCCGGGCGCCGCCTGGACGGACATGGACAGTCCGGTGGCGGCCGCGGAGCCGGTGATCTGGAGCACCAGCAGGTTCTGCACCGTCAGCTGCATCCACGTTCCGGTGTTGGAGACGAAGTTGGCGACGGACCACCAGCGCATGCTGCGGTAGCGCAGGGAGCGCCACGGCGAGCGGGAGGCGGCACGGGCGGGGGCGGCGGCGGGCGTGGGGCGGGGGCCGGGCACGAGGGGCTTCGAGGAAGGCACAGTCGATTTCTTCGGGGAGCAGCCCGGGGCTCGGCAGGCTGGGTGGATGGCCGGGGCGCAGTGGCCGGTGGCGGTGGCCGGGAGCGGCGGTTCGGGCGGGGGTGCGCGCGAGCCGCGCGGCCGGTGCACCGGTGGCGCGGTGCTGCGGCGCCGGCGGTGCTGTCCCGGCGAAATATCGTGGCAGACGAAATCCCCCGGCGGGGTGCGGGCCGGCTCCCCCGGCCGCCCGGCGCGCCCGAATCCCTTGCCCGGCCCGGCCCGTGGACTTCTGGTGGGTTTCATCACAGGAACCGCCCGGCCTGCCGGGGCGTACCCGCGCTGTGGCGCGGGTCACCGGCGCGGCGGCCGCAGGCGGCGTAGTCCGGCGTGCCCACCGGGAGGGCCGCACTCACAGTGGGAGACGAGAGGCGACCGGCCGTTCACCCAGCGCGACCGGTAGCGGGCGGTAACGAGGAAGGATGCCAGATGGAGAGTCGGGTGCAGGTCGACCTACACGGCCAACGGGCCCTGGTGACCGGCGGGGCGCGCGGCCTGGGTGCCTCGATCGCGCGGCGGCTGGCGGCCGCGGGGGCTTCCGTGGTGGTGGCGGACGTACGCAAGGACCTGGCGCAGGAGCTGTGCGCCGATCTGATGGTGGCCGGCGGCGAGGCCCGGTTCGTCGAGCTGGACGTCTGCGACCCGGCGGCGGTGTCGAGGGTGTTCCGCGACCTCGACGAGGACGGCCAGGCGCTGGACATCCTGGTCAACAACGCCGCCGTGGACGTCTCCAAGCCGATCGAGCACCTGACGGCGCAGGAGGTGACCCGGGTGGTCACCACCAACCTGCTCGGGCCGATGTACCTGTGCCTGGAGGTCTACCGGCGCATGGTCGCCCGGGGCGGCGGCCACATCGTCAACATCCTCTCCACGGCGTCCAACCGCACCTGGACCGAGGCGGGACCGTACTCGGCGAGCAAGTCGGGGCTGCGGGCGTTCACGCACACCCTCTTCAAGGAGGCGCAGCGGGACTGCACGGGCATCGGCGTCACCGGCGTCATCGCGGGCGGGATGGAGACCCCCTTCATCATGGAGCGCTTCCCGGACGCGGACGTATCGATGTTGCAGAGCCCGGACGTCGTCGCCGACACCGTGCTGTACGCCTTGTCGGCGCCGCCCGGCAGCGTGGTCTCCGAGCTGGTGGTGGTGCCGCGCAAGGAGCCGTCGTGGCCGTGACCGCCCGGTGAGCGCCGGCTCAGCCCGCCACGCCGGTGGCGCCGTGCGAGGCGCCGACGGGCTTGGACTCGGGGGACCCGCGCTGGCGCAGGTAGATGGAGAGGATGGCCGTCGAGGCCACGGCCAGGAACTCCGACTGCCAGTTCTGCACGGTCCGCGACCGGAAGTCGGCAGAGGTCAGGTACTGGTGCCAGGCAATGGGGTCCTGGAGGCCGCGCAGCTGCTCCTCGTCGTAGGCGGCGGTGCCGGCGATCGACTGGGCGAGCCAGCAGAGCAGGAAGGCGTACTGGTACGGCTGTCCCGGCCGGGGTTCACAGCCCGCGGCCACGACCTTCCCCCGCGGTCGAACTGGGACAGCAACAAGGTGTCGCCCGGACCGGCGACCTGTGCCTGGCGGCCGTACACCGTCACGTGTACCGGCGCGCCCACCGCTGGCGGGGCGACACCGGCGACCGCCGCCGCGCAGCCCGCGCCCGCGTCCCCGGAGTCCGCCACCTCTGCGCGGGTCCGGGGCGCCAGGCGGGCGCAGACGCCGCCGAAGTCCTCCGCTCCCAGGGCCTGTTCGAAGGCCGCGGCGGCCGCCCGCCCCCCGTGCGTCGTACGCGAAGCTGCCACGCTGCGTGGCTGCCCGCGTCCCACCCGCCTGAGCAATCCCCCCATACCGGCGGATACGGACCGGCGCATGCCTTTCACGGCAGGGGGTAGCCGCCGATCGTCGGCGCCCCTCGGGGCGCCGGAACGTACGCGGGAAGGGCAGCACCATGGGATGGGCAACGTGGACGACGCGCTCGGTGGCCGCAGGGCCGGGCGGTGTCGCGACGCGGGAAGCGGGCGTCCTGACGGGAACCGTGGACGTCCGGACGAGCTGGACCGACGGGCACGCCCGGGTCAGCGTCCGGCGCAGCGGCGCGACGCGCTGGTTCACCGTGACCGGCAGCCCCGCTCCGTGCCCGTCGGGATACCGGAGCCGGCTGCTGCACGACCGCGTGGTCGGAGCCGTCCGCGCCGGTGACGGCGCGAGCGTCCCCCGGCAGCCGCGGGAGCGCCGGGCCTGGTACGAGGCTCCCGGCCCACAGCCCAGCACCGTGTGAGCGGGCGGCCCGGCCGCCCGCACGCAGGACCCGTCCCATCGAAGACGACCCGTCCCATCGAAGACCCACCGGACCGGAAGGCAATCCGCAATGGTTCAGAAGAAGGCGAAGAAGGCTGTCCCGGCGAAGAAGAGCGCCCCGAGGACTCCTCCGGTCGAACCGGCCGCCACCCCCGCGGTGGCCAACGGCGTTCCCGGCCGGCCGGCGCCCGAGCCCCCGGGGTTCAACGAGCCGGTCAAGCCCCGTGACCCGCTGCCGCCCAAGGCGGACCAGAGCGGTCCGGACACCTTCACCCCGACCGGGCGGCCGACCGGCGTCCCCCAGGAGGCGGTGGCCCAGAGCGGCCCGTACCTGACGACCGCACAGGGCGCCCGGCTCTACGACACGGACCACTCGCTCAAGGCCGGACCGCGCGGACCGGTCCTGCTCCAGGACCACCACCTGCGCGAGAAGATCACCCATTTCGACCACGAGCGCATCCCCGAGCGCGTGGTCCACGCCCGCGGCGCGGCCGCGCACGGCGTGTTCCAGGCCTACGGCACGGCGGCGCGGATCACCAAGGCGGCCTTCCTGGCGAAGGGGGCCGAGACCGAGGTCTTCGTACGCTTCTCCACCGTGCTGGGCTCGCGCGGATCCGCCGACACCGTCCGCGACACCCGGGGCTTCGCGACGAAGTTCTACACCGGCGAGGGCACCTTCGACCTGGTCGGCAACAACATCCCGGTCTTCTTCATCCAGGACGCGGTCAAGTTCCCGGACATCATCCACGCCGGGAAGCCGCACCCCGACCGGGAGATCCCGCAGGCCCAGAGCGCGCACGACACCTTCTGGGACTTCGTGTCCCTGCACACCGAGGCGACCCACCACACGCTGTGGAACATGTCGGATCGCGGTATCCCCCGCTCCTACCGGATGATGGAGGGATTCGGGATCCACACCTTCCGGCTGGTCAACGCCAAGGGCGCCACGACCCTGGTGAAGTTCCACTGGAAGCCGAAGCTGGGCGTGCACTCCCTGGTCTGGGAGGAAGCGCAGATCACCAACGGCATCGACCCCGACTTCCACCGGCGCGACCTCGCCGACGCCATCGAGTCCGGCGCCTACCCGCAGTGGGAACTGGGCGTGCAGACCTTCCCCGACACCCCTGACCAGATGTTCGAAGGGATCGACCTGCTCGACCCGACGAAGATCGTGCCGGAGGAGCTGGCGCCGGTCCAGCCGATCGGCATCATGACGCTCAACCGCAACCCGTCGAACTTCTTCGCCGAGACCGAGCAGGTCGCCTTCCACCCCGGTCACCTGGTACCCGGGATCGACGTCACCAACGACCCGCTGCTGGCCGGACGGCTCTTCTCCTACCTCGACACGCAGATCAGCCGGCTCGGCGGCCCCAACTTCGCCCAGATCCCGGTCAACCGCCCGCACGCCCCGGTCAACGACATGCTGCGCGACGGCATGCACCAGACGGCCGTGCACTCCGGGACGGCGCCGTACCGGCCCAACTCCCTCGACGGGGGCTGCCCGTTCCTCGCCGGAGCCGATACCGGCGCCTACATCGAGGTGCCGGTCGAAACACCGGCGGCGCGCAAGGTCCGCGAGGCGCCCGAGTCGTTCGCGGACCATTTCCGCCAGCCCCGGCTGTTCTGGCTCAGCATGACGCCGGTGGAGCGGGAACACATCATCTCGGCCTACACGTTCGAGCTGAGCAAGTGCTACGAGCCCACCATCAGGCAGCGCGCGCTGGCGGTGCTCGCCAACATCGACACCGAGCTGTGCGAGCAGGTCGCGGCCGGCCTCGGGCTGCCCGCCCCGGCCCCCACGGAGCCGCTCGCCAAGCCGAAGCCGAGCCCCGCGCTCTCCCAGATCGGGCAGACCTGGCCGCTGGACGGGCGGGTGATCGGCATCATCGCCGGACCGGACGGCGATGTGAAGGCGCTCAGCGGTCTGCGGCAGGCCGTTCTCGACGCCGGCATGGTCCCCCTGATCATCGCCCCGACCGCCGGCGCCCTCGGCACCGGCAAGAACGCCCTGCCCGTACAGCGCACCTTCGCCAACGCCCGCTCCGTCGAGTTCGACGCCCTGTTGGTGGCGGGCGTCCCGGCGCCGGGCGCGGACGCGAAGGGCCCGCGCGACGCGAAGGCCGGGGCCAAGAAGAGCGGGCGCAAGTCCGCCGCCGCGGCCGCCGCGGGCACCGACCCCCGGGTGCTGCTGCTCGTCTCGGAGGCCTTCCGGCACGCCAAGGCGATCGCCGGCTGGGACGGCGCGGAGTCGGTCTGGCAGGAGGCCGGCCTGCCGGCCGGCGCACCCGGCCTGGTCGACGCGAAGAACGGTCCGGCGGCGCTCTCGGAGGTCATCGGGCTGCTGGCCACCCACCGCGTCTGGGACCGCTTCCCCGCCTCGGCGTGAACAGGGCCGCCTCGGCGTGAGCAGGGCCGCCTCGGCGTGATCGGGGCCGCCGCCCGCTGACCCGACCGCCCGTCAGCCGCTCTCCGCCGGGGGGCGGCTGACGGGCAGGTGGATGTCCAGGACGCACACGTCGTCGCGCCGGCCCGGTTGCAGCGCCGCCAGCAGCCGGGCCAGCGGTTCGGGCCGCTCCCCGGCCACCGTGTCGACCGCGGCCCGCGCGAGCCGGTCGAGCCCCCGGTCGATGCTCTCCCCCGGCACCTCGATGAGCCCGTCGGTGTAGAGCAGCAGGTGGTCACCGGGCTCCAGGCGGAGCGTGACCTCCTCGTAGGCGCACGCGAACCCGGCGCCGAGCAGGCCGCCTTCGGGCAGCGGCAGGTACTCGGCGCGGCCGTCGCGCACCAGCAGCGGCGGCAGGTGTCCGGCCCGTACCCAGGCCAGCCGGTGCTCCTGCGGCCAGTAGCGGGCCATGATCATGGTGGCGGTGGCCGAGGTGCCGAACCCGTCCGGGGGCGTGTGGATCAGGAGGGTGTTGAGCCGGGTCAGGGCGTCGGCGAGCGCCGAGCCGGTCACGATCATGCCCTTGGCCGTGAACCTGAGCTGGGCCATGGTGCCGACCGCGTCCAGGCCGTGTCCGGCGACGTCACCGACGACGAACAGCGCGCTGTGGTCGGGGAGCTCTATCGCGCTGTACCAGTCGCCGCCGACGTTCACCCCGCTGTCGGAGGGCAGGTAGGCCACGTCGACGCGCAGGCCGGCGAGTTCCATCGACCGCTCGGGCGTCGGCAGCAGCGCGTGCTGGAGCCGGGCGGCGAGGGTGCGCTCGGCCTGGAGCATGCCCCGTTGGACCAGGACGGCCCGTTCGCTCTCGCGCAGGGCCACTTCGGCGTCGCGCTGCGCGGTGAGGTCCTGGAAGAAGCCGTGCACCTCCACCGGAGTGCCCTCCGCGTCCGTTTCGGCCTCGGCGACGATGCGCAGGTGCCGTACGCCGTCCGCGACGACCACGCGGAACCGCCGGTCGATGGCGCCCCCGCCGCGCAGCAGCCGCTCGACGTCGGCGGCCAGCGCGGGCAGGTCGTCGGGCAGCAGGTGTTCGGGCAGTTCCTCCAGCGTCATGGGACCCAGCTCCGGGTCGCGGCGGAAGATGGCGTAGACGTGCTCGGACCAGTTGATGGTGTTCGTGATCAGGTTCCAGTCGGCCCAGCCGAGGTTGCCCAGGCGCTGCATGGCGGCCAGCCGGCGCGCCTCGCGCTTCGTGACGTCGTGGCGGATCCAGGTGACGACGAGCCGACCGCCCAGCCGGGTCGCCCGTACGGAGTACGTGGACTGCTCGGGGACGCCCGCCACGACTTCCTGGTAGGCGAACGGCTCGCCCACGTACGTGGTCCCGGTGGTGAGGGCGTCGAGGTAGCCCTGCCACAAGGCGGTGCCGGCCACGGTGGGGTAGGTCTCCAGGACGCGCCGGCCGATGAGCTCCTTGCCCCGGCGGCCGGCGACGTCCACCGAGTCGGGCGCAGCCGCCTCGATCCGGTAGTCCTCGACCTCGCCCGTCGGCGCACGCAGGGGCGAGAGCAGGATGGCGGTGCCGGGCAGCGCCTCGAAAACGGCCTGGATGGCGCTCACCTCGGGGTCCAGCGGGACGGTGAGCGGGCTCCGGACGGCGCGCAGGGGGCCGGAGCACAGCGCCGCGGCTTCGCACAGTACGGTCCGCGTGCTCTCGTCGAAGGGGCCGGGCACGCCCCGGAAGAAGCCGACGGCGAGGTCGGCCGGGCTGCCGGCGCCCGCTACCGGGACCCAGGCGCGCGTGGGCCATCGCTGCGCGTTGCCGCCGATGAGCTGGTAGCGCTGGGCCGCGGCTGCCGCGTCCTCCAGCCAGACGGGCCGCTCGCCGGTCATCGCGTCCAGCGCGGCGATGTTGGCGAGCGGCGGGATGTCGCGCCATTGGCCGACGACGGCCGAGTCGATGCCGGCGTGGCCGGTCAGCTCCAGTCGGCCGGCCTCGGCCATCGAGTAGATCATCACGCCGTCGACCCCGAAGCCGTCGGCCAGGGCGTCGCGCAGGAACTCGGCGACGTCGTCGGCGGTCCGCGCGTCCGTCAGCCGGCCGGCCAGCCCGGCGAGCAGCCGGCGGGGGTCGGCCGGCTGCTCGGCGGCGGGGCCGCCGCGGGCCCGGCTGCCACGGGCGAGGTAACGGCCGGAGCTGAACACGGACCCGACCGGTTCCGCTTCCTTGGAGGGCAGGACGACACGCCGGGCGACGGGTTCGGAGGCGGCCTGGGAGCTGCTCTGGCCGAGGACGGTCCAGCACTGCTCCATGAGCGTGCGGCCCTGCGCCTCGGCCGCGGCCACCAGCGCTTCGTAGGCCTGCTCGGCCGAGACGCCCGAGCGGGCCATCAAGACGCCTTTGGCCCGCTCCAGCACGGCCGCGGTGGACGCCAGCGCTTCCAGGCTCGCGATCTCCGTGCGGAGCCTGGCGACGACCTTGGCCAGCGCCAGCACCTCGGGCGCCGCGCCGTCGTCGGACACCGCCGACGCGAACCCCTCGGGTACCGCGGCGTCATCTGGAAGAGCGGATTCGGCCTGCACCCTTTGAGCATGGCACGGCGTGGGCCCCGGAGCGGCACCACCCCCGTGATCAGCGGGTGCGCCCTCTGAGGAAGCTCCGGAGGGGCCGGTGGCGGGACGGGGGCGGATCTCTCACCGGGTGGCGAGGATGATCGCGTAGGCGAGGAAGAAGGCCGCGCAGAGGATGGCGACGACGCAGACGGCCACCAGCGGGCCGTTGCCCCAGCCGGGCTTCAGCGGGCGGTGGGGCCCCGCGCCGGAGCTGGTTCCGGCTTCTGCGGGCGGGGTCTCGCCGGGCGGTACTCCGCGCCAGGTTCCAGTCCGGGGGTGTTCTTCGGATCGGGGTCGGGGTTGTGTGCGTGCATGCCCGTCGCCTGCCCGCCGGGGGCGGTGGAACCTCGCGGTCTACACCCCCCGCCGCCGGCCGCGAACGGTGCGGGCGAGGCCCCCGGGCCAGCCGCTCAGGGGGTCCGCCAGCGGTCGTCGGCCAGGTGGGAGCCCGCCATCGGGCCCATGCGGAGCATGCCGCCGTCCACGGCCCACGAGGCGCCGGTGACGTACGAGGCGTCCGTCATGGGTCTGCCCTTTCTCGTCCGACGGTTGAGGGGTCCCGGTACGGCCTGCCCGCGGACGGCGCGCGAATGCGCCGAACGATCTCGAATCGGGGCGTTACCGCGTGAGCGACACGTCCATGACCACCGCACGCGAGACCATGACCGAAGGCGCCGACTGCATCGGAGAGGACGAGACCGTCCACTAGGCCGCACGCAAGATGACCGGCCTCGGGGTGGCCGGGCCAGGGCAAGGACCCCGCCGACACCGAGGCAGGCGGCCTCGCCCAGGGCGAGGCCGTGACCATCGGCGCCGACGACGACGCGCAGGAGATCCTGCGCACGATGCGGGAGACAAGGTCCGCCGGCTGCCGCGTGATCGACGGGCACCGGCTGGTCGGGGCGGTCGCGCAGGCCGATGTGGCCCGGGCGCTGCCGGACCCGGCCGTCGGTGACCTGCTCCGGGCCCTGTCCTCCGGCTGACGCACCGCGCGGCCGCGGCTCCCCGGCCGTGGCGGCCCCGGCCCGCCACGGCCGGCGCGCGTCCGGCGTACGCCCTGCCGTCATCCGTCCCGGCCCTCGATGGCGGCCAGGACCCGGTCCGGGGTCAGGGGCAGCTCCCGCAGGCGCCGGCCGGTGGCCTGGCTCACCGCGTTCCCGATGGCCGCGGCGGCGCCCACGATGCCGATCTCACCGATGCCCTTGCTGCCCATCGGGTTGAGGTGTTTGTCGTGCTCGTCGATCCAGTGGGCCTCGATGGCGGGGACGTCCGCGTTCGCCGGTACGTGGTAGGAAGCCAGGTCGCGCTCCGCGAAGTCACCGAACGCGGGGTCGAGGCCGCTGTGTTCGGTCAGCGCCATGCCCAGACCCATCACCATCCCCCCGATGAACTGGGAGCGGGCGGTTTGCGGGTTGAGGATGCGGCCGGCGGCGAAGACGCCGAGCAGCCGGCGCACGCGTACCTCGCCCGTGACGGTGTCCGCCTGTACCTCGGCGAAGTGCGCACCGAAGGCGTGGCGCGCGTAAGGCGACTTCTGCTTCGCCGACTGCGTGGTGTCGGCGGAGGCGGAGAGCCCCGAGGCGGGCAGCGGCCCCTGGTGGCGGGCCAGCCGGTCGGTCAGCGCCGTACAGGCGTCGTGCACCGCCCAGCCCCAGGACGCCGTGCCGGTGGAACCGCCGGCGACGGGGCCGGCCGGCAGCTCGCTGTTGCCGAGGGCCAGCGCGACGGCGTCGAGCGGGACGTGCAGGGCGTCGGCGGCGATCTGGGAGAGGACGGTACGGGCGCCGGTGCCGATGTCGGTGGCGTTGACCTCGACCAGGTAGCTCCCGTCGGGGCGGGCGTGCGCCCGGGCCCCCGCGGGCGCGATGTACACGGGGTAGGTGGCGGCCGCCACCCCGGTTCCGATCAGCAGCGGCCCCTCCCGGCGGGGCGGGCGGCGGCCGGGCCAGCCGAACCTGCGCGCACCGTCGCGCAGGCACTCCACGAGGTGGCGGCTGCTGAACGGGCGGCCGCTGTCGGGCTCGGTGGCCGGGTCGTTGCGCACGCGCAGCTCGACCGGGTCCAGGCCCAGGGCGTCGGCCAGTTCGTCCATGGCCGACTCCAGGGCGTACATGCCGGGGGTCTCGCCGGGGGCCCGCATCCAGGAGGGCGTGGGCACGTCGAGCGCGGTGACCCGGTGGGTGGTGCGGCTGTCCTGGACGGCGTACATCACCCGGGCGGGTACGCCGGCCTGCTCGACGAACTCGCGCACCTGGGAGGTGTACGTGGTGACCTCGTGGCTCAGGGCCGTGAGGGTGCCGTCGGGGCGGGCGCCGAGCCGGAGGCGGTGCAGGGTCGGCGCCCGGTGGCCGACGGTGGCGGCCATCTGCTGGCGGGGCAGGGCGAGGGTGACGGGGCGTCCGCAGTGCCGGGTGGCCATGACGGCGAGGACGACGTGCGGGCGCGGTGTGCCCTTGGAGCCGAACCCGCCGCCCACGTGCTCGGACAGGACGGTGATCCGGTCCTGCGGCAGGTGGAACAGCCCGGCCAGCACGGTGCGCACCACCGTGGTGCCCTGACAGGAGTCGTAGACGGTGAGGTGGCCGCGTTCGGCGTCCCAGTCGGCGGTGGCGGCGTGCGGCTCCATGGCGTGGTTGTGCAGCGGCGGCACGGAGTAGACGGCGTCGACGCGTACGGGCGCGGCGGCGAACGCCGCGTCGGGGTCGCCCTGTTCCCGGTGCGCGGGATAGCCGCCGTTGACCTCCTCGGGGGTGTACAGGCCGGGGTGGTCCGCGCGCAGGGTGACGTCGTGCGGCTCGGCGTCGTAGCTGACGCGCACCGCGTCGGCGGCGGTCCGGGCCTGCTCCAGGGTCTCGGCGATGGCCAGCGCCACGTACCAGCCGCGGTGCGGTACCCGCAGGTCCTGGAGCAGCTGGAGGGTGGGATCGTCGGAGGGGCCCAGGCGCGGGGCGTCGTACGGGGTCAGCACGCCCAGCACGCCGGGCAGGGCCAGGGCGGCGGCGGTGTCGACGGCGGTGATCCGGCCGCGGGCGACGGTCGCGGGCACCGGCCAGGCGTAGGCCCGCCGGGGCAGGTGGTGTTCGGCGGCGTAGCGGGCTGCGCCGGTCACCTTCTCCCGGCCTTCGCGCCGCGGGGTGGGGGCGCCGAGGGCCGTGCCCGCGGGGGCGGTGGTGTCGAGGGTGACGGAGGTCGGGCTCATCGTGGTCCTGTTCCTGATCGGTGGCGCCGGCTAGGGCGTGGCGGGGGAACCGGGGTGCGGGCCGGCCAGCGCGGCGATGGCGTCGCAGGCGAGGTTGCGGGCGAGCGGGATCTTGTACGCGTTGTCGCGCAGGGGACTGGCCTGCGCGAGTTCCGCGTCGACGGCCGCGCGGACGGTGTCGGGGTGCGGCGCGGCGCCGGTCAGCCGGGCCTCGGCCGTCGTCGCCCGCCAGGGGCGGTGGGCGAGGCCGCCGAAGGCGAGGGCGATCCGGCGTACGCGGCCGTCGTCGAGGTCGAGGACGACGGCGACCGAGGCGAGGGCGAAGGCGTACGAGGCGCGTTCGCGGGCCTTGCGGTACAGCGAGACGCTGCCCGGCGCCGGGGCGGGCAGCAGCACCGCCGTGATGATCTCGCCCGGGCGGATGACGGTGTCCTGCTCGGGGTGGTCCCCGGGCAGCCGGTGGAACTCGGTGGCCGCGACGGTCCGGGTGGTGCCCGCCGCGTCGTACAGCTCGACTTCCGCGTCCAGTGCGGCCAGCGCCACGGCCATGTCGGAGGGGTGGGTGGCGATGCACTGCTCGGAGTGCCCGAGTACCGCGTGGTCGCGGTGGATCCCGTCGCGGGCCCCGCAGCCGCTGCCGGGTTCGCGCTTGTTGCAGGGCTTGGAGAGGTCCTGGAAGTAGCCGCAGCGGGTGCGCTGGAGCAGGTTGCCGCCGGTGGTGGCGACGTTGCGCAGCTGGCCCGAGGCCCCGGCCAGCAGCGCCTGGCTGAGCAGCGGGTAGCGGGTGCGCACCCGCGGGTCGGCGGCCAGGGCGCTGTTGCGGACCAGGGCGCCGACGCGCAGGCCGCCGTCCGGCAGTTCGCCGGTCTCCGCCAGCGGGAGGCGGGTGATGTCGATGAGGGTGGCGGGGGTCTCGACGCCCAGTTTCATCAGGTCCACGAGGTTGGTGCCGCCGCCGAGGTAGCGGGAGCCGGGGTGGGCGGCGTAGGCGTCGGCCGCCTCCCGGAGGCTGGTGGGGCGGAGGTAGCCGAAGGGCTTCATGCGATCACGTCCGCGCCGGTCCTGGTGGCGGCGGCGTCGGCGCCCGCGGCGGCGACGGCCCGGACGATCGCGGGGTAGGCGCCGCAGCGGCACAGGTTTCCGCTGAGCCGTTCCCTGAGCTCCTCGGCGCTCGGTACGGCGGGCACCGGCGCGCCCGCGGGCCCGGTGGGGGTGACGTGCGAGGGGTCCCCGGCGGCGGCTTCGCGGAGCGCGCCGACGGCGGAGCAGAGCTGGCCGGGGGTGCAGTAGCCGCACTGGAAGGCGTCGTGTTCGATGAAGGCGCGCTGGAGCGGGTGGAGGGCGCCGTCGGGGCCGGCGAGGCCCTCCACGGTGGTGATCTCGCAGCCGTCGAGGGCGACGGCGAGGAGCAGGCAGCTGTTGGCCCGGCGGCCGTCCACGAGGACGGTGCAGGCGCCGCACTGCCCGTGGTCGCATCCCTTCTTGGCGCCGGTCAGGTCGAGGTGCTCGCGCAGGGCGTCCAGGAGCGTGACGCGGTGGTCCAGGTCGAGGTCGTGGTGGGCCCCGTTGACGCGCAGGGCCACGTGGGAGCGGCCGGCCGCTCCCGCGTGCGGCGCCGGTCCGTGGTCACCGCCGTGCGCCGGCTGGGGGGCGGGCGGGTCGGTTGCGTGGGCCACGACGAACTCCCTTGTCGTCCGTTTGGTGAGGGAATATCCCTTCGACTGCCCAGCCTGGCCCCTCGTACGCCGGAGCGCGCCCCACGCCCCCGGCGGGCTCCCCCATCCGGCCGACGGTCAGGTTTCGCGCCGGGGCAGACCGGTAAGACGCGGCCCATGGTGCGAATCGGATACACGATGATGACCGAGCAGGCCGGCCCCCGTGAGCTGGTCGAGCACGTGGTCGGTGCGGAGCGGGCCGGTTTCGACTTCTCGGTGACCTCCGACCACTACTTCCCCTGGCTGGAGGAGCAGGGGCACTCCCCGTACGCGTGGAGCGTCCTGGGCGCGGCGGCCCAGGCGACTTCGCGGATCCCGCTGATGACGTACGTGACCTGTCCGACCATGCGGTACCACCCCGCGGTCGTCGCCCAGAAGGCGGCGACCATGCAGCTGCTGTCCGGCGGTCGGTTCCGGCTGGGCCTCGGTTCGGGCGAGAACCTGAACGAGCACGTGGTCGGACCGGGCTGGCCCGCGGCGCACGTCCGGCTGGAGATGCTGGAGGAGGCCGTGGAAATCATCCGGGGCCTGTTCGAAGGCCGCTCGGTGAACCACCACGGACAGTACTTCGACGTGGAGAACGCGCGGCTGTGGGACCTGCCGGCCGAGCCGCCGCCCATCGGCATCGCCGTCTCCGGAGCCAAGTCCTGCGACCTCGCGGGGCGGCTCGCCGACCTGGTGATCGCCATCGAGCCCGAACGGGACCTCCTGGAGGCCTTCGACCGGGCCGGCGGCGCCGGAAAGCCGCGCGTCGGCCAGCTGCCCGTCTGCTACGACCCGGACCGGGACGCGGCCGTCAAGCGGGCGCACGAGCAGTTCCGCTGGTCGGCGGGCGGCTGGAAGGTCAACGCGGAGCTGCCCGGGCCGGCCGCCTTCGACCAGGCCGCCCAGCACGTCCGCCCCGAGGACATCGCGGAGTCGGTGCCGTGCGGGGACGACGTGGACGTCTTCGTGGACGCCGTCCGCCCCTTCGTGGAGGCGGGCTTCACGGAAGTGGCGCTGGTCCAGGTCGGCGGGCAGCACCAGGAGCCGTTCCTGGACTGGGCGCGGTCGACCCTGCTTCCCGCACTGCGGGAACTGCGGGCCGACAGCCCCGCCGGCTGAGCGGACACCGGACCAACGTCCCGGGCCAGAGGGCCGGACGGCCCCGGTGTGCCGGGAGGAGGGGTGGACGGCGGACCGGGCGGGCAGTCGCTCGCTCGCGGCCCTGACCCCGATCGAAGGAGGCGCGTCGTGCGCAACTTCCCGAAGCGCCGGCCTGGCACGGCCGGCCGGCCCGGCGGTGGATCCGGATGAGCCCGGTCGTCCCGCAGGATCCCGCCTCCCTCAAACTGCTCATCGCGCGGGAGGTGGCGGCGCTGCGCGCCGCCGCCCGCCGGGACGCGGGGGTGCGCGAGGACGACCGGGCCCCGGCGGCCGAGGAGGCCTCGCCCGGCTGCGCGTGCGGCGGGGGCGAGGGGGCCTCGCACTCCTGCTCCGACGATTCCGCCGGGCCGGGCGGCCACGATCCCTGGGGGTGCGTCTGCGCGGCGCTGCCGGCCATCCCGGTGTCGGCGGCGCTGCTCGCCCCCGTACGGGACGCGCAGGGCCGGGTCGTCGACTTCACGGTCCGCGCGGGCAACCACGTCCGCTCCGCGCAGTGGCTCGACACCCCCGACACCCAGGTGGGCCGGCGGCTGCTGGAGGTGCAGCCCGGCGCGGCGGCGGGCGGCCTGGTGGACGCCCTGAGCGAGGTGCTGGACACCGGGCGCGCCGTCCACTCGTACGCCGTGGACTACACCGAGCAGCACCGGGACGGGCTGCACCGCACGAAGCTGCTCTACGACGCCGCCTCGTGCGGGGACCGGGTGCTGGCGACGTGGCGTCCGGCCCTGAACCGGACGGAGATGATGTCGCTCGACGCCCAGTACATCGCCTCCTTGGGGTGGGGCACCTGGGACCTCCTGTCGGGAGCCGTCATCTGGTCCGAGGGGCTGGCTTCGATCTTCCGTACGGATCCGGGCCGGCCGCTGTCGCTGACGGAGCTGTGCGACGCGGTGCTGCTGGAGGACATCCCGCGCTTCGCGAAGCTGATGACGGCCCTGCTGGACGGGGAGGAGCCGCCCGGCGCCGAGGTCCGGTTCACCGTACTCGGCGAGATCCGCACCCTGACCCTCGTGGGCCACCCGGTCATCGCCACGGACGGGCTGCCGTGGCTGCTCCGGCTGATCGCCCGCGACCTGACGGCCGAGGTGCGCAGCCGGCAGCGGCTGGCGGCGACCCGCCGCCAGACGGAACGGCTGCGCGAGGAGGCGGCGGCCGAGCACCGGGTGGCCTCGGCGCTCAGGGAAGCGCTGCTGCCCACCCACTCCGCCGAACTGGAGGCCCTCGGCGTCTCGGTGGCAGCCGCGTACCTGCCGGCGGAGGAGGACGCCTCGGTCGGCGGGGACTGGTACAAGTGCCGGCTGCTGCCGGACGGCCGGATCCTGCTGGCCATCGGGGACGCCTGCGGCCACGGGCTGGACGCGGTGGCCCGGATGGCGCAGCAGCGGCACGCCCTCGCGGGCCTGGCACACTCCCCCGGCACCCACGCCGGTCAGCTGACCACTTGGCTCAACGAGCTGCTGTGCTCCGATCCGGCCGCCGAGACCGCCACGGGGATCATCGGCCACATCGACGCCGGGCGGAACCTGCGGTGGGCGTGCGCCGGGCACCCCGCTCCGCTGCTGCTGCGCGGGGACACGGCCACGGCGCTCGACACGGAGCACCGGGGGCCGCTGTTCGGCCTGCTGCCGGGGCACGAGTACGCCACCGCGACCGTTCAGCTGTACCCCGGGGACCTGCTGCTGCTGTACACCGACGGCATGGTGGAGCGGCGCGGCCAGGACATCACGTACGGCATCGACACCCTGCGCAAGGTGCTGGAGTCCTGCGCCGGGCTGGGCGTGCGGGAGACGCTCGACCGGGTGATGTCCGCCGATCCCGCCGACGACCACGAGGACGACGCCTGCGTGCTCGCGGTCCGGCTCGACTGAACCCCCGCCCGGGGCCGGGCACACCCCGCGGCCCGTCACCCCGGCGGGCGGTCGGCGCCGTACGTCGTTTCCCGCCGTGGCAGCCGGGCAGGCGCGGCGCATGGACCAGTCACAAGCGCCCGTTCTCGACGCTCTCGCTGCCTATCACGCCGACGGCCAGACCCCGTTCACACCGCCCGGCCACAAACAGGCGCGCGGCGCGGACCCACGGGTCCGCGCGGTGCTGGGGGACGCGGTGTTCCACTCCGACGTCCTCGCGACCAGCGGGCTGGACGACCGTACGTCCTCGCACGGGGTGCTGGAGCGGGCGCAGCAGCTCATGGCGGACGCCGTCGGGGCGGACCACGCCTTCTTCTCCACCTGCGGCAGCTCGCTGTCGGTCAAGTCGGCCATGCTGTCCGTGGCCGGACCGCACGAGAAGCTGCTGGTGGGCCGGGACGCCCACAAGGCCGTCGTGTCCGGGCTCATCCTGTCCGGCATCCGGCCGGTGTGGGTGGAGCCCAGCTGGGACGCGGAACGCCATCTGGCCCATCCGCCGTCGGCAGAGGCGTTCGCCGAGGCCTTCGCCGCCCATCCGGACGCCAAGGGCGCCCTGGTGACCGGTCCCACGCCGTACGGCACCTCCTCCGACCTCGCGGCGACCGCGAGCATCTGCCACGAGCACCGCAAGCCGCTGATCGTGGACGAGGCCTGGGGCGCGCACCTGCCGTTCCATCCCGACCTGCCGACCTGGGCGATGGACGCAGGCGCCGACGTGTGCGTCACCTCCGTGCACAAGATGGGCTCGGGGCTGGAGCAGGGATCGGTGTTCCACCTCCAGGGTGATCTCGTACGGCCGGAGGTGCTCAAGAGCCGTGAGGACCTGCTGGGGACCACGAGTCCCTCGGTGCTGATCTACGCCGCCCTGGACGGCTGGCGCCGCCAGATGGTCGAGCACGGCCGGGCCCTCTACGACGACGCGCTGGCCCTGGCCGAGTCGGTCCGCAAGCGGGTCCAGGAGATCGAGGGCATGCACGTGCACGGCCGCGAGGACTTCTGCGGTCCGGGCCGGGCGTTCGACCTCGACCCGCTCCAGATCATCATCGACATCACCGGACTCGGGACGACGGGATACCGGGCCGCGGACTGGCTGCGCGAGCAACACCGGATCAACCTGCACCTGTCCGACCACCGCCGGATCAGCGCCCAGCTGACGCACGCCGACGGGCCGGACACCGCCGACCGTCTCCTGGAGGCGCTGCGGGACCTGGCCGCGCACGCCGACGAGCTGCGCCCGGCCCGCCGGGTGGAGGTCCCGGACCCGGCCGGGCTGCGGCTGGAGTCCGCCGCACTGCCCCGCGACGCCTTCTTCGGCCCGGCCGAGCAGGTGCCGGCGGACCGGGCCGTGGGCCGGATCGCGGCGGAGATGCTGACCCCGTACCCGCCGGGCATTCCCGTGGTGGTGCCCGGGGACCGGCTGACCAGCGAAGTGCTGCGGTACCTGCGCACGGGTGTGGAGGCGGGCATGGTCGTGCCGGACGCCGCCGACAGCGAGGTCAAGAGCATCCGGGTGACCGCCCGGGACTGACCGGGCGGGGCAGGGCGTACCGGCACGGGCACCGGGTAGCCGCAGCCGCATGGACACCCATCGCCCTCTGGCCGTCATCACCGGCGCCTCCAGCGGCATCGGCCTCGAACTCGCCCGCGTATGCGCCGGACACGGATACGACCTGCTCGTGACCGCCGAGGACGGCGGCCTCGCCCTCGCGGCGGAGGAACTGCGCGAGCAGGGCACCGAGGTCACCGCCGTGCGCGCCGACCTCGCCCGCTACGACGGGGTGGAGACCCTGTGCCGGGCGGTCTCCGGCCTCGGCCGCCCCGTCGCGGCGCTCGCCCTGAACGCGGGGGTCGGACACGGCGGTGCCTTCCTGGACACCGACCTGGCGGACGACGCCCGCATCATCGACCTGAACGTCACCGCCGCCGTCCACCTGGCCAAACGGCTGCTGCCGGACATGGTCGCCCGCGGGGCCGGCCGGGTACTCATCACGTCCTCGATCGCCTCGACGATGCCCGGGCCGTACCAGGCGGTGTACAACGCGTCGAAATCCTTCCTCCAGTCGTTCAGCCAGGCCCTGAGCGACGAGCTGAGGGGCACCGGCGTCACCGTCACGTCCCTGATGCCCGGCGCCACCGCCACGGACTTCTTCCGCAGGGCCCACATGCTCGACACCCGCGTGGGACGCGCGAAGAAGGACAACCCCGCGCTGGTCGCCGAGCAGGGGTACCAGGCGATGACGGCGGGCCGGCAGAAGATCGTCGCGGGTTCGGTGAAGACGAAGCTCCAGGGCGCCGTGGCCAACCGCATCCTGCCCGACCGCGTCAAAGCCCTGATGCACCACCGCATGGCGGAGCCCGGAGGCGGGCGCTGACCGCGGCCCCCGCACCAGCGGACGTATGAGGCGCCGCCGAGGGGGTAACCGCTCACCATTCACGAAAGCGCTCTAGGGACGACAGGAGGTGTCGGCCGTCGACGAGCCCGCGCGCCGCGGCCCCGGCTGGAATATCGTGCGCGGTGAGGACTGACTGCCGCCCTCCGCGGCTGCGGACCCCCCGCGGCCGCTCAGGAACGAGCCAGTGGACGAGTGATTGCAGTGAGCCATTCTGCGAAGAACCGCGCTGCCCGAGCCGGGAGTGACGTCGCCCGGCTGGCGGACCTGCGTGCCCCCGCGCAGATCGACGGGCCCCTGCCGCACGACCATACGCAGGCGATCCTGGAGACCACCAAACGGGTCGCGGCGCTGCTGAAGGCGTCGGGGCAGCCGTTCGCGCTGGCGGGCAGCGTGGCCGCGTTCGCGCACGGCCTGCCGCCGCGCTTCCAGCACGACACGGATTTCTGCGTCATGCGCGAGGACGCCGAGGCCGTGACCAAGGCGCTGGAGGCGGGCGGCATCTCCATGCGCCGGGCGCCCGAGGACTGGCTGGTCAAGGGCCGGGCGGGCGGCGAGGAGATCGACTTGATCTTCGAGCTGGCGCGCCGTCCGGTGAGCCGGGAACTGCTGGACCGTGCGGTGGTGCTGCCCGTGGACTCGGTGTGGATGCCGGTCCTTTCCCCCACCGACCTCATGGACAGCCGGCTCTCCGCGCTGTGCGAGCACTACTGCGACTACGGCGACCTGCTGCCGATGGCCCGGATGCTGCGCGAGCAGATCGACTGGGACCGGATGTACCGGGACCACCGGGACACGCCCCTGGCGGACGCCTTCTTCTACCTGCTCGAACGGCTGCGGGTGATCGCACCGAGGCGGGACCGGGAGGCGGCCGGGGAGCCGGCCCAGCAGCAGCGCGGGGCCGCGGCGGACGACCTGAACGGCACGGCCGGCATGAAGGTCATGAGCGGAGCGAGGGCGCAGTGAGGGGACGACCCGGATGAACGGCATGAACACCGCCGAGCTGATCGAGTACCGGATCCAGCACCTGCGGGACCGGCTGGCCCGCGAGGACATCGCCGAGCTGGGCGTACGGATCGAGATGCACGGGGCCACCGCCCACCTGTCGGGCAGCGTCACCAGCGCCGACTGCCGGGCGGAAGTGCTGCGCATCGCCGGGGAGGAGCTGGCGGGCGTGCCCTGGCACCAGGACCTGACGGTGAACTGCGCCGCACCGCCCGACCACTCGGAAGAGCTGTCATGATCCGCGTCGCGGCCGTCGGCGACATCCACCTCGGACCGGGCAGCGAGGGAACGCTGAGGCCGGCCTTCGAGACCGTCGGCGACCACGCCGACCTGCTGCTGCTCGCCGGGGACCTGACCCGGCACGGCACCGCCGAGGAAGCCCGCGTCGTCGCCCGGGAACTGGCCGGGCTGCCCGTCCCGGTCGCGGCGGTGCTGGGAAACCACGACTACCAGAGCGACCAGGAGGCCGCCGTCACGGAGGAGCTCGCCCGGGTCGGGGTCCACGTCCTGGAAGGCGACGGCGTGGTCCTCGACATCGCCGGCACGAGGGTCGGCGTCGCCGGCACCAAGGGGTTCGGCGGCGGTTTCGCCGGGCGCTGCGCCAGCGACTTCGGCGAGCCCGAGATGAAGGCGTTCGTCCAGTACACCCGCCGCAGCGCCGACAGCCTGCGGCAGTCGCTGGACGAACTCCGGGGCGCCCAGTGCACCATCCGGATCGCGCTGACGCACTTCTCCCCCGTCGAGGACACCCTGGCGGGGGAACCGAGGGAGATCTACCCCTTCCTGGGCAGCTACCTGCTGGCCGAGGCCGTCGACGGGGCGGGCGCCGACCTCGCCGTCCACGGCCACGCCCACGCCGGCAAGGAGCACGGGATGACGGCCGGCGGGATCCGGGTGCGCAACGTCGCCATGCCGGTCATCGACCGGGCCTTCGCCGTCTACCACCTCTCCCCCGACGGGCACGCCCCGCGCTGAGGGCGCCCGTTCGCGCCGTTTCGCCCCGCGCGGGGCGGGCAGCCGCGCGGTGGGAGAAGAGGACGTCCGCCCCGGAGCCGCCCGCGGCCCCGGGGCGGCGCCCGACGAAAGGAAACGGCTCCATGATGAATTCGGCCACCGCGCTCGCGATGAGCGCTTCGGGAACCGCCTTCGCCTCGGTGATCGGCGTGATCGTCGTCGTCCTGCTGATCGGGGCGGTGTGGTGGGGCATGAAACGGCGCGCGGCCGAGCCGAAGCCGCCCACCGCGGCCCAGCAGCCCCGCAGGCCCGCGGGCGCCGGCCGCCCCGAGGAACGCCGCGAGGCCGAGGCCCGGACGTTCCCCTCGGACGGCAGCCGCCGCACGGCGCACGAGCTGAAGGGCTACGGCAACTTCGGCTCCCCCGAGGACGGGCGGTCCTGACCCGGGCCCACCGCGAAGGCAGCAGGGCCCCGTGATGGACCCGGCCGGCCGCGAAGGCCGCTTCCGGTGCCGCGGGGCCGAACTGGTCTACGAGGACCGCGGCGAGGGCCCGCTGGCCGTGTACGCGCACGGCGGCTTCGTCAGCAGGGCCGTCGAGGACCGGACGGGCCTGTTCGACTGGGCGCCGCTGCTGCGGGCGGGGCGGCGCCTCGTGCGGTACGACGCCCGCGGGCACGGACGGTCCACCGGCGCGGCCGTGGCCGCCGACTACACCTACGACAGCCTCGCGGCGGACCTGCTGGCCCTCCTCGACCACCTGGGCGTCCCCGGCCCGGCCGACGCCATGGGCTCCTCGATGGGCTGTGCCACCGTGCTGCACGCCGCCGTCCGGGCGCCGGCCCGGTTCTCCGCACTGGTGCTGCTGATCCCGCCCACGGCGTGGACGACGCGGCAGGAGTACGCCCGGGCCAACCGGTCGGCGGCCGAGACCGTCGAACGGCACGGAGCGGACAGCTGGCTCGCCGGCCGGGCCGCGCGGCCGGGCCCGGCGGTGGTGGCCGGCGTACCGCGGTTCCCGCCCACGCCGCCGGCCCGGATCCTTCCCGCGGTCCTGCGCGGGCTCGCCCTCTCGGACCTGCCCGCACCGGCCGCGCTCGGCGCGCTGCGGCTGCCGGCCCTGGTTCTGGCCTGGGACGGCGATCCCGGACATCCGCTGTCGACGGCGCGGACCCTGGCCCGGTCGCTGCCCGGCGCGGAACTGCACGTCGCCCGGACCCGTGCCGAGGTCGGTGCGTGGGGGGAGCGCGCGGCCGCCTTCCTCACCGCGCGGGGGCGTCCTCCAGTAGGTGGGGACCGTTGTTGCGGACGCTGTTGACCTCGGTGGACACCGCCCGTACGGCGAGCCGGCCGTCGGCCGGGGTGTGCAGCAGGGCGCGCAGGGCGTTCACGTCCTGGTGGGCCGGGTCGAGCCAGGCCCCGTAGTCCGCCGGGTCCAGGGCGAGGGGCATCCTGGGGTGGATGCGACCGGCCGCGTCGGCGGCTTCGGTGGTGATGACCGTGGCCGTCGTGAGCCAGGCCGCCGGGTCCTCCTCGTCGGCGACGCCTCGGTCGCGCCAGAACTCGTAGAGCCCGGCCATGGCCATCACCGAAGCGTCCTCGGGGCGGATGAAGTAGGGCTGCTTGTAGGTCTTGCCGTCATGGCCGGCCGGCTCGGTCCGCCACTCGTAGAAGCCGTCCGCGGGCAGCAGGCACCGCCGCTTGGCGAGCGCCCGGCGGAAGGCCGGCTTCTCGTGGACGCTCTCCACCCGGGCGTTGATCATCCGGGCGCCGACGCCCGGATCCTTGGCCCAGGAGGGGACCAGGCCCCAGCGCACGGAGCGCAGCCTGCGCTCGACGGCGTGCGTGTGCCGGTCCTTGCGTTCGACGACGGCCCAGACCGGGTCGGTGGGGGCGACGTTCCAGCTCGGGGCGAGCGTCTCGCGCGGATCCCAGCGGGCCTCGAAGAGGCCGGCCAGGTCGGCGGGGGCGCGGGTGGATGCGTAACGGCCACACATGCCCCCACTGTGCCACCCGCACCGCGGTGACGGGCACCCGCCGCGGCGGCCGGGGGCGGGTTCGGTCAGTCGTCGCCCGGTGTCCAGAAGGCGGCCAGCCGCGCCGCGCCCGGCGCGACGCCCGCCCAGCCGCCGTGCACGGTCAGTACGGCGACGGCCGAGGTGGGGAAGGCGTGCTGGAGGCGGTGCACCAGCTGCTTCGGGCCGCCGCCGCACAGGCTCTTGGCGACCTCGTGGACGGCGGGGTTGTGACCCACCAGGACCAGGCCGGTCACCTCGGCCGAGGCCTCCGCCACGGCCGAGAGCAGGTCGTGCGCCTCGGCTTCGTAGAGCCGGGCCTGGTAGAGGGTGGGGGGCGGCTCGCTCAGCCGGGGCAGCATCAGCTGCCAGGTCTGGCGGGCCCGCCGGGCCGAGGAACACAGGGCCAGGTCCACCGCGAAGCCGGACCGCTGCAGCCAGCTGCCCGCCCGGGGGGCGTCGTGGCAGCCCCGGTCGGCGAGCGCGCGCTCGAAGTCCTCCGTGACGTGCTTCGGTACCGCCTTGGCATGCCGGACCAGCACGATCCGGCGCTCACCCTGTTCCGGCACGGTCCGTCCTCCCGTCGTCCACGTCGGCCGCGGGGGCCGGCCGCGTCGTCATCGGGGCGCTGAGCCGGCACGCGGGCGCGGTGGTTCGGAGAGGGGTGCGCGCCCGTGGCCGGGCCCGGCGGCCGGGAGGCCGCTCGCGCTACCAGCCGCCGTCTCCAGGATAGGCCGCACCGCCCGACCGCGCGGGGGCACGCACCCGGTCCCGGCCCGCTTGCGCACGGCGGCGCAGGTGTTCTGCGACAGGTACAGGCACCGCTACGAGGACCTCCCGGCGGGAGAACCGTCATGGACTCCTTCTTCGGGATCAGCGTCGAGCGCACGGGCCCGGGCGCCGTGCGGATCACTCCCGTGGGCGAGAGCGACCACACCGTGCAGCCGGACCTTGAGGCCGTCTCGTGGCCCTGCCCGCCGGAGCGCCTTCGCCGAACTGCGCGACAGCACCCGGGACCGGGCCGAACTGGAGCGCTTCCTCGGTTCGGCGCGGGCCCAGGCGTCGGCCGGCGCCGGAGGCGGCCTCCGGCGTCGGCGCCGATCAGGGGGGCGGGACGCGCTGGCCGCCCGGGCCGGGCGCGGGGTGACCCGTCGCGGCCGGCGCCGATCCGCCCGCCCCCTCGGGGTGGTCCAGCAGGTTCCGCATGGTCTGGGCGGCGCGCACGGCGGCGTCACCGCAGCAGTTGTTGAACAGCACGTGCAGCTGGTCCACGCGGTCCGCGAGGGAGCGCAGGCGGGGCAGCCATTCGGCCAGCTCGCCGCGGCTGTAGGTGTGGCGGAAGCGGTCTTCCTTGCTGCCGGTCCCCCAGGCGGTGCTGCGGCCGTGGAACCGGACCACCCCGAGCTCGGAGGACGTGACCGGGGTGACGGGCGGCATGGAGGTGGGCAGCGAGCGGACCGTGTCCACGGCCACGGCGGTGGCGTCCAGGTCCCGCAACAGGGCGGCGGTCCGGTCGCGCCACTCGTCGCGCCACCAGTCGGGGTGGCGGAACTCCACGGCCATCGGCAGCCCGGGGGCCCGCGTCCTGGTGTGGTGCAGGACGGTCTCCGCCCGTACGCCCGGCCGGAACCGGGGAGGGAACTGGAAGAGTACGGCGCCCAGTCGGCCGGCCTCTCCGAGTGGTCGCAGCGCCGCGCGGAACCGGCGCCAGACCTCGTCGAGGAGTTCCGGATCGCGGGCGTCGTGGCCGCGCAGGTCGGCGGGCAGCGCGTCCGTGCGGGTCGGGTGCCCGGTGAGCAGGGAGAACGCCTTGACGTCGAACCGGAAGCCCGGCGGCGTGCGTTCGACCCAGAGCCTGCTGTTCCGCTCGCTGGGCAGCGCGTAGTAAGCGGAGTCCACCTCCACCACCGGGAACTGTTCGGCGTAGTGCCGCAATCGCCCCTCCGGATCGCGCCGTCCGGGCGGGTACCACCCGCTGCCGATGAGTGCCTTGTCCGTCCACGAACACGTGCCGATCAACATCTCGCCCATGCAGGCCGTCCTTCCGTCCGTCACGGCCCGTCTACCCGGGAACGCCGCCGGCCCGCCAGCTTTCGCGGACCTGTTCGCGGAGCCAGCGGTGGGCGGGGTCGGCGTCGTTGCGCGGATGCCAGGCCATGCCGAGCGTGACGGGCGGCAGTTCCAGCGGCACTTCGAACGTGCCGAGCCCCAGCAGTTCCTGATGGCCGGTCGGGCCGCCGGCCGGGGCGAGGCAGACCAGGTCGGTCTCCCGGCACAGGAACAGCGCGGTGCTCCAGCCCGGTACGACGGCCACCACCCGGCGGCTCAGCCCGAGTTCGGCCAGCCGCTCGTCGATCGGCCCGCGCACCCGGCCCTGGCGGGACACCCCGATGTGGTCGGCGGCGGCGAAGGCCCGGGCGCTGACCGTCTTGCGGCGGGCCAGGGGGTGTCCGGCGCGTACGGCGGCCAGCAGGCGGGTCCGGCCCAGGGACTCGATCCGGGTCTCCGGGTCGGGGTGGCCGATGACGCCGATTTCGAGGTCGAGCCGGCCCTCGCGCAGGGCGGGTGTGCCTTCCAGCGCCTCCGGCATGAAACGCAGGGTGACCCCGGGTGCCCGGCGGCCGACGGCGCGCACGAGCCGGGGGGCGAGTCCGGCGAGGACCATCTCGCCCGCCTGGACGGTGAACTCGCGCGACAGCCGGGCGGGATCGGTGACCGGCTCGGGTTCCAGGAGGGCGCGCGCCTGGTGGACGAGGGCGCGGACGCGCGGGCGCAGCTCGACGGCGCGCGGCGTGGGGACGAGCTGCCGGCCGGCGCGTACGAGCACGGGGTCGCGCAGAACCGTGCGGATGCGTCCGAGGGTGCGGCTCATGGCGGGCGCGGACACGTGCAGCCGGGCGGCGGCCCCCGTGACGCTCTCCTCCTCCAGCAGCGCGTCCAGGGCGACCAGCAGGTTCAGGTCCAGCTGCCGGCCGAGTGCGTCGTGCACCGCATCGTCAGTCGTCACTGTGTCTCCCCTCACTCCCCGGTCCGCCCAACCCGCGTCCGGCCAGCATCATTTCGCCGTGCGCAATGACACCTTGCCATAAGTGCACTGGAGTTAATCCGTACCCGGGTCCAGGCTCTGGTCCATGACACCGACCACGAACGACGTACTCGCCGTGGCGAGCCAGAGCGGCCCCACGGTCACCTTCTTCGACGCGGCGGACTTCCGCCGGCTCGGCGTGCTGGAAGTCCCCAGCGAGCCGCACGAGTTGTGCTTCGACCCGGTACGGCGGCGGCTGTACGCCACGATCACCTACCGGTCCGGCTATTACCACGCCAACGGCGGCCTGGCCCACGAGCTCGTCGTGATCGATCCGGACCGGCGGCGGATCCTCGACGTCATCGACCTCGCGCCGGAACGCGCGCCGCACGGCATCGCCCTGGACCCGTCGGGCGAGCTGCTGTGGGTGAGCGTCGAGGCGCACGGAGCCGAGGAGGGCGCCCTGGTGGCCCTCGACGCGGACTCGCTGGAGCCGGTGCGCCGGCTGCCCGTGGGGGCGCCCGGCCCGCACTGGTTCACGCTCACACCGGACGGCAGCCGGGCCTACAGCGCCAACAAGGAGGCGCCGTTCCTCTCGGTCGTCGACATCGGTTCGGGAGCCCCGGCCGGCCGTATCGAGGTGCCGGGCAGCGAGGGCATCGCGGCGTCGCGCGACGGACGGTACGTGTACGCGGCCGCCCCCAAGGGTGACTTCTCGGTCACCGGCCCGGTGCCGGACGCCGGGGTCCGGGTGATCGACACGGCCGACGGCGCCGTGGTCCGGACACACCGCACGCAGGGCCTGGTCTTCCCCGTCCACGTCACCGCCACGGACCTGGTGCTGGCCGGGGAACTGCGCATGCGGGCGGGCGGGGCGGCGCTGGGCGAGCAGGCACCCGGGCTCCTGCACGTGTACGGGAAGGACGGCGAGGAGCTCGGCAGCGTACAGGTCGGCGCCTTCCCGCTGACGATCACCTCGTCACCCGACGGCCGGTACGGCTACGTCGCGGCGGTCTCCTCCAGCACGGTGACGGTGGTGGACCTGTCCCGCATGGAGGCGGTGACGACCCTGCACGTCGACCGCGCGGGCGAGCCGGGCGCCCACGGCCTCGCCTACGTCCCCGCCCGCACCGCCTGACGGCCGGCGGCCGGACGGCACCCCGGAGGCCGCGCGGCCTCCGGGGCCCCGGTCAGGCGCCCACGTACGCCGCGAGGTGTTCGCCGGTGAGCGTGGAGCGGGCGGCGACGAGGTCGGCGGGGGTGCCCTCGAAGACGATCCGGCCGCCGTCGTGGCCGGCTCCGGGGCCGAGGTCGATGATCCAGTCGGCGTGCGCCATCACCGCCTGGTGGTGTTCCACGACGATGACCGACTTGCCGGAGTCCACGAGCCGGTCGAGCAGGCCGAGCAACTGCTCGACGTCGGCGAGGTGCAGTCCCGCGGTCGGCTCGTCGAGGACGTAGACGCCGCCCCGGTCCGCCATGTGCGTGGCCAGCTTGAGCCGCTGCCGTTCGCCGCCGGAGAGCGTGGTGAGCGGCTGGCCGATGGTCAGGTAGCCGAGGCCGACGTCGGCGAGCCGTTCGAGGACGCGGTGGGCGGCCGGGGTGCGCGCCTCGCCCTCGCCGAAGAACGCCTCGGCCTCGGTCACCGGCATCGCGAGGACCTCACTGATGTCGCGGCCGCCGAGGCGGTATTCCAGTACCGACGCCTGGAACCGCTTGCCCTCGCACTCCTCGCAGGTGGTGGCGACCCCCGCCATCATCGCCAGGTCGGTGTAGACGACCCCGGCGCCGTTGCAGGTGGGGCAGGCGCCTTCGGAGTTGGAGCTGAACAGGGCCGGCTTGACGCCGTTGGCCTTGGCGAAGGCCTTGCGGATCGGGTCGAGCAGGCCGGTGTACGTGGCCGGGTTGCTGCGTCGCGAGCCGCGGATCGGTCCCTGGTCGACCGACACCACACCCGCGTCGGCGGCCCCCCGGCTCTTGACGAGCGAGCCGTGCACGAGCGAGCTCTTGCCGGAGCCGGCGACCCCGGTGACGACGGCCAGTACCCCGAGCGGGATGTCGACGTCGACACCCTGGAGGTTGTGCGTCGTCGCGCCGCGGATCTCCAGCGTGCCGGTGGGCGTCCGCGGCTTCTCCTTGAGGACGGCCCGGTCGTCGAAGTGGCGGCCGGTGATGGTGCCGCCGCTCCTGAGCCCCTCGACGGTTCCCTCGAAGCAGACGGTGCCGCCGGCCGTTCCGGCGCCGGGTCCGAGGTCGACCACGTGGTCGGCGATCGCGATCGTCTCCGGCTTGTGCTCCACCACGAGCACCGTGTTGCCCTTGTCCCGCAGCCGCAGCAGCAGGCCGTTCATCCGCTGGATGTCGTGCGGGTGCAGGCCGGTGGTGGGCTCGTCGAACACGTAGGTCACGTCGGTCAGCGAGGAGCCGAGGTGGCGGATCATCTTGACGCGCTGGGCCTCGCCGCCCGACAGCGTGCCGGAGGGGCGGTCGAGCGAGAGGTAGCCGAGGCCGATCTCCCCGAACGAGTCGAGGGTCTGGCGCAGCGCGGCGAGCAGCGGCGCCACCGAGGGCTCGTCGAGACCGCGGACCCAGTCGGCGAGGTCGCTGATCTGCATCGCGCAGGCATCGGCGATGCTGATCCCCTTGATCTTCGACGAGCGGGCGCCCTCGCTGAGGCGGGTGCCCTCGCACTCGGGGCAGGTGGTGAAGGTGACCGCGCGGTCCACGAACTCGCGGATGTGCGGCTGCATCGCCTCCCGGTCCTTGGAGAGCATCGACTTCTGGACCCGGGGGACGAGCCCCTCGTAGGTCATGTTGATGCCCGCGATCTTCATCCGGGTCGGTTCGTGGTGCAGGAAGTCGTGCAGTTCCCGCTTGGTGTACTTGCGGATCGGCTTGTCCGGGTCGAGGAAGCCCGACTCCTTGTACAGCCGCATGTTCCAGCCGTCCGTACCGTAGCCGGGGATGGTGACCGCGCCCTCGGAGAGCGACTTGGAGTCGTCGTAGAGCTGGGTGAGGTCGAGGTCGGAGACCGTGCCGCGGCCTTCGCAGCGCGGACACATGCCGCCGGTGCGGCTGAAGGCCGCCTTCACCGCCTTCTTGGCGCCGCGCTCGACGGTGATGGCGCCGCTCGCACGGACGGAGGGGACGTTGAAGGCGTACGCGCCGGGCGGGCCGATGTGGGGCGCTCCGAGGCGGCTGAAGAGGATGCGGAGCATCGCGTTGGCGTCGGTGGCGGTACCGACCGTGGAGCGCGGGTCACCGCCCATCCGCTGCTGGTCGACGGTGATCACGGTCGTCAGCCCGTCGAGTACGTCGGCCTCGGGCCGGGCCAGCGTAGGCATGAAACCCTGGACGAACGCGCTGTACGTCTCGTTGATCAGCCGCTGCGACTCGGCCGCGATGGTGCTGAACACCAGGGAGCTCTTGCCGGAGCCGGAGACGCCGGTGAACACCGTCAGCCGGCGCTTGGGGATCTCGATGCTGACGTCCTTGAGGTTGTTCTCGCGCGCGCCGTGCACGCGGATCACGTCGTGGCTGTCGGCAACGTGCGGCGTGGGTGACTGCGCGTCCGTCCTCATGGCCATGCTTCTCGTTTCTCCATCCTCGCGACCGGTGTCCGTGCCGGTCACGCTACGGGCGGGCGGCGGCGTTCGCTTCTCCATTCCTGACCGGTCGCGCGGGCGGGGGCGCCCGGTGGGCGCACGACAAAAGGCCCCGGTCTCCGTGAGGAGGCCGGGGCCTTGATCGAGCGCTGGGCAGGCCTTGCACCTGCATCCCCCCACGGGAAGTGGGGTGTCTTTCCTTGGACCACCAACGCATGTCCCGTAGGCCGTGTTTCGCGGCCCCGAGCTCAAGGTCAACTATAGCGTAAGAAACCGCGGGGGCCCGAACGACGCGCCGGACCGGCCCCGGGGGTGCGGAGGAACCGCTTCCGCCGCACCACGCGGGGGGTGGGCGGTCAGAACCAGTTGACGGTGAGGGGGAAGGCGGCGGTGACGGTAGACCTCCCGTTCGGCGGCGCCGAGGTAGCGGCGCATCACCAGTTCCCGTGAGGCGGGGTCGCTCCAGCCACGGCGGGCCAGGCACCAGCCCTCGGGCCGGGGTTCGCCGATACCGCACACCTCGGGGGTGAACTTCATCGGCCACACCCGCTCGTCGGCGCCGAAGCGGCGGTACGTCCACCCCTCGATCCGGGCCCACACGGCGCCGGTGGCCCGGCGCAGCTCTATGTCGCCGCGTACGGTGACCGGCTGCACCTCGCGGATGCGGGCGGTGGCGGCGACCAGCTCTCCGGTGGCCGGCTGGGGCCCGAAGAAGCGGACGCGGTCCACGGTGGCCGGGAAGACCAGCCGGTCCACGGGGAGCCGGAGCTGCATCCAGTGGCCGAACAGCTGCCCCGCGGCGTCCAGCAGCGCCCCCGGATCCGGTAGCGCCCGCAGCACGCCTTCGATGCCGTCCGCGCCCACGGACCGGACCTCGTGCACGGCGGCGAAGCGGGGGCCGTGGAACATCCACCGGTCGCGGTACAGGGCCCGCGCGCTGACGGGGGCGGGCCCCGGCTCGCGCCCGCCGGCCGCTGGGCCGGGCGGCCCGCGCGTTCATCGCACATGCCGGGCACAAGGCACCCGTGCGGGAACCGGTGCGCTGACCCGGGAAACGCGCTGGAGCCGAGAAATGCCCCCTCGGCACCGAACGATGCCCCGACGGGCGGCCGTCGGGTCTGGCGGCGAGTGCTGACACCCCGTCACATTGGGCGCATGCCACGACTCCTCACACCCCGCCTGGCCGTCGCCGCCCTCGCGACCGCGGCCCTGGCCACGGTCCTGCCGACCGCCGCCTGGATGAGCGGCGCCACCGCCACGGCGGCGGCCGCGCCCCTGGCGCCGGAGAAGAGGTGCACCCTCCCCGGCGGCCTCAGCGAACTCAGCGGTCTCGCCACGAGCCACAAACATCCGGGCGTCCTGTACGCCGTCAACGACAGCGGCAACACCAACCAGGTCTTCGCCATCGACTGCGGCACCACCACCGGCCGCCTCGCGGCCACCTTCACGGTCTCCGGCGTCGGCAACACCGACTGGGAGGCACTGGCGATCGGCAAGGACGCCTCGGGCGGCCCCGCGATCCTCGTCGGTGACATCGGGGACAACTTCGCCGGCCGGGCCGAGATCACCGTGCACTCCTTCACCGAGCCCGACCAGCTCACCGACGCCACCGTCTCGCCGGTGACCTACCGCTTCGCGTACGCAGACGGCAAGCACGACGCCGAGTCGCTGATCGCCGACCCCGGTACCGGCCGGCTCTACGTAGCGAGCAAGATCATCGGCGCGGCGGGCCGGCTGTACCAGGCCCCGCTGCCGCCGGTGACCGGGCAGCTCAACACCCTCACCGCGGTCCGGCCCGGCCCGGTGTTCGCCACCGACGGGGCGTTCTCCCCGACGGGCGCCTCGTACACGCTGCGCAGCGGCGGGCCGCTGGGCGCCAACACCGCCACCGTCTACGACACGGCGGGGGTCAAGCTCGCGGACGTCGCCCTGCCCACCCAGTCGCAGGGCGAGACGGTGACGTACGCCGACTGCGCCAACCTGCTCGTCGGGTCGGAGAACGACACCCAGCTCTGGCGGGTGCCGCTACCGCCGGAGGCCGCGCCGGGCTGCGGCACGACGCCGACGCCGACTCCGACACCCACGCCGACACCCACCCCCACCCCCACGCCCGGTGATTTGAAGTTCACCGACCCGGGCCCGCAGACGTGCAAGTTCAACCAGTCCTGCACCATCCGGCTCACCACCACCGGCGGGCAGGGCCCGGTCCGGTACGCCGCCACCGGCCTGCCCTGGGGCCTGACCCTCGACCCGGCGTCCGGACGCGTGACGGGCAAGCCGTGGAGCGGCGGCACCGTCACGGTCACCGCGACCGCCGCCGATTCCGCCGGGGCCACCGCCGGCGCGAGCTTCCCCCTGACCGTCAACTGGTTCTGAGCCGGGCCGATGCGGCGGGCCGGATCAGGTCTCCCGGACGGGGGCCCGTTTCGCCCAGGCGATCGTCATGCTCAGGGCGAGGAGGGCGGCGGCCCACGCAACGGACTTCCACGGCGCGGTCGCCCCCTCCAGCTCCGGGGAGACCCGGCGCGCGGGATCGTAGGCGACCCGGACCTCCTGGCCGACCGCCGCCACGGCCCGGTCCTCCTTGAGCTCGGCCGGGTAGCCGCCCGGGCAGCCGAGCGCGAAGCGGTACACCGTCCGCTCGGGCGGAGCGCCCTCACCGGCGGAACTCTGCACCTTGGTGTGGACCTCGCGCACCGCGCAGACGGCCACGGCCGGCCGCCGCGCCGCCTGGTCGGCGGCCGCCACCGCCAGCAGCATCCCGAGGGCCAGCAGCAGCGCCCCGAAGAACCCGCCGCTGCCCCCGACCAGCACGAGGTACGCCGCGCAGGCGCCGAGCACCAAGGCCGCCCCGCCCACCAGCGCGACGGCACCCACCGGCGCCGACGAGCCCGCGAAACACCAGCTCGCCCATCCGTACACGGCCGCCGCGGCCGGCACCGGCAGCACCGCCGTACCGACCCTGCGAACCCGTCGCGCACCGTCCGGCACGTCCACCACCCCCACACCCTGGGACGCCCACCGCCCGCTCCCGGTTTTCCCCCCCCGCGCTCCGGCCCGGCGGCCAGGGACTGCGATGGGGGCCGTACCGCCGTCCCGTGCGGCCCGGCGGCGCTGTCGTCCTCAGCGTCGCCGGGCCAGCGGTCGGGCGACTGCGAGGGAGAACACCCGCAGCAGGCGCCGTCGGCGTTGCGCGCTCCAGCAGGTCGTGGCCCCGGCGCTGCGCACGTTCCTGCCGTGGATCGCCTGCCGCGCCGACGGCCGCCTGGCCGTCATCGCCGGGCAGGTGCGGGCGAGTGCCGGGTCCGACGCGCCGATCGCCGGAACCGGGCCCGGCGGCCGTCGCCCACGTCACCCGCGTCCAGGCCGAGACCGGCCGCCCGGGCCGGGACCCCCGTCAGCTCATTCGGCTCCCGCGCCAGCCCGGGCCAGGGCCAGCACCCCGGCGCAGATCAGGGCCACGCCCAGGAGCTGGGGCAGCAGCCACCAATGGGTGCGCACGTGTTCCTCGTACAGCAGCACACCCAGCGCGACGCTCACCGTCGCGTCGCCGAGGGTCAGCGCGGGCTGCGATGCCACCAGCGGCCCGCCCTGCATGGCGTGTTCGAGGAACAACACGGCACACACGCCGCTCGCGGCGAAGGCGTAGGTCTCCCAGGCCATCAGGAACCCGGTGACCCCGCGCTCGTCGAGTACGTGCATGGCCGACTTCATGAGGGCGGCCGTGAGCGCGTAGCAGACGGCGGTGGCCGCGCCGAGGCATCCGGCCCGCATCCGGCCCGGCGGTCGCCGCAGTCCCGCCACGGCCAGCACGGCCACCGCCGACGAGCACGCCACCAGGGCCAGCCCCCAGCGATGGAGCGGTACGTGCGTACGGTTCCCGGCCGGCGACGCCGACACCAGTACGATCGCCAGCCCGGCCACCACGCCGCCCACGGCCAGCCACACCGCCCCCGGCATCCGGCGCCGCGCCACCAGCGAGGCGATCAGCAGCGCGAGCGGCAGCTCCAGTACGAACAGGGGCTGCACCAGCGCCAGCGCACCCGTGGCCAGCGCCGCCGCCTGCCCGACGCCGGCCGCGATCACCGCCAGGATCCCCGCGAGCCACAACGGCCGCCGCAGCAGGTCGCGGATCAGTCTGAACCGAAGGCCCCTGCCCTGCGGCACGGTGAGCGCCGCCCGCCGCTGGAGCACCGTCGCGAGGGCATTGCTGAGCGCCGCGAACAGCGCGCAGGAGACCGGCAGCAGGAAGCCCATGGCCTCGATCCTCACCGCTCGTCCCACCCCCTCCGCCTGCGACACGTCCGCGCCGGGGGCGGTGGGGACCGGTCAGGCCAACGCGGGCGACAACGACAGCGACAGCGACCGGAGGCGTTCGAGGCGTTCGCGGGTCTCCGCGTCCATCGGCACGTAGGTCACCAGACGAGGTCCCGAAGCGGGTCCCAGCCACAGGTTGGTGTGCTCCAGGTGCAGTACGCCGACATGGCGGTTGCGGATGTACTTCGACTTCCCGCCCTGGCCGACCACCTCGTGCCGCGCCCAGATCTCCCGGAATTCGGGCGACGCCGCTTCCAGCCGCGCCAGCAGCGACTTCCAGGCCGGCTCGGCCAGGTGCTCGGCCATCGAGGCACGGAACTTGGCGGCCATCAGCCGGTTGCTCTCGGGCAGCTCCACCACGGCCGCCCGCCACTCCGGGTCGGTGAACGCCAGCCACATGCAGTTCCGGTCCTCCGGCGCCACCCGGTCCAGGTCGCACAGCAGGCGCCCGTACGTCGTGTTGTACGCGAGGATGTCGTACCGGCTGTTCTGGACGGCGGCCGGGATCGGGTCCAGCTGGTCGAGCATCGCCCGCAGGGCCGGAGTCACGCTCGGGCAGGGCGTGAGCGGCGCCGGGTCGATGCTGCCGGCCAGCGAGAACAGGTGCGCGCGCTCGCTGCGGTCCAGCAGCAGGGCCCGGGCGAGCGCGTCCAGCACCTGCGGGGACACCTGGATCTCGCGGGCCTGCTCCAGCCAGGTGTACCAGGTGACCCCGACCGCGGCGAGCTGCGCGACCTCCTCGCGGCGCAGTCCCGGGGTGCGCCGTCGGCGGCCGCGGACGAGCCCGACCTGCTCGGGGGTGATGCGCTCGCGCCGACTGCGCAGGAAGTCCGCCAGTTCGTGCCGGCGCATGTCGCTTTCCGGGGCCACAGTGGTCATGGGTCCAGGGTGCCGCACCGCGCAGCCGGTTGCCAGGTACTCCTGATACCAGGATAAGGACACTCTGGTACCAGGCTGAGCCAGGGTGGATCGTCTTCCTCGTGAGCGAAGCAACCAGATCCATCGAAACGGCCGTACGCACGGACCTTCCGACCCCGCCGGCCCCCGCGGGCCCGGTCCCCGCCCCGGGAGCGGTGCTGGGCACCCTCGGGCTGTTCACCGTGCTGCTGGGGGCGGCCCTCCCCCTGATCGACTTCTTCATCGTCAATGTCGCCCTGCCGGCCATCGACAGCGACCTCGCCGCTGGTCCCGCCCTGCTGGAACTGATCGTCGGCGGCTACGGAGTCACGTACGCCGTGCTGCTGGTCCTCGGCGGGCGCCTCGGTGACACGGTCGGCCGCCGCAGGCTGTTCCTGACCGGCATGGCCGCCTTCGGCGTCACCTCGCTGGCCTGCGGCCTGGCGCCCACCGCCTGGACACTGGTCGCGGCGCGGGTCGCCCAGGGGGCCTCGGCGGCGCTCATGCTGCCGCAGGTGCTCGCCACCATCCAGGCCACCACGCAGGGGCCGCGCCGGGCCCGCGCCATGAGCTTCTACGGTGCGACCGCCGGCCTGTCCATGGTGGCGGGGCAGATCCTCGGCGGTGTCCTGGTGGCCGCCGACGTGGCCGGCTCCGGCTGGCGCTCGGTCTTCCTCGTGAACGTCCCGGTCGTACTGGTGGGGCTGGTACTCGCCGTCCGTGCCGTTCCGGAGACCCGTTCGCAGCGCCCCGCCTCGGTCGACGTACCGGGCACGCTGCTGCTGGCCCTGTCGCTCGTGTCCCTGCTGCTGCCGCTGACCGAGGGCCGGGCGGCCGGCTGGCCCCTGTGGACGTGGGTCTCGCTGTGCGTCTTCCCGCTGGCGGCCGCGGCGTTCTACGTGACCGAGCGCCGGGCCGACCGGCTGGGCCGGACCCCGCTGGTCCCGCCCAGCCTGCTGCGGCTGGAATCGCTGCGGCGCGGGCTGTTGATGATGGTGCCGTTCTCGATCGGCTTCAGCGGATTCATGTTCGTGATCGCCGTGACGCTCCAGCAGGGGCTGCGCATGGGGCCGGTCTCGGCGGGGCTCGCGCTGGTGCCGATGGCGGTCGCCTTCTTCGCGGCCTCGCTCGCCGGACCCCGGCTGGTCGGCCGGTACGGCAGCCGGGTCGTGACCGTGGGCGGCGTGCTCCAGGCCCTCGGCATCGGCCTGCTGGTGCTGGCGGTCCTGCGTGACTGGCCGGAGCTCGGGCTCCTCGGGCTCGCGCCGGGCGTCGCCGTGGCGGGGCTCGGCCAGGGGCTCCAACTGCCGGTGCTGATGCGGCTGATGCTCTCGGACGTACCGGCCGACCGGGCCGGGGTGGGTGGCGGCGTCATGGTCACCACGCAGCAGTCGGCGCTGGCCCTGGGCGTCGCGACCCTGGGCAGCCTCTTCCTCGCGCTCACCCCGTCGACCGGGATGCGCGACGCCCTCACGACGACCCTGCTGGTCCAGCTGGGCCTGATCGCGCTGACGGTACTGCTCAGCCTCCGTCTCCCGCGCGTGATGCGCTGACGCGCCGCGGCAGCGCCGGGACGGCAAGCGCCCGTTCTCGGGGGCTGCCGGCCGGTCCCGCTGCGGGAGCCGCACTCGGGAGCGGCCCGGGACCGCGCACCCGCCGAGCGGGCGGGGCACGTCCGGTTCAGCGCCGAACCGGCCCGCGGTTCCGGGCCGACGGCGCCGGCGAAGTGCGCGCAGCCCCGCCGGCTGCCCGGCTCCGCCGTCGTGGGCGAGGAAGCCGCGCACGCCGACCCGACGTGGTACGCGGCGCTGCGCGCCGACGCGCCCGTCTCGATCGTGGGTACCGTCGACGGTCCCCGGCATGAGCCCGGGCAACGTGGACGGTCAGGTGCGGAGACCCACCGGCCGCCGGGCCGCGCAGGCGCCCGGGGCCGCGCCACGTTCACGGCGGCCCGGCCCACGACGAAGTCGTCCATGGCGGCGACTCACCGGCGGCGGCGCCCTCCGCCGACCCCGCGCCGTCGGGCCGTATCGGCAGTGCCCACGCACGGTCGGCCGTGCCTCCCGCACCCCCGCCGCACGCGCTGGTCCTTGGCGCGCTCCCGTACCGCCGTCGTGGCGTACCAGCCGTACACCTCGCCCGCCCGTACCCCGGACCACCCGCCGGACTCGGTTGCCCGCTCCGCTCCGTCCTCCCCCCGGGCGGCCGTCGCGTCAACTGCCGTCCGGCTTTCGGGTAAAGAAGGGCTTGCGCCTGGGTAGCATCCGACAGCACCACCGTGAGGCAAGAGGAAAGTGAGCCGCACATGGCCAACGAGCCTGTCACCACGCCCATCCACAACCTGTACGCGCAGCGGTTCGCCGCCGATCTCGAAACCAACCGCAAGGAACAGGCGGACCTCACCGCGCAGATCGAGGAACTCGAAGTACGCCTGAAGCAACTGAAGTCGGACGAGAGCTGGCTCTGCGGTGTGCAGGGCGTACTGCCCCCCGCCGGGGAGCCCGCGCCCCCCGCTCCCGCCTCCGCGGACACGGCGACGACCGGAGCCGTTCCCCGTCCCCGGCAGGCGAAGAAGAGCACGGGCGGGGCGACGCGGACGCGGAAGACGACCCCGCCGAAGAAGTCCTCCTCGGCGGCCGTGCCGGCCGCCGAGGCCAAGGCCGAGCCCAAAGCCGCCGCCCGAAAGCCCGCCGCCGCCAAGGCGAAGCAGAGCGTCGAGGCCAAGAAGCCGGTCAGGACGGAGGAGCCCCCGCTGCGCGAACTCGTCCACGCGCTCCTGTCCAAGGCCGCGGAACCCCGCATGGTGAGCGAGGTCACCGCCGAACTGACGCAGGCGCACCCCGGCCGGACGGCCTCCGGCCAGGTCATCCGCAACACCCTGGAAGGCCTGGTCAAGAAGGGGCAGATCGAGAAGGAGCACCGGCAGGGATCGGTGATGTACACCGCCCTCCAGCCCGCACCGGCGGCAGCGGCGGAGCCGGTGGCCGAGACCGCCGTCGCCGGCCCCGGCGCGGAGGCCGTGGCCCCCGCGCCGTAGTCGGCGGTCGGCCTGCGTCAGACCGGTTCCGTGCGGCCGAACAGCAGCGCGTAACCGGCCGGCAGTTGGGCGAGCGTGCGCCGCAGTACCTCCGCGTCGACGACGTCGGCCACGGTGCTGAGGACCGCGCTGCTGTCCCAGTGGGCGGTATCAGGGGTCGCGCCCTCGATGAGGAGCGCGACCGCCTCCGCGAACTGCGGCGGCCCGAGCGGCGCGGTCGCCGGGACCGCGTCGAGAAGCGGCGGCGCGCAGGGGTCGGGAAGCTGGGCGGCGAGCTCCTTCCGCTGGGTGTCCGCGAGGTGGCCGCCCAAGGTGGCCAGCACCGCGCGGGTGGATCGCTCGGCTTCCCGTGCGGTCGGGTATTGGCCGCGTTCTTGGACCTGGGCCAGGAACTCGTCCCATGCGATGGCCACGGTGGGTCTCCCTTGTCGACGTCGCGTTTTCCGGCTCGCTTACAGGGCGAGCCTGCCCCGGACCGCCCTCCGCAGCCCCGGGGGCGGCACATTCGTCTCCGCCCGGGCCCGCGGATCCCACCCGTTCGGCGGAACATCACCGGCCAGCGGCTGCCGCCCTCAGCGGAGGTGGTCCCTGACCTGCGTGTAGACCCGGGCGTCGACGGGGAAGGCCGTGTGCTGCACGCATCCCGCCTCGGTGTTCACCGCGCCGCTGAGTGCGACGCTGCTGCTGTCGGGACTGATGAGGCTGTCGCACTGCGACCACCAGGTGGCGTAGCGGGCCGAGCCGGGGGTCTCGTCACCGGCGTTGAGCCCGCCCAGGAAGGGCGAGCCGGGGCGCATCTCGGCGCAGGCCGCGCCGCCGCACAGGTAGGCGGCGCTGGTGCCGTGGTTCGGGCCGGCGAGGGAGACCCACGCGTCGACCTTGCCGTCCCCGCCGAGGTTCTTGAGGTAGTAGCGGGACGAGAGCGCGCCCATGGAATGCGTGACCAGGTCCACCTTGGCGGCGCCGGTGGCAGCGAGGACGCGGTCGATCTCGGCGGCGAGCTGGTGGGCGGTCGTGACGTTGGACTGGGAGGCCGGGTAGCTCCACTGGTCCAGGCGGCCGGCCGGCCAGCCATCGGCACGGAAGCGGTCGGCCATGGTGTTCCAGGTGGAACCGTCGCTGTTCCAGCCGTGTACGAAGACGATCGGATCGGGCCGGGCCGCGACGGGCACCGACGGTGTGGCGGCGGCCTGGGGAACGAACGCGGCGAACGCGAGGGCTGCGGCGGGCGCGGCCCGCAGGAGGTGGGGGTTCACGCCGCCAGGTTGTAGCGGAGCCGGCCGCCCCGGTCCCGGGGTCGGGCGGTGCGCTCACCCGACTGGGCGCCGACTTTCACCGCAGGAACGTTCCGGCCCCCGGCACCGGCCCCGGCACCGGCCCGCTGCCCGACGGCCGTCAGGCCTGTGGCCGCGTCAGTGCCTCGTGGAGCGCGGTCAGGACGAGGCGGGCCGCGGGGGCGCGCTGGTCGGGGCGGATCGCCAGGCCGAGGCAGGCCCGGGTCGCGGCGTCGCGGACGGGCACGGTACGCAGCCCCTCCTCGGCAGCGGAGGACCGGGTCAGGACGGCGACGCCCGCCCCGCGCCGGGCCAGCCCCGTCAGCGCCAGCGGGGAACCGGCCTCGATCGCGACCTGCGGCCGCAGGCCGGCCCGCTCGCACGACCGGTCGTACGCGGCCCTGATGCCCGTCCCCGGCGGCAGACACAGCACGTTCTCCGCCTGGAGGTCCGCCAGGCACAAGGACGCGCGGTCCAGCCGGTGACCGACGGGCACCACCGCCGTCAGCGGCTCTTCGAGGAACGCGGCCACGTCCAGGCCGTCGGTGTCCTCGGCGCCGCCTCCCGCGCCGTCCGCGAAGGCGATCAGCGCCAGGTCGAGGGAGCGTGCCAGCACCCTTGCCCGCAGCGCCTCCGAGTCGTCCTCGTGCAGGCTGAGTTCGATACCCGGATGGGTGGCGGCGAGCCCGGCCACGACATCGAGCAGGCCCGGCATCGAGCATCCCCTGATCATGCCGAGCCGGACCCGCCCCCGTACGGCCTCGGCGAACTCGGCTGCCGTGTGCGCGATGGCGTCCAGCGTCTCCAGGGCCTGCCGGGCCAGCGGCAGCACCGCCTCCCCGGCCGGGGTGAGCCGCGTCCGGCGCCCCGAGCGGTCCAGGAGCCGCTGGCCCAGCTCCCGCTCCAGCTTTCCCACCTGCGTACTGATGCCGGACTGGCTCACGTGCAGCCGTACCGCCGCGGCGGTGAACGAGCCCTCTTCGACCACGGCCGCGAAGTAGCGCAACTGGTGCATCTCCATAAGCAGCAATGATACGAGCCATCACATCCATCTGTTGGACGGATGGATCACGGGAGGAGAGCATGGAGTCATGACGACGACCATGACCCCGGCCGAGATTTCCGAGACGTACTTCACCGCCTGGCAGGCGGGCGACTTCGACACCCTGAGCACCCTGCTCGCCCCCGACGTCGACTTCGTCGGCTCGCTCGGGACCGCCCGGGGCGTCGAGGAGTGCCTCCAGGGCCTGAAGAACCTGGGGCGGCTGCTGGAACGGATCGAGGTCCACACCCGCGTGGCCTCCGACACCGACGTGATCACCTGGTTCGACCTCCACGTGCCCGGCGCGGCGCCCACCCCCACCGCCAACTGGAGCCACGTCGAGAACGGCAAGATCACCCGGATCCGGGTCACCTTCGACCCCCGGTCCGTCCTCGCCACCTTCGGGTGAGCTCCGCCGCACCACTGGCATGCCCAGCGGTGCGGCGGCGTCCCCGGTGCGGCGGGCGGGCGCCCGCCGCCCGCTGCCGTTACGGCGTCATCTCGTACGCCCCGGACAGGGCTTCCACCCGCGCCCAGACGCGCGCCGCGCGGGCCTCGTCCACGACCGGGCGGCGGACGGCTCCCATCGCCCAGGCCTGCTGCGCCGCGGTGGCGGAGTCCTTGCCGTGCAGTTCGACGGCGTGGCCGGAGAAGTCGCGCACCAGCACCGAGAACAGCTCGTCGAGCACGGACTCGTCCAGCTCGGTCAGCCGGGCCTGTTCCAGGATCAGGTGACCGTGCACCACCAGCGCGAACAACTGGCCGACGGAGAGCAGGAAGTCGAGGTCGCGGCTCTGCTCGTCGTCGGGTGCCGTGGTGGCCACGAACTCGCACAGTGCGTCGGCCTGCTCCCGGAAGCGGGCGACGTTCGGTACCTCGGCGTAGGCGTCGTAGGCGGCGCGCCAGTCGTGGAAACGGACGGAACCCAGACCACGGGCCGGGCCCTGCCGGAAGAGGAAATCGTCGTCCGCCGCGTCGAGGCGGGTCGGCACCGCGGGGTAATCGACCGGCTCCAGCAGGTGGTTGCGCATGAACTTGAGGATCAGCGCGAGGTTGACGTGGACCGTGCCTTCGAGCTTGGGCAGGCTGCGGATCTCGACGGCCGCCTCGGCGAAGTAGGTGTCCTTCTCGAAGCCCTTGGCGGCGATGACGTCCCACATCAGGTCGATGACCTTCTCGCCCTCCGTGGTCACCTTCATCTTCGTCATCGGGTTGAAGAGCAGGTAGCGGCGGTCCTCGGGACCGGCCGAACGGAAGTAGTCGACGGCGCGGTCGCTGAACAGCTTCATGCCGACGAGGCGGACGTAGGCGTCGGCCAGTTCACGGCGCACGTGTGGGAAGGCGGTGACGGGGCGACCGTAGAGGACGCGGTTCTGCGCGTGGGTGACGGCCTCGTACATCGCGTGTTCGCAGATGCCGATCGAGGCGGTGCAGAGGTTGAACTTGCCGACGTTGACGGTGTTGAGGGCCGCGTCGAACGCGGCGCGGCCGGTGTGCAGGACGTCGTCCGGGGACACCGGGTAGTCGGCCAGGCGGAACTCGCTGACGTACTTCGAGGAGTCGACCACGTTCTGCACCAGGTGGTACGCCGGGTGCCGGCTGTCGGCCGCGAAGAAGACGTAGCCGTCCGGGCCCTCGATGTCGGTGCGCCGGCCGAAGACCGAGACGAGCCCGGCGGCGTTGCCGTTGCCGATGTAGTACTTGGAGCCGCTCGCCAGGAAGCCGCCGTCGCCGTCGGGCTCCAGCAGCATGTCGGTGGAGTAGATGTCCGCGCCGTGGGTCCGCTCGGACAGTCCGAAGGCGAAGACCTCGCCCTGCGAGAGGAGTTCGGCCGCGCGGCTGCGGGCGGCGGCGTTGTCGCTCTGCCACACCGGGCCGAGACCGAGGATGGTCACCTGCCACGCGTACCAGTAGTCGAGGCCGTAGAAGCCGAGGATCTCGTTGAGGGCGGCGATCCGGGCGGTGTCCCAGCGCTGGTCCTCCTGTCCGGCGGCGGCCGGGGTGAGGAAGGTGGCGAACAGGCCCTCCTTGGCGGCGAAGTCGAGGAACTCCCCCAGCCAGGCGCGGGAGCGGTAGTCCTCGATCAGCTTGCGCTTGCCGCGCGCCTCGAACCAGTCGACGGTGGCGCGCAGCAGCCTGCGGGTCTCGGGGTCGAAGTGCGCCGGGTCGTAGGTGCGCGGGTTGAACAGCAGGGAGTCGGCCATGGAGGCCCGCCTTTCGGAGGAGGAGAAGGGACGAGGGGGAAGGCGCCGGCAGTGCGTGAGCCGACCGGTTCAGGCGGACGGCGGTGCCACGCCGACGCGGTGGAGCGTGGCGAGGACGTCGTCCAGCCAGGCGATCGTCATCCGCTCGTACGCGATGCCGCCGCGCAGCACGACGTGCTGGAGTTCCTGCCCGGCGTCGAGCGGCGCGGGGGCCCCTGGGCCGGTGAAGTCACGCAGTTCCCCGGCGAGATAGTGCGCGAGCCGGTCGCTGTGCACCTGGTGGTGCCGCTCGACCTCGCGGATCAGTGCGGCCGGGTCGTCGAAAGCCGCGCCCCGGATCTTCACGGCGAGGTCGTGGCGCAGGCTCTCCGGTTCGATCGGCTCGTGCAGCCACCGGGCGAGGGCCGCGCGGCCGGGGGCGGTGACGGCGTACTCCTTCTTGTCCGGCCGGCCCTGCTGCGGCACCGCGCGGACGGTGAGCAGGCCGTCGCGCTCCATACGCCCCAGGACGCGGTAGATCTGCTGGTGCGTGGCGGTCCAGAAGTAGCCGATGGACCGGTCGAACCGCCGGGCGAGTTCGTAGCCTGAGCCGGGCATCTCCAGTAGGGACACGAGGATCGCGTGGTCGAGCGCCATGCCCCGATCCTTCTATGCAACTCGTTGCATAGACAAGTCCCGGCGCCCTGGTGAGACGCGGCTCACCCGGAGCGGACGGCCGCTTCCGGCGGGGCCACCGCCGATGGCCCGGGCACCCGCCTCCCCGCTCATCCTCTAGAGTCGACCGGCCGGGCAGGCCGTACCCCCGGTATCGGCCCGTGCGGCCGGCTTCTTCACGTCCAGTACATCGAACCAACCTCAGGGACGGACCCATTGAGCACCATCGGCATCGGCCAGGCAGCCGTTCTCGGCATCGTCGAAGGGGTCACCGAATTCCTGCCGGTCTCCTCC
>NZ_JBVHQF010000009.1:0-405021 GCF_055567555.1 Streptomyces sp. NPDC026522
CGTCCCACACCGGCCCACCACCAGCCGGAGCCACCACCCGCGCCAGCCGGGGCACCCACACCCCACCACCACGCACCGCCAACTCCGGCTCACCCAACAACGCCAGGCCAGCCACATCCACCGAACCATCCGAATCCACCAACACGAACCGACCCGGATTCTCCGCCTGCGCAGCCCGCACCAGACCCCACACCGGACCCTGACGCACATCCACCGACTCACCGTCCCCGACAGCCACCGCACCCCGGGTGACCACCACCAACGACGCACCCTCGAACCGCACATCCGCCAACCACCCCTGCACCACACCCAGAACCCGTTGTGCGGTGGTGCGCACGTCGGCGAGTACGTCACCGGTCGTCGGGTCCGCGCAGTCCAGGACCACGACGGGTGGCACCTCGGCAGCGTCCACCGCCTGCTCCCAGGTCAGCCGGTCAGGAGAGCCCGTGACCTGTGGCGCGGGCTGCCAGCGGACGTGGAGCAGGGAGTCGCCGGTCCCGGAGCCCAGCTGGTCGGCGGACACCGGCCGGGAGAGCAGCGACTCGACGGAGAGGACGGGGTTGCCCTGCTCGTCGGCGACCGTGAGCGAGAGACCGTCCTGCTGGGCGACCGGGGTGATGCGCACCCGCAGGGCCTTCGCCCCCGCCGCGTGCAGCGCGACCCCGTTCCAGGCGAACGGCAGCAGGGTCCGGCCGCCGCCTTCGCTGCCCGGGCCGGCGAGGAGCCCGACGTGCATGGCCGCGTCGAGCAGGGCCGGGTGGAGCCCGAACCGGGACGCGTCGGCGTGGGCCTGCTCGGGCAGCGCCACCTCGGCGAACAACTCGTCACCCCGTCGCCAGGCCGCCGTCAGACCCCGGAAGACCGGCCCGTAGTGGTAGCCGACGGCCGCCAGGTCCGGGTAGGCGTCGGCGACCGCGATCGCTTCGGCGTCGGCCGGCGGCCAGTCCGTGAGCGATCCCGCCACGGCGTCCGTGGCGGGCGGGGCCAGGAGCCCCTCGGCGTGCCGGGTCCAGGGCAGGTCCGGCTGGTCGTCGGGCCGGGAGTGGATCGCGACGGTCCGGCGCCCGGCCCCGTCGGCCGGCCCGACCGCCACCTGGACCGCGATCCCGCCCCGGGCGGGGAGGACGAGCGGTGCCTGGAGGGTGAGTTCCTCCAGCAGCCCGCAGCCCAGCCGGTCGCCGGCCTGCACCGCCAGCTCCACGAAGCCGGTGCCGGGCAGCAGGACGCTCCCGAGCACGTCGTGGTCGGTGATCCAGGCGTGCGTGCTCGCCGCGAGCCGCCCGGTCAGTACCGCGCCCCCCTCGTCGGGCAGCTCGACGGCCGCCCGCAGCACCGGGTGGTCGAGCCCGACCTGCCCGGTGTCGGCGGTGCCGCCGGTGGCCGAGGGGGCCGTCATCCAGTAGCGGGTGCGCCGAAAGGCGTACGTGGGCAACTCCACGCGCCGGGTTCCGGTGTCGGCGAAGTACGCCTGCCAGTCGACGGGGACGCCGGTGGCGTGCAGCTGCCCGAGGGCGGCGGCCAGCGCTTCGGGCTCGGGACGGTTCTTGCGAAGGGCGGATACGAGGACGGCGTCCTCGGAGTCCACGGCCTGCTGAGCGAGGCCGGTCAAGATGCCGTCCGGACCGAGCTCCAGGAACCGGGTCACGCCCAGCTCGCCCAGCGCCGCCACCGCATCGGTGAACCGCACCGCCTCGCGGACCTGGCCGACCCAGTACTCCGGGGACTGCCAGGCCTCCGACAGCACGCCCGTCACGGTGGAGACCACCGGAATGCGCGGAGCGGAATACGTCAACCGGCCCGCCACCGCACGGAACTCGTCCAGCATCGGATCCATCAACGCCGAGTGGAAGGCGTGCGAGACAGCCAGCCGACTCGTCTTGCGTCCGGCGGCGGTGAAGTGCTCGGCCACCGCCAGCACGGCGGGCTCCGCACCGGATACGACGACCGACTGCGGCCCGTTGACGGCTGCGACGGACACGCCATCGGTCAGGAGCGGCAGTACCTCCTCCTCCGTCGCCTGCACCGCGAGCATCGCACCCCCGGCAGGCAGCGCCTGCATCAACCGACCACGCGCAACGACCAGCTCGGCCGCATCCGCCAGCGACAGCACACCCGCCACATGCGCGGCAGCCAGCTCACCGATCGAATGCCCGGCGACCACATCAGGAGTGACCCCCCACGCTTCCACCAGCCGGAACAGGGCCACTTCCAGCGCGAACAGCGCGGGCTGGGTGATCGCCGTCGCGTTCAACGCCTCCGCATCCGCACCCCACACCACCTCCCGCAACGACCGCCCCAGATGCCGGTCCACCTCCACGCACACCGCGTCGAACGCCTCCGCGAACACCGGAAACGCCTCGTACAACCCACGCCCCATCCCCAACCGCTGCGCACCCTGCCCCGTGAACAGGAACGCCGTCGCCCCCTTGCCCACCACGCCGCGCACCACACCCGCATGCGGCTGTCCCGCCGCCAGGGCCGCGAGGCCGGTCTCGTGGTCGCCCACGAGCACCGCCCGGTGTTCCATCGCACCGCGCGCCGTCGCCAGGGTGTACCCGATGTCCTCGGAACGGTGGGCGTCGGCCACCGCGAGCAGGCGCTCCGCCTGGCCCGCCAGCGCCTGGGCGGACTTCGCCGACAGCAGCCAGGGCACCACCGGCAGGTTCGCTCCGGGGCGTTCCTCGCTCGCCTCCGCTTCCTGGGGCGCCTGCTCCACGATCACGTGGGCGTTCGTCCCGCTCAGCCCGAACGAGGAGACGGCCGCCCGGCGCGGCCGGCCCGCGGCCTGCCACTCCCGGGCCTCGGTGAGCAGCTCCACCTCACCGGCCGACCAGTCGATCTGGTCCGACCGCTCCTCCGCGTGCAAGGTGGGCGGCAGCACTCCGTGCCGCATCGCCATCACCATCTTCATCACGCCCGCCACTCCGGCCGCGGCCTGGGTGTGTCCCATGTTGGACTTGACCGAGCCCAGCCAGAGCGGCCGGCCCTCCGGCCGCCCCTGCCCGTACGTCGCGAGCAGCGCCTGCGCCTCGATCGGGTCGCCCAGCCGGGTCCCGGTGCCGTGTGCCTCGACCACGTCGACCTCGGCCGCCGACAGCCCCGCGTCGGCCAGCGCCTGGCGGATCACCCGCTGCTGCGCCGGCCCGTTCGGAGCGGTCAGCCCGTTGCTCGCGCCGTCCTGGTTGAGCGCCGAGCCCTTGACCATGGCGAGGACCGGGTGCCCGTTACGCCGTGCGTCAGACAACCGCTCCAGCAGCAGCACACCCGCACCCTCACCCCAGCCCGTACCGTCCGCGCCCGCCCCGAACGACTTGCACCGCCCGTCCGGTGACAGCCCGCGCTGCTCGCTGAAGTACACGAGCATGTCCGGGGTGGCCATGACGGTGACCCCGCCCGCGAGCGCCAGGGAGCACTCCCCGGAGCGCAGCGCCTGGGCCGCCATGTGCAGGGCCACCAGCGACGACGAGCACGCCGTGTCCACGGTGACCGCCGGGCCCTCCAGCCCCAGCGTGTAGGCCGTACGGCCGGAGACCAGGCTGCCCGCCGTGCCGCCGGCGTAGTCGTGGTACATCACACCGGCGTACACACCGGTCCGGCTGCCCCTGAGCGCGGCCGGGTCCACGCCCGCACGTTCGAGCACCTCCCAGGAGATCTCCAGCAGCAGCCGCTGCTGGGGATCCATGGCCAGCGCCTCGCGCGGGGAGATCCCGAAGAACGCCGGGTCGAAGTCGCCCGCGTCGTAGAGGAATCCGCCGTCGCGGGCGTACGACTTGCCCGGCGTTCCCGGCTGCGGGTCGTAGACGCCGGGGTCCCAGCCCCGGTCGTCGGGCAGTGGGGCGATGGCGTCCACGCCGTCGGCGACCAGCCGCCAGAGTGCCTCGGGGGTGTCCACGCCGCCCGGGTAGCGGCAGGCCATGCCGACGATGACGATCGGGTCTTCGGCCGTGGTGCGGCCGGCGGTCGGCGCCGGTCCCGGGGCCGCCCCGGCGCCGGGTCCGTCGAGCAGCTCCCGGACGTGTGCGGCGACTGCGGCAGCCGTCGGATAGTCGAAGATCAGCGTGGCGGGCAGCCGCAGTCCGGTGGCCTTGTCGAGCCGGTTGCGCAGTTCCACGGCGGTCAGCGAGTCGAAGCCCAACTCGTCGAAGGCGCGGTCCGCTTCGATGCTGTCGTCCGTCGCGTGGCCCAGGACCGCCGCGACCTGCGCACGGACCAGGTCCAGGACGGCGGTGGCGCGGTCGGCGGTGGTGAGCCCGGCGAGCCGGTCGCGCAGGGCGCCCGGTCCGGTACGGGCGGTGGTGCGGCGGCCGGGGGCCCGTACGAGCCGGCGCAGCAGGGCGGGGGGCTCGTCGGTGTGGGCGCGCAGCACGGGGAGGTCCAGGAGCACCGGCACGGTCGCGGCCTCACCCGACGCGAGCGCCGCGTCGAACAGCGCGAGTCCGCGGTCGGCGGGGACGGCGGGGGTTCCGGCCTGCCGCATCCGATCCAGTTCGGCCGCCCCTAGGTGGGTGCCCATGCCGCCGGCGGTGTCCCACAGGCCGAAGGCCAGTGCGGCGGCCGGGAGTCCGGCGGCCCGGCGGTGGGCGGCGAGGGCGTCGAGGAAGGCGTTGGCCGCCGCGTAGTTGGCCTGGCCCGTCGAGCCGAGGGTGCCCGCGACGGAGGAGAAGAGGACGAATGCGGTGAGGTCCAGGCCCGCGGTCAGTTCGTGCAGGTGCCAGGCGGCGTCCGCCTTGGGCGCCAGGACGGCGCTGAACCGCTCGGGCGTGAGCGAGGTGGCCATCGCGTCGTCGAGTACGCCCGCCGCGTGCACGATCCCGCGCAGCGGGTGGGCCGGGTCGACGGAGTCCAGTACGGCCGCCAGCGCGTCCCGGTCCGCGACGTCGCAGGCGGCGATCGTCACCGATGCGCCCGACTGCGCGAGTTGCTCTTGGAGTTCGGCGGCCCCGGGCGCGTCGGCGCCTCGTCTGCCGACCAGCAGCAGGTGGCGTACGCCGTGTTCGGCCACCAGATGGCGGGCGACCAGGGCGCCCAGCCCACCGGTACCACCGGTGATCAGTACGGTGCCCGCTGCGTCCCACCCGGGGGCCGCGGCGGTGGCGGAAGCAGTCGAGCGGACCAGGCGGGGGACGAAGGCGCGGGCGGCCCGGACGGCCAGCTCCGGTTCGCCTTCGGTCAGGACCCGGCCGAAGTCCTCACTGTCATCGCTGGCGTCGCTGCCGTCGGTGTCGAGCAGTACGAAGCGGCCGGGGTTCTCCGCCTGCACCGCCCGCACCAGACCCCATACGGGGGCCTGCCGGACATCGACCGGTTCGCCGTCCTCGACGGCCACCGCGCCCCGGGTGACGAGGACGAGGGTCGCCCCGGAGAACCGCCGGTCCTCCAGCCACTGCCGGACCACGGCCAGGACCCGGTGCGAGACGGCGTGGACGGCGGGTACGACATCGGCCTCCGGCACGTGGCAGTCGAACACCACCGTGCCTTCCACCGGGCCCTCGGCCGGCAGGTCCTCCCAGCGCAGCCAGGGCACCGGCGGCCCGGCGTCGGCCGGCTGCCACGCGACGCGGTACAGCGGGTCAGCGGCCCGCACAGCGGCCCCGTCCACCGCGCGGCCCACGACGCCTCCGACCGTCGCGACCGGGGCCCCGGAGGCGTCGGCCACCTCAAGGGACAGGCTGTCCGGGGTGGGCCGGGTGATCCGCACGCGGACGGCGGCGGCGCCGGCCGCGTGCAGGGCGACGTTCCGCCACACGAAGGGCAGGACCGTTTCGTCGCCGCCGCCGGTTCCGTCCACCAACGCGGCGTGCATCGCCGCGTCCAGCAGGGCCGGGTGCAGCCCGTACGCGTCCCCCGCCGCGTCGGCCGGGAGAGCGACCTCCGCGTACAGCGCGTCGCCCAGCCGCCAGGCGGCCGCCAGGCCCTGGAAGGCCGGCCCGTAGGCGAGACCGCGGTCCCGCAGGGTCTCGTAGGCACCGTCGAGCGGCAGGGGAACCGCCCCGGGCGGGGGCCACTCCGTCAGGTCGAACGCGGGCGGCTGTGCGCCCTCGGCCAGCACCCCTTCCGCGTGCAGGGTCCACTCCGGCTCGGCGGCGGTCCCGGGGACGCCCTCCTGGCGCGCGTAGAAGCCGACCGACCGCCGCCCGGACTCGTCGGCCGCCCCGACCACGATCTGTACGGCGACGGCACCGTGCTCGGGGAGGACGAGCGGGGCGTGCAGGGCGAGTTCCTCCAGCGAGCCGCACCCGGCGTGGTCGCCGGCGCGGACCGCGAGCTCCACGAATCCGGCGCCGGGGAAGAGGATGGCGTCCCGCACCACGTGATCGGCGAGCCACGGCTCGGCGGCGACGGCGAGCCTGCCGGTGAGGACCACCCCTCCGGAGTCGGCGAGGGAGACGACGGCGCCGAGCAGCGGGTGCTGGGGCGCGGACAGCCCGGCGGCCGGCGCGTGGCCTGCGGGGCGGACCGCGTCCAGCCAGTAGCGGGTGCGCTGGAACGGGTAGGTGGGGAGGTCGACGCGCCAGGCGCCGGTGCCTGCGTAGAAGGCCGCCCAGTCGACGCGTACGCCGTCCACATGCAGGAGGGACAGGGCGGCGGTCAGGGATTCGGGCTCGGGGCGGTTCTTGCGGAGGGCGGATACGAGGACGGCGTCCTCGGAGTCCACGGCCTGCTGAGCGAGGCCGGTCAAGATGCCGTCCGGACCGAGCTCCAGGAACCGGGTGGCACCCTGCTGCTCCAGGGCACGTACGGCGTCGGCGAAGCGAACCGCCTCGCGGACCTGGTCGACCCAGTACTCCGGGGACTGCCATGCCTCCGACAGCACGCCCGTCACGGTGGAGACCACCGGAATGCGCGGAGCGGAATACGTCAACCGCTCGGCCACGGCGCGGAATTCGCCCAGCATCGGATCCATCAGCGCCGAGTGGAAGGCGTGCGAGACGGCGAGCCGGCTGGTCTTGCGTCCGGCGGCGGTGAAGTGCTCGGCCACCGCCAGCACGGCGGGCTCCGCACCGGATACGACGACCGACTGCGGCCCGTTGACGGCTGCGACGGACACGCCATCGGTCAGGAGCGGCAGTACCTCCTCCTCCGTCGCCTGCACCGCGAGCATCGCACCCCCAGCGGGCAGCGCCTGCATCAACCGACCACGCGCAACGACCAGTTCCGCCGCATCCGCCAGCGACAGCACACCCGCCACATGCGCGGCAGCCAGCTCACCGATCGAATGCCCGGCGACCACATCAGGAGTGACCCCCCACGCTTCCACCAGCCGGTACAAGGCCACTTCCAGGGCAAACAAGGCGGGCTGGGTGATCGCCGTCGCGTTCAACGCCTCGGCGTCAGCACCCCACACCACCTCCCGCAACGACCGCCCCAAGTGCCGGTCCACCTCCACGCACACCGCGTCGAACGCCGCCGCGAACACCGGAAACGCCTCGTACAGCCCACGCCCCATCCCCAACCGCTGCGCACCCTGCCCCGTGAACAGGAACGCCGTCCGCCCACCCGAGCGAGCCCGGCCCGTTGCGAGGGCGCGGTGTTCCTCCCCCGCCGCGAGGGCGGCGAGGGCACCGAACCGGCTCGCCTCGTCGCCCGTCACCACCGCCCGGTGCTCGAACGAAGAGCGGGTCGTGGCCAGCGAGTGGCCGACGTCCTCGGGCCGGTGGTCGGCCCCCGCGAGCGACTCCAGCAGCGCACGTGCCCGGTCCGCCAGTGCCTGCGGGGACTTCGCGGATACCGGCCACGGCGCCGCCGACGGCAGCGACCGCGCGGGCTCCTCCCCGGCCGGGGTGTCCGCCGTCGCCTCCGGCGCCTGCTCCACGATCACGTGCGCGTTCGTCCCGCTCAGCCCGAACGAGGAGATGCCCGCCCGGCGCGGTCGACCATCGGCCTGCCACTCCCGGGCCTCGGTGAGCAGCTCCACGTCACCGGCCGACCAATCGACCTGGTCCGACGGCGAGTCGACGTGCAGGGTCCGGGGCAGTACCCCGTGCCGCATCGCCATCACCATCTTGATGACGCCCGCGACACCGGCCGCCGCCTGCGTGTGACCGAAGTTGGACTTCACGGAGCCCAGCCACAGCGGCCGGCCCTCCGGCCGTTTCCTGCCGTACGTGGCCAGCAGCGCCTGTGCCTCGATCGGGTCGCCCAGCCGGGTCCCCGTGCCGTGTGCCTCCACCGCGTCGACCTCGGCCGCCGACAGCCCCGCGTCGGCCAGTGCCTGGCGGATGACCCGCTGCTGCGCCGGGCCGTTGGGGACGGTCATGGCGCTGGACGCACCGTCCTGGTTGACGGCGGAGCCGCTGACGAGCGCGAGGACCGGGTGCCCGTTGCGGCGCGCGTCGGAGAGCCGCTCCAGCAGGAGGACGCCCGCGCCCTCGCCCCAGCCGGTACCGTCCGCGGCCGCGGCGAACGGCTTGCACCGGCCGTCCGGGGCCAGCCCGCGCTGCCCGCTGAAGTACACCAGCATGTCCGGGGTGGACATCACGGTGACCCCGCCGGCGAGCGCCAGATCGCACTCCCCGGACCGCAGCGCCTGGGCGGCCAGGTGCAGGGCCACCAGGGACGAGGAGCACGCCGTGTCGACGGTGACCGCGGGGCCCTCCAGCCCCAGCGTGTAGGCCGTACGGCCGGAGACGAAGCTGCCGGCGCTGCCGTCGGCGTAGTCGTGGTACATCACACCGGCGTACACACCGGTCCGGCTGCCCTTGAGCCGGGTGGGGTCGACTCCCGCCCGCTCGATCGCCTCCCAGGAGATCTCCAGCAGCAGCCGCTGCTGGGGGTCCATGGCCAGTGCCTCGCGCGGGGAGATCCCGAAGAACGCCGGGTCGAATTCGGCCGCGTCGTAGAGGAACGCGCCGTCGCGGGCGTACGACTTGCCGGGCAGCCCGGGCTCGGGATCGTAGACGTCGGGGTCCCAGCCGCGGTCGGCGGGGAAGCCGGACACCGCGTCGGCGCCGTCGGCGACCAGCCGCCACAGGCCCTCGGGCGTGCCGGCCCCGCCGGGGTAGCGGCAGGCCATGGCCACGATCGCGATGGGGTCGTTGCCCGCCGCCGTCAGCCGTGCGTTCTCCTCGCGCAGTCGCTCGTTGTCCGTGAGTGACTTGCGCAGTGCCGCTACGACCTGTTCCACCGATGTGCTCACGTCATCCTCGAATTCCGGTCGATCCGGTCGGTTCCGGTCGGTTTCAGCTGAGTTCGCCGCCGGCCATGGCGGCGCGAATGAGGTCGTCCACGCCCATGTCCTCGATGGCCGCGCCCTGGTCCGGCGTCTCGGGCGCCGTAGCCCCGGCCGTCTCGGCGGCGCCCGGGGCGCCCTCCGCCAGTGCGAGCAGGGCGTCGAGCAGCCCGGACTCGCGCAGCCGGGCGGCGGGGACGGCGAGCAGGGCCCGCCGCACGGCGTCATCGTCCAGCTGCCGCCCGGCCGCCCCGGTTCCGCGCTCCGGCTGGGTTTCCAGGTCTTCCGGTTCGAGTTCTTCCAGCAGGAAGCCCGCCAGCGCCGCCGAATTTGGGTAGTCGAACATCAGGGTGGCGGGCAGGCGCAGCCCGGTCGCCTTCTGCAGCCTGTTGCGCAGCTCGATCGCGCCGAGCGAGTCGAGTCCGAGTTCGGTGAAGCCCCGGTCCGCCTCGACGCCCGCCGGGTCGCCGTGTCCGAGTACGGCTGCCGCGTGGCCCCGTACGAGTTCCTCCGCGTAGCGGACCCGCTCGGGACCGGCGGGGAGTCCGGCGAGCTTGGCCCGGACGAGGGAGCCACCGGTGTCGGCGGCGCCCGTCGCGGGCAGCGCGGTGGGCCCGGCGGCTCGGCGGGCGGGCGGGCCGGCGAGGGCGCGCAGCAGGGCCGGGACCTCGTCGGCCCGGCGGCCCAGGGCCGCACGGTCGAGCCGGACGGGGGCCAGCAGGGCCTCGTCCAGGGCGAGGGCCGCGTCGAACAGGGCCAGGCCGTCGGGGAAGGACAGCTCCAGCACGCCCGAGCGGCTCATGCGGCGCAGGTCGGCCTCGGTGAGTTCCGGGCCCTCGCCGACGGTGCCTTCCCACAGGCCCCAGGCGAGCGAGGTGGCCGCGAGTCCGGCGGCGCGGCGCTCGGCGGCCAGCGCGTCGAGGAAGACGTTCGCCGCCGCGTAGGTGGCCTGCCCGGCGGACAGGATCTGGCCGCCGGCCGAGGAGTACAGCACGAACGCGGCGAGGCCCAGGTCCTTGGTCAGTTCGTGCAGGTGCCAGGCGGCGTCCACCTTGGGCCGCAGTACCTTGCTGACCTGCTCCTTGGTGACGGCGCCGACCAGGGCGTTGTCCATGACGCCCGCCGCGTGCACGACGCCGGTGAGCGGGTGCGCGGCCGGGATCTCGTCCAGCAGCGCGGCCAGTGCGTACCGGTCGGCCGCATCGACGGCGACGATCCGTACGTCGGCGCCCGCCGCGGTGAGTTCGGCGCGCAGTTCGGCGGCTCCGGGTGCGTCGGTGCCCCGGCGGCTGGTCAGCACCAGGTGGCGGACGCCCTGCGCGGTGACCAGGTGCCGGGCCAGTACGGCGCCCAGCAGGCCGGTGCCGCCGGTGATCAGGACGGTGCCGTCCGGGTCCCACGCCGCTACCCCGGAGGGTGCGCCGCTCGCCGCGACGTAGCGGGGTACGAGGACCTCGCCGCGCCGGACGGCGGCCTCCGGCTCGTCGGACGCCACGGCAGCTGCGAGGGCGGCCGCCGATTCGGGGGTCCCGTCCAGGTCGACCACGGTGAAGCGGCCCGGGTTCTCCGCCTGCGCGGCGCGCAGCACACCCCACAGCGGGGCCTGGACGCAGTCCACGGGTTCCCCGTCCGCCCGGCCGGTGAAGACGGCGTCACGGGTGACGAGGACCAGGCGGGAATCGGCGGAGCGGGGGTCGGCGAGCCACTGGGCCAGTCCGTCCAGCAGCCGGCCCACGGAGGTGCGGACCTGCTCGGGGATCCCGGCGTTGGTGCCGAAGACGTCGGAGACGTCGGGCGCCGTCAGCACGACCACAGCCGGAACGCGCTGCTCCGAGGCGAGGTCGGCGAGCGAGGCGACCGGGCGCAGGCCCGGCAGCCCGGCCCCGACCACCACCCAGTCGTCGGTGCCCGCCACCGGCGCGGCGGACGGCTGGTACGGCTGCCAGTCGACGCGGAACAGGGTGCCGCCGCCGGCCGCCCCGTCGCCCGCCAGCTGCTCCGCGGACACTTCGCGCACGACGAGCGACTCGACGGTGGCGACGGGCTCGCCGGTGGGCGCGGTGATCCGCAGGGCGACCGCGTCGGGGCCCGGCTTGGTGAGGCGGACCCGCAGTGCGGCCGCTCCGGTGGCGTGCACGGTGACGCCGTTCCAGACGAAGGGCAGGGCGGCCCGGACCGACCCGTCGGTGTCCTCGTCGAAGATCCGCTCGGCGTGCAGGGCGGCGTCGAGGAGCGCCGGGTGCAGGGCGAAGCGGGCCGCGTCGGTGGAGGCGTGCGCGGGCAGCGCGATCTCGGCGTACAGCTCGTCGCCGCGCCGCCAGGCCGCCTTGAGGCCCTGGAAGAGGGGGCCGTACCCGTAGCCGAGTCCGGCGAGGTCCTCGTACATCCCGCTGACGTCGACGGGCCGGGCGCCGGCCGGGGGCCACGCTTCCAGGTCGGGGGCGGCCGGCGACGGCTCCGGAGCGAGCACGCCGCGGGCATTGCGGGTCCACGGCGCGTCGGCGGCCAGGTCCTCGGCCCGCGAGTACAGGGCGACGTCGCGGCGCCCGGAGGGGTCGGCCTCGCCGACCACCACCTGTACCGCGACTCCCGTCTTCCCGGGAAGCAACAGCGGGGATTCCTGGGTGAGTTCCCCCAGCTGGGCGCAGCCCACCTCGTGTCCGGCGCGCAGTGCCAGTTCGACGTACGCGGTGCCCGGGAGCAGGACGCTGCCGTGGACGGCGTGGTCGGCCAGCCAGGGGTGGGTGGCGGTGGAGATCCGGCCGGTGAGGACCGGGGCTCCGGTCTCCGGGGAGACGAGGACGGCGCTGAGCAGCGGATGCCCGGCGGCGGCCTGCCCCATCCCGGCCGCGTCGCCGACGGCGGCGGGGGCGTCGAGCCAGTAGCGGGTGCGGAGGAAGGCGTACGTGGGCAGGTCGACGCGCCGGGTTCCGGTGTCGGCGAAGTACGCCTGCCAGTCGACGGGGACGCCGGTGGCGTGCAGCTGCCCGAGGGCGGCGGCCAGCGCTTCGGGCTCGGGGCGGTTCTTGCGAAGGGCGGATACGAGGACGGCGTCCTCGGAGTCCACGGCCTGCTGAGCGAGGCCGGTCAGGATGCCGTCCGGACCGAGCTCCAGGAACCGGGTCACGCCCAGCTCGCCCAGCGCCGCCACCGCATCGGTGAACCGCACCGCCTCGCGGACCTGGCCGACCCAGTACTCCGGGGACTGCCAGGCCTCCGACAGCGCGCCCGTCACGGTGGAAACCACCGGGATCCGCGGAGCGGAGTAGGTCAACCGGGCCGCCACCGCACGGAATTCGTCCAGCATCGGATCCATCAACGCCGAGTGGAAGGCGTGCGAGACAGCCAGCCGACTCGTCTTGCGTCCGGCGGCGGTGAAGTGCTCGGCCACCGCCAGCACGGCGGGCTCCGCACCGGATACGACGACCGACTGCGGCCCGTTGACGGCTGCGACGGACACGCCATCGGTCAGGAGCGGCAGTACCTCCTGCTCGGTCGCCTGCACGGCGAGCATCGCGCCCCCCGCGGGCAGCGCCTGCATCAACCGACCACGCATGACGACCAGCTCGGCCGCATCCGCCAGCGACAGCACACCCGCCACATGCGCGGCAGCCAGCTCACCGATCGAATGCCCAGCCACGACATCAGGAGTGACCCCCCACGCCTCCACCAGCCGGAACAAGGCCACTTCCAGCGCGAACAGCGCAGGCTGCGTCACCTCCGTCGCGTTCAACGCCTCCGCATCCGCACCCCACACCACCTCCCGCAACGACCGCCCCAGCTGCCGGTCCACTTCCACGCACACCGCGTCGAACGCCGCCGCAAACACCGGAAACGCCTCGTACAGTTCACGGCCCATTCCGAGCCGCTGCGCACCCTGCCCCGTGAACAGGAACGCCGTCCGCCCACCCGAGCGGGCCGAGCCTCGTATCCCGTCCCCGGCGGCGACGGCGGCCAGCCCCCGCAGCGCGCTGTCGCGGTCGGTGCCGGTGGCCACGACCACCGCACGGTGCTCCAGGGCCGCCCGGGCCGTCGCGAGCGTGCGGGCGACGTCGGTGAGGTCCAGCTCCGGTTCGGCGAGCAGCCGCGCGTGCAGCTGCTCGGCCTGACGGGCCGGTGCCTCGGGGTCGGCGCCGGACAGCAGCAGCGGCAGGGCCGGAAGGCCCGGCGCCTCGCTCACGATCGGGGTCGGCTCCGGAGCCTCCTCCACGATGAGGTGGGCGTTCGTCCCGCTCAGGCCGAACGAGGAGACGGTGGCCCGGCGCGGCCGGTCGGCGCGGCGGGGCCACGGCCTGGACTCGGTGAGCAGCCGGACGTTGCCGGCTTCCCAGTCGACCTCGGGCGACGGCTCGTCCACGTGCAGGGTCTTGGGCATCACTTCGTTGCGCAGGGCCATCACGGACTTGATGACGCCGCTGACGCCGGCCGCGGCCTGGGCGTGGCCGATGTTGGACTTGATGGAGCCCAGCCACACCGGGTCGTCGGCGGGGCGCCCCTGCCCGTACGTCGCCAGCAGCGCCTGCGCCTCGATCGGGTCGCCCAGCCGGGTGCCCGTGCCATGGCCTTCGACCAGGTCCACGTCGGCGGTGGTGAGACCGCCGGCGGCGAGGGCGCGCTGGATCACGCGCTGCTGTGAGGGCCCGTTGGGGGCGGTCAGGCCGTTGCTGGCGCCGTCCTGGTTGATGGCGGAGCCGCGGATCACGGCGAGTACGTCGTGACCGAGCCGCTGCGCGTCGGACAGCCGCTCGACCAGGAGCAGGCCGACGCCCTCCGCCCAGCCGGTGCCGTCGGCGCCGCCCGCGAAGGCCTTGCAGCGGCCGTCGGCGGACAGGCCGCGCTGCTGGGCGAACTCGACGTAGATCTCGGGCGTCGACATGACGGTGACGCCTCCGGCCAGCGCCATCTCGACCTCGCCGCGCCGCAGTGCCTGGCAGGCCATGTGGAGGGCGACCAGCGACGACGAGCACGCCGTGTCCACGCTGACCGCGGGGCCTTCGAGGCCGAGGGTGTAGGCGACGCGGCCGGTGAGGATGGAGGCCGCGGTGCCGTTGCCGAGGTACCCGGCGACGTCGTCGGGGATCTGCTGGAGGCGGGATCCGTAGTCGTGGTACATCACGCCGGCGTAGACGCCGGTCTGGCTGCCGCGCATGGCGGATGGGTCGATGCCGGCGCGTTCGAAGGCCTCCCAGGCGGCTTCGAGGAGCAGTCGCTGCTGCGGGTCCATCGCGATGGCCTCGCGGGGGCTGATCCCGAAGAACGCCGGGTCGAACTCGGCCGCGTCGTAGAGGAATCCGCCTTCGCGGGCGTACGTCTTGCCGTGCAGGCCGGGTTCCGGGTCGTAGATGGCGTCGGTGTCCCAGCCGCGGTCGGCGGGGAAGTCCGCGATGGCGTCGCGGCCTTCGGCGACGAGGTCCCACAGGTCTTCGGCGGAGCGCACGCCGCCGGGGAAGCGGCAGCTGATGCCGACGATGGCGATGGGTTCGTCGTCGGAGTACCCGGAGGGTGCGGTCTGCGCGGGGGTCGGCTCGGGTTCCGTAGCGCCGAATTCGCGGGCGAGGTGGTCGGCGACGGCGCGGGTGGTCGGGTAGTCGAAGACCAGGGTCACGGGCAGGCGGAGCCCGGTGGCCGCGTTCAGTGCGTTGCGCAGTTCGACGGCGGCCAGCGAGTCGAAGCCGAGTTCCTTGAACGCGCGGTCCGCCCCCACCGTGTCGGTGCTCTCGTGGCCGAGGACGGCCGCGACCTGGGTGGCGACCAGGTCGAGGAGGGTTCGCTCGCGTTCGGCGGCGGTGAGGGCCGCCAGCTTGCGGGCCAGGCCGTCGCTCGCGGGGGCGGCCTGGGCTGCGGCGCGCCGGGTCGTGGGGCGTACCGTGCCGCGCAGCAGCGGCGGGACGTCGGTGCCGCGGGCGTGCAGGGCGGCGGGGTCGACCGGCAGGGGAGCGAGCAGGGCGTGCCGGGTGCGCAGGGCTTCGTCGAAGAGGGCGAGGCCGCGGGCGGCGGGCAGGGCGGGCAGGCCGAGGCGCTCCATCTTCTCGATGTCGGCCTCGGTGAGTTCGCCGCCGAGGCCGGTGTTGACCGCCCACAGCCCGTACGCGAGTGCGGTGGCCGGTTGGCCGGCCGCTCGCCGGTGGGCGGCGAGCGCGTCCAGGAAGACGTTGGCGGCTGCGTAGTTGCCCTGTCCGGCGGGCAGGACGAGTCCGCCGGCCGAGGAGAACAGGACGAAGGCCGTGAGGTCCATGCCTTCGGTGAGTTCGTGCAGGTGCCAGGCGGCGTCGGCCTTGGGCCGCATGACGGTGTCCAGGCGTTCCGGGGTGAGGGTGGCGGTCAGGCCGGGGTCCACGACGCCCGCCGCGTGCACGACGCCGGTGAGCGGGTGGGCGTCCGGGACCGCCGCGAGGACGTCGGCCAGTGCGGCCCGGTCGGCGGCGTCGCAGGCGGCGATGCGTACGTCCGAGGCGCCGGCTTCGAGGAGCCGGTCGCGCAGTGCGGCGGCGCCGGGGGCGGCGGCGCCGCGGCGGCTGGTGAGGACCAGGTGCCGGACGCCGTGGCGGGTGACGAGGTGTTCGGCGACGCGGGCGCCGAGGCCTCCGGTGCCGCCGGTGACCAGGACGGTGCCCTCGCCGCCCCAGGGGGACGGTGTCTCCGGAACGGCCGTCTTGACGAGCCGGGGAGTGTGGAACCGGCCGCCGCGCAGGGCGAGTTCGGGCTCGCCCTGCTCCAGGGCGAGCGCGACGACGCCGGGGTCGGTGTCGGCGGGTGCGGTGGGCTCGTCGGGGTCGGTGTCGAGCAGCACGATCCGGCCGGGGTGCTCGGCCTGTGCGGCCCGGACCAGGCCCCAGACGGGTGCCTGGGTGAGGTCGGGGGCGGCGGCCGGGTCGGTGGTGACGGCGCCGCGGGTGACGACGACGAGGGTGGACTCGGCGAACCGCTCGTCCGCGAGCCAGGACTGCAACTGGCCAAGGACGTACGCGGTGGTCGCGCGGGCCGCCTCGGGCACCGGCCGGCCGGCCGGTGCGGGCTGGCAGGCCAGGACGACGGCGGGGGCGTCGGCGAGGATGGCCAGCCCGTATTCGTCCAGGACGACGGCGGAGGAGTCGCCGGGCAGGACGGGCGCCGGCAGGGTGGTCCACTCGATGTGCCGCAGGTCGTCGGAGACGGCGCCCTCGGCCGGTTCGAGCTGGTCTGCGGAGACGGGCCGGCAGATCAGCGACGCCACGGTCATGACGGGGCGGCCGGTCTCGTCGGCGACGACCATCGCCGATTCCTCGGCGCCGCGGATGCGGCGGACGTGGACGCGCAGCGCGGCGGCGCCGGTGGCGTGCAGGGCGACTCCGCTCCACGCGAAGGGCAGCAGGGCCTCGGTGCCGCCCTCGTCCTGGTCGACGAGCACGTCGACGTGCATGGCGGTGTCGAGGAGCGCGGGGTGCAGGCCGTACCGGTCGGCCTCGGCGCGCACCGGCTCGGGGAGTTCGACCTCGGCGAACAGTTCGTCGCCGCGCCGCCAGGCCGCCTTGAGGCCCTGGAAGGCGGGGCCGTACCCGTAGCCGCGCTCGCGCAGCCGCTCGTACGCGCCGGCGACCTCGACGGGGGTGGCTCCGCGCGGCGGCCACTGGGTCAGGTCGGCGTCGACGTCCGGGGGTGTTCCGGTGGCGAGGAATCCGGTGGCGTGCCGGGTCCAGGCGTCCTGGGGGGCGCCGTCGAGGCGGGAGTGGATGTGCAGCGGCCGACGGCCCGTCCCGTCGGGGGCGCCCGCGGCCACGCGCAGGGACGCGCCGCCGGACGGGGGCAGGACGAGGGGCGCCTCCAGCGTGAGTTCCTCCAGCAGGTCGCAGCCGACCTGGTCGCCGAGGCGTACGGCGAGTTCCACGAACCCGGTGCCGGGGAGCAGGATCGCCCCGTGCACGCCGTGGTCCGCGACCCAGGGCTGTCCGGCCGTCGACAGCCGGCCGGTGAGGACGACGGAGCCGGACGCGGGGGACAGCACGGCGGCGTTGAGGACGGGGTGGTCGAGGGGGTCGAGGCCGGCGGAGCCGACGTCGCCCGCCCGGGCCGGTACGTCGAGCCAGTAGCGCTTGCGCTGGAAGGCGTACGTGGGCAGGTCCACGAGCGGGCCGGAGCGGCCGGAGCGGCCCAGCAGGGCGGCCCAGTCGACGGCGGTCCCGCGCGCCCAGGCCGCTCCGACGCCGGACAGCGTCTCGCGGGCCTCGTCGCGGTCGCGGCGCAGCAGGGGGACGAAGGCGGTGTCCTCGCGGGTGACGCAGCCGGCTCCCAGCGCGGTCAGGACGGCGTCGGGGCCGAGCTCCAGGAACCGGGTGGCTCCCTGCTGCTCCAGGGCACGTACGGCGTCGGCGAACCGGACGGGCTCGCGGACCTGGTCGACCCAGTACTCCGGGGACTGCCATGCCTCCGACAGCGCGCCCGTCACGGTGGAGACCACCGGGATGCGCGGAGCGGAGTAAGTCAACCGCTCGGCCACGGCACGGAACTCGTCCAGCATCGGATCCATCAACGCCGAGTGGAAAGCGTGCGAGACGGCCAGCCGGCTGGTCTTGCGTCCGGCAGCAGTGAAGTGCTCGCCCACCGCCAGCACGGCGGCCTCCGCACCGGATACGACGACCGAGTCCGGGCCGTTGACGGCTGCGACGGACACGCCATCGGTCAGGAGCGGCAGTACCTCCTCCTCCGTCGCCTGCACCGCGAGCATCGCGCCCCCCGCGGGCAGCGCCTGCATCAACCGACCACGCGCAACGACCAGCTCGGCCGCATCCGCCAGCGACAGCACACCCGCCACATGCGCGGCAGCCAGCTCACCGATCGAATGCCCGGCCACGACATCAGGAGTGACCCCCCACGCTTCCACCAGCCGGAACAGCGCCACTTCCAGCGCGAACAGCGCAGGCTGCGTCACCTCCGTCGCGTTCAACGCCTCCGCATCCGCACCCCACACCACCTCCCGCAACGACCGCCCCAGATGCCGGTCAACTTCCACGCACACCGCGTCGAACGCCGCCGCGAACACCGGAAACGCCTCGTACAGCCCACGGCCCATCCCCAACCGCTGCGCACCCTGCCCCGTGAACAGGAACGCCGTCTTGCCGTCCTGGGCTGCTCCGGTGGCTCCGGTGGCTCCGGTTCCCGCGAGGAGTTCCAACGAGCGGGCGAGTTCGGCGCGGTCGGCGCCGAGGGCGACGGCCCGGTGTTCCAGCGCGGCCCGGCCGGTGGCCAGCGTCGCGGCGGCCGGGGCGAGTTCCGCGTCGGGGAGGTCGGCGAGGCGCTCGCGCAGCCGGTCGGCCTGGGCCCGCAGGGCCTCGGGGGTGGCTCCGGAAACCACCCAGGGCAGGGCGGGCAGGGACGGGACGGGCTCGGCGGCGGGGGCCGTCTCCCGTGGCGCCTGCTCGATGATGACGTGGGCGTTGGTGCCGCTGATCCCGAAGGAGGACACCCCGGCGCGCCGTACTCCGCCGAGTGCGGCCCACTCGCGGGCCTCGGTGAGCAGGGCGACGTCTCCGGCCGACCAGTCGACCTGGTCGGAGGGAGTCTCGGCGTAGAGGGTGCGCGGCAGGACTCCGTGGTCCATCGCCATGACCATCTTGATGATGCCCGCCACCCCGGCCGCGGCCTGGGTGTGTCCCATGTTGGACTTGATGGAGCCCAGCCACAGCGGCTGTCCTTCGGGCCGTTCCTGCCCGTACGTCTCCAGCAGCGCCTGCGCTTCGATCGGGTCGCCGAGCCGGGTCCCGGTGCCGTGTGCCTCGACCACGTCGACCTCGGCGGCCGACAGTCCCGCGTCGGCCAGCGCCTGGTGGATCACCCGCTGCTGCGCCGGGCCGTTCGGGGCGGTCAGCCCGTTGCTGGCACCGTCCTGGTTCAGGGCCGAGCCCTTCACCACCGCCAGCACCCGGTGGCCGTTGCGCCGCGCGTCCGACAGCCGCTCCAGCAGCAGCACACCCGCGCCCTCACCCCAGCCCGTACCGTCCGCGCCCGCCCCGAACGACTTGCACCGCCCGTCGGAGGCGAGGCCCCGCTGGCGGCTCATGTCGAGGAAGGTGTCGGGGGTGGACATGATGGTGACACCGCCGGCCAGGGCCAGCGAGCACTCGCCGGAGCGCAGGGAACGCGCGGCCATGTGCAGGGCCACCAGGGACGAGGAGCACGCCGTGTCGACGCTGACCGCGGGGCCTTCCAGGCCCAGGACGTAGGCGACGCGGCCGGAGACGACGCTGGCGAGGCTGCCGTTGCCGTGGTAGCCGGCCACGTCCTCGGGCAGCGGGCCCAGCCGCAGGCCCCAGTCGTGGTACATCACGCCGGCGAAGACACCGGTGCTGCTGCCCTTGACGGAACGGGGGTCGATCCCGGCGCGTTCGAAGGTCTCCCAGGTGACTTCGAGGAGGAGCCGCTGCTGCGGGTCCATGGCCTGGGCCTCGCGCGGGCTGATGCCGAAGAAGGCGGGGTCGAACTGGGCGGCGTCGTAGAGGAACCCGCCGTCGGTGGAGTACGTCTTGCCGGGCTTGCCGATCTCCGGGTCGTAGAGGTCGGCCGCCCAGCCCCGGTCGGTGGGGAAGGGGCCGATGGCGTCGGAACCCTCGGCCACGAGCTGCCACAGCTCCTCGGGCGAGGTGACGCCGCCCGGGTAGCGGCAGGCCATGCCGACGATGACGACCGGGTCGGCGGAGGCGGCCTCCCGGCGGGTTTCGGGCGCCGGGGCGGCGGGGGCGGTGGCGCCGAGCAGTTTGGTGACGAGGTGTTCGGCGAGGGCGGTGGCCGTCGGGTAGTCGAAGGTGAGGGTGGCGCTGAGCCGCAGCCCGGTCGCGGTGGAGAGGCGGTTGCGCAGTTCGACGGCGGCCAGGGAGTCGAAGCCGGTCTCGGTGAAGGCCCGGGTGGCGGTGACCTCTTCGGCGCTCTGGTAGCCGAGGACGGCCGCGGCTTCGGTGCGGACCAGGAGCAGGACGGTGGCGAGTCGGTCGGCGGCGCCGAGTCCGGCGAGCTGGGCGGCGAGGGGCGCCGGGCCGGTCGCCGGGCCGGCGGCGCTGCCGGCCGCGGCGGCGGGGCGGCGCACGGGGGTGCGTACCAGGGCGCGCAGCAGGTTCGGTATGCCGTCGCGGCGCCCGCGCACGGCCCGGTGGTTGACGCGTACGGGGACCACGGCCGGCTCGGTTCCGGCGAGCGCCTTGTCGAGCTGGGCGAGGTTCTCCTCGAAGGACAGGGAGTCCAGGCCGAGCCGTTCGATGCGGGTGAGGGCCGCCGCGTCGAGGGTGGCGCCCATGCCCGCGTCGCCGGCCCACAGGCCCCAGGCGAGGGAGGTGACGACCTGGCCCGCGGCGGCGCGGCGGGCGGCGAGGGCGTCGAGGAACAGGTTCGCGGCGGCGTAGTTGGCCTGGCCCGCGCCGTCGAGCACGGTGGAGGCGGAGGAGAACAGGACGAACGCGGCGAGGCCGAGGTCCGCGGTCAGCTCGTGCAGGTTCCAGGCCGCGTCCACCTTGGGGCGCAGCACGGTGTCGAGGCGGCCGGGCGTGAGGGAGCCGACGAGACCGTCGTCGATGACTCCGGCCGCGTGCACGACGGCGGTGAGCGGATGCTGTTCCGGGATGCCGGCGAGCAGGGCGGCGAGGGCGTCCCGGTCGGCGACGTCGGTAGCGCTGACCTCGGCGGCGGCGCCCAGGGCGGCGAGTTCGGCGATGAGTTCCCGGGCGCCGGGGGCGTCCGGACCGCGCCGGCTGGTGAGCAGCAGGTGGCGTACGCCGTGGCTGCGGACGAGGTGGCGGGCGACGGCGGCGCCGACGCCGCCGGTGCCGCCGGTGATCAGTACGGTGCCGGCGTCGTCCCAGGGGGTGGGCCGGTCTTCGGCGGGGGCGGGGACGGCGGCCAGCCGCGGGACGTACGTCCGGTCGCCGCGCAGGGCGAGTTCGGTTTCCTCGCCGAGGGCGGCCAGGGCCCGGCCGAGGTGCTCCTGGCCCGCCGCGTCGGTGTCGACGAGGACGAAGCGGCCGGGGTTCTCCGCCTCGGCGGAGCGTACGAGCCCCCAGACGGGCGCCTGCGCGAGGTCGACGTCGGTGCCGGGTACGGCGGCCCCCTTGCGGGTGACGACCACGAGGCGGGAGCCGGCGTACCGCTCGTCGGCCAGCCACTGCTGTACGGCGGCCAGTGCGTCGGCGGTGACGGCGCGCACGGCGGCGGGCAGGTCCCCGGCCGGGGTGGCGAGGGCGCGGTGGACGACGAAGGGCGCGGGGGTGCCTTCGGCGAGGCCGGCGAACCCGGCCGGCGGTACGGAGGGCAGGTCGAGCGGGTTCCACTGCACGCGCAGCAGCGGGTCGGGGCGGTCGCCCGCGAGCTGGTCCGCGGTGACGGCGCGCAGCAGCAGGGATTCGACCCGGGCGACGGGGGCGCCGTCGGGGCCGGCGACGCTCACCGCGAGTTCCTCGGGGCCGCGCGCGGTGATCCGGACCCGGACGGCGGCCGGGCCGGCGGCGTGCAGGGTGACCCCGTTCCAGGAGAACGGGATCCAGGTGCCTTCGGGCCGGTTGCCCAGGGGGGACAGGGCGGACAGGGCGTGGTCGGCGGGGTGCAGCGCCGCGTCCAGCAGGGCCGGGTGCAGGCCGAAGGCGGTGGCCTCGGCGCGGGCGGGCTGCGGGAGTTCGACGTCCGCGAACACCTCGCCGTCGCGCAGCCAGGCGGCGCGGACGCCGTGGAAGGAGGGTCCGTAGCCGTATCCCTCGGCCGCCATGTCGCCGTACAGGTGGGAGACGTCCAGCGGTTCGGCGCCCGCCGGGGGCCACGCTCCGTCGAGGTCCGCGGTCGCGGGCGGGGCGGTGGTGGGGGCCAGGTCGCCGGTGGCGTGGCGGACCCAGTCGTCGTCGGCCGTGTCGGCGCCGTCGGTGCGCGAGTGGCACTCGATGGCCCGGCGGCCCGCCGCGTCGGGAGCCGCGATCAGCACTTGCAGGGCGACGCCGCCGGTCGGGGGCAGGACCAGCGGCGCGTGCAGGGTCAGCTCCTCGACCAGCGCGCAGCCGGTCTCCGCCCCGGCCCGCAGGGCGAGTTCCACGAAGGCGGTGCCGGGCAGCAGGGTGGTGCCGGCGATGGTGTGGTCCGCGATCCACGGGTGCGTGCGCAGCGAGAGGCGGCCGGTGAGCACGGTGGTGCCGGCGCCCGCGAGGTCGACCACGGAGCCGAGCAGCGGGTGCCGGGCGGCGAGCTGGCCGAGTCCGGAGGGGTCCCCGCCGGCCGTGCCGGACGCCAGCCAGTACCGCTTGGGGCGGAACGCGTAGGTGGGCAGGCCGTCGACGCGGCGGGTCGGGCGGCCCGCGCGGAGGGCCTGCCAGTCCAGCCGGGCGCCGCGCGCGTGGGCGACGGCGGCGGCGCCGAGCACCTCGCGGACCTCGTCCTTCCCGGCGCGCAGCAGCGGCGCGAAGACGGTGTCGGCCTCCCGCTCCTCGGGCAGGCAGTCACGGCCCAGGGCGCTGAGGACGCCGTCGGGGCCGAGCTCCAGGAAGGTGCGTACGCCGCCTTCGGCGGACAGCCAGGCCAGGGCGTCGGCGAACCGGACGGCTTCGCGGACGTGGCCGGTCCAGTAGTCGGGCGAGCAGAGTTCTTCGGTGGTGGCCGGGCGGCCGGTGACGGTGGAGACGAGGGGGACGGCGGGCGGGGAGTACGTCAGGATGCCCGCGATGCGCCGGAACTCCGCGAGCATCGGCTCCATGAGCGGGGAGTGGAAGGCGTGGCTCACCCGCAGCCGCTTGGTCTTGCGGCCCTGGGCGGCGAAGTGGGCGGCGAGGGCGAGCGCCGGCTCCTCCGCGCCGGAGAGCACCAGGGCGTCGGGGCCGTTGACGGCGGCGACGGCCACCCCGGGGTGGCCGTCGAGCAGGGGCAGCAGTTCCGCCTCGGTGGCCTGCACGGCGATCATGGCCCCGCCCGGGGGCAGTTCCTGCATCAGCCGGCCGCGGGCGGCGACGAGCGTGGCGGCGTCCTCCAGCGTGAGGACGCCCGCGACGTGCGCGGCGGCGATCTCGCCGATCGAGTGGCCGGCGACGAAGTCGGGGCGCACGCCCCAGGACTCGACGAGCCGGAACAGGGCGACCTCGACGGCGAACAGGGCGGTCTGCGCGTAGCGGGTCTCGTCCAGCAGCGCGGCGGCGGCGGTGCCGGGGGCGGCGAACAGGACGTCCCACAGGGACGTGTCGAGCTGCAGGTCGAGCCAGCCGATGGCGTCGGCGAGGGCGTCCGCGAACACCGGGTGGGTGTCGTACAGCTGCCGGCCCATGGCGAGGCGCTGGCTGCCCTGGCCGGTGAAGAGGAAGGCGAGGCGTCCGGCGGGCAGGGTGCCGGTGCGGGTCGCGGCGGTGGGCTGCCCGGCGGCGAGGGCGTGCAGCGCGTCGAGGAGTTCGGCGCGGTCGCCGGCGACGACGGTGGCGCGGTGTTCGAGGGCGGCGCGGCCGGTGCCGAGGGCGTGGCCGAGGTCGGCGGGGGTGAGGTCGGGCCGGCCGCCGAGGAAGGCGGCCAGGCGCTCGGCCTGAGCGCGCAGTCCGTCGTCGGAGCGGGCGCTGACGGGCACGAGCGCGTACCCGGGGGCCGCGTCGGTGACGGTGGCCGGGTCGGCGGCGGTGGCCGGGTCGGCGGCGCGGGCGGCTGCTGCGGCCGGCTCCGCCGCGCGCGGCGCTTCCTCCACGATCACGTGGGCGTTCGTCCCGCTGATGCCGAAGCCGGAGACACCGGCCCGGCGCGGCCTGTCGCCGTCCCCGGGCCACGGCACCGGCTCGGTGAGCAGGCGGACGGTGCCGGCCGACCAGTCGACGTTGCCGGTGGGCTCGTCCACGTTCAGCGTCTTCGGCAGGACCCCGTGCCGCATCGCCATGATCATCTTCATCAGGCCGGCCACCCCGGCCGCGGCCTGGGTGTGGCCCAGGTTGGACTTCACCGAACCCAGCCACAGCGGCCGGTCCTCGGGCCGCTCCCGGCCGTAGGTCTCGATCAGGGCCCGGGCCTCGATGGGGTCCCCGAGCGTCGTGCCGGTGCCGTGCGCCTCGACGGCGTCGACCTCGGCGGCGGACAGTCCGGCATCGGCGAGGGCCTGGCGGATGACGCGCTGCTGGGCCGTGCCGCTCGGGGCGGTCAGCCCGTTGCTGGCGCCGTCCTGGTTGACGGCCGTGCCCCGGATGACGGCGAGGACCTGATGGCCGCCCCGCCGGGCGTCGGCGAGGCGCTCCACGACGAGCAGGCCGACGCCCTCCGCGAAGGAGGTCCCGTCGGCGGCCGCCGCGAAGGCCTTGATCCGCCCGTCGGGCGCGAGCCCGCGCTGCCGGCTGAACTCGGTGAACAGGCCGGGGGTGCTCAGTACGGTGACGCCCCCGGCCAGCGCTAGCGAGCACTCGCCGCGGCGCAGCGACTGCACGGCCAGGTGCAGGGAGACCAGGGATCCGGAGCAGGCGGTGTCGACGGTCAGCGCCGGGCCCTCCAGTCCGAGCGCGTAGGCGACCCGGCCCGAGGTGACGCTGAGGGCGCCGCCGGTGACGAGGTATCCGGTCAGGGACTCGGGGGCGTCCTGCACGCGGGGCCCGTACTCGGAGGGGCCGGCGCCGATGAAGACGCCGGTACGGGTACCGCGCAGCGAGGTCGGGTCGAGCCCGGTCCGCTCCAGCGCCTCCCATGCCGTCTCCAGCAGCAGCCGCTGCTGCGGGTCCATGGCGAGCGCCTCGCGCGGGCCGATCCCGAAGAACTCGGCGTCGAAGTCGGGGGCGTCGTGGAGGAAGCCGCCGGTGCGGGTGTAGCAGGTGCCAGGGGTGGCGGGGTCGTCGTCGAAGAGGGCGTCGAGGTCCCAGCCGCGGTTCTCCGGGAAGGGCCCGACGGCGCTGCCGCCCCGGGAGACGAGGTCCCACAGCTCCTCGGCGGAGCGCACGCCGCCGGGGAAGCGGCCGCTGATGCCGACGACCGCGATGGGCTCGCCGTCGTAGCGCGGGGCGCTCTCGGCGTCCGCTGTGTGCGGGGCCGGTGCCCCGGCGGGGCCGCCGAGGAGTTCCGTGCGTACGTACGCGGCCAGCAGTTCGGGGCTCGGGTGGTCGAACGCGGCGGTCACGGGCAGGGCGAGGCCGGTCGCGGCGTTGATCCGGGCGTGCAGGTCGACCATGCCGATGGAGTCCAGGCCGAGTTCCTTGAAGGAGGTCCCGGCGGCGACCACGGGCTCGGTGTCGGGCCTGGCCTTGCGGAGGATCTCGGCGGTCTGCGCGCACACGAGGTCGAGCAGCAGCCTGCGCTGCTCGCTCTGCGGGAGTCCGGCCAGCCGGCCGGCCAGCTCGGCCCCCGGGCGGACGTCCGCGCCGGACGGTTCATCAGCGACAGGATCGAAGCCCGCGGACATCTGCACGCTCCCAGCTCGGAATCGATTGCCCCGGGCGCGGTTCCGGCCACGGGGTGATCGCACGCTAGGTCGGTCGCGAACGGGCGCGACACCCCTATCCCCCCAGGTGTTGACCCTGCCCGGCGCCGCCCCGGACGGCGCCGGGCGCCGCGCGCTGCCGGGCCCGGGCGGACGACGTGCCTGCTGGGCGGGGGTGCGGGCCGGTACGGGCGTGGTCAGGGGGGTGGTCGGTGTTCTCGGCGCGCTCCCCCGGCGCCTTCAATGGCACGCACTGCCCAGGGCGCCGCCTTCCGCGGGCCTCCGAGGCGAAGAAACGGGTGGAGCATGACAGTTGCCGATGTGAACGTCCGCGTGGCCGAACTGGGAGCGATCAAGGAGTCGGCCGCGCTGGGCCCGTCGCCGAGCGCGTCGCAGGCGCAGCACGCCCGCGGCAAGCTGACGGTGCGCGAGCGGCTGGACCTGCTGTTCGATCCGGGTACGTTCCGGGAGATCGAGCAGCTGCGCCGCCACCGGGCCTCCGGTTTCGGGCTGGAGGACCGCCGGCCGCACACCGACGGGGTGGTGACCGGCTGGGGCAAGGTCGACGGCCGACGGGTGTTCGTGTACGCGCACGACTTCCGGATCTTCGGCGGTTCCCTCGGCGAGGCCCACGCTCAGAAGATCCACAAGGTGATGGACCTCGCGGTCGCGGCCGGCGCCCCGCTGGTGTCGCTGAGCGACGGCGCGGGGGCCCGGATCCAGGAGGGCGTGACCGCGCTCGCCGGGTACGGCGGCATCTTCCGCCGCAACGTGGCGGCCTCCGGGGTGATCCCGCAGATCAGTGTGATGCTCGGGCCGTGCGCGGGCGGAGCGACGTACTCCCCCGCCCTGACGGACTACGTGTTCATGGTGCGTGACATCGCGCAGATGTACATCACGGGGCCCGACGTGGTGCAGGCGGTGACCGGTGAGCAGATCAGCCACAACGACCTGGGCGGCGCGCAGGTGCACTCGTCGGTGTCCGGGGCCAGCGCGTTCCTGTACGACACCGAGGAGGAGTGCCTGGAGGAGGTGCGTCACCTGTTGTCGCTCCTGCCTTCCAACAACCGGGAGTTGCCGCCGTCGGTGGTGTCCGGCGACCCGGCGGACCGGCGCAACGACGCGCTGGCCGGCCTGGTGCCCGCCGATCCCAACCGCTCGTACGACATGCGCGCCGTGATCGAGGAGATCGTCGACGACGGGGACCTGTTCGAGGTCCACGCCAGCTGGGCGACCAACATCATCTGCGGGATGGCGCGGCTGGACGGCCATGTGGTCGGCATCGTCGCCAACCAGCCCGCCTCCCTCGCCGGTGTGCTGGACATCCACGCGTCGGAGAAGGCCGCGCGGTTCGTGCAGACCTGCGACGCCTTCAGCATCCCGCTGGTGACCCTCGTGGACGTGCCGGGCTTCCTGCCGGGCAGCGACCAGGAGCACAACGGCGTCATCCGGCACGGCGCGAAGCTGCTGTACGCGTACTGCGCGGCGACGGTGCCGCGGGTGCAGGTGATCCTGCGCAAGGCGTACGGCGGCGCGTACATCGTCATGGACTCGCGCTCGATCGGCGCGGACCTGTCGTTCGCGTGGCCCACCAACGAGATCGCCGTGATGGGCGCGGAGGGCGCCGCGAACGTCGTCTTCCGCCGGGAGATCGCCGCCGCGGACGACCCGGAGACGGCGCGCGCCCAGCGCGTCAAGCAGTACCGCCAGGAGCTGATGCACCCCTACTACGCGGCGGAGCGCGGTCTCGTCGACGACGTAATCGACCCGGCCACGACCCGGCAGGTGCTGGTGGACGCCCTGGACGCGCTGCGTGCCAAGCACGTGCCGCTGCCCGAACGCAAGCACGGCAACCCGCCGTTCTGAGCGCCGCACGCGAGAGCGAGGAGCACGCCCGATGACCGAGCGGGCCGAACCACTGATGAGGATCGAGCGCGGGGCCCCGGACAGCACCGAACTGGCCGCGCTCTTCCTGGTACTGATCGCCGCCGCCCGGCAGCGGGAGCACGCCGGCGCGGACGCCGCGCCCGGACCCCGGGCGGCCGCCTGGGGTCCGGCCCGCGGCTGGCGCCCGCCCGGCACCTGGGCCGCCCGGTGAACCGGGCCCCTGTCCACCGCACGACACCTCACGAAACAGGACGCCGAACGACATGACCACGACCACGACCACGACCGCCGGCGCCTGGCTGCGCCGCTTCCATCCCGCCCAGGACGCCCCCGTGCGGCTGGTCTGCCTGCCGCACGCGGGCGGCTCGGCCAGCTACTACTTCCCGGTGTCCCGGGCCCTGTCCCCGCAGGCCGACGTGGTGGCCGTGCAGTACCCGGGCCGCCAGGACCGCCGCCACGAGCCGTGCCTGGACGACGTACGGCAATTGGCCGACCTGGTGGCGGCGCAGCTGCTGCCGTGGTGCGACCGGCCGGTGGCGCTGTTCGGGCACAGCCTGGGCGCGACCCTCGGCTTCGAGGTGGCGCTGCGGCTGGAGGAGGCCGGCCATGCTCCGGCGGTCCTGTTCGCCTCCGGCCGCCGGGCGCCGTCCCGGCACCGGGAGGACGAGCGCATCCACCTCGCGCCGGACGAGCGGCTGCTGGCCACCATCAAGGGGATGAGCGGTACGGACGCGGCGGTGCTCGCCGACGAGGAACTGCTGCGGGCGGTCCTGCCGGCGATCCGCGGCGACTACAAGGCCGCGGAGACCTACCGCTACCGGCCCGGTCCGCCGCTGAGCTGCCCGGTGGTGGTCCTGAACGGGGACGCCGACCCGGAGGTGACCGCCCTGGAGGCCGAGGGCTGGACCGATCACACGCGGGGCCCCGTCTCCTTCCACTGGTTCACCGGCGGGCACTTCTACCTGAACGAGCACGCCGCCGAGGTGATCGGCCTGATCAGGCGGCGCCTCGCCCGGGCCTGAGCACCCGGTCGGGTACGGCGAGGGTCCGGCCGCCCTTGGGGGCGGCCGGACCCTCGCCGTACCGGCGTGTGTTCAGAGTTCGACGCGCGTTCCGTCCGCCGGGATCTCCGCCCCCGCCGCGACGACCTCCCGGTGGGCCGCGGAGTCCGGGTCGGCCATCGGGTTGGTGTTGTTGAGGTGGGTGTACGCCCACCGGGTGCCCGGCCGCGCGGCGCGCAGCCGCCGCACGTGCTCCAGGCTGCCTCCCGGCCCCAGCACCGGGAGGTGGCCCATCGCCGCCTGCGGGGCCGTCGTCCCGGCGGAGCCGGTCGCGCCGCCGAACTCCCGCGCCGTGCGGAACGTACCGTCGAGCAGGACGTAGCCGGCCCCGGCGGTGAAGGCGTCGAAGCCGTCCGGCCATTCGGCGAGGCAGGGCGCGTACACGAAGGCCCCGCCCGTCGCCGGGTCGTCGAAGCGGTAGGCGTACACCCAGGGGCCCGCCTGGCCGGAGGTCCGCGCGTACTTGGGGCGTTTGTCCCCGACCGCGAAGGCCGTGACCCGCAGCCCGCCGATGTCGTGCGCGGCGCCCGCGGGCAGCTCGGACCACTCCCAGCCGCTGTAGCCGCCCAGGACCGCGCGCACCGGGAAGCCCTCGCCCAGCGCCCCGAGCACGGCCCGGGCTGCCCACACCCGCAGCCCGGCCCCCTCGCGGAGCGTCATCAGGCCGAGGGTGTGGTCGAGTTCGGCGTCGGTGAGCAGCACTCCGCGCACCGGGGTCTGGCGCGGACCGGGGCCCGCCGCCAGCTCCGCGGTCGCGAGGACCTGGGTACGGATGTCGGGCGAGGCGTTGACGAGGTACCAGTCGGCGCCGTTCGCGCTGACGGCGACGCCGTCCTGGGAGCGGGCGGGCGCGCCGGAGGTGCAGACCGGGCAGGCGCAGTTCCACTGCGGGCAGCCGCCGCCCGCCGCGGTGCCGAGCAGGACGGCCTTCACCGGCGCACCGCCACGGGTCCGCGCATGACCAGCTCGGGCGGCGCCGCCCCGGGCGTCGCCAGCAGCAGGTCGACGACGCCGCGCTGGTCCGACTTGGAGCAGACGGGGTCGGTGGCGGCCGCGTCACCGGTGAGCAGGAACGCCTGGCAGCGGCAGCCGCCGTGGTCGACGGAGCGCCGGTCGCAGCCGCGGCACAGGTCGGGCATCCACTCCTCGCCCCGGTAGGCGTTGAAGGAGCCGGACTTGTACCAGATCTCGCCGAGCGGGGTGTCCTTGACGTTGTCCAGGTCGAGGGTGGTGATCGCACCGGCGGCGGGGCAGGGCAGCACGGTCCCATCGGGGGCGACGGTGAGCTGGAGCGCACCCCAGCCGTGCATGCACGGCTTGGGGTAGGGCTCGTAGTAGTCCGCGAGGACGTACACGATCTCCATCGTGCCCTTCAGCCGCTCGATGGCGGCCCGGACCACGGGTTCGGCCGCCGCCAGCTGTTCGGGCGTGGGCATCAGGGCCGCGCGGTTGCGCAGCGCCCAGCCGTAGTACTGGGTGTTGGCCAGTTCCAGGCGGTCGGCGCCCATGGTCTCGGCGAGCTCGATCAGCCCGGCGAGCTGGTCGTGGTTGCCGCGGTGCAGCACGGCGTTGACGGTCAGCGGCAGGCCGCGGGCGCGCACCAGCGCCGCGGCGGTGATCTTGTGCTGGTGGGCCTTGGCGCCGGCCAGCAGGTCGGCCCGCTCGGCGGTCGCCCCCTGCACCGACAGCTGTACGTGGTCCAGCCCGCGTTCGGCCAGGTCCGCGAGGCGCGCTTCGGTCAGCCCGAGGCCGCTCGTGACGAGGTTGACGTACGCGCCGAGGCCGCTGACGTGCGAGACGAGCTCGGGCAGGTCGGGGCGGGCCAGCGGCTCGCCGCCGGACAGGTGCACCTGCAGGACGCCGATGTCGCGGGCCTGGGTGAACACCTCAAGCCACTGTTCCGTGCTCAGCTCCTGCTCCCGCGCGATGAGTTCGAGCGGGTTGGAGCAGTAGCCGCAGTGCAGCGGACAGCGGTGGGTGAGTTCGGCGAGCAGGCCGAGCGGCGGGGCGGCCGCCGGTGCCGGACCGGCGGCCGGAAAGGGGGTCGGATCCGAGGCCGGACCGGGGGTCGGATCGGAGGCCGGACCGGAGGCCGGACCGGGGGTCAGATCCATCGGACGACCCCGTTCTCGGTGAGCCGCGCCAGCACCGCGCCGACCTCTTCCTCGCGCACCCCGGCGTAGGTGTCGCCCAGCGCCTCGGCGATCCGGGGGACGGTCGTCGCCCCGTCGCACAGTTCGAGGACCGAGACGGCGGTGCGGTTGGGCACGAGCACCCCTTCCGGGTGGAGGACGACGTGGGTCCGCCGGGTCTTGTCGTAGATGAGCCGCACACCGCGGCCGAGTACGGGCCGCTGCACGGCCACTCCTTCTCGAAGGTCCGGGTCGCCGTCAGCCGCGTTCGGCGACGGCGGCGCGTTCAATGGCGTCCAGCATCAGCCACAGCACCTCGCACTTGAAGCGGAGCGCGGCCACGGCCGCGTCCTGCTGCTCGCGCGTGGTGGCGTACCGGACGACGATGTCGAGGGTGCCCTTGCCCTCACCGGAGACCGCTTCGATCCGGTCGGTGAAGTAGCCGAGGTCCGCGGCGCCGATCCAGTCGTAGTGGGCGAGCATGTCGGTGACCCTGCGGGTCATCAGGTGCCCGGCGAACATCTCCGTCAGGCCGGAGGCGACCGCCTCGGTCCAGGGCCGGGTGCGGGCGAAGGTGACGTACGCGTCGACCGCGAACCGCACGCCGGGCAGCAGGTGGCGTTCGTCCAGCACTTCCTCGCGGGTCAGGCCCACGGCCTGGCACAGCCGCAGCCACCGCTCGATGCCGCCCTCGTCGCCCGGGGTGCCGTCGTGGTAGGCGAGGCGGTCCACCCAGGCGCGCCGGACCTCGGGCAGCGGGCAGTTGCTGATGATCGCGGCGTCCTTCTGCGGCAGCATGCGCTGGTAGTACCAGCGGTTCGCGGCCCACAGCCGCAGCTCGCGCCGGTCCAGCGCGCCGCTGTGCAGCCGCTGGTGGAAGGGGTGTGCGCCCCAGTACGAGGAGGACAGCCCGCGCAGGGCGCCGATGAACTCGGACTCGCCCAGAAGTGTCGTCATCTCTTGTCTCCCGCCCGTGTCTCGTGGCTGCGCCCGTGGCGGGAGCCGGTGTCCGCCGGGCTCCCGCCGATCGGGGGTCGGTTCACTTCTCCAGACGCGCGGCGTAGGCCGTGACCTCGAAAGCCGTCTCGAACGCGACGAAATCGGGGGTCGTCCACGCCTCGGTGGTCCACGCCTCGGGGGTCTCGGTGACTTCAGCCATGGTGCTGCTCCTTCGCTCGGTGCCCTGCCGATATCGGCAGAAACCTACGGCCGCGCGCGGGCGCCGCCGATCCCCTAAGCACCCCTGACCCCCGCCCGGCACCCCTGTCACGGGCGTCACCCGGCTGGGTGACCCCGTTGGCAGCCGGGCCGGGAGCCCGGCTTGCTGGACGGATGAGAGAGCGATCCCCGGGTCCGGCCCGGACGAAGAACCTGGAGACCCCGCGGGCGGCGGGAGTGGCGGGCATCGTCTTCGCGGTCCTGCTGGCGGCGGCGATCGTGCTCGCCCGGATCGGGCTGCCGGAAGGGGCCGGCGGCGCCACCGTGCAGGTCGACGCGGGCCAGCGGAACGCGGTGAACACGGCGGTGGAGCTCGTCCCCTTCGCCGGCATCGCCTTCCTCTGGTTCATGGGCGCCGTGCGCGCCCACACCGCGGAGGCCGAGGACCGGTTCGTCGCCACCGTCTTCCTGGGCAGCGGGCTGGTCTTCGTCGCCTGCCTCTTCGGCGCCGCCGCGGCCGCCGGGACGGTGCTCTCCGGCCACCAGCCGCAGGACTTCGGCCGGATCTTCGCGTACCAGCTGCTCACGACGTACGGGATGCGGATGGCCGCCGTCTTCGTCTTCGCGACCTCCACCATCGGGCGCAAGCTGGGTGCGTTCCCGCGCCCCCTGAGCCTGGCCGGGGTGGCGGCCGGCCTGGTGCTCCTGGTGGCGGGGTCCTCCATGCCGTGGTCGGAGCTGGTCTTCCCCGCCTGGGCGCTGCTGATCAGCGGCTACATCCTGCGGGCCGCCGGCCGGACCCCGTGAGGCAGGTGGCCCGGACGCGCGGCCGTCACCCCGATGGTCCGCGTGGACGGGCCGGGACGGCGCCCGCCCGGCACGCTGGTCCGGGGAGCCGAGGGGGTCACCGAAAGGACCGCACGTTGCTGAGGCTTGTCGTCGATCTCAACCGGTGCCAGGGATACGCGCAGTGCGCCTTCCTCGCGCCCGACGTCTTCGCGATGCACGGGGACGAGGGGCTCCTCTACGATCCCCAGGCCGAGGAGGCCCAGCGCGAGCGGCTGGCGCAGGCCGCCGCCGCCTGCCCCGTCCAGGCCATCCTGGTGGACGACCTCGACCGGGACCAGGGCCCGGGCCGCGATCAGGGGCCGGCCCGCGGCCTGACGGCCGCCGCGGAGGCCCGCGATGCATGAAGTGACCCTGGAGCACCTCAAGCGCGAGGGCCGGATCGTCGTGGTCGGCGCCTCACTCGCCGGTCTGCGCGCCGCCGAGACCATCCGCGACAAGGGCTTCACCGGCACGCTGACCATGATCGGCGACGAGCCGTACGAGCCCTACGACCGCCCGCCCCTCTCCAAGGGGGTACTGCTCGGCAAGTCGACGGCGGAGCGCACCGCACTGCCCCGGCGCCGCGCCATCGACGCCGAGTGGCGGCTCGGCGTGGCGGCCGCCGGACTCGACATGGCGGCCCGCACGGTGAAGCTGGCCGACGGCGACGAGGTCCCGTACGACCGGCTGCTGATCGCCACCGGGGTACGGGCCCGGCCCTGGCCGAACCCGGCCGAGGGCGAACTCGACGGGGTGTTCGTACTGCGCACCCGCGACGACGGCGCGGCGCTGGCGCGGCGGCTGGACGCCGGGCCCCGCCGGGTCCTGGTGATCGGCGCCGGATTCACCGGCTCGGAGATCGCCTCGGCGTGCCGGGAACGCGGCCTGCCGGTCACCGTCGCCGAACGCGGCGACGCGCCCCTGGTCGGGGCGCTGGGCGGGGTGATCGGGGCCGTGGCCGCCGAACTCCAGCGCGAACACGGCGTCGACCTGCGCACCGGCGTCATGGTCACCGGCCTGGAGGGCGACTCCACCGGGCGGGTGCGGTCCGCACACCTCTCCGACGGCAGCACGCTGGACTGCGACGTGGTGGTCGTCTCGCTGGGCGCCCAGCGCAACACCGAGTGGCTGGCCGGCTCGGGGCTCGGCGCGGGCCCGCGCGGCATCGCCTGCGACGCCGGCTGCCGGGCCTTCGACATCCGGGGCATCGTCACGGACGACGTCTACGTGGCGGGCGACGTGGCCCGCTCGCCGCACCCCTTGTTCGGGTACCAGTTCCTGTCGCTGGAGCACTGGGGCAACGCCGTCTCCCAGGCGGAGACCGCGGCGCACAACATGCTCAGCGTGAGCACCGACCGGCGCCCGCACATCTGGGTCCCGGCCTTCTGGTCCTCGCAGTTCGGGGTCAACATCAAGTCCGTCGGCGTGCCGCCGATGGGCACCGAAATCATGATCCCCCAGGGCTCGCTCGCGGAACGCCGCTTCACCGGTGTCTACGGGTACCAGGGCCGCGTGATCGGGGCCGTCACCTTCGACAACTCCCGGTGGCTGCAGTTCTACCAGCAGCAGATCGAGACGACCGCGCCGTTCCCGGTGCCGTTCGCGACGGTCGACCGGCGCCCCGACGGCAACCGGCCCGTGCCGGCCGATTTCCCCGACCCGTCCGTGCCCACGCACGGTCCGACCATCACCCTCAGCGGATATGCGCCGGCCGACCGGCGGATGACGTTCACCCCCGCCGGGCACTGACCCGCAGGCCCCCGGAGGACCGCAATGACCCACGGCATCCTGAGCGACATCCTGGACTACGCCAACCGCGCCAACCCGTACCCCCTGTACGAGGAACTGCGCAAGACTCCCGTCTTCCACGACGGGAGCGGGCCGTACGTCATCAGCACCTACTACGAGATCCAGAGCCTGCTGCACGACCCGCGGCTCAGCTCCGACGCCCGCAACCTGGCCGCGACGGCCGGGGACCCGCTGGCCGGCGAGGCCGAGGAGGAGGGCGGGACCCTGCCGCCCAGCTTCCTCAAGCTGGATCCGCCCGAGCACGACCGGCTGCGCCGGATGGCCAACCGGCCGTTCGGCCCACCGCACTCCCCGCGCCGCGTCGACGGGATGCGGGACGACCTGCGCTCCATCGTCACCGGACTGATCGACAACCTCGGGGACCCCGGCCGGATCGACCTGGTCGACCAGTTCGCGTACCCGTTCCCCGTCACCATGATCTGCCGCCTACTGGGGGTGCCGCACGAGGACGAGCCCCGTTTCCACGTCTGGGCGGACGCCCTCGCCGCGAGCCTGGATCCCGATCCGGACGCGGATCCCGCCGAACGGCTGCACAAGACCCAGGACATGCGGATGGAGCTCGGCATGTACCTCGCCGGGCTGATCGAGGAGCGGCGCAAGCAGCCCGGTGACGACATGCTGTCCCAGCTGGCCGCCGGCCACGGTCAGGGCGAGTCCATGTCGACCATGGAGCTGCTCAGCACGGCCGCCCTGCTGCTGATCGCCGGCCACGAGACCACGGTCAACCTGATCACGAACGGGATGCTCACGCTGCTGCGCAACCCCGACGTGCTGGAACGGCTGCGCAACGACCCGGCGCTCGCCGCGCCGCTGGTGGAGGAGCTGCTGCGGTTCGAGCCGCCGGTGCAGCTGCTGCCGCAGCGCACCCCGCTGGTGGACATCGAGGTGCGCGGGGTCACCATCCCCAAGGGCTCCTCGATGTGGCTGATCCTGGCCTCGGGCAACCGGGACCCGCAGCGCTTCGAGAACCCCGACCGCTTCGACCCCGACCGCCGGGACATCCAGCACCTGGGCCTCGGCAGCGGCATCCACAGCTGCTTCGGCGCCCCCCTGGCCCGCCTGGAGGCCCAGCTCGCGCTCACCGAACTGGCCCGCCGCCTCCACAACCCCCGCCTCCTGGAGGACCCGCCCCCGTACCGGCAGAACGCCGTCCTGCGCGGCCCCCGCCACCTGCGCATCGCCTGCGACGAGGTCCGCGCGTAGGCCCTGCCGGGCGGTCCTTCGGGCCCCGGGCGGCACGGCCGCCCGGGGCCGTCGCGGGTCAGCCGGTCAGCCGGTCAGCAGCCGGTCCCGGAGCCGGTCGACCGTGGCCGGGGTGATGCCGACCCGGTCGAGGAGGTATGCGGAGGGGGAGCCGTAGCGGGCGGTCAGGTCGTCCAGGACGAGCGCCATGACCGTCCCGGGGGCGCGGCCGTACGCGGGCCAGCGCATCGTGCGCCCCGGGTTGGCGGTGTGCCAGTCGGCGAGGAGGCGGGCCGTCGCCCGTTCGGTGAGGGCGAAGTCGGCGAGCACGTCCTCGCGCGCGACGCCGAGCAGCGTCAGTACGAAGGCGGCGATCAGCCCGGTGCGGTCCTTGCCCGAGGTGCAGTGGAACACGGTGGCCCCCGGCTCGGCCCCGGCGATCAGCTCGACGGCCTGCCGGATCTCCCCGGCCCCGTCCTCGGTCACCTCGGCGGCCCGGTCCGCGAGGTAGCGCCAGGGGTCGACGGCGGGATCGATCGCGGCCTGGTCGTAGGGCCGGTGCTCGATGCTGAGGTTGGCGTACGCGAACCGGTGCGGCTCGGGCACCCGCCCCTTGGCGTCGGCCTCCCAGGGGTAGCGCAGGTCGATCACGGTCCGTATGCCGAGCTCCAGGAACCGCTCCCAGTCGTCCCCCCGGAGTTTGCCCAGGGAGTCGGAGCGGTAGAGCACGCCCCGGGCGACCCGGTGGCCGTCGAGGCCGCGGTAGCCGCCCATGTCGCGGAAGTTGTGCAGACGCTCGAACTCGATGTGGCGGCTCGGCACGTGCGGGGCTCCTGTCCGGTGCGGTGGTCCTCTTCCGGTCAGGATCATGCCGCAGCCGGCCCGGGCGCGGTCAGCGCTTGCGCGCCACCGTGAGGCCGTCCGCGAGGGGCAGGGTCACCGACTCCACCCGCCGGTCGGCGCGCACGTGCGCGTTGAACTCCCGGATGGCCAGGGCGTTTCCCGTGGCGTCGGGGCGTGCCGCCCGGCCGCCGTACAGGACGTTGTCCGCGAGCAGCAGGCCGCCCGGGCGTACCCGGGGGACGAGTTCGTCCCAGTAGGCGCGGTAGCCGGTCTTGTCGGCGTCGAGGAACACCAGGTCGATCACCGGCTCGGGAGGCAGCTCGCGCAGGGTCTCAAGGGCGGGGGCGATCCGCAGCTCGATGCGGTCGGCCACCTCGGCCGCCTTCCAGGCCTCCTGGGCGATGCCCGTCCACTCCTCGGAGACGTCGCAGGTGAGCACCTTGCCACCGGGCAGCAGGCCCTGGGCGAGAGCGAGCGTGGAGTAGCCGGTGAAGGTGCCGACTTCGACGATCCGCAGGGCGCCGGCCAGCTTGGCCAGCAGGGTCAGGAAGACGCCCTGCTCGTGCGGGACCTGCATCTCGGACGGCCCGCCGAGCGCGTGCGTGCGCTCGATCAGCTGCCGCTGGACGGGGGTGACCGGTTCGGCCTGTTCGAGCAGGTAGGCGTACACCTCGGGGGTGAGGGGCACGGTCTTCACTTCGCCGGGGTCGCGGGTCATGGAGTCGCGTTGTCCTTCCGTAGGGGATGCGCGTGTTCGGCGCGGCGCCATCATGTCCGGCCGTACCGCTCCTCCGCATCCGAGTTTCCACCAGGCAACGACGGCGCGGCCCGGTCGGAAACGGCGCCTTCACCCATCTACCGATGCCCTGTCACATGTGAAATATTACCTGCGCTCCCCTGTCAACTCCCCGGAAGGATGCCCGCGTTGCGCAGATTCGCCGTGGCGGGTGTGGCGATATCCCTCGCCCTCCTCGCCACCACCCCCGCCCTCGCCGCCTCACCGCCCCCGCCACCGCCCCCGGCGGCCGGACAGCAGGCCCAGCAGGCCCCCGCCCCACCGCCCGCGCCGCTCGAACTGCAACGCCAGGCCCTGCGCCGCCAGGCCCTCGAAGGGATCGCGGCCGGCGCCGGCCGTGGCCCCGGCGCGCTGCGCGCGGAGTCCGACGGCACCCTCCCGCGCCAGGCCAAGGTCGGCGACCGGTACGTCGAACTGGCCCAGGAGCGCAAGGACAAGGTCTTCGTGATCCTCGCCGAGTTCGGCGACCAGGTGGACACGACGACCGAGTTCGAGGGCAAGCCGCGCTTCGGCGGGACGCCCGGACCCCGCCACGACGCCATCGGCAAGCCTGCAGCCGACGACAACCACACCCTGTGGCGCAGGGACTTCGACCGCGCCTTCTACCAGCGGCAGTTCTTCTCCGACGCACCGGAGTCGGCGAGCATGCGCGCCTACTACCGGCTCCAGTCCTCGGGCCGCTACGACATGGACGGCACCGTCACTGACTGGGTCAAGCTGCCCTGGAACGAGGCCCGTTACGGCACCGACAACTGCTCCGAGCCCGGCCAGTGCCGCACCAACTGGGACCTGGTCCGCGACGCCACCACCGCCTGGTACGACTCCGAGCGCGCGAAGGGCCGGACGGCCGCCGACATCAAGGCGCAGCTGGCCGAGTACGACCAGTGGGACCGCTACGACGCCGACCACGACGGCAACTTCAACGAACCCGACGGCTACCTCGACCACCTCGTGATCGTCCACGCGGGCAAGGACCAGACCTGGGGCGGCGGCGCCCAGGGCAAGGACGCCGTCTGGGCGCACCGCTGGTTCGCGTACTGGGACCAGGCCGGCAGCGCGGGCCCGGCGGGCAACAAGGCGGGCGGCACCCCCGTCGGCGACACCGGCATCTGGGCGGGCGACTACCTCACGGGCGGCGAGAACAGCGGAGCGGGCCTGTTCTCCCACGAGTTCGGCCACGACCTGGGCCTGCCGGACCTCTACAGCTCGGACGGGGACAACAGCGTCAACTTCTGGTCGCTGATGTCCTCGGCCTCCTACCTCGGCAAACGCCCCGGCGGCACCGGCGAGTTCCCGGGCGACCTCGATCCGTGGAGCAAGCTCCAGCTTGGCTGGCTGGAGTACACCGAGGCCGACGCGGGCCGCCGGACCCGGGCGACCCTCGGGGTGTCCGGGTACAACACCGAGGATCCACAAGCGCTGCTGGTGCACCTGCCGCCGTCCCGGACCACCACCGAGCTGACCGACCCGTACGAGGGCGCGAGCCAGTGGTGGAGCGGCACCGGCGACTTCATGGACAACACGCTCGGCCGGACCGTCGACCTCACCGGCGCGAGCGGGGGCGCCCGGCTGGACGCCCGCGTCTGGTACGACATCGAGAAGGACTTCGACTTCCTGACGGTGGAGGCCTCCACGGACGGCGGCTCCGTCTGGACCCCGCTGCCCGGCACCGTGGACGGGACGCCGGTCCCGGCCAAGGGCGTCTCCGGTACCTCCGCCGGCTGGACACGGCTGTCGGTGCCGCTCGACGCCTTCGCGGGCCGCGAGTTCCGGCTGCGGCTGCGCGTCACCTCGGACGGCAACACCCACGGCAAGGGCGTCACCTTCGACGACATCCGCATCACCGCCGACGGCGGCCGCGAGGTGCTGCGCGACGGCGCGGAGCAGGGCGCGAACGGCTGGACGGCGCTCAAGTGGTCCCGTACGGAGGGCCGGAGCGGCACGGAGGAGCACCCGCGCGCCTACTTCGCCGAGAACCGGCGCTACACGGGCTACGGCAGCCTGCTCAGGACGGGCCCGTACAACTTCGGCTTCACCGGCGACCGGGTGGAGTTCTTCCCGTACCAGCAGGGCGTGCTCGTCTGGCTCTGGGACACCGCGTTCAGCGACAACACCACCAAGGCGCACCCGGGCGGCGGTCTGCTGCTGCCGGTGGACGCCCGGCCGGAGCCGCTGAAGTTCACCGACGGCAGCCTGCTCAACGCCCGGGCGCAGACCTTCGACGCCCCCTTCTCGCTCCGGGCGAGCGACCGGATCGTGCTGCACAAGGCGGGCACCCCGCTGGTGATCCCGGCGCGGCCCGGGGTCGCGGTCTTCGACGACCGGCACGGGTCCTACTGGAACGCGGACCTGCCGCAGCTCGGGGTGAAGGTCCCCGACACCGGTACCCGGATCGCGGTGGTGAAGGAGGCCTCGGGCGGCGCGCTGACCACGGTCCAGGTGAGCCCCTCCCCCTGACCCGGCGGGGGCGGCCCGCCGTCAGCCGGTGGCCCGCGGGTTGAGCGCGGCGTACTCCAGCGGCGCGGACGGGTCGACGGTGAGGGCGTACGGGGCCGGTTCCGCGCCGGCCCGCACCAGCAGGTCGCCCACGGCGGCGATCATGGCCCCGTTGTCGGTGCACAGCGTCATCGGCGGGACCCGCAGGGCGATCCCGGCGGAGGCGCAGCGCCGCTCGGCGAGGGCGCGGACGCGGGAGTTGGCGGCCACCCCGCCGACCAGCACCAGCGTGCCGACCCCGTACGCCGTGCAGGCCGCGACGGCCTTGCGGCTCAGGACGTCGGCCACCGCCTCCTGGAGCGAGGCCGCGCCGTCGGCGACGGGGGGTTCCTGCCCCCGCAGCCGGTGGCCCTCGGCCCAGCGGGCGGCGGCCGTCTTGAGCCCCGAGAAGGAGAACGAGTAGGCGTACGGGTCCTGCGTGCGCGGCCCGCCGGTCAGCGGGCGGGGGAAGGCGACGGCCGTGGGGTCGCCGCCGCGGGCGGCCCGGTCGATGGCCGGGCCGCCCGGGTAGGGCAGGCCGAGCACCCGGGCGACCTTGTCGAAGCATTCGCCGGCGGCGTCGTCCAGGGTGTCGCCCAGGTGCAGGATCGGCTCGCGCACCAGGTCCCGTACCAGCAGCAGCGAGGTGTGCCCGCCGGAGACGATCAACACCACGCAGGGGTCGGGCAGCGGCCCGTGCTCCAGCGTGTCGGCGGCGACGTGTCCGGCCAGGTGGTGGACGCCGTACAGCGGCAGCCCGAGCGCGTAGGCGAGCGTCTTCGCCCCGGCGAGGCCGACCTGGAGCGCGCCGGAGAGGCCGGGGCCGGTGGTGACGGCGACCGCGTCGAGCTGGGAGGCGCGCAGGCCGGCCTGGTCCAGGGCGCGGCGCACCACGGGGTTGAAGGCGTGCAGGTGGGCGCGGGCCGCGATCTCGGGGACCACCCCGCCGAAGCGGGCGTGCTCGTCCATGCTCGACGCGACGACGTGCGCGAGGAGCTTCCCGTCGCGCACGATGCCCGCGCCCGTCTCGTCGCAGGACGACTCGATGCCCAGCACCACCGCAGACCCCACCGGTACACACCCTCAACCCTTATTGCGAACTATTCGCAATAAGGGTACCGGGGCGGCGGGACCGGTCCGCCCGGGCGCCTGTCCGCTCGCGCCGCTCTATCCGCCCTGTCCGCGCGGCACCACCGTGGCCAGGACCTTCGGCAGCGGGTACCAGTCGGCGGAGACGATGGAGGCGTGGTGCCCGGCCATCAGCGCGAGCCGGTCCAGCGCCTGCGCCTCGGTCGGGTGGACGCCGTCGATGGCCGGGGCCACGTTCTGGGCGTCGGTGGCGATCAGCAGGTAGTGGTTGCGGTCGTACCAGCCGGTGTCGATGGAGCCGCCCGCGTACGCGCTCGCATCGCCGTCGAAGACCACGAACCACGGGCGCAGCGAGGCGTCGGCGTAGCGGGCCCGGGGATCGCCGGCCTCGGCGCGGTGCACGGCCGGGAACGCGGCGGCGCTGCCGAGCCGGCCCGAGGAGGCGAGGGTGCGCAGGTAGGTGGCGTACTCCCGGTCGGTCCAGAGGGTGTCCGCGCCGTTGCCCTCCTCCACCGTGCCGGGGATCAGCTCGACGAGGAACTTGCCGGCCATGGCGGCGCGGCTGGGCCAGGCCCCGGCGCGGGCGGCGGTGTCCAGGTCGGGGTAGCCGGCGGCCAGCTGGCCGGGCCGGTAGACGGCGTCGCCGAGCTTGGCGGTGAGCAGCGCGTCGAGGTCGGCGGGTCCGCGCCCGAGGTTGGCCGCGAAGCCGTCCTTGAGCTCCAGCTTGAGCACGACCGGACGGTGGCCGGGGTGCGCGTCGTGCCAGCTGCGGATGTCGGACAGGCAGCCCGCGAGGTTCTGGTCGCGGGACTTGGTGCGCAGCTGGGCGGGGCTGGTGGCGTTCTCGCAGTTGCTGTTGTTGCCGAAGGGGTTGTCGTGCGAGACCCGCCAGGAACTGCCGAAGAAGTTGGTCCACACGTCGAGTTCGAGCATCGCGGCGCCGGAGTCCAGGGCGTCCGCGAAGTAGGGGTACTTGGCCTTCTCGTAGGCGTTGTGCACGCCGACCCCGGTGGATCCGGCGTAGGAGAGCCCCGGCTCGGCCCCGGCGGGGGCCGCCGCCCCCACGGCGAGGCCCAGGCCGAGCGCGGCCGCCACCAGACCGGCCAAGGCCGTGTCCCGCCACCTGTTCCGCAGTCTCATCTCTTCGGCTCCCCTCGGTCCACAGCAGTCAAGTCGCGTGGAGAGTAGGGGAGTTCGATGACGTGCGGAAGGACGGTGGATGTCGGGAGGGAGCCGGCCGTCCGGCTGTGAGGACCGACACACCGGATTCCGGAACCTCCGCCGGCCGCGGGCCGTCGGACGGGAGGAGCATCGTCAGGGGTGGGGGCACATGGCCGGCAGAGGCAGAGCGGGGAACGGCGCGGTACGGGTCTGCGTGCTGCTCGCGATCCTCGGCGCCCTGGTGGCCGGGGGCGTCCTGGTGTGGGGGCAGCTGCGCGCGGTCGCCTCCCACCGCGCGGCCGGTGACCCCGGCCAGGGCAGCTACCTCCAGGACCCGGAGCGCGCCGACCGCACGGCAGCGGACGTCCTGGACGGGATCGCGTCGGAGGGCGAGGACCCGCCGGCCGACGCCGGGGCCTTCACCGGGTCGGGGTCCGGCTCCGAGGCGACCGGAACGGCCGACGCGTCCGGATCGCCGGAGCCGCTGCGGTGGGCCGACGGCGGCTGGCGGCCCTCCGCGCCGCTGCGGGCCCGGACGGCCGCCCCCGAACCGGCGATCGGTGCGCTGTTCTCACCGGGGAACGACTGGGACGCCGACCACCACTGCTCGGCGAGCGTGGTGCACTCGCCCGACGGCGACCTCATCGCCACCGCCGCGCACTGCGTGTACCAGGACGGCTTCCGCACCAATCTGGCCTTCGTTCCCGGCTACCTCGACGGCAAGGCGCCGTACGGCGTGTGGGTGCCCACCCGCATCGACGTGGACCCCCGCTGGACGGGGAGCGCGGACCCGGACCACGACGTGGCCTTCCTGCGGCTGCGCCGCCCCGGGCACCCGGGTGAGCGGCTGGAGGACGTCACCGGCGCGCTGACGATCCGCTTCCGCCCGCAACTGCCGCTGCCCGCCCGGCTGGTCGGCTACCCGAACGACGCCGAGCAGCCGCTGGACTGCTACAACACCGCCCGCGCCGAAGGCCCGACGCAGCTGCGGCTGGACTGTGCGGACGTACCCAACGGCACCAGCGGCGGCCCGGTCCTCACCGACGGCCACACCCTGATCGGGGTCATCGGCGGCCGCGACGGGGGCGGCGACGAGACGACCTCGTACAGCAGCTGGTTCGACGACTCGGTCCGGGCCCTCTACACCCGGGCGACCGGCGACCGCTGACCGGCGTCGGCGGCGGGCCGGGGAGTACGGCGGCTGGGTGGTTGTCCGTAGCGTCGTCATCCATGCCGCAGAGTCTGCGACCGCCCCCGCCCCCCGAGCAGGGCCCACCCGGGGCGCCCGGAGGCGCACCGGGGGCGCCCGGGTCGGACACCCCCGCCCCGACACCCGGCGGGCGCACCCCCGAGCGGTGAAACCCCGGCGCCCGGCCGGGTGCAGACACCGGCACCCCGGAGGGGATACCCGCGCCCACCCAGGGCGGTGAAACCCCGCCCCCCCCGGCCGCAGCGCGGGACTGGGCCCGGGCCGGGGGCCGGGGGGCCGGTGCCACCCTGGTCCGGGGGTGGGGCGGCCCGACCAGTAGGCTGCGGGTCCACCCGCTTCCCGTCCCCGAGGTTCCGCGCAGTGAGCTCCGCAGCACCCCCCGCCCCCGTGACCGTCGTCGGCCTCGGCGCCGACGGCTGGGCCGGGCTCACCGCCGCCGCGCGCTCCGCGCTGGCCACCGCCGAGGTGCTGATCGGCGGTCCCCGGCAGCTCGACCTGCTGCCGGCCCCGGACTGCCCCGGCGAGCGCGTCGCCTGGCCCAGCCCGCTGCGCCCGGCCGTGCCGAAGCTGATGGCCGAGCACGCCGGCCGCCGCATCGCCGTCCTGGCCAGCGGCGACCCCATGTTCTACGGGATCGGCCGCGCCCTCGCCCAGGAGCTCGGACCGCAGGCCCTGCTCGTCCACCCCCACCCCTCCTCCGTCTCCTACGCCTGCGCCCGGCTCGGCTGGCCGGTGGAGGACACCGAGGTGGTCACGGTCGTCGGCCGCCCGGTGGCCCGGATCGCCGCCGCGCTGTACGAAGGGCGGCGGGTGCTCGTGCTGAGCGCCGGCGCGGCCACCCCGGGCGAGATAGCCGCCCTGCTCCGGGAGCGCGGCTTCGGCCCCAGCCGGATGCGGGTGCTGGAACAGCTCGGCTCCGAGGACGAGAACGCGTACGAGGGCCTGGCCGACGGCTGGGACCACGCGCCCGGCGACCCGCTGAACGTGGTCGCCGTCGACTGCCGCCGCGACCCCGCCGCCCGCGCGCCGCGGCTCGGCGCCACCCCGGGCCTGCCCGACACCGCGTACGAACACGACGGCCAGCTCACCAAAAGGCACGTCCGCGCCGCGACCCTGTGCGCGCTCGCCCCGGCCCCCGGCGAACAGCTGTGGGACATCGGCGGCGGCTCGGGCTCGATCGGCATCGAGTGGATGCGCACGCACCCCTCCTGCCGCGCCGTGACCGTGGAGCGGGTCCCCGAGCGCGCCGAGCGGATCGCCCGCAACGCGGCGGCGCTCGGCGTCCCGGGCCTGCGGGTGGTCACCGGCGCCGCCCCGGCGGCACTGATCGACCTGCCCGCCCCCGACGCCGTGTTCATCGGCGGCGGCCTGACCGCGCCGGGCCTGCTGGACGCGGCCTGGTCGGCGCTGGCGCCCGGCGGCCGGCTGGTGGTCAACACGGTCACCCTGGAGTCGGAGGCCGTACTGACCGACCGCTACCGCCGGCTCGGCGGTGAGCTGGTGAAGCTGGCCGTCGCGCACGCCGTGCCGGTCGGCGGCTTCACGGGCTGGCGGCAGGCGATGCCCGTCACCCAGTGGACCGTGACCAAGCCGTGGCCCGCGCCCGGGTCACCCGCGCCCGTACCACCCGCGACCCAGACGAAGGACCAGGACCGGACATGACCGTGTACTTCATCGGAGCGGGCCCCGGCGCCGCCGACCTGATCACCGTGCGCGGTGCCCGCACCCTGGCGGCCGCCCCGGTCTGCCTGTACGCGGGCAGCCTGGTCCCGCCCGAGCTGCTGGCCGAATGCCCGCCGGACGCCCGCCTGGTGGACACCTCGCAGCTCAACCTGGACGAGATCGTGGCCGAGTTCGTCCGGGCCCACGCCGCCGGCCAGGACGTGGCGCGGCTGCACTCCGGCGACCCCTCCGTCTTCTCCGCCGTGGCCGAGCAGATGCGGCGCCTGGACGCGGCCGGCATCCCCTACGAAGTCGTGCCGGGCGTACCGGCCTTCGCGGCGGCCGCGGCCGCGCTCAAGCGGGAACTCACCGTCCCGACCGTCGGCCAGACCGTGATCCTGACCCGGATCGCCCAGCAGGCCACCCCGATGCCGCCCGGCGAGGACCTGGCCACGCTCGGCCGCAGTGGCGCGCTGCTCGTCCTGCACCTGGCCACCCGTTACGCGGACCGGGTCGTCGGCGAGCTGCTGCCGTACTACGGGGCCGACTGCCCGGCGGCGGTCGTCGCGATGGCCAGCCGCCCCGACGAGCTGATCCTGCGCGGCACCCTGGCCGACATCGCGGACCAGGTGAAGGCGGCGGGCCTGGTGCGCACCGCGGTGATCCTGGTCGGCCGCACCCTCGGCGCCGAGCAGTTCCGCGACAGCCACCTGTATTCCGCCGAACGCGACCGGCATGCCTGCTGAGGCCTCCCCCCTGCGGCACGTCCTGATCCTGGGCGGTACGACGGAGGCCCGCCGCCTCGCGGAGGCGCTGGAGCCCGCGCCGTACCGGGTGACGACCTCGCTGGCGGGCCGGGTCGGCGCGCCGGTCCTGCCGCCGGGCGAGACCCGGATCGGCGGCTTCGGCGGGCCGGCCGGGCTGGCCGCCTGGATCACCGCGCACGGGGTCACGCACCTGGTCGACGCCACCCACCCCTTCGCGGAGCGGATGAGCTTCAACGCGGCCGGTGCCGCGGCCCTTTCGGGGGTTCCGCTACTGGCACTGCGCCGTCCCGGCTGGACGGCGGGGCCCGGCGACGACTGGCGCTTCACGGACTCCCTCGCCGGGGCGGCGGCGCTGGCGCCGGGGCTCGGCGCGCGGATCTTCCTCAGCACCGGCCGGCTGGGCCTGCACCACTTCGCGCACCTCGCCGAACCCTGGTTCCTGGTGCGTTCGGTGGACGCCCCGGACCCGCCGGCTCCGCCGCGCCTCGAAGTGCTGCTGGCCCGGGGCCCGTTCACGCTGGAGGACGAACGGGAGCTGCTGGCCGGGCACCGGATCGACGTCCTGGTGACCAAGGACAGCGGCGGCGGCGCCACCGCCCCGAAGCTCACCGCGGCCCGCGAGGCCGGTATCCCCGTGGTGGTGGTCCGCAGGCCCCCGGTCCCGGCGGGCGTGCCGGAGACCGGTTCCCCGGGGGCGGTCCTGCGGTGGCTGGGCGGCGAGCCCCTGCCGGCCCAGGCGTGAGGGCCGGGACACGAGTCCCGGCCCCCGGCGGCTCAAGCCACCGGCCCGGTCACGGGTAGCGGCGCGGCGTCCACGTCACCCGGCTGCCGTCGGCCCGCTCCGTGACCTGGGTCTGCGAGGAGCCGATCAGCAGGATCGTCCGCATGTCCACTTCCTCCGGGACCAGTTCGCCCAGGGTGACGATCCGGACGGACTGCCCGGGCCCGCCCACGTCCCGCGCGACGACCACCGGGGTCTGCGGCGAGCGCAGTTCGAGCAGCAGTTCGCGGGCCTGCGCCACCTGCCAGGTCCGGCTGCGCGAGCCCGGGTTGTACAGGGCGAGCACGAGGTCGGCCGCCGCGGCGGCCCGCAGCCGCTCGGCGATGACCTCCCAGGGCTTGAGCCGGTCGGAGAGGGAGATGGTGGCGTAGTCGTGGCCCAGTGGGGCCCCCGCCGCCGCGGCGGCCGCGTTGGCCGCGGTCACCCCCGGCAGGACCCGTACGGGTACGTCCTTGTACTGCGCCTGCCCGGCCACCTCCAGGACCGCCGTCGCCATGGCGAAGACCCCGGGGTCGCCACCGGAGACCACGGCCACCCGCTTCCCGCGCCGGGCGAGGTCGAGGGCGAACTCGGCGCGCTCGGACTCCACCTTGTTGTCCGAGCCGTGCCGGACCTGGCCGGGCTTCACCGGCACCCGGTCCAGGTACGTCGTGTACCCGACGAGCACCTCGGCGTCCGCGAGCGCCCGCCGGGTTTGCGGGGTCAGCCACAGCGGCCCGGCCGGGCCGGTCCCGACGACCACGACCTCGCCCGGGCCGGACGGCACACTGCCCGGGTTGCCGACGCGGCTGGGCACGACGGCGACCGCGAAGTACGGCACGCTGTCCGGGTCGGTGTCGGCGAGCACACCGGTCCGCTCCCCCGCCATCGTGGCGCGCTCGACGTAGCGCGCCTCGGCGAGCCTGCCGCTGCTCTCCATGGCCCGCCGCACGGCGGGGAAGGTGCGCCCGAGCTTCATCACGACCGCCGAATCGGTGGCGGCGAGCCGGGCGGTCAGCTCCTCCTCCGGCAGGGTGCCGGGCAGGATGGTCAGCACCTCCTCGCCCTCCACCAGCGGGGTGCCCAGCCGCGCGGCGGCGGCGCTCACCGAGGTCACCCCGGGGATCACCTCCGCCTCGTAGCGGTCGGCGAGCCGCTTGTGCATGTGCATGTAGGAGCCGTAGAAGAGCGGGTCGCCCTCCGCCAGCACGGCGACGGTCCGGCCGGCGTCGAGGTGCGCGGCGAGCCGGGCCGCGGAGGCCTCGTAGAACTCCTCCATGGCGCCCTGGTAGCCGCCGGGGTGGTCGGTGGTCTCGGTGGTGACCGGGTAGACCAGCGGCTCCTCGATGTGGTCGGCGCGCAGGTGCTCCGCGGCGATCGAGCGGGCGATGGACCGGCCGTGGCGCGCGGAGTGGTACGCGACGACGTCGGCCCCGGCGATCACCTGGACGGCGCGCAGGGTCATCAGCGACGGGTCGCCGGGCCCGAGCCCCACCCCGTAGAGCCGGCCCTTGCCGGTGGTGGCGCCGCTCGCTCCGGTCGTGCTCATTCTTCCTCGCTCGCGATCGCGTTGACGGCGGCGGCCGCGATGGCGCTGCCGCCGCGCCGGCCGCGCACGATCAAGTGGTCCAGCCCGGCCGGGTGTTCGGCGAGCGCGTCCTTCGACTCGGCGGCGCCGATGAAGCCGACCGGGACGCCGATCACGGCGGCGGGGCGCGGCGCGCCCTCCTCGATCATCTCCAGCAGCCGGAACAGCGCGGTCGGCGCGTTGCCGACGGCGATCACGGAGCCCTCCAACAGGCCCCGGTCGCGCCAGACTTCGAGCGCGGCGGCGCTGCGGGTGGTGCCCATCTTGGCGGCCAGCGCCGGGACGGCCGGGTCGGACAGGGTGCAGACGACCTCGTTGGCCGCGGGCAGCCGCTTGCGGGTGACCCCGCTCGCCACCATCTGTACGTCGCACAGGATCGGCGCGCCGGCGTTCAGGGCCGCCCGCGCGCGCAGCACGACGTCGGGCGTGTAGCCCAGGTCCTGGGGCAGGTCGGTCATCCCGCAGGCGTGGATCATGCGCACCGCGACCTGGGCGACCGAGGCGGGCAGCCCGGAGAGGTCCGCCTCGGCGCGGATCGTGGCAAAGGACTGGCGGTAGATCGCCGCGCCGTCCTTCTCGTACTCGAACACTGTGTACTCGCTCATTTCTTCGCTGCGTCGTGGGAGGTGGTGCGGCGTGCGTCCCTGAGGGCCGCGGCAAGGTCGGAGGGGGGTACGCCGAGGCGCGGGGCGCCGCCGGGGGCGCGGACGTCGTACCCGTCGGCGATCGCGAGCACGTCCACCCAGGCGGTACCGCGCGGATGTCCGCAGCGCCGGTCGCATCCCGACCAGTGCACGGGCAGCGGGCCGGCCGCCAGGGCGGTGACGGCGCGCGCGTCGGCGCGTACGTCGCGGTGGGACCGGGCGCAACCGGGCTGCCCGGTACAGGCGGTCACCGACCGCCGGGGGTCGGCGGGGGTGGTGATCAGGCCGGCGTCGGCGAGGGCGGCAAGGGCGTCCGGCGCGGTGGACGCGGTCAGTCCGGGGACGACGACGCCGCGCCAGGGGGTCAGGCGCAGCCGCCCGGTGAGCCCGGCCAGGAGGTTCCACTGGGCGGTGGTGAGGCGTCCGAGGGGCGCGAGTACGCAGAGCGCGACGCGCTGCCCGGGCCCGTCGACCGGGCCGGGCTCGGGCGCCCGGCCCCGGGGCGCGGCGGGATCGGCGACAACGGTCGCACGGACCCCGGCGCGGGCCAGCCGGTCCGCCAACTCCCGCATGTCGAGCCGGTGTTCGGGAGGCAGCTCGGCGACCCGCCAGGCCCGCGTGCCGGCTTGCCGCGCGGTGTCGAGGAAGTACCGCGCGGCCACGAGGGCGGCCCGTGGCGCGTCGGTGGCGGCCACGAGGAGCCCCTCACCGGCGCCGGCCGTGGTGAGCAGGGCGTGCTGCGGGCCGCGCGCGATCAGGTTCACGTCCGCGTCGAGGGAGCTCACGTCGCCGCGTCCGTCGTCGAGGGCGAACAGGAACCTCCCGGACAGCGCGGCCGCCTCGGCGCTCGCGCAGAGCAGCCGGTCCAGCTCCGCGACCCGGGGCGCGACGTCGGGCAGCCCGCTGCGGTCGAGGCCGGTCAGCGGCGAGGCGACGATGTTGCGGACCCGCTCGTGCGAGGGGGCGGGGAGCAGCCCCGCGTCGGCCAGGAGGCGGGCGAGTTCACCGCCGCAGGCCGCCCCGAGTCCGCGCAGTTGGGCGTTGCCGCGCGAGGTGAGGTCGATGTGCCCGTCGCCGAGCCGGTCCGCCGCGTCGCCGAGCAGCCCGGCCGCGTGCGCCCCGAGCATCCCGCCGGGTATCCGCACCCGGGCGAGGTACCCGTCGTCCGCCTGGTGCAACCGCAGCGCGCCGGGGCAGGCGTCACCTCGGTCCCGTATGACGGGTTCGTCCCGCGATGCGGCGGAAGCTGACTGGGGCATGGCCGCGAGCATACCCACGTTTCCCCACCCCCGACCTGTGTCCACCGCCACCCCGCACCAGGCCGGGCCAGTGTTTGAGGCGCGTGGCCCCGCCGGGCAAACTCAGCCCCGCCGGCGTTTGAGGCGCGGGGGCCCGGGGGCAGAGCCCCCGCAACGGACCCGCACCCGACCACCGCGCCGCCGGCACTCCGCACCCGCGCCGCCGGCACCCGGCATCCCGCACCCGACCACCACACTCCCCACCCCGCCACCTAAGATGACCCCCGGCGGACCACACGGCCCGTCACCGCCGAGGACGGCGACATGGGAGGAAGCCCGGTGCGATTCCGGCGCGGTCCCGCCACTGTGAACCCCGCGGAGCAATCGGCCGGGTGAGTCAGGAACTCCCGCCGTCCTCACTGCCCGGGGCGCGGAAACCCCGAGGAAGGCCTGCCGCCGCATGATCCTGCTGCTGTCGACGTCCGACACCGATCTGCTCAGCGCCCGCGCCGCGAACACCGCCGACGGGCCCGTCCCGTACCGGTTCGCGAACCCCTCCCGCCTTCCCCTCGACGACCTGCCCGCCCTGCTCGACGGGGTCGAGCTGGTCGTCGTACGCCTCCTCGGCGGCCTGCGCGCCTGGCAGGACGGCCTCGACCTGCTCCTGGCTCCCGGCCAGCACCGCCCGGTCGTCGTCCTGACCGGCGAACAGGCCCCGGACGCGCAGCTGATGGAGGCCTCGACCGTCCCCATCGGCATCGCCGCCGAGGCCCACGGCTACCTCGCCCACGGCGGCCCGGCCAACCTGGACCAGCTGGCCCGCTTCCTCTCCGACACCGTGCTCCTCACCGGCCACGGCTTCGAGCCCCCCGCGGCCGCCCCCACCTGGGGTCCCCTGGAGCGCACCCCGGCCGGTACCACCGGCCCCCGCGTCGCCGTGCTCTACTACCGCGCCCACCAGATGAGCGGCAACACCGCCTTCGTGCACGCCCTGTGCGAGGCCATCGAGGCCCACGGCGCCCAACCGCTCCCCCTCTACGTCTCCTCCCTCCGCGCCCCGGAGCCGGAGCTGCTCACCGCCCTGGAGTCGGCGGACGCCATCGTCACCACCGTCCTCGCGGCGGGCGGCACCAAGCCGGCCACCGCCTCGGCCGGCGGCGACGACGAGTCCTGGGACGCGGGCGCGCTGGCCGCGCTCGGCGTGCCGATCCTCCAGGCCCTGTGCCTGACCGGCTCCCGCAGCGCGTGGGCGGAGAACGACGAGGGCCTGTCCCCGCTGGACGCCGCCACCCAGGTCGCCGTCCCGGAGTTCGACGGCCGCCTGATCACCGTCCCGTTCTCCTTCAAGGAGCTCGACGAGGACGGCCTGCCCGCCTACGTCGCCGACCCCGAGCGGGCCGCCCGCGTCGCGGGCATCGCCGTACGCCACGCCCGGCTGCGACACATCGAGCGGCGCGACAAGAAGGTCGCGCTGGTCCTCTCCGCGTACCCGACCAAGCACTCCCGCATCGGCAACGCGGTCGGCCTGGACACCCCGGCCAGCGCGGTCGAGCTCCTGCGCACGCTCATCGCCGCGGGCTACGACTTCGGTCCGACCGCCGACGTCCCCGGCCTGGTCTCCGGCGACGGCGACGAGCTGATCCGCGCCCTGATCGAGGCCGGCGGCCACGACCAGGACTGGCTCACCGAGGAGCAGCTGGCCCGCAACCCCGTCCGCATCCCCGCCGCCGACTACAAGCGCTGGTTCGCCGAGCTCCCGGCCGAGCTGCGCGAGAGCGTCGAGGAACACTGGGGCGAGGCGCCCGGCAACATGTTCGTGGACCGCTCCGCGAACCCCGAGGGCGACATCGTCCTGGCGGCCCTGCGCCGCGGGAACCTCCTGATCCTCATCCAGCCGCCGCGCGGTTTCGGCGAGAACCCGATCGCGATCTACCACGATCCGGACCTGCCGCCCTCGCACCACTACCTGGCCGCGTACCGCTGGATCCAGGCCCGCGCGGAGGACGGCGGGTTCGGCGCGGACGCGATGATCCACCTGGGCAAGCACGGCAACCTGGAGTGGCTGCCCGGCAAGAACGCCGGCCTCTCTGCCGCCTGCGCCCCGGACGCCGCCCTCGGCGACCTCCCCCTGATCTACCCCTTCCTCGTCAACGACCCGGGCGAGGGCACGCAGGCCAAGCGCCGCGTCCACGCCACCCTGGTCGACCACCTGGTGCCGCCGATGGCGCGCGCGGAGTCGTACGGCGACATCGCCCGCCTCGAACAGCACCTGGACGAGTACGCGCAGATCAGCGCCATGGACCCGGCGAAGCTGCCCGCCATCCGGGCGCAGATCTGGACCCTGATCCAGGCGGCGAAGCTCCACCACGACCTGGGCCTCGAAGAGCGCCCCGACGACGAGGGCTTCGACGACTTCCTGCTGCACGTCGACGGCTGGCTGTGCGAGGTCAAGGACGCCCAGATCCGCGACGGTCTGCACGTCCTGGGCGGCGCCCCGACCGGCGCGGCCCGGGTCAACCTGGTGCTGGCGATCCTGCGCGCCCGCCAGATCTGGGGCGGTACGACGGCCCTGCCCGGTCTGCGCGAGGCGCTCGGCCTGGACGAGTCCGCGGCGACCCGCACCTCGGCGGACGCGGTGGAGGAGACGGCCCGCGCCCTGGTCCAGGCGATGGAGGACGCGAACTGGGACCCGTCGGCGGTGGCTTCGGTCGCTTCGCCGTACTCCGCGGACGTCGCGGCGGTCCTCGACTTCGCGGCGCGCGAGGTGGTTCCCCGCCTGGCCGGCACCACGGACGAGATCGCCCACGTCGTGGCCGCCCTCGACGGCCGGTTCATCCCGGCGGGCCCCTCGGGCTCGCCCCTCCGCGGCCTGGTCAACGTCCTGCCGACCGGCCGCAACTTCTACTCGGTGGACCCCAAGGCCGTCCCCTCCCGCCTCGCCTGGGAGACGGGCCAGGCGCTCGCCGACTCCCTCCTCACCCGCTACCGCACGGACAACGGCGAGTGGCCGGCCTCGGTGGGCCTGTCCCTTTGGGGTACGAGCGCGATGCGCACCTCGGGCGACGACGTCGCCGAAGCCCTGGCCCTCCTCGGCATCCGCCCGGTCTGGGACGAGGCCTCGCGCCGCGTCACGGGCATCGAGCCCATCCCCCTCCCGGAACTCGGCCGCCCCCGCATCGACGTCACCCTGCGCATCTCGGGCTTCTTCCGTGACGCGTTCCCGCACGTGATCGGCCTGTTGGACGACGCGGTCCGGCTGGCGGCCTCACTGGACGAGCCCGCGTCGCAGAACTACATCCGCGCGCACGCCCAGGCGGACCTGGCCGCCCACGGCGACGAACGCCGGGCCACCACCCGCATCTTCGGCTCGCGCCCCGGCACGTACGGCGCCGGCATCCTCCAGCTGATCGACTCCCGCGACTGGCGCACCGACGCCGACCTCGCGGAGGTCTACACGGTCTGGGGCGGCTACGCGTACGGCCGCGGCCTGGAGGGCCGCCCGGCCCGCGCGGAGATGGAGACCGCCTACAAGCGGATCACCGTCGCCGCCAAGAACACGGACACCCGTGAGCACGACATCGCGGACTCCGACGACTACTTCCAGTACCACGGCGGCATGGTCGCCACGGTCCGCGCCCTGCGCGGCACGGCCCCCGAGGCCTACATCGGCGACTCCACCCGCCCGGAAACGGTCAAGACCCGCACCCTGGTGGAAGAGACCTCGCGCGTCTTCCGCGCCCGCGTCGTGAACCCCAAGTGGATCGAGGCGATGCGCCGCCACGGCTACAAGGGCGCCTTCGAACTCGCGGCCACGGTCGACTACCTCTTCGGCTACGACGCCACCACCGGCGTGATCGCCGACTGGATGTACGACAAGCTGACGGAAACCTACGTCCTGGACCCGGAGAACCGCGCCTTCCTCGAACAGGCCAACCCCTGGGCCCTCCACGGCATCGCGGAACGCCTCCTGGAGGCCGAATCCCGCGGCATGTGGGAAAAGCCGGACCCCCAGATCCTCGAATCCCTCCGCGAGGTCTACCTCACCACGGAGGGCAACCTGGAGGCCGACTCCGAATAACCTGGGCCGGCTCCAGCCGTCCCCTGTCGCCGGAAGCGGGCGGCGGGGGCGCTGGGCGGCCCTCACGTGGTGGAGGGAGACGGCACGTCCGGGCCCGTGATCCAGTGGTGGTTTGGACCCAGCCGATAGACAGTCGCTGAGAGGTCGGCGGGCATGAGGCGGATGGGGCGGCCACCGGGGCTTTCCAGTGCCGGCGCCACCAGCGAACGCGCGGCCCCGATGCCGGCTGCGATCCCGGCTTCGGGGGCGGATCTGCGATCATTGCCTCTCGTCTTCCGGCGGAGCCCGCGTTCACCCCGTAAAAGACAGCTCCTCTTCCATGCCCTACGCGCAGCGGCCTTATCGCACGTCCGGCGCCGCCGCGCCGGGGAACCGTGGGTTCGTCACCTGATGCGGTGAACCGTGCCTTACGGCGGGGGTGAGTGGGGTAGGGCAGTGCTGATCTCGTGCGGGGGGCCGGATCCACAGGGGCCTCCGCACCCTCGGACGGAAAGGCTCTACCCGCCGTGACACAGCCGTTTCAACTGCCGGATTTCTACGTGCCCTATCCGGCGCGACTGAACCCGCACCTGGAGTCCGCGCGGGCCCACACCAAGCAGTGGGCCCGCAACTTCGGGATGCTGGAGGGGTCCGGCGTCTGGGAAGAGAAGGACCTCGACTCGCACGACTACGCGCTGCTGTGCTCCTACACCCACCCCGACTGCGACAGCGACGCGCTGGACCTGGTCACCGACTGGTACGTGTGGGTCTTCTTCTTCGACGACCACTTCCTGGAGCTGTACAAGCGCTCCCAGGACCGCGCGGGCGCCAAGGCGTACCTCGACGGCCTGGCCGCCTTCATGCCCATGGACCTGGCCGCCGGTTTCCCCGAACCGGCCAACCCGGTCGAGGCGGGGCTGCGGGACCTGTGGCTGCGGACCGTGCCGGCGATGTCGATGGACTGGCGGGAACGATTCAGCGAGTCGACGCGCAACCTCCTCAACGAGTCGATGTGGGAGCTCGCCAACATCAACATCGGCCGCGTGGCGAACCCGCTCGAATACATCGAGATGCGCCGCAAGGTCGGCGGCGCGCCCTGGTCGGCCGGACTGATCGAGTACGTGTCCGCCGAGGTCCCGGCGCGGGTCGCGCACTCGCGGGCGCTCGGCGTGCTGCGGGACGCCTTCTCCGACGCCGTGCACATCAGGAACGACATCTTCTCCTACGAACGCGAGGTCGGCGAGGAGGGCGAACTGTCCAACGCCATCCTGGTGCTGGAGACCTTCCTCGGGTGCACCACCCAGGAGGCCGCCGAGTCCGCCAACGACCTCCTCACCTCCCGCCTCCAGCAGTTCGAGCAGACCGCGCTCGCCGAACTCCCCCAGCTGTTCGCCGACCACGCCATGGATCCGGCCGAGATCGCGGCCGTCCTCGCCTACGCCAAGGGCCTCCAGGACTGGCAGTCCGGCGGCCACGAATGGCACATGGTCTCCAGCCGCTACATGAACAAGGAGGCCCGGGCCACCACCCCCGTCTCCCTGCCGTTCCTCCCCAGCGGCCTCGGCACCACCGCCCTCGACCTGCGCTCCATCCTGGAGCCCCGCGCGCTGGAGCTGCGCCGGCGCAGCTTCACCCACGTTCCGTTCGAGCCCACGGGCCCCTCCGTCATCCCCGACGTCTACATGCCGCACCGGCTCAGCCTCAGCCCCCACCTGGCGCACGCCCGCGAGGAGTCGGTGGCGTGGGCCCGGCGCATGGGCATGCTGGACCCCCAGCCCGGCGACCCCGGATCGGCGATCTGGACCGAGGAGAAACTGCGCGGCTACGACTTCGCCCTCTGCTCGGCCGGCATCGACCCCGATGCCACCCCCGAGGCGCTGGCGCTCAACGCCTCGTGGCTGACCTGGGGCACGTACGGCGACGACTACTACCCGGTGGTGTTCGCGCAGGCCAAGAACCTGGCCGCCGCCAAGGCCACCACCGCCCGCCTGGTCTCCATGATCCCCGTCGACCACGCCGAGCAGCCCGCGCCCGCCACCGCCATGGAGCGCGGCCTCGCCGACCTTTGGGTGCGTACCGGCGCGGGCATGGCCCCCGCCCACCGCACCGAATTCCGGGCCACCCTCGTGGACATGCTGGAGAGCTGGCTGTGGGAGGTGGACAACCATATCCAGAACCGCATCCCGGACCCGGTGGACTACGCCGAGATGCGCCGCCGCACCTTCGGCACGCACCTCACCATGTACCTGTGCCGACTGGGCCACCAGGGCCGGGGCATCCCGGAGGAGATCTACTCCTCGGGCACCATCAGGTCCTTGGAGAACGCCGTCGCGGACGCCGCGTGCCTGATCAACGACATCTTCTCGTACCAGAAGGAAGTGGAGTTCGAGGGCGAGGTCCACAACTACATCCTGGTCACCCGGAACTTCTTCGACATCGGCTACCCGGAGGCCCTGCGCATCTGCCACGGGCTGATGACGCAGCGCACCGAGGAGTTCGAGCACATCGTCGCCCACCAACTGCCACTGCTCTACGACGACTGGAAGCTGGGCGCGGAGGCCCGGGCCGCCCTGGACGCCTACGTCAGTGAGCTCAAGGACTGGCACGCGGGCGTCCTGAACTGGCACCAGAAGATCCGCCGTTACCGGCCCGAGGACCTGCACCGGCTGCCGGACGGGCTGTCCGCCAAGGTCTGGGACTCCGCCTTCGGCATGTCCGCGGCCCGGATCGCGCTGCCCTCCTGACCCCCGCGGCGCGGGGGCGGTCCGCTCGCCCGCCCCCGCCCCGGGCCTCAGAACTCGTCGGCCGTGTGCGGCAGCAGCGGCGTCCGCAGCGCCGCGTCCAGGGCCGCCGCGGCGCCCGGCGTGGGTTCCCGTACCAGTCCGGCGGCCACCAGTTCGGTGACCCTGGTACCGCCCAGGTAGACGGCGGCCAGTTCCCGTACGTCCAGGGCCAGATCGGGGTCGGCGCCGGCCCGCTCGAAGGTGGCCCCCTGCGGGCCCGCCTTCAGCCGGAACCGCCCGGCGTTCGCCGGCAGCCGTACGTCGGCCAGCTCCAGCACCACCTCCACCGGAGCGGCCCACGACCGGGCGGTCAGCGCGGCCCGTACGTCGACCAGGCGCAGCCAGAGCGCCGGGAACAGGGCGGTCACCCGGACCTGGTCCCGGTCGGCGGCGCAGTGCAGCAGCGGGTCGTCCGGCGGCCGGCCCCAGGCCCGTACCGTGCCGGTCAGGTCGAGGGAGGCGACGCACTGCCACAGGGCGGCGGCCACCTGCGGGGAGTCAGCCTCCAGCTCGTCCACCCGGACCACGCCCGGGCTGCGGTGCGGACCGCCGCCGTCCTCCGGCTTCGTGCGGTAGAGCACGTAGCCCGCGACCGGTTCGCCGTGGCCGCCCGCGGCAATGATCCGGGGCGGGCTGAACTCCTCGCCCGCCTCGTCCTCCTCGCAGAGCCACCCGTCCATCCAGCGCTCCGGGCTGCGGCTCGGGCGGCCGGCCCGGGTCCCGCGGGCGGCCTCGTGGTACGGCCCGATCACCGCCGGTGCGTCGGCCGGGTCGACCAGCCGCAGCGGGCGCCGGTCCGGCTCGACGCGCAGGGCCAGCGGCCGGGTCGAGTCGATCTCGATGGTGGCGCCCTGGGTGGCGCTGCCGAAACCGAAGCGGCCGTAGATGGCGGCCTCCGAGGCCCACAGTGCGGCGATCGGGGCGCCCGCGGCGGCGGTGCGGCGCAGTTGCTCGGCCATGAGCGCGGTGAGCACGCCCCGCCGGCGGTGGGTGGGGGCGACGGCGACGAAGGTGAGGCCGGGGCAGGGCAGGTCCGCCCCGGGCACCGAGAGCCGGAAGTCGTGCGCGGCCATGAAGCCGACGAGCACGTCGCCGTCGTAGCCGCCGAGGCGCCCGCACCGGGTCAGCAGGGCGTGGTGGCGCTCGCGCACCTCCTTCGCCGGGCGGTCGTGGAAGGCCAGGTACGCGAGCTCCAGCGCGCGTTCGATGCCGGCTTCGGGTACCGCGTGGATGTCCACCATGATCCGGAGACTAATCGGTCATCGGGGACCGCTCATCTCATAATGGCCGGATTCGCCAGCCTGGCCAGTTCCAGTGCCTGTTCGGGGAACCAGGCACCGGCCGGCGGGTCCTCGGTGCCGCGCTCGGGGTCGCGGGGCCCGGCGGCGCGCGGTACTTGCCCGCGGGCGGGGATCCACCCCCCGCGGCCGTTGCGGCTGCTGTCGGTGACGCAGTGCTACATCCGGGCCCGGTCGGCGTCGGTCGGCCGCGTGGCGAGCCACTGCCGGGCCGCGCCGCGCGGGCGCCACTGGTCGGGGCAGTCGGCGCTGTTCGCGCACGCCTCGCTGTAGGCGGGACAGCCGGAGACGCGGGTGGCGAACCAGGAGTTCGCCTCGTCGGTGCGGTAGTTGGCGACGTTGACGGCGAAGCCGGTGGCCCGGTCGATCCCGGCGCTGCGCAGCCTGGGCACGATGGCGTTGACGGTGTGCCGGCCGACGTGGCCGGTGTCCGGGTACACGTCGGTGCCGGGGGCCGCCTCCAGGGCGTTCACCGCGTACCGGATCTCCGCGCAGCGGGCGTCGGTGCGCGCCCGGGCCAGGTCGCCGGCGGGCTCGCGCCGGCTGCCGGCCGCGGCTCCCGGCGCGGCGCACTCCCGGGGCAGCAGCGCCAACGAATCGGGTTCCAGGACGACGACGGCGCGGTGGGCGCCGATGCCGCGGGCGACGCCGTAGACCCAGGCCCGGTACGCGGCGCTACCGTCGGCCCGCCGGCGGAGTACTGGGAGCAGTCGCGACCCGGCACGTCGTACGGCGCGAAGACGGGCAGCGTGCCCCGCCGGGCCGCGGTGCGCGCGGTCTCCCGGGCCTCGGCCTCGGCCCGGGCCGGGGTCAGGTCGCCGAGCCGGACCGCGTGCGGGGTGGCGGCCATCGCGGTCAGCGCGTCGGCCTCGGCCGTGCCCCGGCGGCGGCCAGCTCACGGGTCTGCGCGGCGGCGGCCGGGTTGGCGGCGGGTACGAACAGCGCCCGCTCGGCGGCGGGAGCGGCGGGCACGGCGGGAGCGGCGGGCGGACCGGGCTCGGCGGTGGCGGCCGTGGGGCGGCGAGGGCCGCGAGGGCGGCGCACACGGCGGCGGCCATCGCCGTACGGGTGAGGGGTCGGCGGTGCACGGCCCCGTACGCCACACCGGGGGCCGCAGCCGACCGGGGGCCGGGTCAAGCACCGTTACCCGGGCGGCCGAACACCGCAACCCGCCCGGGGGCGGCCCCGGCGTGGCGTACGCGCCGACGGCGGTACGGCGGTACGGCGGTACGGGTCAGCGCGCCGCCGTACCGCTCCAGTCGGCCGGGACGTGGCCGAGCCGGACCCGCTGCGGGTGGTCGCCGACGGGGACGGAGACCCGCTTGGCGCCGGTGGCGAAGTCGATGGCGGTGACCCGGTCGGCGCCGCTCTCGGAGATCACGCAGGCGCTGCCGTCGCCGTCGACGGTGGCCCAGTACGGCTTCACCGCGGGCACCGGCGGAGCTTCGGTGAGCGTGGCACGGTCCACGATCGCCGCGTAGTCGTCCATGGTTCCGGCCACGCAGAGCTTCGCGCCGTCGGGGCTCATCGACAGGCCGTGGTGGCGGGAGTCGTTGACCCAGGTGGTGCGGTCGGTGCTGGTGGCCGGATTGGTGGGCAGTTCCTTGATCCGGGTGATCCGGTCGGCGGCCACGTCGTACTCGACCACGCCGTTGAAGAAGGACACCTGGAAGTAGAGCTTCGACTCGTCGGGGCTGAAGGACATGGGCCGCACGGCGTCGGAGAGGTCGGGGCGGCCGAAGGCGTCCAGCCGCTCGCGCATGTCGATCACCCGGACGGTGCGGAAGGTCCGGGCGTCGACCACCGTGATCTTCCGGTCGCCCTTCGTCCAGTCCAGCCAGGGCGCGTCGAGGGCGGAGGTCACGTCGCCGATGGAGCTGTTCCACAGGTACCGGCCGCCCTGCGTGAAGGTGTTCTCGTGCGGCTTGTCCCCGGTGGTGAAGGAGCCGACCTGGCGGCCGGTGGCGATGTCCAGCACGTGCACGGTGTTGGCGGTGGAGGCGGAGACGGCGACCCGGGTGCCGTCCGGCGACAGCGCCATGTGGTCGGCGCGGTAACCGGCCACGGGGAAGCGCCAGTTGACCCGCCCGGTCCGGACGTCGATGGAGACGACGTCGGCGAAGCTGGGCCGGGAGGCGACGACGGCCGAGCCGTCCGGGGTGGTGTACATGTCGTCGACGAACTGGTCGTGGCCTTCGCCGGCGGTGGCGCGGATCCCGAGGAAGAAACCGAGCTTCACCGGGTTGAGGTAGATCTCCCGCAGCCGCTCTTCCTTGTCGGGAATGACGTTGATCCGGCCGACCTTGGCGAGATCGCCGGTGGAGGCGAGCACATCGGCGGTGCCTTCCCAGTTGTTCCCGACGAACAGCACCTCGCGCGGCGCGGAGCCGGACTGCGGCGCGGGCGCGGCGCCGAGCGTGGCCGCGGCCAGTACGCAGGCGGCGAGCAGGGTACGGGCGGGGAACCGGGACATTCGCTCAACTCCGTTACGGAAAGGCGCTGTTACCGGCGGGTAAAATAGGCGGAACGGCGAAAGGGCGCAACCCCCAAGGGCCGCCCGTTGCTCAGCAGGACAGGTCCGTCCGTAGCGGCCGGTCCTTCAGGCGACGGAACCGATCCGGCCCGCCACGGTGTCCGGCCCCTCGCGGTGGATCGGTATCCACCCGCCCGTGAGGGCGGCGCCGGTGCCGCCGCGGCGGTTGGCGACGATTTCGGCGGCGATGGACAGTGCGGTCTCCTCCGGGGAGCGGGCGCCGAGGTCCAGGCCGATCGGGGAGCGCAGCCGGGCGAGTTCCAGTTCGCTGACGCCGGCCCCGCGCAGCCGCTCGTTGCGGTCCTCGTGGGTGCGGCGCGAGCCCATGGCGCCGACGTAGGCGACGGGCAGCCTCAGCGCCGTCTCCAGCAGCGGGACGTCGAACTTGGCGTCGTGGGTGAGCACGCACAGCACGGTCCGGGAGTCGACCTCGGTGGACTCCAGGTAGCGGTGCGGCCAGTCGACCACGACCTCGTCCGCCTCGGGGAAACGGTCCTTCGTGGCGAACACCGGCCGGGCGTCGCACAGGGTCACGTGGTAGCCGAGGAACTTGCCGATCCGCACCAGGGCGGAGGCGAAGTCGACGGCCCCGAAGACGATCATCCGCGGGGGCGGGACGCTGGACTCGACCAGCACCTTGAGCGGCTCTCCGCAGAGCCGGCCGTCGGCGCCGATCTCCAGCAGGCCGGTCCGGCCCGCGTCCAGCATGGCGCGGGCTTCTCCGGCGATGGTGCGGTCCAGCTCGGGGTGGGCGCCGAAGCCGCCCTGGTACGAGCCCTCACCGCGGACGACCACCGCGCGGCCCCGCAGCTCCGCCGGGCCTTCGGCGATCCGGGCGACCGCCGCCGCCTCCCCGCGGGCGGCGGCGGCCAGCGCGGCCGCGAGCACCTCCCGTACGGGAGCGCCCACGGGGACCGGGGTGACCAGGATGTCGATGACCCCGCCGCAGGTCAGGCCCACGGCGAAGGCATCGTCGTCACTGTAGCCGAAGCGCTCGGTGACGCTCCGGCCGTCCTCCAGGGACTGCCGGCACAGCTCGTAGACCGCGCCCTCCACGCATCCGCCGGACACCGAGCCGATCACCGTTCCCTCGCCGTCGACGGCGAGGGCGGCCCCGGACTCCCGGGGCGCGCTGCCGGACACCGCCACGACCGTGGCGACGGCGAAGTCACGCCCCTGCTCGACCCACCGGTTCAGTTCTGCGGCGATGTCCAGCATGGGGGCCTCCTCGGAGGGGTTCGGTATCCAGTATCGGATGCGTGGCGGGTCAGCCGCCGGGCACGGGCCCCGCTACTTCACGCCGAGCCAGCCCTCGATCGGGTGGAGCGAGAAGAACACCACGAAGATGACGGTCAGCGCCCACATGAAGGCACCGATTTCGCGGGCCTTGCCCTGCGCGACCTTGATGGCCACGTAGGAGATCACACCGGCGGCGACGCCGGCCGTGATCGAGTAGGTGAACGGCATGAGCACGACGGTCAGGAACACCGGGATGGCGGTCGAGCTGTCGGCCCAGTCCACGTGACGGGCGTTCTGCATCATCATCGCGCCGATGACGACCAGGGCCGCGGAGGCGACCTCACCCGGGACGATCTGGGTGATCGGGGTGAAGAAGAGGCAGGCGGCGAAGAAGAGGCCGGTCACGACGGAGGCGAGACCCGTGCGGGCCCCTTCGCCGACGCCGGTCGCTGACTCGACGAACACGGTCTGGCCGGAGCCGCCCGCGAGGCCGCCGATGGCGCCACCGGCACCGTCGATGAACAGCGCCTTGGACAGGCCCGGCATGCGGCCCTGGTCGTCGGCGAGCTTGGCCTCGGTGCCGACGCCGATGATGGTGGCCATCGCGTCGAAGAAGCCGGCGAGGACGAGGGTGAAGACGATCATGCCGATCGTCATGACGCCGACGTCGCCCCAGCCGCCGAACTCGACCTTGCCGAAGAGCGAGAAGTCGGGCATCGAGACGGCGGAGCCGGACAGCTCGGGCGCGCCGTTCTTCCAGGCCTTCGGGTCGACGTTCGCGACGACGTTGATGATCGCCGCCACGACGGTTCCGCCGACGATGCCGATCAGGATCGCCCCGCGGACCTTGCGGGCCTGGAGCATGAAGATGGCGAGCAGGGTCAGGCAGAACACGAAGACGGGCCACCCGGAGAGCTGGCCTGTCGCGCCGAGGCTGACCGGCGGGGCGAACTCCGGACCGTTGCCGACGAAGCCCGCCTTGTAGAGGCCGATCAGGGCCACGAACAGGCCGATGCCCATCGTGATGCCGTGCTTGAGCGCGAGCGGGATCGCGTTCATGATCATCTCGCGGAGGCCGGTGACGACCAGCAGACAGATCACGACGCCGTACATGACGCACATGCCCATGGCCTGCGGCCAGGTCATCTGCGGCGCCACCTGCGAGGAGAGCACGCCCGAGACCGACAGGCCGGCCGCGAGGGCGAGCGGCACCTTGCCGACGAAGCCCATGAGGAGCGTGGTCAGGGCCGCGGCGAAGGCCGTGGCCGTGATCAGGGCCTTCTGGCTCATGGTGTCTCCGGCGGCGTCCTTGCCGGAGAGGATCAGCGGGTTGAGCAGGAGGATGTACGCCATGGCCATGAAGGTCGTGACGCCGCCACGGATCTCATTGCCGACGTTGGACCCTCTGTGGGTTATGTGAAAGTACCGGTCGAGCCAAGAACGTCCGGCGGGGGGGCGAGTGCCGTCGCCGGCCTCTTCCGCGGTGGTCTTGGGCTCCACAGACGACTGGGTCATGGTGCCTAACTCCCAAGGTTCATAGGGGCACCCGCATGGGGATTGGAGATCGCGGGATTTGGGATGATGCGTTTGGCTGCACGACCCGGGGTGACGGCCCGAGGCGACGCGATGGTTACTGCGGTACAGCGGGTACTGCGGTACAGCGGGTACTGCGTGGGGGGACTGCTGCCGGTGGGGCGGGCCGCGAGCGGTGCGGTCCGACGTGTTCCGGACTTCGTACTCCGGGCGGTGCGACTGGCAAGTGTGACGTTCCCGGTGTCACACCGCCCGGAGAGCTGTGGGGGGTCCGGGGCCGCGCGGCCCCGGACCGGGCCGTCCTAGAGGGTGCCGGTGAGGGCTTCCGGACGGATCGGCGTCTTGGTGAGTTCCAGACCGGTCGCCTGGCGGATCGCCGCGAGTACGGCCGGGGTGGACGAGAGGGTCGGGGCCTCGCCCATCCCGCGCAGGCCGTACGGCGCGTTCGGGTCGGCGAGCTCCAGGACGTCGACCGGCATGGCCGGGGTGTCGAGGATGGTCGGGATCAGGTAGTCCGTGAAGGAGGGGTTGCGCACCTTCGCGGTCTTCGGGTCCACGATGATCTCCTCCATGATCGCGACGCCCAGGCCCTGGGTGGTGCCGCCCTGGATCTGGCCGACCACGGAAAGCATGTTCAGCGCCTTGCCGACGTCCTGCGCGGTCGCCAGCTCGACGACCTTGACCAGGCCGAGCTCGGTGTCCACCTCCACCACCGCGCGGTGCGCGGCGAAGGTGTACTGGACGTGGCCGTTGCCCTGCCCGGTGACCAGGTCGAACGGGACGGTCGGCCGGTGCCGGAACTCCAGCTCCACGTCGATCGCGTCCTCGCCCTCCAGGACGTCGGCGATGTCGGCGAGCACCTCGCCGCCGTCGGTGACGACCTTGCCGGCCTCCAGCAGCAGCTCGGCGGTCGCCCACGCCGGGTGGTACGAGCCGTTCTTGCGGCGCCCGATCTCCAGGACCTGCTCGCGGACGGCCTCACAGGTGTTCTTCACGGCGCCACCGGTCATGTACGTCTGCCGCGAGGCGGACGTGGAACCGGCGGAGCCGACCTGCGTGTCGGCCGGGTGGATGGTGACCTGCGTGACGCCCAGCTCCGTACGGGCGATCTGGGTGTGGACGGTGACGCCGCCCTGGCCGACCTCCGCCATGGCCGTGTGGACCATCGCGACGGGCTCGCCGTTGATGACCTCCAGGCGCACGCGGGCGGTCGAGTAGTCGTCGAAGCCCTCGGAGAAGCCGACGTTCTTGATGCCGACCGCGTAGCCGACGCCGCGTACGACGCCTTCGCCGTGGGTGGTGTTGGAGAGGCCGCCCGGCAGCGCGCGGATGTCCGCGCCCTCGCCGGCGGTCTCCCACTGGCGCTCCGGCGGCAGCGGGCGGGCCTTGACCCGGCGCAGCAGCTCGGCGACCGGCGCCGGGGAGTCCACGACCTGGCCGGTCGGCATGACCGTGCCCATCTCCATGGCGTTCAGCTGGCGGAACTCGACCGGGTCCATGCCCAGCTTCGCCGCGAGCTTGTCCATCTGGGCCTCGTACGCGAAGCAGGCCTGGACGGCACCGAAGCCGCGCATCGCACCGCAGGGCGGGTTGTTCGTGTAGAGCGCGATCGCCTCGATGTCGACGTCGTCCACGACGTACGGGCCCACCGAGAGGGACGACGCGTTGCCGACGACGGCCGGGGAGGCCGAGGCGTAGGCACCACCGTCGAGCACGATCTTGCACTTCATGTGCGTGAGCTTGCCGTCCCTGGTGGCGCCGTGCTCGTAGTAGAGCTTCGCCGGGTGCCGGTGCACGTGGCCGAAGAAGGACTCGAAGCGGTTGTAGACGATCTTGACCGGCTTGTTCGTGGCCAGGGCCAGCAGGCAGGCGTGGATCTGCATCGAGATGTCCTCGCGGCCGCCGAAGGCACCGCCGACGCCGGAGAGCGTCATGCGCACCTTCTCCTCGGGCAGGCCGAGGACGGGGGCGATCTGCCTGAGGTCCGAGTGCAGCCACTGGGTGGCGACGTAGAGGTCGACGCCGCCGTCCTCGGCCGGGACGGCCAGGCCGGACTCCGGGCCCAGGAAGGCCTGGTCCTGCATGCCGAAGGTGTACTCGCCCTCGACGATGACGTCGGCGCGCTTGCGGGCCTGCGCCACGTTGCCGCGGACGATCGGCTGGCGGTGCACGATGTTCGGGTGCGGGACGTGACCGATGTGGTGGTCGTCGCGGCCCTCGTGGATCAGCGGCGCGTCGGGGGCGAGGGCGGAGGCCTCGTCCGTGACCAGCGGCAGCTCACGGTAGTCGACCTTGATCTTCGCGGCCGCCCGGCGGGCGGTCTCCGGGTGGTCGGCCGCCACGAGGGCGACCGGCTCGCCGTGGTGGCGCACCCGGCCGTGGGCGAGGACCGGGGTGTCCTGGATCTCCAGGCCGTAGTTCTTCATCCGGGCCGGCAGGTCGTCGTACGTCAGGACCGAGTAGACGCCGGGCATCGCCAGCGCCTCGGAGATGTCGATGGAGACGATCTCGGCGTGGGCGACGGTGCTGCGCAGGGTCTGGCCCCACAGCATGTCCTCGTGCCACAGGTCCGAGGAGTAGGCGAACTCACCGGTGACCTTGAGGGTGCCGTCCGGGCGCAGGACGGACTCGCCGATGCCGCCCTTGTGGTGCTTCTGGCTGACGCTGGTCGGCGCGCCGGCCGGCACCGTGCGGGTGTTCCTGGCCATGGTCAGACCGCCTCTCCCTGACGGGCGGCCGCGAGGCGGACCGCGTCGAGGATCTTCTCGTAGCCCGTGCAGCGACAGAGGTTGCCGGACAGGGCCTCGCGGATGTCCTGGTCGGACGGCGAGCCGTTCTGCTCCAGCAGCGCGTCGGCCTGCACCAGCAGACCCGGGGTGCAGAAACCGCACTGCACGGCGCCGGCGTCGATGAACGCCTGCTGGACGTTGGAGAGCTCCACGCCCTCGCCGGTCTGCGAGTCGGCGCCCTTGGCGGACCACTGCCTGGCCTCGTCCAGGGTGACGCCGCCCGTGCCGCCGCAGGCGCCGCCGGTGCCGCAGCCACCACCGTGGCCGTGCTCCTCGCGCTGCTTGGCGAATTCCGCCAGGCCCTCGACGGTCACGACGTCGCGGCCCTCGACCTGGCCGGCGGCCACGAGACAGGAACACACCGGCACGCCGTCGAGGCGGACCGTGCAGGAACCGCACTCGCCCTGCTCACAGGCGTTCTTCGAACCCGGCAGGCCCAGCCGCTCGCGCAGGACGTAGAGGAGGGACTCGCCCTCCCACACGTCGTCCGCTTCCTGCTGACGGCCGTTTACGGTGAATTTGACGCGCATGATTACGCAGCCCCTTCGAGCGAGCGGCCGTTGCCGGTACCGCGGTACTGCTCCCAGGTCCAGACGAGCTGGCGGCGAGCCATGATGCCGACCGCGTGCCGGCGGTACTTCGCCGTGCCGCGGACGTCGTCGATCGGGTTCGCCGCGCCGGAGGCGAGGTCACCGAACTGCTTCGCGATCGACGGCGTGATGACCTTGCCGGACTCCCAGAAGCCGCCCTCTTCGAGCGCCGCGGTCAGGAATTCCTCGGCTGTCTTCGCCCGGACGGGGGTCGGCGCGGCCGAGCCGATGCCGGTACGGACCGTGCGGGTCCGCGGGTGCAGGGCCAGGCCGAAGGCGCAGACGGCGATGACCATCGCGTTGCGGGAGCCGACCTTGGAGTACTGCTGGGGGCCGTCCGCCTTCTTGATGTGGACGGTCTTGATGAGCTCGTCCGGGGCCAGCGCGTTGCGCTTGACACCCGTGTAGAACGCGTCGATGGGGATCAGGCGCGAGCCGCGTACGGACTCCACCTCGACCTCGGCGCCGGCCGCGAGCAGCGCCGGGTGGGCGTCACCGGCCGGCGAGGCGGTACCGAGGTTGCCGCCGACACCGCCGCGGTTGCGGATCTGCGGGGACGCGACCGTGTGCGAGGCGAGCGCGAGGCCGGGCAGCTCCGTACGGAGGTGCTCCATGATGTGCGCGTACGGGACGGACGCGCCCAGGCGCACCACGTCCGCACCGACCTCCCACTCCGCCAGCAGGCCGATGCGGTTCAGGTCGAGGAGGTACTCCGGCCGGCGGTGGTCGAAGTTGATCTCGACCATGACGTCGGTGCCACCGGCGATCGGCACGGCAGCGGGGAACTCGGCCTTGGCGGCGAGTGCCTCCTCCCAGCTGGCGGGGCGAAGGAAGTCCATGATCGGCCCTCTTCTTCATCGTGTCGTTCACTTCAAGCCAGGCGTCCCAGAGGCCCTCGACTGGTCGTTCACGTGCTGTTAACGCGGTGTGGAGCCAGTACACAAGCCGCGCGTCCCCCGGGTGCAGTCACCGAAACCATGAAGGAGTTGGCTGACGGCCTCCCTCGTCTTGTAGATTCGTATGAAAGGCAGGATGCGACGACCTGCCCGATTTCCAACGGCAACATCGAGACAGATCGGCGGCGACATCATGCGGCTGCGCGCACTGCTGGAAACCGAGGCGCTTGGGCTGCGGCTGCTGGGCGGCGAGGAAGAACTCGACCGGACGGTCCGCGGGGTCATGACGACCGACCTGAGGGATCCCAGCCGGTACCTCTCCGGAGGCGAACTTGTGCTGACCGGCCTCGCCTGGCGAAGAAATTCAGCCGACTCCGAGCCATTCGTACGAATCCTCGCGAGCGCGGGAGTCGCCGGGCTCGCGGCGGGCGAGGCGGAACTCGGGGACATCCCCGACGATCTGGTATCGGCCTGTCTGCGCAACCGGCTGCCGCTGTTCGCCGTGAACGAAGACGTCGCATTCGCCACGATCACCGAATACGTCGTGCGACAGGTCTCCGGGGAGCGCGCGGGGGACCTGGCGGCGGTCGTCGACCGGCACCGCCGCCTGATGACATCGGGTCCGGCCGGCGGCGGCCCCGATGTGGTGCTGGATCTGCTCACCACGGACCTCGATCTCCGGGCCTGGGTGCTCTCGCCGACCGGCCGGCAGATCGCCGGGGCGGGCGAGCCGCTGGCACCGGGCGTCTGCGCGACGCTGGCGAGCGAGCACCTCGCGGCGGTCCGGACGGGCCGCAGGGGGCCCCACCGGATCTCGCTCCAGGGTATTACCTACTCGCTCTTCCCGATCAGGGGACACGGGCGCGGCCCGGGCACCGTCACCCGGGACGTGCGCGAGAGCGTGCTGTCCGACTGGCTGCTCGCCGTCGAGGCCGACGCGGGCGACTGGCCGGCCGAGCGGCTCGACCTGCTCCAGGGCGTCACCCAGCTGATCGCCGTCGAGCGGGACCGGCGTGACGCGGCCCGCACGGTGCGCCGCCGCCTGGCCCAGGAGGTGCTGGAGCTGGTCCAGACGGGTGCCCCGCCGGCCGAGATCGCCGCCCGCCTGCGGGTGGCCGCGCCGGTGCTGCTGCCGGGGCTGGGCGCCGCCCCGCACTGGCAGGTGGTCGTGGCCCGGGTCGACTGGGACAACGGGGACATCCCCGGCGGCCCGGTGGCCCAGTCGCTGCTGGAGGAGATCCTGGTCGACCCGACCCTGTCGGGGCCGGAACCGTCCGACCGGATCGCGGTGGCCCATGCGGGTGACGAGGCCATCGCCCTCGTACCGCTGCCCGCGCTGCCCGGGGAGCCCGGGGAGGAGAAGGGCCCGGACTCCGCGCTGCACGCCGACGAGCTGCTGGTGACCGTACGGGAGCCGCTGGCGGCCGGACTGGCCGACGACGGACGGCTCACGCTGGGCGTCAGCGCGGCCGTGCACTCCGCCGAGGGGCTGCGCGGGGCGCTGGAGGAGGCCCGGCACGCCCGCCGGGTCGCCGCCGCCCGCCCGGGCCGGGTGTGCGCTGCCGGCCACCACGAGCTGGCCTCGCACGTGCTGCTGCTGCCGTTCGTCCCGGACGACGTCCGGCGGGCGTTCACGGCGCGGCTGCTGGACCCGCTGCGGGACTACGACCGCCGCCACCGGGCCGAGCTGATCCCGACGCTGGAGGCCTTCCTGGACTGCGACGGCTCCTGGACGCGCTGCGCGACCCGGCTGCACCTGCACGTCAACACCCTGCGCTACCGGGTCGGGCGGATCGAGCAGTTGACGGCGCGTGACCTCTCGCGGCTGGAGGACAAGCTGGACTTCTTCCTGGCACTGCGCATGAGCTGACCCGGCACCGGGGAAATCGCGCCGGCGGTCGGCGGAAACGGCTGACGAGCCGTCCGGACTTTGTGAAAGAGTTCACCCGACCCCTTGGCCGGAGCCGTCGATCCGTGCTCTCATTTCGCCCCAGGGCTCAACGACGTGCTGCTCGATTGCTTTGGGGAGGGCAATGTGGCGGATACCGCCATGTCCGGTGCCGGATCCACGGGGGGAGACGACCCCCTCCAGCGGGCGATATGGCGGCTGCGCTCGCGCGGCTGTTGGACCGACGCGGCTGCCCTGCTGACGCCCCACGCGGGCAGCGCCCGGGCAGCAGTGCAGCGGACCGCGCTGCTGGTGGAGCGGTGCCTGTTCACGGGCCAGGGCTGGGCGGAGGCGGAGGACGCCCTGCGCATCGCGGAGGCCGTGGCCCAGGACGACGAGGAGCGGGGCGCGGCGGCGTGCGAGCGGGGGCAACTGGCGTACGCCGCGACGGTGCTCGGGGTCCGGGACCGGGCGGACGAGGCGCGTTCGGCGCTGGGCCGGGCGGCGGCGCTGCTGTCGCCCGGGTCCGGCAGCCGCCCGCTGCTGGACTTCCGGCGGGGCCTGGTGGCCGAGCACCTGGCGGACGCCCCGGACGCGGCCCGGCCGGCGTACCACCGGGCGCACGCGGGGGCGACGGCGCAGGGGGACGCGCTGCTGTTGTCGTTCACGTGGCGCCACCTGGCGGCGCTGTCCCTGCGGGACGGGGAGGTGGCGGAGGCCCGCGAAGGCTTCGCGGAGTCCCTGCGCATCCGTGAGGAACTCGGCTTCCTGATCGGCACGGCCCCGGCCCTGGCGGCCCTGGCCGAAGCCGAACCGGAACCGGAAGCCGCCCGCCTCCGCGCGGAAGCCCGCCGCCTGTTCCACCTCCTGGGCGGCATCCCCACCTGGCTGGCGGACCAACTCCACCCCACCCCGGCCTAGCCCCAGCCGGGGGGCCGCCCGGCCCACGGGGCTCTGCCCCGCACCCCGCGCCTCAATCACTGGCGGGGCTCGATGTACCCGGCCTCGTCGGCCAGACCCAGCCTCACCGGCGCTTGACGCGCGGGGCCGGCCATTCGGGCCCGCCGACACTGAGGGGCGAGGCCCGGCAATCTCAGCCCCACCAGCGCTTGAGGCGCGAGGCCCGGTCAATTCCAGCCCCGCCGACGCTTGAGGCGCAAGGCCCGGCCAATTCCAGCCCCGCCGACGCTTGAGGCGCAAGGCCCGGCCAATTCCAGCCCCGCCGACGCTTGAGGCGCAAGGCCCGGCAATCTCAGCCCCGCCGGCGCTTGAGGCGCGGGGCCTGGGGCGGAGCCCCAGAACACCCGGCGCAGCCGGGGCCGCGCAGCGCGACGGGGCCGCAGCAGCTCGGCCCGGTCGGCCAGCCCCGCCGGCGCTTGAGGCACGGGGCCCCGTCAGAGCCCCGCGCAGCCGGACGGCTCAGCCGCTCGCGCCCGCGAAGTGGTCCCGGACCAGGGACTCCACCGCCCCCACCTCCCCCGCGATCAGCGCCTCCAGCAGCGCCGCGTGCTCCTCCGCATCCGCCACCAGCTCCGCCCGCCGCACCCTCGGCGCACCCGGCAGCGGCAGCATCGCCCGCCTGTGCAACTCCTCCGCCAACCGCACCAGCTGGTCGTTCCCCGCCAGCGACAGCACCGCCCGGTGGAACGCCCGGTCCGCCTCCCCGTAAGCCGCGAGGTCACCGGCCCGCGCCGCCTCCCCCGTCGCCGCGGCCGCCGGCCGCAGCCGGGCCCAGGCCGAGGCCGGTACGTCCCGCGCCAGCCTCAGCATCACCGGTACCTCCAGCAGCGCCCGTACCTCCGCCAGCTCCGCCAGCGCCTGCGGGCTGCGGCTCAGCACCCGGAACCCCCGGTTCGGCAGACATTCCACCGCCCCCTCCAGCGCCAGCTGCTGCATCGCCTCGCGCACGGGCGTCGCGGAGACCCCGAACCGCTCCCCCAGCGCCGGGCCGGAGTAGATCTCGCCGGGTACCAGCTCGCCAGCGACCAGCGCCGCGCGCAGCGCGTCCAGCACCTGCCCGCGCACCGAATGCCGGCGCACCTTCTGCGCCGGAACCGTCTCCCTGACCGACTCGGCCGGCACCCGGTCGTGGGCCGTCTCGTGCACTCGGTCCTCCTCCGGGTCTCGACCTGCTCCGAGAATAGGCGACCCGGCCGGCCCGTCCCCCGACCCACCGCCCACACCAATCCAGTAAGGTAAGGCTTACCTTCAACGATCAGCGATCGGTGTGCCGCCATGCCCCTCCCGACCTCAGCCGTACCGGCCGTCACAGCCGCCTACCGACGCCTGGCCGAGGTCTGCCCCGCCCTGGAGATCACCGAGCTCGGCGCCTTCGACCCCCTCCCCCGCGGCACGGGATGGACCAGCGCCGCGGAGCTCGCGGCCGGCGGGCCGGCCCTCGACGGCTACCTCGCCTGGGACGCCGCCCAAGTGGTGCGGGACTACGGGCGCCCCGGCCGCCCCGACGTCGTGGCCGGCTTCGGGTTCCACCGCTACGCCTGGCCCGCCTGCCTGCTGATCACCGTCCCGTGGTTCCTGCACCGCCGCGTCCCGCGCCCCGCCCGCGTGGCGTTCCACCGCACCCTCGGCCGCCTCGCCGTCCACGCCGACGGTTTCGCCTGCCTCCCCGACGACCCCGCCGCCTGCCTCCCCGGAGCCCGGGTCGTGCCCGACGAGGAGGCCCTGCGCCGGGAGGTGCGGGAGGCCGTCGCCGAACACCTCGGACCCGTGCTGGAAGGTTTCGGCCCCCGCATGCGGCGCGGCCGCCGCGCCCTGTGGGGGATGGTGACCGACGAGGTCGTGGAAGGCCTCTGGTACGCCGGGCAGCTGCTCGGCGAGGAGGAGCGGGCCGTGGCCGAGCTGGAGGCGCTGCTGCCGGGCTCGACCGCCCCGTACCCCACGGGCGCCGGCTTCCGTACGCTCGCCGGCCCCGAAGGCGCCCCGCTGCCCACCCGGGACCGGGCAGGCTGCTGCCTCTTCTACACGATCCGCCCCGAGGACACCTGTCTGACCTGTCCCCGCACCTGCGACACGGACCGCGTCACCCGCCTCACGGCGACGGCCTGACCCCTCCGGTCCCGCATCACCCGGCCGGACCGCATGCAACCCACCCGTGCGGGTGACCTTGATTCGAACGCAATCCCGCTACTGCGCCTCCCAGTTCGAGACACAACACCCTATCCGGCGTGCGCCACCCCCCGAAGGCGTCCACTTGGCCCGAAACCCGCATGGACGGCCGGCCGGCTGCGCCACTATGGCGCCCGGAAAGCCGCATACGCGAGGCAAGGACATCCGCATGAGACTGACCGACATATCGCTGGACTGGCTGCTGCCCGGCGGCCTGTTGCTCCTGGGCGTACTTGCGGCAGTGGCGGTACTGGCCCGGGGCAAGCGCGAGAGCGAGAAGGCCGCGGCCGAGGACACGTGGGAGCGCAGCGAGGAGCGGCGCCGGCGCAAGGAGGCCGTCTACGGCACGGCCTCGTACGTCCTGCTGTTCTGCTGTGCGGCGGTCGCCGCGGCGCTCTCCTTCCACGGGCTGGTCGGCTTCGGCCGGCAGAACCTGAACCTGTCCGGGGGCTGGGAGTACCTCGTCCCGTTCGGCCTCGACGGCGCGGCGATGTTCTGCTCGGTGCTCGCGGTCCGCGAGGCGAGCCACGGCGACGCGGCGCTCGGCTCGCGCATGCTGGTCTGGCTGTTCGCCGGCGCGGCGGCCTGGTTCAACTGGGTGCACGCACCCCGGGGGAGCGGCCACGACGGCGCCCCGCAGTTCTTCGCGGGCATGTCGCTCTCGGCGGCCGTCCTCTTCGACCGCGCGCTCAAGCAGACCCGCCGGGCCGCGCTGCGCGAACAGGGCCTCATCCCGCGGCCGTTGCCGCAGATCCGGATGGTCCGCTGGATGCGGGCGCCCCGGGAGACCTTCGGCGCGTGGTCGCTCATGCTGCTGGAGGGGGTCCGCACCCTCGACGAGGCCGTGGACGAAGTACGCGAGGACAAGCGCGAGAAGGAGCAGGACCGGCACCGCAGGCGCGATCAGAACCGGCTCGACCGGGCGCGCATCAAGGCGCTGGGCCGGCAGAACAGGGCGTTCGGCCGTTCGCGCGGCCGCCAGGTCGAACTGCCGGGGCTGGCCCCCGGCTCGGGCTCCGCGCCGGTCGGCGCGGAGCCGGCCATATCGGAAGCGGAGCAGCTGCCCCTGCGACGCCGGCCCTCCCTGCAAGCCGTGACCGGAACCGAACCGGCTGATCCGGCCGGTCCGCGCACGGTGGACCTCACCGCCGAGGACGACACCCAGACGATTCCCCGGCTCGACTCCTTGGAGCGCAAACTCAAGGACCTGGAACAGCAGTTCGGCTGACCGGACGGCCGACCGCACCCAAGGGGCGGTCCGGGGCGCGGGTGACTGCGCGCCCCGAACCGGCCCTCAGGCGTCGAGTTCGAACCAGACCACCTTGCCGGCTCCGAGGGCCAGCGCGTCCACGCCCCAGTCGTCGGCCAGCGCCTGCACCAGGACCAGCCCCCTGCCGTGCGTACCGTCGTCGGCGGACGTTACGTACGGGCGGGGCCGGCGGGCGGCGTAGTCGCGGACCTCGACCCGCAGCCGGGTGTCGGCGATGCACGCGGACACCTCCGCGCCCTGTTCGGTGTGGACGAGGGCGTTGGTGACGAGTTCGGTGATCAGCAGCTCCGCCACCTCGGTGGCGTCCGTCCGGCACCGGTGGCGCATCAGCTCCCGCAGCGACCGCCGGATCTCCCCCACGGCCTTCAGGTCCGCCCGGCGCACACTGTGCACGATCTCCGGCGCGTCCACCGCTTCGCCGCCCTCGGCGGACGGTTCCCGCGGTACCGGCCGCCCTCTCCTCCATTGCTTTCCGGTCTTCGCCCCCACCCGCACGGCGATGTACCTCCCCCGTTGTTCGCCTCTCCGAATCGACCCGCACGCTCGAACAGGTCTACGGGATGCATGCCCCCCGGGGCAATCCGCACTCCTGCCGGCTCAGGGACGTGGCACGTTGCGCAGGTTGGATCGCGCCATCTGAACCATTCTGCCGACTCCTCCGTCCAGCACGATCTTGCTGGCGGAAAGGGCGAAACCGGTCACCATTTCGGCACTGATCCTGGGTGGAATCGACAGGGCGTTGGGGTCGGTCACGATGTCCACCAGCGCGGGCCCCTTGTGCCGGAACGCGTCCTTCAAAGCCCCGGTGAGCTGCTTGGGCTTCTCCACGCGCACCCCGTACGCCCCGGCCGCGCGGGCGATGGCGGAGAAATCCGGGTTCCGGTTCGTGGTTCCGTACGAGGGCAGGCCGGAAACCATCATTTCCAACTCGACCATTCCGAGCGACGAGTTGTTGAAGAGGACCACTTTGACGGGCAGCCCGTACTGCACCAGGGTGAGGAAATCTCCCATCAGCATCGAGAATCCGCCGTCACCCGACATCGAGACCACTTGACGGCCGCGGTCGGTGAACTGTGCTCCGATCGCCTGGGGAAGGGCGTTGGCCATGGAGCCGTGGCTGAAGGAACCGATGATGCGCCGTTTGCCGTTCGGCGAAAGATAGCGTGCCGCCCATACGTTGCACATGCCGGTGTCCACCGTGAAGACGGCGTCTTCGTCCGCCAGTTCGTCCAGGACGGCGGCGACGTACTCGGGGTGGATGGGGGTGTGCTTCTCCACCTTGCGCGTGTACGCCTTGACCACGCCCTCCAGCGCGTCCGCGTGCTTCTTGAGCATCCGGTCCAGGAAGCGGCGGTCCGTCTTGGCTCGCACCCGGGTGTTCAGCACCCGCAGGGTCTCCCGTACGTCGCCCCAGACGGCCAGGTCCAACTGGGAGCGGCGGCCGAGGTGTTCGGGGCGGATGTCGACCTGGACGATCTTCACGTCGTCGGGGAGGAAGGCGTTGTACGGGAAGTCGGTGCCGAGCAGGATCAGCAGGTCGCACTCGTGGGTGGCCTCGTAGGCGGCGCCGTAGCCGAGCAGCCCGCTCATCCCCACGTCAAAGGGGTTGTCGTACTGGATCCATTCCTTTCCGCGCAGCGCGTGCCCCACCGGGGCCTTGACCCGGCCGGCGAACTCCATGACCTCGGCGTGCGCCCCGGCGGTGCCGCTGCCGCAGAAGAGGGTGACCCGGTCCGCCTCGTCGATCAGCCGGACCAGCTTCTCGATCTCGCCGTCCCCGGGCCGTACGGTCGGCCGCGCGGTCACCAGGGCGTGTTCCACCGTCTTCGCGGGGGCGGGCAGGGAGGCGATGTCGCCGGGCAGTGAGATGACGCCGACGCCGCTGCGGCCGACGGCGTGCTGGATGGCGCTCTGCAGCACCCGGGGCATCTGCTTGGGGTTCGAGATCAGCTCGCTGTAGTGGCTGCACTCGGTGAACAGCCGGTCCGGGTGGGTTTCCTGGAAGTACCCGAGCCCGATCTCGCCGGAGGGGATGTGCGAGGCCAGTGCCAGCACCGGGGCCATCGAGCGGTGGGCGTCGTACAGGCCGTTGATCAGGTGCAGGTTGCCGGGACCGCAGGAGCCCGCGCAAGCGGCGAGCCGGCCGGTGATCTGGGCCTCGGCTCCGGCCGCGAAGGCGGCCGTCTCCTCGTGGCGGACCTGGATCCACTCGATGCCGTCCGTCCGGCGGATGGCGTCCACCACCGGGTTCAGGCTGTCGCCCACGACTCCGTACATCCGCCGCACGCCCGCGCGTACGAGGATGTCGACGAACTGCTCCGCCACGTTCTGCTTGGCCATGGAAGGGGCGCCCTCTCCGGTTCGGCTGTGCCGCGTGCGCCTTCCATCCACGCACGAACCGCGCCGTTACGCCTCCCAGACCGCGGCGGCCGTCCGGTCGTCGGCGTAGCCCTTGAGGCGCAGCTGGGCGTCCGCGAGGAACGCGGCGAGGCCGGGCGGTTCGGCCTGCGACCAGCGGGCGGCGAGCTCGGCCGGGAGCAGCCCCTCCTCGCGCATCGGGGCCGCGAGACCACCCGAGCAGAGCAGCAGGGTGTCACCGGCCCGGGCCAGCGAGGCACGGAAGCGGAATCCCCCGGCCGCGTCCACCGGCGGGTGCGCGGTGTCCTCCGGTTCCAGGTCCTGCCACTGGCCGCCCCGCAGCCGGAAGAACCCGCCCGCGCCCGCGCCGAAGCACACCCGGGTGCGGCACTGCGGGTCCACCGGCAGCAGCAGCCCGCGCAGCCCGGCGGTGTAGCCCTCCTCCGCCAGGCCCAGCTCCGCCGCGCGGGACCGCAGCCGCCCGTAGCCCCGGTCGGTGAGCCGCTGGAGCCCGGAGCGCAGGGCCTCCCGGCTGCCGGCCCGGATGTCCTCGGCCAGCCGCTGCCGGCTGCGCCCGACGGCCGCGGCGACCGAGTGGCACAGTTCGGCCGCGGCCTCCCGGGCGCCGGGCGCGGCCCGGTCGCCGCCCGCGAGGGCCACCAGGACCAGGGCGTCGTCGCCGCTGCCGAAGCGGGCGGTCAGCAGGAAGTCCCGGCGGCCCTCGCCGCGGAACCGGGCGGAGTCCCCGCGCAGCGAGGCGGCGCGCAGGGTGTACGTGCCGTAGCGGGCCCCCTCCAGGACGGTGTCGGGGGTGAGGTCGCCCAGGGCGGCCGGGTCGGCCTCGGGCAGGGCGCCCGGCTCGGCCGCGTAGGTCGGGGCCCGGTCGCCGAGGTGGCGTACGCCGGGCCGGTCGGTTGGGTCGTGGTCCGGCGGCTCCGCGACGGGGCCGGAGGCGGGGGCCTGGCGCGGGGCGGCGGGCCGGGTGTCCCCGGGCGGCGCGGACCCGGTGCCGGTGCCTCCGGCGCTCCGGGGCCGCAGCGGCAGCCCGGGCTCCGCGGCCGGTTCGGGAGCGGCGGCCGGTTCGGGAGCCGCGGGGGGTACGGTGAGCCCGCCCAGGGCGTAGCCGGTCGGCCCGGGCCGGCGCGGGTCGGGCGGCGGCTCCTCGGCGGGGGGTGCGGGCTCCGCCTCCCGGCGCGGCCCGGGCAGCAGGCGGCCCGGCGGGTCCGCCGCCGCGGCGGGCTCCTCCCCGTCCTTCACCAGCACCACCGCCGAGTGGTAGCGGTGGTCCAGCGTGTCCTCCGGATCGGGCTCGGGTCCCGCGCCCTGGTCCTCGTAGAGCTTCTGCCACCAGTCGTCCGCGCGCCGCTGACTCATGCCGCTATTCTCGGCCGCCCGCCGGGGCGGAAAACGCCGAATGCACGAAAGAGGCCCACCGGGCCGCCGCCCGGTGGGCCCCTCGCGTTCCTGTCGTACGGGCCGGCGATTTCCGCCTTCCCGTTCGACCGTCCGGGGGTGCGGGCGCCCGCCGCGACCGTGGTTCCGCCTCGGTGCGGACGGCGGGGCTGCCGCGCGGCGTGGGCTCGTGGCCTGCGGATGTTCTACTGCGGTGCCCTCACCTTGGCAGAGGGCCGGGGGGTGCGGCGATGATGGCGGCGGCGGGTTCGCGCCGTGGCCGCTTCCCGCCAGGAACGGTACGAAGGGGTGGGTGGACGGGTTGCTGGGTGCGATAGGCCTGGACGAGGGTCAGGAGTCGGCGTACCGCGCGCTGGTGGCACTGGGCGCGGCGGAGGTGCCCGATCTCGCGCACCGGCTGTCGCTTCCCGTGCGGCAGACCGAGGGGGCGCTGCGGCACCTGGAACGCCACGGCCTGGCGGCGCAGTCCTCGGCCCGGCCGGGGCGCTGGGTGGCGGCCCCGCCCGGGGTGGCGCTGGGGGCGCTGCTGAACCGGCAGCGGCACGAGCTGGAACGGGCGGAGCTGGCGGCGACGCTGCTGGCACAGGAGTACCGGGCGGAGGCCGCCGAGCAGTCGGTGCACGACCTGGTGGAGGTGGTGACGGGCGCGAGCGCGGTCGCCCACCGCTTCGTACAGCTCCAGCTGGGGGCGGTGGAGGAGGTGCGCGCGCTGGTGGACAGCCGCCCGGAGGTGGTGACGGGCGCGGAGAACGAGGCGGAGGAACGGGCCGTCGTACGGGGCGTCGCCTACCGGGTCGTCATCGAGCGGGAGGTCCTCGCCCAGCCGACCGGGATCCGCGAGGCGACGACGGCGCTGGCGCGCGGCGAGCACGTCCGGGTGACGGCGCGGGTGCCGACCAAGCTGGTGATCGCGGACCGGAGCCTGGCGATGGTGCCGCTGACGGCGCCGGGCGCGGAGCCGACGGCCCTGGTGGTGCACGCGTCGGGGCTGCTGGAGTCCCTGTCGGGCCTGTTCGAGGCGGTGTGGCGGGAGTCGCTCCCGCTGCGGCTGGGCGCGACGGGCTCCGCGGAGCAGTCGCCGGGCACCCCGGACGCCACCGACCTGGAGATCCTGAGCCTGCTGCTGGCCGGGATGACGGACACGAGCGTGGCGAAGCACCTGGAACTGGGCCTGCGCACGGTGCAGCGCCGGGTCAAGGGCCTGATGGAACTGGCCGGGGTCACGACCCGGCTGCAACTGGGCTGGTACGCGTACGAACGGGGCTGGGTGGCCCGATAGGGCCCGGTCGGTCACGCTGAGCAGATGGATCTGCCTCAGCTGCTCCTGGTGGGGCTGGTGTTGCTGCTCGGGCTGCTGGGGGTGATGGTGCCGGGGGTCCCGGGGACCTGGCTGGTGTGGGCCGGGGTGCTGTGGTGGGCCCTGAACGAGCGCTCGTCGGCCGCGTGGATCCTGCTGGTGGCGTCGACGGGGCTGCTGCTGGTGGTGCAGGTGGTGATCTGGCTCCTGCCGCCGCGGCGGCTGCGGGGGGTGGGGATCCACCGCCGGATGGTGGTGTACGCGGGCGCGGGCGCGCTGCTGGGCTTCGTACTGGTACCGGTGCTGGGCGCCGTGCCGGGCTTCGTGGGCGGCGCCTACCTGAGCGAGCGGCTGCGCCTGGGCTCCGCCGGCGAGGCCCGCGCGTCGGTCCGGGCGGTGATGCGGGCGGTGGGGACGAGCGTGCTGGTGGAGCTGCTGGCCTGCCTGCTGGTGACGGCGGCCTGGGTGGCCGCGGTCCTCCGGGCCTGAACCGCTCCCCGGTGCGGGGTCCGGGCGGGGATGCGAGGCTGCCGGTATGACGACGACGGCGTTCGAGGGTTTCAGCGAGGCGGAACTGTCCTACCTGCGGTCGCAGCGCCTGGGCCGGCTGGCCACGGTGGACCCGGCCGGGCAGCCGCAGGCGAACCCGGTGGGGTTCTTCCCGCAGGAGGACGACACGATCCTGGTCGGCGGGAGGGCGATGGGCACGACTAAGAAGTGGCGCAACCTGAAGGCGAACCCGCGGCTGTCGCTGGTGGTCGACGACCTGGTGAGCACGCGCCCGTGGCGCGTCCGCGGCATCGAGGTCCGCGGCCGCGCCGCCCTGGAGGTCGGCACCCACGCCCTGGGCCCCCACTTCAGCCCGGAGGTCATCCGCATCCACCCGACCCACGTCATCAGCTGGGGCCTCGACCCGACCCCGACCCCCGCCGGGGGCAACGCCAGCCCCGCCGGCGATTGAGGCGCAGGGTCCGGGGCGGAGCCCCACATTCAGCCCCGCCGCGCGATTGAGGCGCAGGGTCCGGGGCGGAGCCCCACATTCAGCCCCGCCAGCGATTGAGGCGCAGGGTCCGGAGCGGAGCCCCACATTCAGCCCCGCCAGCGATTGAGGCGCAGGGTCCGGGGCGGAGCCCCACATTCAGCCCCGCCAGCAATTGAGGCGCGGGGTCCGGAGCGGAGCCCCACATTCAGCCCCGCCGGCGATTGAGGCGCGGGGTCCGGGGCGGAGCCCCGGAAAGCCTGGCGCAGCCGGGGCCGCTCCGCGCCGCGGCGCCGCAGAGGAACCGCCCCGGCCGCCCCGGCCGTCAGAACCTCCCGGCCCGCTTCGCGGCATAGTTGGCCCGGCCCTCGGCCGACTTCATCCGCCAGTCCCGCCGGATCTCCGACCGGACCCTCGCATCCGTCTTCGCCACGATCCGCTGGTTCTCCCGCAGCAGCTTCCGGTAGCTCTCCAGCCGCCGCTCCGCCAGCGCCCCCGACTCCACCGCACCCAGCACCGCGCACCCCGGCTCCGCGACGTGCGCGCAGTCGTGGAAACGGCACTCGGCGGCGTAGTCCTCGATCTCCGAGAACACCTGCCCGACCCCCGCCTCGGCGTCCCACAGCCCGACGCCCCGCAGCCCCGGGGTGTCGATCAGCACGCCCCCGCCCGGCAGCGCCAGCAGGTTGCGCGTCGTCGTGGTGTGCCGGCCCTTGCCGTCGACCTCCCGGGTCCGCTGGACCTCCATGACCTCCGTCCCGAGCAGCGCGTTGGCCAGCGTCGACTTTCCGGCCCCGGAGACGCCCAGCAGCACGCTCGTGCCGCCCGACACCACCGCAGCCAGGACGTCCGTGCCCTCCCCCGTCAGGGACGACACCGTGAGCACCTGCACCCCCGGTGCGGTGGTTTCCACGTCCTGGACCAGGTGGGCGAGGACCGTCGGGTCCGGCACGAGGTCCGCCTTGGTCAGGACGACCAGCGGCTGCGCCCCCGACTCCCAGGCGAGCGCCAGGAAGCGCTCGATCCGGCCCAGGTCGAGCTCCACTGCGAGCGAGACCGCGATGACGGCGTGGTCGACGTTCGCGGCGAGGATCTGCCCCTCGGAGCGCTGCGAGGAGGTGGACCGTACGAAGGCGGTCCGGCGCGGCAGGTACGCCTTCACGTAGCGGGGGTTGCCGGCCGGCTCGACGGCGGCCCAGTCACCCGTGCAGATGACCCGCAACGGGTCGTGCGGGGTGACGAACGCGGTGTCCGCGCGGACGGTGCCGTCCGCGGTCACGACGTCGCACTGACCCCGGTCGACCCGTACGACGCGGCCCGGCAGCAGCCCCTGCGCCTCGTACGGGGCGAATTCGGCCGCCCACGCGTCGTCCCAGCCGAAGGCGGCGAGGGCGGGCATGGAGGAGCCGTGCGTGGCAGAAGAACCAGAAGAGGAGAAAGACAAGGGGAACCCTTCACAGGGTGGCCCCGGCAGCGCGCGCTCGGCGGCGCGCGGAGAAGTGTGAGGTCAGCCGGAGGCCACGGGGGTGGCATTGACGGTCTTCCGAGTGCGGGCAGCGCCCTGCGTCACGACAGTCATCAATGGACTCACCTCCGGGTCATGCACGAACTGGCCGTCCCGCGACCGTGCGGTGCGGCGGGAACGGGCCCACCGTAACAACGCCGCTTCCGCCAACGCCAACTCTTTTTCCGCCCGTTCGCGCGGGCGCGCCGGCAGCGCGTGCCCCGCCCGCCGCCAGCGCGTGCCCGGCCCGCCGTCAGTGCTTGCGCAGGCGCGCCGAATAGTCGTCCGGCGGCAGGAAGTTCGACCAGCGTTCGGGGAACTCCGAGGGCATTCCGGCGTCCTCGTCGTCCTCGGACTCCCCCTCGGCCAGGGCCCGCCAGGCCGCCGCCCGCGCCACCAGCTGGGCGGCCTCCGCCTCCCGCACCCGCTCGTTCGCCTCGCGCGCCGCCGCGGTGGCCAGCGAGGGCCAGACCCGGTCGATGGCGGCGTTGACGGCCGCGCCGACGAGGACGGCGAAGGCGGAGACGCCGATCCACAGCAGCACCGCCACCGGCGCGGCCAGGGACCCGTAGATCGTCGGTCCCTCGACGGTGTTGGTCAGGTAGATCCGCAGCAGGAACGAGCCCAGCACCCACATGGCCAGGGCGACGAGCGCGCCGGGCACGTCCTCGATCCACGGGGACCGGACCGGAACGGAGACGTGGTAGAGCGTCGTCAGGAAGACGATCGAGAGCAGCGTGACGGTCGGCCAGTACAGCACCGCGATCACTTCCGTGCTCCACGGCACCCACCGCACCACCGCGTCGGGGCCGGCCACCATCAGCGGCAGCACGATCGCGCCGATCACGAGCGCGACCACGTACAGCAGGAAGGCCAGTAGCCGGGTCTTGACGATGCCGCGCTGCCCGTCGAGGCCGTACATCACCGTGATGGTGTCGATGAAGACGTTGACGGCCCGCGAGCCCGACCACAGGGCGAAGGCGAAGCCGATCGAGATGAGGTCGGGGCGGCCGCCGCGGGTCACGTCGTCCAGCATCGGTTTCGCGATCTCGTTGACGCCCCGGTCGGACAGCACGGTGCCGACCGCCCGCAGGATGTTCTCCTCGATGCTGGCGACGAAGGTGCCGCCCGTCCAGCCGTCCACGTACCCGAGCAGGCCGAGGAGGCCGACGAAGAGCGGCGGGAGCGAGAGGAGGGTGAAGAAGGCCGCTTCGGCGGCCAGCCCGAGGATGCGGTACTCGACGCACGAGTTGACGGTGTCCTTGAGCAGCAGCCAGCCCATCTTGCGCTTGGACACGTTGCGGTAGAGCGCGCGGGCCCGGTGGAGCCGTCCCGGCCGCCCTGGGATCCGCTCGGGTGTTTCTTTTGCTGGCTGCACGTCCTTACGGTATCCGCATGGCAGCCACCACCCACACAGTGACCAATCAGGCGCCGCCCCTTGTGGGCTACGACGCCTACTCCGGCGACCGGGCCCTGCGCGAGGGCATCGAGCGGCACCTGGCCGACGCGCCCCCCGCACTGCTCGGTGAGGTACGGGAGGAGCTCACCTCCCTGGGGCTCGCGACGGGCTCCGAGCAGGCCCAGCTCTGGGGGGTGCAGGCGAACGGGAATCCGCCCGAGCTGCGGACGCACGACCGGTACGGGAACCGGATCGACGAGGTCGTCTTCCACCCGGCGTGGCACCGGCTGCTGGGGCACGCGGTGACGTCCGGGCTGACCGACGCGTGGGGGCGCCCGGCCGGGCACCTGCGCCGCGCGGCGGGGTTCTTCCTGTGGTCGCAGGCCGAGTCGGGGCACGGCTGCCCGGTCTCGATGACGCACGCGGCGGTCCCGGCGCTGCGCACCGACCCGGAGCTGGCCGCCGAGTGGGAGCCGCGGCTGACCTCGCACGTGTACGAGGAGGGCTTGCGGCCGCCGGGGCAGAAGGCCGGCGTGCTGTTCGGGATGGGCATGACGGAGAAACAGGGCGGCAGCGACGTACGGGCGAACACGACGGTGGCCAAGCCGCTGGACGCGTCCGGCGAGTACCTGCTGACCGGGCACAAGTGGTTCTGCTCCGCGCCGATGTCGGACGGTTTCCTGGTGCTGGCGCAGGCTCCCGGGGGGCTGACCTGCTTCCTGGTGCCGCGGGTGCTGCCGGACGGGACCCGCAACGTCTTCGCGATCCAGCGGCTCAAGGACAAGCTGGGGAACAAGTCGAACGCGTCGAGCGAGGTGGAGTTCGACGGGACGTGGGGGCGGCGGGTCGGCGAGGAGGGCCGGGGGGTGCGGACCATCATCGAGATGGTCGCGGCGACCCGGCTGGACTGTGTGATCGGTTCGGCGTCGCTGATGCGCCAGGCGTTGACGCAGGCCGTCCACCACGCGGAGCACCGCTCTGCTTTCGGAGCACGGCTCATCGAGCAGCCGCTGATGCGCAACGTCCTGGCCGACCTCGCCCTGGAGTCGGAGGCCGCGACCGTGCTGACGCTGCGCCTGGCGGCCGCGTACGACGCCGGGACGGAACAGGAGCGGGCCTTCCTGCGCCTGGCGGTGCCCGCGGCCAAGTACTGGGTGACCAAGCGGTGTACGCCGATGGTGGCGGAGGCCCTGGAGTGTCTGGGCGGCAACGGCTACGTCGAGGAGTCGGGGCTGCCGCGGCTGCTGCGCGAGTCCCCGCTGAACTCGATCTGGGAGGGGTCGGGCAATGTCCAGGCCCTGGACGTGCTGCGCGCCCTGCAACGGGAGCCGCAGGCGCTGAACGCGTTCCTCCAGGAGGTCGGGCTGGCCCGGGGCGCCGATCACCGGCTGGATTCGGCCGTCAAGGACCTGCTGACGGACCTCGCCGACCTGGAGGGCATCGAGGCCCGGGCCCGGCGGGTGGTGGAGCGCATGGCCCTGGTGCTCCAGGGGTCGCTGCTGGTGCGGTGGGCGCCGGCGGAGGTCGCGGACGCGTTCTGCGCCTCGCGCCTCGGCGGGGACCGGGGGTCGGCCTTCGGGACGCTGCCGCACAGCCTGGACCTGCGGGCGGTGGTGGAACGGGCCCGGATCGCCGGCTAGGAGCGGTCCCCAAACCGTTCCGCGCCCGGGATCCGTGCCCGCTGACCCGAGACCGGGGGCGGCGCCGCGCCGACTCGGCGCCGCCCCCGGTTCGAGAAGCCCCGAGGAAGGAGCTGTCACGCCGCTCGGCGGCGTCCCGATAGTTTCGGTCGGGCGACCGCGGGTTGGCGAGGGTTGCATACCGTTGCAACCCTTCACCAGTCGAACCGGTCGAACGAGTCACACGGTCAGCGACTTGACTGCTCACGGGGAGGTTCCGGTGGCCGACACCGCAGGCAGCACGGTCGATGTGGCGCGCATCTCCGCCATGGACGCACGGGAGGCGGCGCGGCTGCTCAAGGGGGTACGTGCGGCGGCGCTGGCCGGCGACCGGCTCCCGGCCGCCCCGCGTCCGGAGATCGCGGAGTCCTGGCGGCGGATGCTGGCCGGCGGGGTGCATCCGGACCGCGACGCGCGCTCGCGGCTGCTGTCGGCCGCCGAGACCGAGGAGCGGCGGCAGCTCTCGCCGCTGCGGGAGCTGCTCCCGGTGCTGCGCGAGGGCCTGCTGCCCGCGCTGGACGAGGCCCTGCACATCATGGTCATCGCGGACGCGGACGGCCGGCTGCTGTGGCGGGAGGGGCACGCCTCGATCCTGCGCCGGGCCGACCGGCTGGGCTTCGCGGTGGGCGCCGACTGGGCGGAGGCGGTGGTCGGCACCAACGGGGTCGGCACTTCCCTGGTGACCCGCCGGCCGGTCCAGGTGTTCTCGGCCGAGCACTTCGTCTCCAGCCATCACGACTGGACCTGCGCCGGGGTCCCCGTACGCGACCCGCGGGACGGCCGGCTGCTGGGGGTGGTCGACGTCAGCGGCCCGTTGGCCACCATGCACCCGGCGACGCTGACCTGGGTGACCTCGGTGGCCCGGCTCGCCGAGCGGGAGCTGCGGATCCGGCACCTGGAGTCCCTGGAGCGGCTGCGGACGGTCGCGGCCCCGCTGCTGGCGCGGCTGCCGGGGCGGGCGCTGGCCGTGGACCCGCTGGGCTGGACGGCCGCCGCGACGGGGCTGGCCCCGGCGGACCGGATCCCGCTGCCCAAGGGGTTCGGGCCGGGGCGGGTGTGGGTGCCGCAGCTGGGGCACTGCGCGGTGGAGCCGCTGCCGGGCGGCTGGCTGCTGCGGATCGAGGAGTCGCGTACCGGCGCGGGGACCGCGAGCCGGGTGGTCCTGGACCTGAGCCGGGCCGGGTCGTGGTCGGCGACCGTGTACGGGGCCGCGGGCAGCTGGTCGCTGGAGCTGAGCCCGCGCCACGCCGAGCTGCTGTTCCTGCTGGCGGAGAGCCCGCGCGGGCGTTCGGCGGCGGAACTGGCGGCCGAGCTGTTCGGGGACCCGAGCCGGACGGTGACGGTCCGTGCGGAGATGTCCCGGGTGCGCCGGAACCTCGCCGGGGTGCTGGCGCACCGGCCGTACCGGTTCGCGCAGGACGTGGAGGTGGAGCTGGTCCGCCCGGCGGTCCCCGCGCAGCTGCTCCCCCACTCCACGGCCCCGGCGGTGGTCCGGGCCCGGCTGGGCCGTGCGGGCGCCTGGGGGCCCCGGGAAGTCATGTGATTCCCTGACCTGCATGAGTACGTTCACCCTGACCACCTGGTCGCTGGAAATGACCTCGCCGGACAACCTCGTGCCGGCCGCCGTACCGGGCCCGGAGATCACGATCGCCCGGGCGGAGGTCCCCTCGCCCGAGTTCAGCCGGTTCCTCTACGCCTCGGTGGGCGGGGACATCCACTGGACGGACCGGCTGTCGCTGACCCGCGCCCAGTGGGTGGAGCAGCTGGGACGGCCCGGGGTGGAGACGTGGGTGGCGTACGACCGCGGTACGCCCGCGGGCTACGTCGAACTCGACCCGCAGCCCGACGGTGTGGTGGAGATCGTCTACTTCGGCCTCCTCCCGGACTTCCGCGGCCGCCGGATCGGGGGCCACCTGCTGTCGGTCGGCACGGCCCGCGCGTGGGACCTCGCGGAGCGGTGGCCCGAGCTGGCGCCCACGCGCCGCGTATGGCTGCACACCTGTAGCCAGGACGGCCCGACGGCGATGGACAACTACCTGCGCCGGGGCTTCAAGCTCTTCAGGACGGAGACGGAGGAGAAGCGGCCGGCCCCGACCCCGGGCCCCTGGCCGGGGGCGTAGCCCCTGGCCGGGGGTACGCGCGCGGGTCGGCGTGGCACCGGAGCGGCGGGGGCCGCGCGGGCGCATGCTGGACCTCCGTCGAACGTAGGCGAGGGTCATGAGTGCCGCACGTCCACCAGAGCCGGCCGACGAGGGCGGCGAGCCCTCCGGGGGTTCGCAACGGGATGCCTCCGTCCCCGGCCGCCGACGCGGGTTGTCCGCCCGCCTGTACAGCTGGCAGGGCCTGCTGGGCACCCTGATCACCGCCGTGGCCGCCGTCGTCGTGGCGCTCATCGCCCGGACACCAGGGGAGCCGCACCCCGCGCCCACCCCTTCTCCGGCCACCGCCTCCCCGATCAACCCTCCTCCGGTGGCAGGGCCCGTGGTGGGCATCCATCTGACCCGGGAGCGCGACGATCCCGCCGCGCCCGCGCCGGCCGTCCTCGTCGACTTCGAGGGGACGGTCACCGGGCTCGACGCCGGTTCGACGGTCTTCGCACTGGTCCGACGGCCCGATGAGCATTCGGGCTGGCCGGCCGCCCTCGCCGAGGTCGACCGGCGCAACGGAACGTGGAAGGCCGTGGTCCACGTGCCGCGCCCGCAGCCCCCGCTGGTCATGACGGCCGGGGTGATCTCCAGCGGTTTCAGCGCCGCGCACCCGCCGGGCGCCGGCCTGCCCCCTTCCGTGCCCGCCCCGTCCCCCGGGGGCCCGGAGCTTGAGAGACTCCGGAAGGACGGGCCCGCCGCGGCCGGCGTCGAGACTTCGGCGCCCTACCGGTCCGTCTCGCCCGAAACACCCCGGCCGGCGGCTTCGGCAACGCCGTGACCGGAAACGGATACCGGGGTTCCGGGGGCGTCCCTCGTGATGCAGGTCACTTCGTTCCACGATCCGAGACGACATCGTCCGAATCCTGGACAGTAGTGGACTCCTCCAATCGGGCCATGCCACGCTTCCGCCATGAATGGAGCTGGAATTGCCTTGGTGAGTCGGCGGCACGTCGACCTCGGCCGCATGTCCAGCGCCATCTGTCCGGCGCGCTGACGGAACCAGCAACCGCCGCACATCGCCGCCGTCCCCGCTGCCGCGGACGCGTCGACCCCGAGGCCGCACGGCCTCCGCAAGCCCCCTGACGGCTGAAATCCGCCCTGCTCACCGGCACAACCGGATCCGGCGCGGCCATCAGCCACACCTGCTCAGCGTGCAGGGGTCACGCCGCCGCTCCCCCTGACCACGCCTTTGAGCCGCCGAAGAAGGACGTACCGCCATGGCCGCCACCCCCGAAACGCCCGCAGCCGCCGCGCCCGCAGCCGCCGCGCGCCGCAAGACCGGCCGTCACCGCGGTGAGGGCCAGTGGGCCGTCGGACACCACACCCCCCTCAACGGCAACGAGCAGTTCAAAAAGGACGACGACGGTCTCAACGTGCGGACACGCATCGAGACGATCTACTCCAAGACCGGCTTCGACTCGATCGACCCCAACGACCTGCGCGGCCGCATGCGCTGGTGGGGCCTGTACACCCAGCGCAAGCCCGGGATCGACGGCGGCAAGACCGCGATCCTGGAGCCGGAGGAGCTGGACGACAAGTACTTCATGCTGCGCGTGCGCATCGACGGCGGCCGGCTGACCACCGAGCAGCTGCGCGTCATCGGCGAGATCTCCGAGGAGTTCGCCCGCGGCACCGCCGACCTCACGGACCGGCAGAACGTGCAGTACCACTGGATCCGGATCGAGGACGTCCCGGAGATCTGGCGCCGGCTGGAGGCCGTCGGCCTCTCCACCACCGAGGCCTGCGGTGACACGCCCCGCGTCATCCTCGGCTCGCCCGTCGCCGGCATCGCCCAGGACGAGATCATCGACGGCACGCCCGCCATCGACGAGATCTACCGCCGCATCGTGGGCAACCCGGCCTTCTCCAACCTGCCGCGCAAGTTCAAGTCCGCCATCTCCGGCTCGCCGCTGCTCGACGTGGCGCACGAGATCAACGACATCGCCTTCGTGGGCGTGAACCACCCCGAGCACGGCCCCGGTTTCGACGTGTGGGTGGGCGGCGGCCTCTCGACCAACCCCAAGCTGGGCGTGCGCCTGGGCACCTGGGTCTCGCTGGACGAGGTCCCGGACGTCTACGAGGGCGTCATCTCGATCTTCCGCGACTACGGCTACCGCCGGCTGCGCACCCGCGCCCGGCTGAAGTTCCTCGTCGCCGACTGGGGCGCGGCCAAGTTCCGCCAGGTGCTGGAGGACGAGTACCTGAAGCGCAAGCTCACCGACGGCCCGGCGCCCGAGCAGCCCACCGGCCAGTGGCGCGACCACGTCGGCGTGCACCGCCAGCAGGACGGCCGGTTCTACGTGGGCTTCGCGCCCCGCGTCGGCCGGGTCGACGGCGCCACCCTGACCAAGATCGCGGACGTGGCCGAGCAGCACGGCTCCGGCCGCCTGCGCACCACCGCCGAGCAGAAGATGATCGTGCTGGACATCGAGGAGGACCGGGTCGACTCCGTGGTCGAGGCCCTGGAGGCGCTGGACCTGCGGGTCAAGCCGTCCCCGTTCCGCCGCGGCACGATGGCCTGCACCGGCATCGAGTTCTGCAAGCTGGCCATCGTGGAGACGAAGGCCCGCGGCGCTTCGCTGATCGACGAACTGGAGCGCCGCCTGCCCGACTTCGCCGAGCCGATCACCATCAACATCAACGGCTGCCCCAACGCGTGCGCCCGTATCCAGGTGGCGGACATCGGTCTCAAGGGACAGCTGGTCCTGGACGAGGACGGCAACCAGGTCGAGGGCTACCAGGTGCACCTCGGCGGCGCGCTCGGCCTGGAGGCTGGCTTCGGCCGCAAGGTCCGCGGCCTCAAGGTCACCTCGGCCGGCCTGCCGGACTACGTGGAGCGGGTCGTCACGCGCTTCCAGGAGGAGCGCGAGGACGGCGAGCGCTTCGCCGCCTGGGTCGGCCGCGCGAGCGACGAGAGCCTGTCGTGAGCGAGCGCGCCGCACCGTTCTACTGCCCGTACTGCGGCGACGAGGACCTGTTCCCCCACGAGACGGGTCACGGCGCCTGGGAATGCCGGGCCTGCAACCGAGCCTTCCAGCTGAAGTACCTCGGGCTGCTGGCCCGGGGCGTTCGGTCGGACCAGCCTGGAGGGGAAGACAAATGATGACGACTCAGCACACACGGGACCTCAAGTCGCTGGCCGAGCAGGCGGGCCGGGACCTGGAGGACGCCTCCGCGCTGGAGATCCTCACCTGGGCCGCCGAGACCTTCGGCAGGAAGTTCGCCGTCACCTCCTCGATGGAGGACGCGGTCGTCGCCCACCTGGCGTCCCGCGCCTTCCCCGGCGTGGACGTGGTCTTCCTCGACACCGGCTACCACTTCGAGGAGACCATCGGCACCCGGGACGCGGTCGAGGCGGTGATGGACGTCAACGTCATCACCCTCACCCCGCGCCAGAGCGTCGCCGAGCAGGACGCCCAGTACGGCCCCGGGCTGCACGACCGGGACCCGGACCTGTGCTGCGCGCTGCGCAAGGTCAAGCCGCTGGAAGAGGGCCTGGCCGGGTACGAGGCGTGGGCGACGGGCCTGCGCCGCGACGAGTCCCCGACCCGGGCGAACACCCCGGTGGTCGGCTGGGACGAGAAGCGGCAGAAGATCAAGGTCTCGCCGATCGCGCGCTGGACGCAGGACGACGTGGACGCGTACGTCGCGGAGCACGGCGTGCTCACCAACCCGCTGCTGATGGACGGCTACGCCTCCGTCGGCTGCGCCCCCTGCACCCGCCGGGTGGCGGAGGGCGAGGACGCGCGGGCCGGCCGCTGGGCCGGGCGGGCGAAGACCGAGTGCGGACTGCACGGCTGATGACGGACCTCGAAGCAGTGAACGAACCGACGGAGACGAGAACGATGAGCGTGAGCGACCAGGGTGCCACCGTGTGGCTGACCGGGCTGCCGAGCGCGGGCAAGACCACCATCGCGTACGCGCTGGCCGAGCGGCTGCGCGCCGAGGGCCACCGCGTGGAGGTCCTCGACGGCGACGAGATCCGCGAGTTCCTCTCCGCCGGGCTGGGCTTCAGCCGGGCGGACCGGCACACCAACGTGCAGCGGATCGGCTTCGTCGCCGAGCTCCTCGCGAGCAACGGCGTCAAGGCGCTGGTCCCGGTGATCGCGCCGTTCGCCGACAGCCGCGAGGCCGTCGCCAAGCGGCACGCGGCCGAAGGCACCGCCTACCTGGAGGTCCACGTGGCCACTCCGGTCGAGGTCTGCTCCGAGCGCGACGTGAAGGGCCTGTACGCCAAGCAGGCGGCGGGCGAGCTCTCCGGGCTGACCGGGGTCGACGACCCGTACGAGGCTCCGGTCTCCCCGGACCTGCGGATCGAGTCGCACACGCAGTCGGTGCAGGAGTCGGCTTCGGCCCTGTACGCGCTGCTCACCGAGAGGGGTCTGGCATGACGACCGTCGCCCACCTGCACGACGGGACCGACGCTCCCTACGCGCTGTCCCACCTCGACGCCCTCGAATCGGAGGCCGTGCACATCTTCCGCGAGGTGGCGGGCGAGTTCGAGAAGCCGGTGATCCTGTTCTCCGGCGGCAAGGACTCCATCGTCATGCTGCACCTGGCGCTCAAGGCCTTCGCGCCCGCGCCGGTGCCCTTCACGCTGCTGCACGTCGACACGGGGCACAACTTCCCCGAGGTGCTGGAGTACCGCGACCGCACGGTCGCGGAGCACGGCCTGCGCCTGCACGTGGCCTCCGTCCAGGAGTACATCGACGCCGGCAAGCTGCGCGAGCGGCCGGACGGCACCCGCAACCCGCTCCAGACGGTTCCGCTGACCGAGGCGATCCAGCGGCTGAAGTTCGACGCCGTCTTCGGCGGCGGCCGCCGCGACGAGGAGAAGGCCCGCGCCAAGGAGCGCGTCTTCTCCCTGCGCGACGAGTTCTCCCAGTGGGACCCGCGCCGCCAGCGCCCCGAGCTGTGGCAGCTGTACAACGGCCGGCACGCCCCGGGCGAGCACGTGCGCGTCTTCCCGCTCTCCAACTGGACCGAGCTGGACGTGTGGCAGTACATCGCCCGTGAGGGCATCGAGCTGCCGCAGATCTACTTCGCCCACGAGCGCGAGGTGTTCAAGCGGAACGGCATGTGGCTGACGGCCGGCGAGTGGGGCGGTCCGAAGGAGGACGAGACGCCCGAGAAGCGGCTCATCCGCTACCGCACCGTCGGTGACATGTCCTGCACCGGCGCCGTCGACTCCGACGCCACCACGCTGGACGCCGTGATCGCCGAGATCGCCGCCTCCCGGCTCACCGAGCGGGGCGCGACCCGCGCCGACGACAAGATGTCCGAGGCCGCGATGGAAGACCGCAAGCGCGAAGGGTACTTCTAGCCATGACCTCCACCACCGAGCAGTTCGCCGACGTGTCGGCGACCACGCTGCTGCGCTTCGCGACCGCCGGCTCCGTCGACGACGGCAAGTCCACGCTGGTCGGGCGGCTGCTGCACGACTCCAAGTCGGTCCTGACGGACCAGCTGGAGGCCGTGGAGGCCGTCTCCGCCCGGCGCGGGCAGGACGCACCCGACCTCGCGCTGCTCACCGACGGCCTGCGCGCCGAGCGGGAGCAGGGCATCACCATCGACGTGGCCTACCGCTACTTCGCCACCGCCCGGCGCCGGTTCATCCTCGCCGACACCCCCGGGCACGTGCAGTACACCCGCAACATGGTCACCGGGGCGTCCACCGCCGACCTGGCCGTGGTCCTCGTCGACGCCCGCAACGGCGTCATCGAGCAGACCCGCCGGCACGCGGCCGTCGCGGCCCTGCTGCGCGTGCCGCACGTGGTCCTCGCCGTCAACAAGATGGACCTCGTCGGCTACGCGGAGGCGGTCTTCGCGGAGATCGCCGAGGAGTTCACCGCGTACGCCTCCGACCTGGGCGTCCCCGAGATCACCGCGATCCCGATCTCGGCCCTGGCCGGCGACAACGTCGTGGAGCCCTCGGCGCACATGGACTGGTACGGCGGCCCGACGGTGCTGGAGCACCTGGAGACGGTCCCGGTCAGCCACGACCTGACCGCCTGCCCGGCCCGCTTCCCGGTCCAGTACGTGATCCGGCCGCAGACCGCCCAGCACCCCGACTACCGCGGCTACGCGGGCCAGATCGCCTCCGGCGTGCTGCGCGTCGGCGAGGCAGTCACGGTGCTGCCGTCGGGCCGCACCTCGGTCATCGAGGGCATAGACGCGCTCGGCGAGAGCGTCGACATCGCGTGGGCGCCGCAGTCGGTGACGCTGCGGCTGCGGGACGACATCGACATCTCGCGCGGCGATCTGATCGCCCCGTCCGCGAGCGCCCCGGCCACCACGCAGGACGTCGAGGCGACGGTGTGCCACGTCGCGGACCAGCCCCTGTCGGTCGGCGCCCGGGTGCTGCTGAAGCACACCACGCGGACCGTCAAGGCGATCGTCAAGGAGATCCCCTCGCGGCTGACCCTGGACGACCTGTCCCAGCACCCGGCCCCCGGGCAGCTGGTCGCCAACGACATCGGCCGGGTCGTCGTCCGTACCGCCGAGCCGCTGGCGCTCGACGCGTACGCCGACTCGCGCCGCACCGGTTCCTTCCTGCTGATCGACCCGGCGGACGGGACCACCCTGGCGGCCGGCATGGCCGGCCAGGCGTTCGCCGCGCACGCCGACGAGGCCCGGGCCGTCCAGGCGGACGACGAAGGGTGGGACTTCTAACCCATGCTCACCGACATCTACGCCGGCTTCGCCAAGGAGGGCGGCCGCATCGGCAGCGGCCGTCTCGGCAGCGGCCAGGGAGGGGTGGCGCGATGTGCGCGATGACGTACGCGCACTGCCTGCGCGCCCACACCCCCCACCAGCCGTACCCGCCCTCGCTCCACCGACGAAGACCCGCGCCGTGATCCCACGGCGCTCCGAGAGGAAGCCCTTCCGTGCCTGCCACCGGTACCCCCGCCCGTAAGACCCTTCGCCGCGGCGTCGTCGCCGCCGCCGCCCTGCCGCTCCTGATCGGTGGGCTCGCCTCCTGCGGCTACGGCTCCGAGGCGAAGAAGGACGACGCGAAGACCACCGCCGTCCCTGCGGCCGACGCCAAGAAGCTCTCCGCCTCCGAGGTCCGCATCGGGTACTTCCCGAACCTGACCCACGCCACCGCCCTGGTCGGCCTCCAGGAGGGCCTGATCGCCAAGGAGCTCGGCGGCACGACGGTCAAGCCGCAGACCTTCAACGCCGGTCCGTCCGAGATCGAGGCCCTGAACGGCGGCTCTCTCGACATCGGCTTCATCGGCCCCTCGCCGTCGATCAACGGCTACGTGAAGTCCAAGGGCTCCAACCTGCGGATCATCTCCGGTTCCGCCTCGGGCGGCGTCAAGCTGGTGGTGAACCCGGACAAGATCAAGACCCTGGACGACCTCAAGGGCAAGAAGATCGCCACCCCGCAGAAGGGGAACACGCAGGACGTCGCGTTCCTCAACTGGATCGCCCAGAAGGGCTGGTCGGTCGACCCCGAGTCCGGCAAGGGTGACGTCTCCGTCGTCCGTACGGACAACAAGGTGACCCCGGACGCCTTCAAGCAGGGTTCGATCGACGGCGCCTGGGTGCCCGAGCCCACGGCCTCCAAGCTGGTCTCCGACGGCGGCTCCGTCCTCCTCGACGAGACCTCCCTGTGGCCCGACAAGAAGTTCGTGATCACGAACGTCATCGTGTCGCAGAAGTTCCTCAAGGAGCACGCGGACGTGGTCGAGGCCGTCCTCAGGGGCACGGTGAAGACCAATGAGTGGATCAACGCCAACCCGGAGAAGGCCAAGGCGTCCGCCAACGCGAAGCTGGCGGCGGACGGCGGCAAGCCGCTCGACGCGAAGGTGATCGACCCGGCGTGGCCGAGCATCCTCGTCACCGACGACCCGCTGGCGAGCACCCTCAAGACGGAGTCCGACTGGGCGGTCAAGGCCAAGCTCATCGAGCAGCCCGACCTGACCGGCATCTACGACCTGACGCTCCTGAACAAGGTGCTCAAGGCCGCCGGCAAGCCCGAGGTCTCCGACGCCGGTCTCGGCGTCAAGTAAGCCCGTAACCCGAATCCCCCAGGAGGTGACGACCATGGCCACCACGTTTGCCAAGGCTGCCGAGGGCGCGGTCGCGGAGCGGACGCACGCCGCGCGCATCGAGCACGTCTCGAAGTCCTTCCCCGGCCCGGCCGGATCGCAGCTCGTCCTGGACGACATCAGCCTCGATGTCGCTCCCGGCGAGTTCGTCACCCTCCTGGGGGCCTCGGGGTGCGGCAAGTCCACCCTGCTCAACCTGGTCGCCGGTCTCGACAAGCCCAGCGCGGGCAGCATCGAGACCGCCGGCCGCCCCGCGCTGATGTTCCAGGAGCACGCGCTGTTCCCCTGGCTCACCGCGGGCAAGAACATCGAACTGGCCCTGCGGCTGCGCGGGGTGGCCAAGGCCGACCGCAAGCCGGAGGCGGAGCGGCTGCTGGAGCTGGTCCGGCTCGGCGGGGCGTACGGCAAGCGGGTCCACGAGCTGTCGGGCGGCATGCGCCAGCGCGTGGCCCTGGCCCGCGCCCTGGCCCAGGACAGCCGGCTGCTGCTGATGGACGAGCCGTTCGCGGCGCTGGACGCCATCACCCGGGACGTGCTGCACGGCGAGCTGACCCGGATCTGGGCGGAGACCGGCCTCTCCGTCCTGTTCGTCACGCACAACGTCCGCGAGGCCGTGCGCCTCGCCCAGCGCGTGGTCCTGCTGTCCTCGCGGCCCGGCCGGGTCGCGAAGGAATGGACCGTGGACATCCCGCAGCCGCGCCGCATCGAGGACGCGGACGTCGCGGAACTGTCCCTGGAGATCACTGAACACCTGCGTGGGGAGATCCGCCGCCATGGCCAGCACTGACATCAAGCCCAAGGGCAAGGCCGACGGTACGGACGACCTGGCGGGCCTGGAGGCCGGCCTGGACGCGCTCGACGCGGTCCAGACCCACCGCACCCCGGTCCGTGAGGTCCTCGTCAAGAAGGTCCTGCCGCCTCTCGTGGCCGTCGGCCTGGTCCTCGCCGTCTGGCAGGTCCTCGTCTCGGCGCAGGTCGCCGACGCGACCAAGCTGCCGGCGCCGTCCGCGGTGTGGGACGGCCTGACCGGCATGTGGCTCAAGGGCACCCTGCTGGACGTCATCTGGACCAGCGTCTCGCGCGGTCTGCTCGGCTTCCTGCTGGCCCTGGCCATCGGCACCCCGCTCGGGCTGCTGGTCTCGCGGGTGAAGTTCGTCCGCGCCGCCATCGGCCCGATCCTGTCCGGCCTGCAGTCGCTGCCCTCGGTGGCCTGGGTGCCGCCGGCGGTGATCTGGCTCGGCCTTAACGACTCGATGATGTACGCCGTCATCCTGCTCGGCGCGGTCCCGTCCATCGCCAACGGCCTGGTGTCGGGCGTCGACCAGGTCCCGCCGCTGTTCCTGCGGGCCGGCCGGACGATGGGCGCCACGGGGCTCAGGGGCACCTGGCACGTGGTGCTGCCCGCGGCGCTGCCGGGCTACCTCGCCGGTCTCAAGCAGGGCTGGGCCTTCTCGTGGCGCTCGCTGATGGCCGCCGAGATCATCGCGTCCTCCCCCGACCTGGGGCTGGGTCTCGGACAGTTGCTGGAGAACGGCCGGAACAACATCGACATGCCGGGCGTGTTCCTCGCGATCTTCCTGATCCTCATCGTCGGCATCGCCATCGACCTGCTGATCTTCAGCCCGGTCGAGCGGTGGGTGCTGCGCAGCCGCGGCCTGCTGGTCAAGGGCTGAGTCCCGTGTTCCGCGCCCCCGTCCTCCTCGTCATAGCCCACGGCAGCCGTGATCCGCGGCACGCCGAGACCGTGCACGCCCTGACCCGGCGGGTCCGGGCGCAGCGGCCCGGGCTGCGCGTGGAGACCGCGTTCCTGGACTTCGACGCCCCGACGGTGGCGCAGGTCCTCGGCCGTCTCCACCGGTCGGGGGTACGGGAGGTGGTGGCGCTCCCGCTGCTGCTCACCCGGGCGTTCCACGCGAAGACGGACATCCCCGCCGTGCTCGCGGAGGCCTCGGCCGGCCTCCCGGGCCTCTCGGTCCGGGTCGCGGACGTGCTCGGGCCGTCGCCGCTGCTGACGGCGGCCCTGGAGCGCCGGCTCCGCGAGGCCGGCCTCACCCCGGCGGACCGCGCCGGCACCGCCGTGGTGCTCGCGTCCGCCGGTTCATCGGACCCGGAGGCGATCGCAGTGATCGCTGAAATCGCGCGGGAGTGGCGGCACACCGGTTGGTGCGCCGTGCGGCCTGCGTTCGCCTCCGCCTCGCTGCCCCGTACGGAGGACGCCGTACGGGCCCTGCGGGCGGAGGGCTTCCGCCGGATCGCGGTCGCCCCGTACGTCATCGCCCCCGGCCGGCTGCCGGACCGCATCGCGGAGGGCGCGCAGGCGGCGGGCGCAGACCTGGTGGCACCCGTCCTCGGGGCGGCCCCGGAGCTGGCCCGCCTCCTCCTCCACCGCTACGACGCGGCCGCCTCCCCTCTTACCGCCCTCCCCCTGTCGGCCTGACCCCCGCCCGGCCCGCCGGGGGCACCCACGCCGCCCGGCACAAACCGAGCCCGCCCGTCGATCGGCGGGGCACCGGCAGCGGCTACCCTCGCGCCACCGCCTCGTCGGCCAGGGCCGTCAGGTCCTCGGCCGACATCGCCCCCGGCGGCAGCCCTTCCCGCGCGAAGATGTTCGCCGCATGCCGCAGGGTGTCGTTCACCGGCGTGGCGACCCCGTGCAACCGCCCCAACAGGCAGATCTCCCCGTTGAGGTAGTCCGCCTCCACCGAGCCGGTCCCGCGCGCCAGGCTCTGCCACGACGACCCGCCCCGCACCCCCGCCGGCTGGTCCACCTTCCCGTCGCGGGCCGCCGACTGCTCGGCCTCCGAGACGTAGCCGATCCCGGCGGCCTCGTACGCCGCCTTCGCCTCGCGGATCGCCCGGAGCAGCAGCGCCGCCTTCGCCGGGGCGGGTTCGGGGCCCGTCGTCGCCTGGATGGCGTTGCCGAGGTTGCCCAGCAGCTTGGCGTACTTCCACCGCATCACGTCCTCGACGACCGGTGCCCCGAAGCCCGCCTTCTCCAGGTCGGCGGCGATCGCCCGCACCCGGGCGTCCGTTCCCCCGGCCGCCCGGCCCAGGTGCAGGATGCCGGTCAGCGGTGCGCACAACGCCGAGACCACGCCCGGTTCCAGGAAGGTGGCGGGCAGCCAGACGCACACCCCGTACACGCGCGCGAAGCGCCGCAGGGCCAGCCGTTCGCTCTCCACGCCGTTCTGCAGGCACAGCACCGGCAGGCGCTGCGCCGCCGTGCCGCCGCCCGCGACCTCCGCGTCGCCCCAGGCGTCGAGCGCCGGGACCGCGTCCTGGGTCTTCACGGCGAGCAGCAGCACGTCATCGGGCCGCAGCTCGCCCAGTTCGGCCGGGCCGGTGACGACGGGCAACCGGTGGACCCGCTCTCCCCGGGCCGTGGTGAGCCGCAGCCCGTCCGCCGCGAGGGCCTGGGCGTGCGCGCCGCGGGCGACGAGGACGGCGTCCAGGCCCGCTTCGGTGAGCCGGCCGCCGATGGTCGCGCCGATCGCCCCGGCGCCGATGATGATGTACCGCATGTCCCGAGCCTGGCACATCCACGGCCCGGCGCCGCGGCCGGGGCGCCGGGCACCCGCTAATCCCGGGTCAGTTCGACCAGCTTGACGACGGTGTTCCAGTTGCGGGTCGTCGCGTCGAGGCCCTTGAGGAGGGCGGGGCGGTGCAGCGCCTCGCCCAGCTTGGAGGTGCCGAGGCCGCCCGGCGCGTAGAGGTAGACCGCGCGGTCGCCGAGGCGGAACTCCTCGGGGAGGAAGGCCTGCGCGTCGATGGCCGCGTACCGCTCCGGGGAGGGCTGGGCGGACAGGAACGTGACGTGGAGCTGCTTGCCTTCGAGTCCGGCGGCCGGGAACGGACAGGCCTCGGCCACGGCGCGCAGGTGCGGGCCGTCCACGACCAGGCAGGGGACGCGGAAGCCGAAGTGCGCCTCGATGGCGGCCTCCAGCTGCCGGGCGAGCGCGTCGGGGTCCTGTCCGGTGCTGCTGAACACGGCGTTGCCGCTCTGCAGGTACGTCCGGACGTCGGCGTGGCCGAGCTGCTCCATGACGGCGCGCAGCTCGGCCATCGGGACCTTCTTGTGCCCGCCGACGTTGATCCCGCGCAGGAGGGCGGCGTAGGTCGTGCGTGCTGGGGGCTGAGGGCTCATGCCCCGAACGATAGGACGCCCCACTGACAGTGCCGGTGGTACGGACGCTCGGGGCGGGGGCGCTCGGCGCGGTCCGGCTGCCCGGGCGGATGGCAGACTGGCCGTGACGTGGTGCGGGGACGATGCGGACAGGGACGGGCGGCAGCGGCATGGACGAGGCGCGGGCCAGGGGCGTACTGACGGCGGCGGGCGTCACCGGCGGGGCCGAACTGCTGGCCTTCGGCGAGAACGCCGTGTTCGCGGCCGGCGGCCTGGTGGTGAAGGTGGGCCGGGAGGCGGCGCTGCTGGAGCGGGCCGAACGGGAGGTCGCGGTCGCGGACTGGCTCGCCACGCACGGGGTGCCGGCGGTCCGGGCGGCCGAGCCGCGGGCCCGGCTGGTGGACGGGCACCCGGTGACGGTGTGGCACCGCCTCCCGGCGGCGTTCCGCCCGGCGGGCCCGCAGGACCTGGCGCTCCTCCTGCGGCGGATCCACGCCCTGCCCGCACCGCCGTTCGCGATGCCGGCGCGGGACCTGCTGGGCGGTGTCGAACGCTGGCTCCGGCTGGCCGGGGCCGCCATCGACCCGGCGGACGCCGCTTACCTGCGGGCCCGCCGCGACGGCTACGCCGGCCAGGTGGCGGCGCTGACCCCGCACTTGCCGCCGGGGCCGATCCACGGCGACGCGCTGCCCCGCAACGTGCACGTCGGCCCGGACGGGCCGGTGCTGGTGGACCTGGAGACCGTATCGGCCGATCTGCGCGAGCACGACCTGGTGGTGATGGCCCTCTCCCGCGACCGGTACGGACTGCCCGCCGAGTCGTACGGGGCGTTCGTGACGGCGTACGGCTGGGACGTGCGCGAGTGGCCCGGCTGCGCGGTGCTGCGCGGCGCGCGCGAGACGGCCAGCTGTGCCTGGGTCGCGCAGCACGCCCCGGCCAACCCGGCGGCCCTCGCGGAGTTCCGCCGCCGCGTGGCCTCCCTCCGCGAGGGCGACCCCGAAACCCGCTGGCACCCCTTCTGAGGGTCCCGCGCCGAGGCCCGCCGCCTGGGCCGGGGTCAGCGCCGGCGCGGGATGAGCGGCCAGGACGGTTCGACCACCGCCGCCGGGTCCGCGGTGCGCCGCAGGTACGCCTGGAGGGAAACCGACTGCTCGGCCGCCGCGCGCACCTGGAGCTCGTGCAGCTCGGCCAACGGCATCAGCCCCACGGGCCGGTGCCGCTCGGCCATGCGCCGCACCACCCGGGCGGCGGCCACCGCGTCCGCCCGCGCGTCGTGCGCGTCATCGAGCGGCACCCCGTAGTGGGCACACAGCGCGTGCAGGGCCCGCTTGCCCTTGCGGTACTTGTCGACGTGCTTGTCGATCACCAGCGGATCGATGACGGGCGACGGCGCGTCGCCCAGCCGCTCGCTGACCGACTCGACCGCGTACCGCCGGCATTCACGGTCGAGCAGCGACAGGTCGTAGCGGGCGTTCATCACCACCAGGGGCGTCCCCGTACGCAGGCCTCCGGCGATCGCCCGCACGATCTCCTCGATCGCGGCCGCGGCCGGCACCCCGTGCCGCCGGGCCCGCTCCGTCGAGATGCCGTGGATCGCCGACGCCTGCTCCGGTATCGCGACCCCGGGATCGAGCAGCCAGGTCCGCTCCCGCGAGACGGCCCCGTCGGGATCCAGCCGCACGACCGCCGCCGTGACGATGCGGTCGGTCTCCACGTCGGTGCCGGTGGTCTCCAGGTCGAAGGCGAGCAACGGCCCGCTGATCCAGCTCATCACACGCCCCCCGCCGGCGTTCCCCCGTGCCACGCCACCATGGCGTCCCTCCCCCGTACGTACATCCGGTCAACGGCTTACAGCCTGTCACGGGGCACTGACAGTCAGGACACCGGCCGGGAATCCTCCCACACCGACTCGAATTCCTCCCGGTACGTGGTGAAAAGTCCGTGGTCGGCGTCCTTGGGGACGCCCCGGCCGCCCCCGCGCAGCACCAGCACCGGGGCCTCCATGCCCCGCGCCCGCCGCAGGTACGACTGGACCACCGCGATGCCCGAGGACTCCCCCTCCACCAGGTACGCCGTGAAGCGCGGCGTCTCGTCGAACACGTGGATCTCGAACCGCGACGCGTCGCGCAGGCCGGCCCGTACCCGCCGTACGTGCAGGATGTTCATCTCCACGGACCGGCTCAGCTCGCCCTTGCGCAGCCCCAGCTCCCGCTCGCGCCGCTTGACGGCGCTGCTCGCCGGGTTCAGGAACAGCAGCCGCACCCGGCAGCCGGCCTCCGTGAGCCGGACGAGTCTTCGGCCGGAGAAGTTCTGGACCAGCAGGTTGAGGCCTATGCCGATGGCGTCCAGCCGCCGGGCACCCCCGAACAGGTCCTCCGCCGGGAGCTGGCGCTGGAGCCGCACCCGGTCGGGGTGCACGGAGATGACGTCCGCGTACCGGTCACCCACCAGGTCCTCGACGGCGTCGATCGGCAGCCGGTCCGCCCCCGGGCTGCCCGCCCCGCCGCCCAGCACCTCCAGCAGCCGCGCCGAGGCCCGCTCCGCCTGCTCCAGGACCGCCCGCGACAGGGCCCGGTTGCGGGAGACCACGTTGCGGGTGACCTCCAGCTCGTCCAGGGCCAGCTCGATCTCCCGCCGGTCGTCGAAGTACGGCTCGAAGCAGGGCCAGTGTTGGACCATCAGCTCCCGCAGCTGCGGGAGCGTCAGGAAGCTCAGCACGTTGTCGTCGGCCGGGTCCAGCAGGTAGCCCTTGCGCCGGCTGACCTCGCGTACGGCCACCGCCCGCTGGACCCACTCCTGCCCGGCGGGCCCGGCCGCCGCCACCACCCAGTCGTCCTGGCCGTGCACGGGCTCGTAGATGGGGCGCAGCACCGCGCCGACGACGGCCCGCAGCCGCTGTTCGATGAGGTTCAGCCAGATGTACGCGCGGCCCGCCCGCTGCGCGCGGGTGCGTACCTCGCTCCAGGCGTCCGCGCCCCAGTCCAGCTCGGCCCCGGCGCGGGCGCTGCCGGGCTCCGGCGGGGCCAGCGACACCGCCCCGGCCGGCACCCCGGCCTGCGCGCTGCCAGGGGCGTCCGCCGGGCCACCCTCGTGCCCGCTGTCACCAGGGGGCAGCTCCAGACCTCCCGAGCTCACCCGTGCACCGCCTTCTGCGTCTGGACGCCCGTCTCCAGTGATCACGGAAGGGTACTCCGCGCGTGCGGCCCGACGCAGCCCGATGGCCCGTACACCGACTGTCCGTTGACCCATTATCCGATGCGCGGACAGTCCGCTGACCCGGATATCAGCTGTCCGGGTCACCCGGTAGAACCACCCCAAGTCCACGCGTGGCGGCCTCCTTTCGGGGAAGATCTGGCAGAGACGTTGTCCATGCCCGATCAGCCGGGACGTCAGCCGACACCGAGGGAAGAGTCGTTATCTATGCAGGTCTGGCCGGGACAGGCGTATCCGCTGGGTGCCACGTACGACGGCGCCGGAACCAACTTCGCTGTCTACTCCGAGGCCGCTCGGCGGATCGAGCTGTGCCTGCTGCACGACGACGGCTCGGAGACCGCCGTCGAGCTCCGCGAGACGGACGCCTTCGTCCGGCACGCCTATCTGCCCGGCGTCATGCCCGGCCAGCGCTACGGCTTCCGCGTCCACGGCCCGTACGAGCCCGAGCACGGCATGCGCTGCAACGCGGCCAAACTGCTGCTGGACCCGTACGCGCGGGCGATCAGCGGCAGCGTGGCGTGGGGCGAGGAGGTGTACGGCTACCACTTCGGCCGGCCGGATTCGCGCAACGACCTCGACTCGGCCCCGCACACGATGACCTCGGTCGTGGTGAACCCGTACTTCGACTGGGCCAACGACCGGCCGCCGCGCCACGAGTACCACCACACCGTGCTGTACGAGGCCCACGTCAAGGGCCTGACCATGCGTCACCCGGAGCTCCCGGAGGAGCTGCGGGGCACGTACGGGGCGCTCGCCCACCCGGCGGTGATCGGGCACCTCACCAAGCTCGGGGTGACGGCGCTGGAGCTGATGCCGGTGCACCAGTACGTCAACGACCACCGCCTCGTCGACGACGGCCTGAGCAACTACTGGGGCTACAACACCATCGGTTTCTTCGCGCCGCACAACGGCTACGCGTCCGGCGACCGGGGCGAGCAGGTGCTGGAGTTCAAGTCGGCGGTCCGGGCCCTGCACGAGGCCGGGATCGAGGTGATCCTGGACGTGGTCTACAACCACACGGCCGAGGGCAACCACCTGGGGCCGACGCTGTCGTTCCGGGGCCTGGACAACGCCTCGTACTACCGGCTGGCGGACGATCCCCGGCACTACATGGACACCACGGGCACCGGGAACTCGCTGCTGATGCGGTCCCCGCACGTCCTCCAGCTGATCATGGACTCGCTGCGGTACTGGGTCACCGAGATGCACGTCGACGGCTTCCGGTTCGACCTCGCGGCCACGCTTGCCCGGCAGTTCCACGAGGTGGACCGGCTGTCTTCGTTCTTCGACCTGGTGCAGCAGGACCCGGTGGTGAGCCAGGTGAAGCTGATCGCGGAGCCCTGGGACCTGGGCGAGGGCGGCTACCAGGTGGGCAACTTCCCGCCGCTGTGGACGGAGTGGAACGGCAAGTACCGGGACACCGTACGGGACTTGTGGCGGGGGCAGCCGCGCACGCTCGCGGAGTTCGCGGGGCGGCTGACCGGCTCCTCGGACCTCTACCAGGACGACGGCCGGCGGCCGCTCGCCTCGATCAACTTCACCACCTGCCACGACGGTTTCACCCTGCACGACCTGGTCTCGTACAACGAGAAGCACAACGAGGCCAATCGCGAGGGGAACCGGGACGGCGAGACCCACAACCGGTCCTGGAACTGCGGCGTGGAGGGAGCGACCGAGGATCCGGAGGTGCAGGAGCTGCGCGAGCGCCAGATGCGCAACTTCATGGCGACCTTGATGCTCTCCCAGGGCGTTCCGATGCTCAGCCACGGGGACGAGTTCGCCCGGACGCAGGGCGGCAACAACAACGCCTACTGCCAGGACAACGAGCTGTCGTGGGTGAACTGGCCCGAGCCGGGGAAACCGGCGCCCGCGCTGCTGGAGTTCACCCGCCAGATGGTGTGGCTGCGCCGGGACCACCCGGTGTTCCGGCGGCGCCGGTTCTTCCACGGCCGGCCGGTGGAGGGCACGCACGACGAGCTCTCGGACATCGCCTGGTTCACCCCGCACGGCGAGGAGATGCGGGCCCGCGACTGGCAGGCGCAGCACGCGCGGTCGCTGACGGTGTTCCTCAACGGCGAGGCGATCTCCGAACCGGGCTCGCGCGGGGAGCGGATCACCGACGACTCGTTCCTGCTGATGTTCAACGCGGGGGCCGAGCCGCAGGAGTTCACCGTCCCGGCCGGGCACGGGGCGCGGTGGCTGCTGGTGGTGGACACGGCGAAGCCGGACGTCCTGCCCCCGGGCACCGGTACGCAGTACGCGGCCGGCGACCGGGTGCCGCTGACGGGCCGCTCCCTGGTGGTGCTCCAGCGCCCCGCCGCCTGAGGGCTGCCGCCGTCCGCCAGGCCGGCGTCGGGGTGCGGTCACCCGGATGCGCGGCGCAAGGGCAAGGTATCCGGTTGGGCGGGTACCTAGGTTCTTATGAGCCAGTCATACGAACGCGTCCGACCGGCACCTGACGTTCCGACAGTCGCCATGCCGGCATCCACCTACCGCATCCAGCTCTGTCCCGAGTTCCCCTTCGCGGCCGCCGAGGCGGCCGTGCCGTACCTCGCCTCGCTCGGCGTGTCCCATCTGCACCTCTCGCCCTCCCTGGAGGCGGTGCCCGGCTCGACGCACGGGTACGACGTCACCGACCACTCCCGGGTGCGGGAGGAGCTGGGCGGTGAGGCGGGCCTGCGCGCGCTCGCCCGGACCGCGCGCGGCCACGGGCTGGGCCTCGTCCTCGACATCGTGCCGAACCACATGGCGGTCCCCTCGCCGCTGCGGCTGAACCGGCCCCTGTGGGAGGTGCTGCGGGAGGGACCCGGCTCGCCGTACGCGCGCTGGTTCGACATCGACTGGGAGGCCGGCGGCGGGCAGGTGCTGCTGCCGGTGCTCACCGGACCGCTGGAGGTGGAGTCGCTCGCGGTCGACGGGGAGGTGCTGCGCTACGGGGACCACGAGTTCCCGCTGCGGGAGGGGACCGCCGGGCTGCCGCTGCCCGAGCTGGCGGCGGCGCAGTGGTACCGGCCGGCGTTCTGGCGCGAGGCCCGCACCTCCCTCAACTACCGGCGGTTCTTCACGATCTCGGACCTCATCGGGGTCCGGGTGGAGGACCCGGAGGTCTTCGCGGCGACGCACGTCAAGATCCTGGAGCTGGTCCGGGACGGGGTGCTCCAGGGGCTGCGGATCGACCACGTGGACGGGCTGGCGGACCCGGAGGGGTACCTGCGGCGGCTGCGGGCGGAGGCCGGCGCGGGCTGCTGGGTGGTGGTGGAGAAGATCCTGGCCCGCTCCGAACGGCTGCCCTCCTCCTGGCCGGTGGCCGGTACCACCGGGTACGACGCGCTGCACCGGGTCGACGGGGTGTTCACCGACCCCGCCGGGGCCGCCGAGCTGGCCCGGGACTACCGCAAGTCCACCGGCGCGGACTCCTGGGCGGAGACGGCCGAGGCGTGCGCCCGGGAGGTGCTGACCGGTGATCTGGCGGCCGAGCTGGCCGCGCTGGAACGGTGGGCCGGCAAGGAACTGCGCGAGGCGGTGGTGGAGCTGCTCGTCGCCAACCCGGTCTACCGGCCGTATCCGGGCGGCCCGGGCCTGCCGAGCGAGGCCCTGGAGCGGGCGGCCGCACTGGCCGGGGCCGGCGCGGTGGACGGCGTGCGCGACCTGCTGCGCCGGGATCCCGCGTTCGCGGCGCGCTTCGCCCAGACCTCGGCGGCCCTGCGCGCGAAGTCGCTGGAGGACCGGGCCTTCTACCGCTGGGCCCCGCTGCTGTCGGCGACGGAGGTGGGCGGGGAACCCGGGGACCCGGCGGTGCCGGTCGCGGAGTTCCACGCGTACTGCGCGGACCTGGAGCGCCACTGGCCCGGCTCGGGGACGGTGCTGTCCACCCACGACACCAAGCGCAGCGCCGACGTCCGGGCCCGGATCGCGGTGCTGTCCCAGGCCCCGGAGCTGATGGCGGGAGCCGGCGCCGTCCCGGACCCCCAGCTGGCGTGGGTGGCGCGGCAGAGCGCGCTGGGCCTGGGGCAGATCCCCGACCGGGCGTCCCGGCTGGCGGCGGCCCTGCTCAAAGGGGCCCGGGAGGCGGCGCTGCGCACGTCCTGGACCGATCCGGACGAGGAGTACGAGGGGGCCGTCGTCGCCCCGCCGGAGGTGGACCTCCCGCCGGACCTGGCGGGGGCGGCCCGGGCCAACGTGCTCGGCATGACCGTGCTGCACCTGGCCATGCCCGGGGTGCCGGAGGTGTACCAGGGGGCGGAGACCGAGTACCGGGCGCTGGTCGACCCGGACAACCGCCGGCCGGTGGTCTTCCCGCGGGAGGAGCTGGCCCGGCTGGACGGGGGCGGTGTCCCGCACGGCCTGGCGGGGGAGAAACTGGCCCTGTCGGCGGCCCTGCTGCGGCTGCGGCGCACCCGACCGGAGCTGTTCACCGGCTACCGGCCGCTGCCGGCCCGGGGCCCGGCGGCCGGGCACTGCGTGGCCTTCGGCCGCTCGCCCGCCCTGATCGCGGTCGCCACCCGGCTCTCGCACCGGCTCGCGGCCGAGGGCGGCTGGCGGGACACGGCGCTCCCGCTGCCGCCGGGCCGCTGGACGCCGCTGCTGGGCGAGGGCGCGTACGAGGGGGAGGCGCTGCTGTCCCACCTGCTGGCCGACGTCCCGGCGATGGCCCTGGTCCGGGCGGAGTAGCCGCCCGGAGCGTGGGTGGCCGGTCGCGGTCGGCCGGTCGCGGTCGCACGTCCGCGACCGCGACCGCGATCGGCCACCCGTACGGCCCCGTCGGCGTTACCCTCCGAAGATGGAACGCGCAGAGGTCCTGAAGCGAGTCATCGGCATCCTCACCGAAGCCCAGGAGATCCGCAGGGCGGCCGAGGCCGGGGAGGACGGGGAGGTCCCCGCGGCGGAAGCCGGGGTCGTCACCCAGTTGCTGAACGAGATGCTGCCGTCGATCAGCGTTCCGGCCGAGTCCTCCCCCCAGCAGGTCGCCCGGCTGGTCGCCGAGGCGCTCGGGCCGGCCCTGCACACGATGGTCGCCGGGTTCAGCCTGGCCTTCACCAGTCTCGCCATGGCGCACGACGGCGGCCGTACGGACCTCTCCTCGATCGAGGTCCTCCAGCAGCTCGCCCTCGAAGTGGAGTCGGGGGCCTTCGACGAGGGCCCCTGAGTCCGGCCGGAGCCGGGTCCTCCGGATCACCCCCGGCAAGGCGTTGGCCAGGGCTTTTCCCGGATTTTCGGAGAACTGCGGGGCACGCGGAGCAGTACGGGACGGGCGCGGCGGGCATGGCATGAGGTGTGACCCTCCTTCGCGACATGCGCTACCCCGCTCCGCACCAACTCGCCCTGGCCGCACGCTCCCTGTCGGTCGAGAACCCGGCCCGGGCCCGACTGCGCCGGGCCGGCCTCTCCCGGGGCGGGGAACCGCTCTGGGTGCTGTCCGTCGGCGCCGCGCGGCCGGACGAGAACGTACTCGTCGTCGCCGGGGCGCACGCCAACGAGCCCGTCGGCGGGGCGACGGCGCTCGCCCTGGCCCGCCGCATCATCGCCGAGCCGGCCACCGCGAACGGCTGCGGCTGGCACTTCCTGCTCTGCGCCGACCCGGACGGCGCGGCCCTGCACCGCACGCCCCGCCCGTACTCGCTCCTGGAGTACCACCGGGCCTTCTTCCGGCCCCCCGGGCCCGAACAGCCGGAGTGGGCGCCGTCTTTACTGCCCCCGGACCGGCTGCCACCCGAGACCGTCGCCCTGACCGCGCTGATCGACGAACTGCGGCCCGTCCTCCAGGTCTCCCTGCACGCCACCGATCTCGGCGGCTCCTGGGTGCAGCTCACCCGGGACATACCCGGCCTCGCGGAGCCGTTCGCGAAGTCGGCCGCCGAGCTGCGCATCCCGGTCGAGACGGGGGCCTCGGACGCCACCGGCTGGCCCTCCCCGGGGCCGGGGATCTTCGTCATGCCGGAGCCGGGGTCCGGACCCGACGGGAGCTTCCACCCCGAGGACACCCGGCTCAGCACCTGGTACCACGTCCACCGCTACGCGGGGACCACCGCGATCGTCGAAGTCCCGATGTGGGCCTCCGACTCGGTGGACGACCCGGCTCCGCACCCCGACCCCCGGCGCGCCCTGCGGATGTTCGCGGGCCGGCTCAGCGCCGACTGCGCCCGGGTGGCCGCCGTACGGGACGAGGTACGGGACTGCCCGCTGCCGGGCGGGGTGGCGCCGCTGCTGCGCGCGGTGGACTGGACCCTGGCGCTGGTGCCGCGGGTCACCGCCGAATGGACCGGCCCGGGGGCTCCCAGCGAGGCCACGGCGGCCCACATCGGCAGCATCGACGCCTTCGGGCGCCGGCTCTCGCTGCGCGCCGCCGCGATGCTGCTGCGGGTGCTGCGGGCGCAGCGGCATCCGGCCGCGGCCGGGCTGGACCGGCTCGTCACCGGCTGGTGCGAGGAGTTCGCGGCGCGCTTCCAGGCCCGCTGGGTGCCGGTGGCCACCCAGGTCGAGCACCAGTCCCGGACGGTGCTCGCGGCGTGCGAGCGGCTGACGGCGGTCATCCGGTAGCGGGCGGGCCCACCGGGAGGGAGTAGCGCCGCTTGGCGCGGCCGGTGGCACCGAGCCGGTCGTAGAAGCGGATGGCGCCCTCGTTCCAGTCGGGCGTCTGCCACTCGACGTGCCCGAGGCCCCGCTCGCGGGCGACGCCGGCCACGCCGTCCATCAGCGCGCCGCCCAGGCCGTGCCCGCGCGCCTCCTCCGCGAGGTAGAGGCAGTCCAGGTGCAGGAAGGGCAGGCCGTCCCAGAAGGAGAACTCCTCGGAGCAGGCGGCGTATCCGGCGATCTCCCCCTGCGGGGTCTCGGCGAGCAGCACCCACACCCGTGCGTCGGGCGCGAACAGGACGGGACCGAGGCGGTCCTCCAGTCCCGGCGGGCGGGGCTGCGACTTCTCGTACGCGACGTGCTCGTGGATCAGTTCGACGATGCGCGGCAGGTCCTCGGGGCGGGCCGGGCGCACCACGGCCTTGTGTTCGCTCATGTCCTCCATCCTGCGCCCCCGGGCCGGCCGCGACCCGACCGGCCCGTACCCGACGGCTCAGCCCGCCGTCAGCCGGAACGCCATCCGGCCGAACCCGACGTGGTCGCCGTCGCGGACCATCGCGGAGCCGGTCACCCGTCGTCCGTTGACGGTGGTGCCGTTCGTCGAACCGAGGTCCGTGAGCACCCACACGCCGTCGCGCAGGCCGAGTTCGGCGTGCGCCCGGGAGACGGTCTCGTGACTGAGCCGCAGCCCGTTGCCCGGGTCCCGGCCGATCCGCAGCGGCGCCGCGCTCGGGTGCGGCATCAGCAGGGTGGGCAGTTTCTCGGCGCGCCAGGCGCGGCGGACCCCGACGCTGACGGCCGAGACCCGGCCCACCCAGCCGAACAGCCGACGCGCCCAGGGGCTTTCGCCCTGCTCGCGCGCCTGGAGGTCGGCGGTCAGGGCGGCGAGTTCCTCGGACCGGCGGGCGACCAGCGCGAGTTCCATCCGCCGCAGGAAGGTGTCGTGGGACAGCCTGCCCAGGGCGGCCCCTTCCCGCAGCTCCTCCAGCACTCGGTCGCGCTGCGCGTCGGAGACCCGCGGCGCGGGATAGGCGGGGAACTCGAAACTGGACGTCACAGGGTGATTGTCGGCCCGTCGTGGGCAAAGTGTCCAGAACTCCCCCGCCCCGGACGGGATGATGGGCCCGGCAAGGGCGACAGGGCCAGGTACCGCCGGAGACGAGGGGACCGTCCGTGCAGTTCGAGGTGTGGGCACCGCAGACAGGTCGGGTCGCCATGCGACTGAACGACACCGCCTACGAGATGACCCGCGATCCCGCGCCGGACCGGGCCGGCTGGTGGGTCGTGGAGGCCCCGGCCGCCGACGGGGACCGGTACGGGTTCCTGCTGGACGACGATCCGCGGCCGCTGCCCGACCCGCGCGGCCGCCGGCTGCCGGACGGTCCTGACGGGCTGTCGGCCGTGGTCGACTTCACACCGCTCCATCCGGACGCCCCGGCCCCGCGCATCCCGCTCCAGGACGCCGTCCTCTACGAGCTGCACGTCGGCACCTTCACCCCCGAGGGCACCTTCGACGCGGCCGCCGCCCGCCTCCCGCACCTCACCTCGCTCGGCGTCACGCACGTCGAGCTGATGCCGGTCTGCCCCTTCCCCGGCCGGCACGGCTGGGGGTACGACGGGGTCGCGCCCTGGGCGGTGCACGAGCCGTACGGGGGCCCGGCGGGGCTGGCCCGGTTCGTGGACGCGGCGCACGCGGCCGGACTGGGCGTGGTGCTGGACGTGGTCCACAACCACCTCGGGCCGTCCGGGAACCACCTCCCCGCCTTCGGCCCGTACTTCACCGACACCCACCGCACACCGTGGGGCGCGGCGGTCAACCTGGACGCGCCCGGCTCCGACGAGGTCCGCGCGTACTTCATCGGCAGCGCCCTGGCCTGGCTGCGGGACTACCGGATCGACGGGCTCCGGCTGGACGCCGTGCACGCGCTGGCCGACGAACGGGCGCTGACCTTCCTGGAGGAGCTGGCGGCCGCCGTGGACGGGCTGGCCGCGGAGACCGCCCGGCCGCTGTTCCTGATCGCCGAGTCGGACCGGTGCGACCCGCACACCACGACCGCGCGGGCCGCCGGCGGCCTCGGCCTGCGCGCCCAGTGGAACGACGACTTCCACCACGCCCTGCACTGTGCGCTGACCGGCGAATCGCAGGGGTACTACGCCGACTTCGCGGTGGCCCCGCTCGCCGCCCTCGCCAAGACCCTGACCCGGGCCTTCTTCCACGACGGCACCTGGTCCTCGTTCCGGGGCCGCACCCACGGCCGCCCCGTCGACCGGCGCCGGACGCCCGCGCACCGCTTCGTCGGCTACACCCAGACCCACGACCAGATCGGCAACCGGGCGCTGGGCGACCGGCTCTCCGCCACGCTCTCCCCCGGGCTGCTCGCCTGCGCGGCGGCCCTCGCGCTGACCGGGCCGTTCGTACCGATGCTGTTCATGGGCGAGGAGTGGGGCGCGGACACGCCGTGGCAGTACTTCACCGACCACCCCGATCCGCAGCTCGCAGAGGCCGTACGGACGGGCCGGCGAAGGGAGTTCGCCGCGCACGGCTGGAAGGAGGAGGAGGTCCCCGACCCCCAGGACCCGGCGACCAGGGACCGGTCCTGCCTGGACTGGAGCGAGCCGGAGCGGGCCGGGCACGCCCGGCTGCTGGAGTGGTACCGCACCCTCGTGGCGCTGCGCCGCAGCCACCCGGACCTGCGCGACCCGGACCTGGCGGCGGTCCGGGTGGCCCACGACGAGGATCGGCGCTGGCTGACCTTCCGGCGGGGTGACGTGCGGGTGGCGGTGAACCTGTCCGCCGAGCCGGTGACGATCGCGCTGGGCCGCAACGGGGTCCGGGTACTGGCCTCCTGGGAGCCGCTGGAGCATCCCGGCGGGGACGGGCGGATCCACGTACCGGGCGAGTCGGCGGTGGTCCTGGGTCCGTGACCGCCGGACACCCCTACGCCGGTCCCGCCGTGAGCCGCTCGGCGACGGCGCGGGCCGTGCCGGTGGGGGCGCCCGCCGTGAGGAGTTCCGTACGGTGCACCAGCCGCGGCGACTCCAGCGGTACGGCGACCCCCGCGCCGGCGGCCCGCGCCACCCGCAGCGGCAGCAGGACCAGGCCGTGGCCGGCGGCGGCGAGGGCGCACAGGGCGCGCAGGTCGGTGCCGTCGTAGCGCAGGGCCGGGGCGGTGCGGACGGCGGCGGGCGCGAGCCCCACCCCCGGGGCGTCGAGCCAGCGCGCGTCGGCGAGGTCGTCCAGCCGGACGGCGGCCCGCCCGGCGAGCGGATGCCCGGCCGGGAACAGGACGGCGAGCTCCTCCTCCGCGACACCGGTGATCCGCAGCGGGGCCACGTCGGGCAGCCGGAGCGGATCGCTGGGCGCGGCCGGGCCGTCGACGAGCCCGAGGTCGCAGCCCCCGGCGGCGACGACGGCCGGTACCTGCGCGGGCGGCAGCACGCGCAGGGTGACCCCGGTGGCGGGGAGGGCGGCCAGCAGCCGGGGGCCGACGGCGAGCGGGGACACGGCGAGCGTGATCCGCCCGGGCGGCGCGGCGGCCAGCCGCAGCACGTCCGCCCGGGCCGCGTCGAGGCGCAGCAGCAGCGGCCCGGCGTGTTCGAGCAGCCGCTCCCCGGCGGGCGTCGGCGCCACGGGCCGCCGGGTCAGCAGCTCGGTCCGCAGGTCCGACTCCAGGGCGGCGATGTGCTGAGAGACGGCGGACTGGGTGTAGCCCAGTTCCCGGGCGGCGGCGGAGAAGGAGGCGAGCCGGGCGACGGCGGTGAAGGTGCGGAGCAGGTGCGGGTCCATGTCATCAGGATCGCTTATCGATCATGCAGGAACAATCGTTGGCGCTGAACGGGCATCGGCACCCAGGATGAACACATGAACACCACCGCACAGCCCGTACGGCCCGCCTCGGCCGCCGCCCGGATCGCCCTCGTCGGCGACCGCTCCCCGCACGTGAAGTCCCACACCCGGATTCCGCTGCTGCTCGACGCCCTCGCCGACCGCGACGGGCTGGTCCTGGACGCCTACTGGATCCCGACGACCGACGCCGGGGCCGAGGCCGCCTCCGGTGCCCTGGCCCGCTTCGACGCGGTCTGGGTACTGCCCGGCAGCCCGTACGCGAGCGAGGCGGGGACGCTGGCGGCGATCCGGGTGGCGCGCGAGGAGCGGATCCCCTTCCTCGGCACCTGCGGCGGCTTCCAGCACGCGCTGCTGGAGTACGCCCGGAACGTGTGCGGGCTCAGCGGGGCCGCGCACGCCGAGAACGACCCGGACGCCGAGGACCCGGTGATCGCGCCGCTCTCCTGTTCGCTGGTCGGCCACCAGGGTCTCGTACGGGCCGAGCCGGGGTCGCTGGCCGAGTCCGTGCTGGGCGCCGAGCGGAGCCTGGAGCACTACCACTGCAACTACGGTCCGGCACCCCGCCACCTGCCGGCGCTGGAAGCCGGGGGCCTGCGGCTGTCGGGGCACGACGAGGACGGGCAGGTCCGGATGGCGGAGCTGCCCGGGCATCCGTTCTTCCTGGCCACCCTGTTCCAGCCGGAGCTCGCCGGCGACGGCACGAAGCCGCACCCGGTGGTGCGGGCCCTCGCGGCGGCGGCCGTGGCGCACGCCGCCGGGGCGCCCGCCGCCCGGTAAAGCGTCGCAGGACCACCCGTCTGATCAGCTATGCTGTGCGTGCACGTCGAACGGGTGGTCCGCCGCCCCTCGTGGTGGGTGTAGCTCAGTTGGTAGAGCACCTGGTTGTGGTCCAGGTGGCCGCGGGTTCAAGTCCCGTCACTCACCCTGTTGACCCTGTGGGGGTACGAGGTTCTCCTCGTACCCCCACAGGCGTTTGACGAGGTCCCCACGACCCGGCTAGCCCCGCAAGAACGCCTCCACCTCGGTGACGAAGGCCACCGGCGTCTCGTGGGGCGGGTAGTGGCCGGCGCCGGGGATCGTACGGACGCGACAGTCCGGGTACCACGCCTGCCAGGTGGCCCGCATCACATCGGCGGTGAGGGCCAGGTCGTACTCGCCGACGAGGACCAGCACCGGGACGGTGTTGCCCTTGACGGCGGAGGACAGGTCGAGGGGCTGCCAGCTCGCGAGGTAGGCGGCGAAGGCCTCGGGCCGCGAGACCTCGCGGGAGTGGGCGACCATGCGGTTCACCCAGTGGCGGCTCGCGCGGTTGCCGGTGACCAGGTCGAGGATGACCCGCCGGTTCTCCGGGTCCTGGGCGGCGCCGTAGAACAGTTCGTGGGTGGCGTCGTCCATCTCGTACGGGGCGGCCGGCACCGGGGCGAGCCCGACCAGCTTCTCGATCCGCTCGGGTGCCCGGACCAGGACCTGCTGGGCGGCCTTGCCGCCCATGGAGTGGCCCAGCAGCGAGAAGGTGTCCCAGCCGAGCTGGGCGGCGAGTTCGAGTACGTCGTCGGCGATCTCCGGGAGGCTGTACCGGCCGGCGACGTCCCGGCGCTCGCCGTAGCCGCGGTAGTCGAGGAAGGCGTACGAGAACCCCTCGGGGTCCAGGTAGTCGAGCACCGACCCCCAGTTGGCGGAGGTGCCGAACCAGTCGTGCAGCACGATGACGCGGGTGGGGCCGGTGCCGATCCTGCGGTGGGCGATGGCCATGCGTTCTCCCTCGGTGACGAAGGCGTGGAAAGCGACGCCGTACGTTCTGCCCACCGCGCCTGACGTCACACCGCGCGGCCGCCGCCCGCGGGACGTGGCGGTCCCGGGACGACGGCTGCGGTGCGGCGCGGTGCGTGCGGCCGAGGTGTGGCCGAGGGCGTCAGACCGTGCTGATCGCCGGGTCCGAGACGCCGGGGGCGCCGGTTTCGACGTGGCCCGCGAAACGGCGCAGGAAGGTGGCGTCGGCGTCCGAGACGACCTTGACGTCGTACCAGCGGCCGGTCGCGGCGAGGTCCGCCGTGTACGTGGCCGTGCCGCCCGCCGCGACCCGCAGGGTCTGGGTCGCGCCCCCGTAGGCGTTGGTCACCGTGAGGTTGACCGCGGCCGTACCGGAGTTGGTCAGGGTCAGCTTGAGGTTGCCGGTCGCCGCGTCGTGGCGGGCCGTGACCTCGGGGCCGGCCTTCTTGGCCGGGCCCTTCCAGGTGCGCAGGAACCCGTTCGGGCCCCAGACGCTGAGGTTGATCTGGTAGCCGGTGGAGCTGCTGGTGCTCCAGGTGTCCGACAGGGTCTTGCCCGCCTCGACCGTGTAGGGCCACGGGCCGTCGGTGCGGTTGCCGGAGGTGCTGTGGAAGTGGGCGCCCAGGGTGGGGCCGGAGGCGAAGGTCAGCGTGAACTTGCCGGTGGAGACGGTGGCCTTGCCGTCCACGTACGGGGCGTAGCCGAGCGCGCGCGTCGGCTTGGTGCCGCCCTCCTGCTTGGGCAGGCTGCCGGTCGCCGGAGGGACGGGGTGGTAGGACGGGTGCGCGTTGTGGTCCGCCGGGACGTATCCGGCGGTGGAGGGCAGCGCCGCCGGGGAGGCGTCCGCCTTGCTGAAGTCGAACGCGGAGGTCAGGTCACCGCACACGGCGCGGCGCCACGGCGAGATGTTGGGCTCCTGCACGCCGAAGCGCTTCTCCATGAAGCGGATCACCGAGGTGTGGTCGAAGGTCTCGGAGCAGACGTAGCCGCCCTTGCTCCAGGGGGACACGACGATCATCGGGACGCGGGGGCCGAGACCGTACGGGCCGGCCGCGTAGCCGCCGCCCCCGGCGTACAGGTCCTTCGAGACGTCTGCCGTGGACAGGCCCCAGGCCGAGGACGCCGGCGGGTACGGCGGGACGACGTGGTCGAAGAACCCGTCGTTCTCGTCGTAGGTGATGAAGAACGCCGTCTTCGCCCACACCGCGGGGTTGGCGGTCAGCGCGTCAAGGACCTGCGAGATGTACCAGGCGCCGAAGTTGACCGGCCAGTTCGGGTGCTCGCTGAACGCCTCGGGGGCGGCGATCCAGGAGACCTGGGGCAGGGTGCCGGCCACGACGTCCGCACGGAGCTTGTCGAAGTAGCCGTCGCCGGCCTTGGCGTTGGTGCCCGTACGGGCCTTCTCGTAGAGGGCGCTGCCCGGCTGGGCGTCGCGGTAGCTGTTGAAGTACAGCAGCGAGTTGTCGCCGTAGTTGCCGCGGAACGCGTCGCTGATCCAGCCCCAGGAGCCGGCCGCGTTCAGGCCGTCGCCGATGTCCTGGTAGATCTTCCAGGAGACCCCGGCCGCCTCCAGCCGCTCGGGGTAGGTCTTCCAGCCGTAGCCGGCCTCCTGGTTGCCGAGGACCGGGCCGCCGCCGACGCCGTCGTTGCCCGTGTAGCCCGACCACATGTAATAGCGGTTGGGGTCGGTGGCGCCGATGAAGGAGCAGTGGTAGGCGTCGCAGACGGTGAAGGCGTCGGCGAGCGCGTAGTGGAACGGGATGTCGTTCCGCGTCATGTACGCCATCGTCGTCGCGGTCTTGGCCGGGACCCACTTGTCGTACTTGCCGTTGTTGTAGGCCTGGTGGCCGCCCGCCCAGTCGTGGTTGAGGCCCTCGACGAACTGCATGCCCAGGTCGGCCACCTGCGGGTTGAAGGGGAGGACGTCCTTCGTGCCGTTGGACTGGTAGAAGACGGACTTGCCGTTGTCCTGGAGCACGGGCCTCGGGTCGCCGAAGCCGCGGACGCCCTTCATCGTGCCGAAGTACTGGTCGAAGGAACGGTTCTCCTGCATCAGGACGACGATGTGCTCGATGTCCTGGATGGTTCCGGTGCTGCCCTGTGCCGGAATGGCGGCGGCCCGAGCGATGCTCTCGTTCAGCATGGCGGCGGCGGCCGTGCCGCCCGCGATCTGCAGGAACCTGCGGCGGTTGAGTTCAGCCACGGTGAAGACCTCTGGGGGTGTGGAGGGGGTCGAGGGGCGCCCCAAGGACAGCGGTCCCGGGGGGCCGGACGGAGATCCTCGTCTGACCTTGCGCCGTACAAATGGAGAACGGAAGGGCTCACGGAACCGGCCCGCGCTCCGCCGGGGGAACGGTACGACGCCCGGACCGCGGCCAACAGACTCCGTACGCAAGGGACTTGACGCGCGGGTCGGCTACTCGGGCACCGCACACGGCCCGAGGACGCGCTCTCCTCCGACGAGCTCCACCGGGAAGCGGCCCGCCACACCGCTCCGCCCGGCCCGCTCGGACGGCCTGACACGTGAGCCCCCGGCCACCATCGGTGGCCGGGGGCTCACGGCAGCTCGGGGCGTGGCCGGCTACGGCATGCGCGCGTCGGTCAGCCCGCGTCCGCGGCCGGGGTCAGCCGCAGGGAGATGCTGTTGATGCAGTACCGCTGGTCGGTCGGCGTCGGGTAGCCCTCGCCCTCGAAGACGTGGCCCAGGTGGGAGCCGCACTTCGCGCAGCGGACCTCGGTGCGGACCATGCCGTGCGAGGTGTCCGCGATCAGCTCGACCGCGTCGGTGTCCTTCGGGTCGTAGAAGGACGGCCAGCCGCAGTGCGACTCGAACTTCGTGTCGGAACGGAACAGCTCGGCGCCGCACGCCCGACAGGAGTAGACGCCTTCCGTCCTGGTGTCGGTGTACTCACCACGGAAGGCCGGTTCGGTGCCCGCGAGACGCAGCACCTGGTACTCGGACGGGGTCAGCTCCGCCTGCCACTGCTCGTCCGTCTTCTCGACCTCGTACGCCATGACGTTCCCGCTCCCTCTGGCCTAGCTCGACAGGCGGGCGAGGATCTGCGGTCCCAGATCCGTGACGTCGCCCGCGCCCATGGTGAGAACGAGATCACCGGGCTTCGCCATTCCCGCGATGACGTCGGCGACGGCGTCCTTGTCGTGCTCGGCCGCGACGTCGGCGCCCGCGGTCCGGGCCGCTTCGATGATGAGCTCGCTCGTGACGCCGGGCAGCGGGTCCTCGCGGGCCGGGTAGATGTCCAGGACCACGGAGGCGTCGGCCAGGGCCAGGGCCAGGCCCATCTCCTTGCCGAGTTCCTGCGTGCGGGAGAAGAGGTGGGGCTGGAAGACGACGAGGATGCGCGAGTCCCCGGCGGCGCCGCGGATGGCCTCCAGGTCCGCGGTCATCTCCGTGGGGTGGTGCGCGTAGGAGTCGATGACCTGCACGCCCGCGGCCTCGCCCTTGAGCTGGAGGCGGCGCTTGACGCCGGTGTACTTGCCGAGGGCGGAGGCGAGGTTGTGCGCCGGGATGCCGAGCGCGACACCGGCGGCCAGGGCGGCGACGGCGTTGTGCGCGTAGTGCCGGCCGGGGACGGAGACGGTGAAGGTGAGCATCCGCCCTCCCCCGGCCTCCGCCGTGGGGGACCCCAGGACCACGGTGACCTCGCTGGTCAGACCGCGCGGAGTGATCTTCGTGATCCGGACGTCGGCGTCCGCCTCCTCGCCGTACGTGACGACCCGCAGACCCTCCCGGCCGGCCACCCGGGCGGCGATCTCGGCCGCGCCGGCCTGGCCGTGGGCGACGACCAGGGTGCCGCCGGGGACGATGTTCGAGACGAAGGTCTCGAAGGACTCGTAGATCTCCTCCATCGACGCGTAGTTCGCGTGGTGGTCGAGCTCCGCGTTCAGGATGATCGCGACCTGCGGGGCGTACTTGTGGAAGCTGCGGTCGCTCTCATCCGCCTCGGCCACGAAGATGTCGCCCTCGCCGTGGTGGGCGTTGGAGCCCGGGGCGTCGAGGTCGCCGCCGATGGCGTAGGAGGGGTCCAGGCCCAGGGCCGAGAGGGACACCGCCAGCATGGAGGTGGTGGTGGTCTTGCCGTGCGTGCCCGCCACCGCGATCGGCCGCAGGCCGTCCATCAGGGCGGCCAGGGCGTCGGACCGGTGCACGACCGGGATGCCGAGTTCGGCGGCGCGGGCCAGCTCGGGGTTGTCGGCGCGGATGGCGCTGGAGACGACCACGCAGGTGGAGTCGTCCGCGAGGTGGCCGGCGGCGTGCCCGACGTGCACCGTGGCGCCGTGGGCGCGCAGCGCCTGGGCGGTCTCGGAGTCACGGGCGTCACTGCCGGCCACCCGCGCGCCGCGCTGGGCGAGGATCTTCGCGATGCCGGACATGCCGGCCCCGCCGATGCCGATGAAGTGGGGCCGTTCCATGGCGGTCGGCAGGCCGGGCTTCATTCAGGTCGCTCCAGGAATCGATTGCTAGGGGTGAGCCGGGGCCAGCCTATTCGTTGTGGGCGAAGAGCTTGAGCACCGGAACGCCGACCTTGTGCCGCGCGCGGGAGGCCCAGTCGCGGTGGAAGAACTCCTCGACGAAGTGCGGCGCGGTCAGCACGATCACCTCGTCGGCCGCGGTCTCGTCCACGACGGCCCTGAGCCGGTCGAGGGGGTGGTCCTCGACGAGCTGGCCGACGGCCTTGGCGCCCTTTCTGCGCAGGGCTTCCAGCGAGTGTTCCAGGGCCTGGGCGGCGGGGCGGCGGGCGGCGGTGCCCTCCGGCTCGGCGCCCTCGTGGAGCGCCTCGGGGAGCTCGCCGAGCGCGACGTCGTCGATGGCGCGCAGCAGCCTGTCCTGGTCCCCCCTCGGTTGCATGAGGACGATGAACGACACTTCGTCGTCTCCGTGCAGGGTGGTGACGAAGTCCACGTCCACCGGGGTCAGCGGCTGCTCGATCATCAATACGCTCGTGAACACGGACGCCCTCTCCTTCATGGGCCGAGGCCGGGGGGCCGGCCTCTGCGGAAACCATCCTGCCCCGCTCTCGCGCGGGCTTGCGCGGATATATCTGCCCAGGTATGTGCCCACCGGAAGCAAAGCGGAACGGCGAATTCCGCCCCTTGTTCAGATTCGACGGTAACTGGTGAAGAGGAACCCGGCCTCCTCCAGCACACTCGCCGCCGCGAGCCGGTGCGGAACCGTGACGGAGGGGCCTCCGGCGATGCGCTGGGCACCGCCCGCCGTGAGCATCGGGGAGATCGTCAGGCACAGCTCGTCGAGCACGTCGGCGGCCACGAACTGCCCCAGCAGCCGGGGACCGCCCTCGGTGAGCTGGCGGCGCAGTCCGCGCGCGGCGAGTTCCCGTACCGCCCGGGCGGGGTCGACGGCCGCCCCGTCGCCCGCGAGCACGACCTCGGCCCCGGCCGCGGCCGCCTGCGCCACCCGGTCGGCGGGGGCGGCGGCGCCGGTGACGACCAGCGTGGGCACGAGGGGGGAAGTGAACAGCGGCAGGGAGAAGTCCAGGTCCATGCTGGCCGTGATCACCGCGATGGCGGCCGCCGGGCCCTGTCCCGCGGCGCTGCGGCGCTCTGCGAAGGCCTCCCGGGCCCGCGCCGGGCGGTAGCCCTCCTGGCGAACCGTTTCCGCGCCGACGACGATCACGTCCGCCAGGGCGCGCAGGGTGCCGAAGATCTGCATGTCGGTCTCGCCGGAAATGGGCTGCGAGCGGCCGTCGTGCTGGGCGGCTCCGTCGAGGGTCGAGACCATGTTGGCCCGCAGCCAGTGGCCGTCGGGGCCGAGCGGGGGGTACGCGTAGGCCTCCGCGAGCTCCTCCAGCGACCACGGCCGGTCGCTCCGGTCTGCTGATGTCTGATCGGTCACAGGGAACAGGCGTCGCATCGATGCAGTGTGCCACGGCCCGTAGAGTTAAGGGCTGTGTCAACCTCTCTCACGACCTCCGGTCAGGCCTCCGGGCGGCAGCCGATAGCCGACGCGGGTCCCCAGGCCCTGTGTGCCCGGGCCCCCCGCGTGCCCGCCGAACGACTGGTCGCCGAGATGGTGCCGCCGCCGCGTTTCGACTCGGTGCGCTTCGACACCTACGAACCCGACCCCACCCAGCCCAGCCAGCGCGAGGCCGTCACCGTGCTGAGCGCCTTCGCCGCGGGGCTGGGCGGGGCGCACGCCAGCGGCTCGGGCAGGCGGCGCTGGTTCTCGAAGAAGCCCGCTGCCCCGGCCGCCGCCCCCGGCGGGGTCTACCTCGACGGCGGCTACGGCGTCGGCAAGACGCACCTGCTGGCCTCGCTGTGGCACGCGACCCCGGCCGAGCCCGCGCTGAAGGCCTTCGGCACCTTCGTGGAGCTGACGAACCTGGTCGGCGCGCTCGGCTTCCAGCAGACCGTGCAGACCCTGGGCGGGCACCGGCTGCTGTGCATCGACGAATTCGAGCTGGACGACCCGGGCGACACCGTACTGGTGTCCTCGCTGCTGAGCCGGCTCGTCGAGCAGGGCGTGGCGCTGGCCGCGACCTCCAACACGCTGCCCGGCAAGCTCGGCGAGGGCCGGTTCGCCGCGGCCGACTTCCTGCGGGAGATCCAGGGCCTGTCGGCGCACTTCCGGCCGCTGCGGATCGACGGCCAGGACTACCGGCACCGCGGGCTGCCGGAGGCGCCGGCGCCGTTCTCCGACGAGCAGGTGGCCAAGGCGGCGTACGCGACGCCGGGCGCGAGCCTGGACGACTTCCCCGGGCTGCTGGAACACCTGGCGAAGGTGCACCCGAGCCGCTACGGAGCGCTGACGGACGGGATATCCGCGGTGTGCCTGACCGATGTCGGCCCCGTCCCGGACCAGTCGACGGCGCTGCGGCTGGTGGTCCTGGCCGACCGGCTGTACGACCGCGAGATACCGGTCCTCGCCTCGGGCGTGCCCTTCGACCGTCTGTTCAGTGAAGAAATGCTCAACGGGGGTTATCGGAAGAAGTACTTCCGCGCCATATCCCGGCTCACCGCCCTGGCACGCGACGCGAAGGGGCTGGTGGCCCAGTAGGTTGGGTGGCGCCGGGCCGTTCGCGCGTACGGATCGTCATGCGTACGGCCGGTCCGGTCGTTTCCCACTTCTGCGAAGGGATCCACCATGGCCACCACGCGTACCGCGCACACCACCTGGGAGGGCAACCTCCTCAAGGGCAGCGGTGTCGTCTCCCTCGACTCCTCGGGTCGAGGATCGTTCGACGTCTCCTGGCCTTCGCGCGCCGAGGCCGCGAACGGCAAGACCAGCCCGGAAGAGCTGATCGCCGCCGCGCACTCCAGCTGCTACTCGATGGCCCTCTCCCACGGCCTCGACGGTGCCGGCACCCCGCCCACCCGGGTCGAGACCAAGGCCGACGTGACGTTCCAGCCGGGTGAGGGCATCACCGGCATCCACCTGACGGTGCGCGCCGAGGTTCCGGGGCTGGACGCCGAGGCCTTCGCGGCCGCCGCCGAGGACGCGAAGAAGAACTGCCCGGTCAGCCAGGCCCTGACGGGTACGACCATCACCCTGAGCGCCGAGCTGATCTGACGCGGCTCCCGGCCCGGCCGGTCGCTCGCGGTGGCGGACCCCGCCCTGCCGGGCGGCCGGCCGTGCGCCGCCGCCCCCGATGCCCGATGATCGACGGAGTCGACTGATCGGGGTGGTGGACGCGATGGCGAAGAAGAAAGGCGCTCGGCGGCCGGCGGAGGCCGGGCCGCCGCCCGCCCTGCGCGAGGTGCTGCGCGTCCCGGCCGGCCGGGTCGACCTCGGCGCCGTCGACACGTCCGCGACCCCGGGCGGCCCCTCCCGCAAGGCGGACGGCGTGGCCGACACGGCCAGGATGGCCGGCCCGCTCGCCTCGCTCCAGGAACGGCTGTACGCCGCGAGCACCGCGGGTGACCGGCGCCGGCTGCTGCTCGTCCTCCAGGGCATGGACACCAGCGGCAAGGGCGGCACGGTCAAGCACGTGATCGGCTTCTTCAACCCTTCGGGCTGCCGGGTCCAGGCCTTCAAGGCCCCCACCCCGGAGGAACGCAGCCACCCCTTCCTGTGGCGGGTCACGAAGGCCCTGCCCCGGCCCGGGGAGATCGGCATCTTCGACCGCTCGCACTACGAGGACGTGCTGATCGCCCGCGTCCGCGAACTGGTTCCCGTGGAGACGGTGGACCAGCGGTACGAAGAGATCAACCGGTTCGAGGAGTCGCTCGCCGACGACGGCGTGACCGTGGTGAAGGTCTTCCTCCACATCTCCTACGAGGAGCAGCGCGAGCGGCTGCTGGCCCGGCTCGACGACCCGACCAAGCACTGGAAGTTCAGCCCGGGCGACATCGACGAGCGCGCGCTGTGGCCGGCCTACCAGCGGGCGTACGAGCTGGCGCTGGAGCGCTGCTCCACGGATGCCGCGCCCTAGTACGTCGTACCCGCCGACCGCAAGTGGTATCGGAACTGGGCCGTCGGCAGGCTCCTGACGGAGCATCTGGAGGACATCGGTCCGCGCTATCCGAGTGCTGATTTCGACGTAGCCGAGTGCCGCGCGCGGCTACTTGCCACATAGTCGGATATTTTGCCTGGCGTGACCCTCTCCGTAGCAGTGCGCAAAGCCGCGGCCGTGGCCGCCCTCGGTGCCGCCCTCGCCGGCTGCGGGGCCGGCGGCGGCTCGCCGAAGCCGGCCAACGAAGCCCGGATGGGCACCCCGGCGGCTCCCCCGTCCGGCTCCCCGTCCGCCGCAGCTTCGGGCTCCCCGAAGGCCGGCGCGCCGGCCGCCGTTCCGGTGCTGCCGCCCGGCCCGAACGGACTGACGCCGGTCTTCGAACGGGCGAAGCAGCGCACGGACAAGACGGTGGCGCTCACCTTCGACGCGGACATGACGTCCGATCAGGGGCCGCGCGCCGCCTCGGGGGAACGTTTCGACAACCCGGAGCTGATCTCGTCCCTGCGCGCCCTCAAGGTGCCCGCCACCATCTTCATGACCGGCCGCTGGGCGGAGGAGTACCCCGACCAGGCGAGGGCCATCGGCACCGATCCCAACTTCGAGATCGCCAACCACTCGTACAGCCACCACGCCTTCAAGTCCCCCTGCTACGGGCTCCCCGCGCTCGACGCCGCCGCCGCGAGGGCCGACGTGGACCGGGCCTTCGACGCCTTCCGGAAGGCGGGCGCGGTCAACACCGTCCCCTACTTCCGCTTCCCCGGCGGCTGCTACGACGACCAGGCGCTGCGGGCGCTGTCCCCGGCCAAGGTGACGGCCGTGCAGTGGGACGTGGTCAGCGGCGACGCCTTCGCCAAGGACCCCGACGCGGTGGCCGAACAGGTGCTGGCCGGGGTCAGGCCGGGCTCGGTGGTGGTCATGCACTGCACGCGCAGCGCCGCCCCGGTCACCGAGCAGGCGGTCCGCAAGGTGGTCCCGGAGCTGCGCAAGCGCGGCTACCGCTTCGTGAAGGTCTCCGACCTGATCGGGAAGTAGCCCGGGCCGTTGCCGGAAGGGGCCGTTCAGTGCGCCGCGGTCACCTCGGTGACCTCGCTGGGGCGGACGATGACGAAGCCCTCCCCGCTCAGCTTGAGCTGTACGGCCTCCCCGGAGCCGCCGCGGATCATCGACCCGATCGACTGGGAGCGGTGCAGCCCGGTCTCCAGGGCCGCGCTCCAGCCGACCACGGCGTCCGTGTCCACGTACACCGGGGCCTGCGCGGTGACCGGGATGATGATCGGGTTGCCCTCGCAGATGACCGCGAGTTTGCCGGTGCCGGTGAACAGGCTGTTGAACAGTCCGCCCCCGGCCATGCCCGCGCCCTTGACCATCCTGATCTCGTAGGAGAGCGACGGGTCGAAGCACAGGACGTTGCGTCCGTTGATGGTCAGGGCGTCGCCGGGCTCGAACTCGACGATGAAGCAGTTCGCGGCCTGGTGGGCGAACCAGGCCTCGCCCTGGCCGCGCACCGACATCAGGGCCAGCCCCTCGCCGGTCACCGCCCGCTTGAGCATGCCGCCTATGCCCTGCCCCTTGCGCTCGAACTGGAGGTTGCCGCGGAAGGCGACCATCGAGCCCTGGCGGGCCAGCATCTCCCCGTTGACGGTGTACTTGACGGACTTCGCGTTCTGGAGGGTCATCCCCGCCACGGCGGCGGGCTGGACCAGGTTCTCGGACGCGAAAAGATCACTCTTCATGGGCCCGATCCTCGCCCGGACGGCACCCCTGCGGCATCCTCCTGAAGTCGGAGGCTGGCAGACTGGGCCGGATGAGCACCGAGGACACCCAGGCCCCCCGGGACACCGCCCCCGTACCGGCCGTGGGGGCCGACAGCCCCTTCCGCAAGGAGCACGCGGCCCGCGACGAGGCCCCCCAGTTCGTGCTGCCGCTGGTCGTGCGGATCGAGAAGACCGCGCCGCCGGCCAGGACCGACGCGCTGGAGACGGCGGCCCGCGCGGTGCTCGTGCTGCTGACCGACGAACGCTCGCACGGCGAGGGCGAGTGGGCCGGGGCCGTCCGCGACTGGCAGGACGCCCGGATCCGCAAGGTGGTCCGACGGGCCCGCGGGTCGGAGTGGCGCAAGGCCGGGACCCTGCCCGGGGTCACGGTCGGCGGTGACGGCCCGTCGGGTGCGCAGACCGAGGTACGGGTCTTCCCGCCGGTGCCGCTCGACGGCTGGCCCAAGGAACTGGCCAAGCTCCAGGTGTCGGGCACCGACCTCGACGACCCGGAACCGGTTGCTCCGGCGGCACCGGGCGTGCCCGTGCTCTGGCTCAACCCGGACCTGGACATGTCGGCCGGCAAGGCGATGGCCCAGGCCGGCCACGCGGCGCAGCTGGCGTGGTGGGAGCTGACCCCGGCGGAGCGCGACGCCTGGCGGGACTCCGGTTTCCGGCTGGCCGTACGGACGGCCCCGCGCGAGCGGTGGGCGGAGCTGAGCGGGAGCGGGCTGCCGGTGGTACGGGACGCGGGGTTCACGGAGATCGCGCCGGGCTCCTGCACGGTGGTCTCGGACCATCCGGCGCTGCGGGCGCGGCTGTAGCCCCGCCGGAGCCCGTCCCGCCCGTGGGCGGAACCTCAAATCCAGCTCTGAACGTCCCCTGCGGCGGGTTGGGCGAACTCCGCCGGGGCCATCACATCGGCGTAGGACCGATGGAAGGGGGCGGGGGACATGAAGCCCATGGCACACCTGGGGGTCGGCATCGGCTGGCGGCCCGAGATCGCGGAAGCGGTGGAACGGCTGCCGGGCCTGGAGTGGGTCGAGGTGGTGGCGGAGAACATCTGCCCGGGCCACCTGCCGGCCCCGCTGACCCGGCTGCTGGAGCGCGGCGTCCGGGTCGTCCCGCACGGGGTCTCGCTCGGCCTCGGCGGCGCCGACCGCCCGGACGCCGGGAAGCTGGCCGCACTCGGGGAGCGGGCGGTGGCGCTGGGTGCTCCGCTGGTCACCGAGCACATCGCGTACGTACGCACCTCCTCGCCGGCGCTGGAGGCCGGGCACCTGCTGCCGGTGCCGCGCACCCGGGAGGCGCTGGACGTGCTCTGCGAGAACGTCCGCATCGCGCAGGACGCGCTGCCCGTGCCGCTGGCGCTGGAGAACATCGCCGCGCTGTTCCCGTGGCCCGGGGACGAGCTGACGGAGGGGAGGTTCCTGACCGAGCTGGTGGAGCGGACCGGGGTGCGGCTGCTCATCGACGTGGCGAACCTCCACACCAACCGGGTGAACCGGGGCGAGGACCCGGCGGCGGTGCTGGACGCGATCCCGCTGGAGGCGCTGGCGTACGTGCACGTCGCCGGGGGCGTGGAGCGGGACGGGGTGTGGCACGACACGCACGCGCACCCCGTACCGGGGGTGGTGCTGGACGTACTCGCGCAGTTGCGGGAACGGGTGGAGCCGGCCGGGGTCCTGCTGGAGCGGGACGACGACTTCCCGCCGGAGGGTGAGCTGGCGGGGGAACTCCGGGCCGTGCGGGAGGCACTGGCCGCCGGGGTCGCCGGGGCCGCCCCGTCGAAGCGGGTGCCGGCTCCCCGGGACCCGGTCCCGGACGCCGTACGGTCCCCCGTGCCGGACGGGGTCCGGACCCGGCTCGGGCTGCGGCAGGCAGCGCTGCTGTCGGCGCTCGTCGCGGGCACTCCCGTACCGGAGGGCTTCGACCGGCAGCGGATCCGGGTGCAGGCCCGGGCGCTGGCCGCCAAGCGGGCGTCGGTGGTGGCGAAGCTGGCCCCCGAGCTGCCGGCCGTCCTGGGCGGCGAGGACGCGTACCGCACCGCGTTCCTCGGCTACGCCCGCGGCCGCCCCATGACGGCCGGATACCGCCGGGACGCGCTGGACTTCGCCGAGCACCTGCTGGTCCGGGACCTCCCGGCCGACCCGGCCGCCCGCCGCCGACTCACCGCCTGGTGGCGGGAGCGGGCCGGGGCGCGGCCGCCGGGCCGGGTCGCGCGCTGGGCGCGGGCGCTGGTCGGGAAGGCCGCGTGAACGCGCTCGCCGTGGCGGTCTGGCTCGCCGTGGCGGCCTCCACCGTGCTGCTCTTCCGCGGCCCGGGCGGCGGACGTTCCGCGTCGTCCGGGGCGGCGGCGTACCTGCACGACCTGTCCGAGGCCGCGTTCCTGGTGGGCGGCCCGGGGACGGTCGTCGACAGCGCGCTCGTCGCGCTGCTGTGCGACGGCCGGCTGGTGGTCGGCGGCCCGGGAATCGTGCAGGCCAGGCCCGGGGTGCGGGGCGCCGACGTCGCCGAGCGCGCCGTGCTACAGGCCCTGGGACGGGCGCCGTCCGGGTGGCTGTACCAGGTGCGGTACGCGGCCATGGCCGACCCGGCCGTACAGGAGACGGGGGACGCCCTGGCCGACCGGGGGCTGATCACCGTGCCCGGTTCGGGGCGGGGGCGGCGCCGTTGGGGGCTGGTCCAGGCGGTGGTGTGCGCGCTGCTGGTGCCGCCGTCGCTCGTACTGACCTTCGTGGCGTGGGATACGGATTCCGGGTTCCAGGTGCCGTTCGTCTGCGAGGTGCTGCCCGTTCTGGTGGCCGGGTTCGGCTTCGGCATCGCCGGCGCCCGGCGCGCCCGGCGGCGGATCACCCCGGCGGGGCGGGAGGCGCTGGGCGCGATGCGGGCCCGGTACGCGGGCGACCACACCCCGCGGGTCCGGACGGCCCTGTTCGGGCTGCGCGGCCTGCGCGACCCGTACCTGCGGCAGCAGCTGGTACCGGCCGCCCGCGGCACCCGCCTGGCCGCGGCGCAGTCCAGCGCGCGGCGCACCGCCGGTTCCGACTCGTCCGGCTCGGCCGCCGAGTTCGCGCCGCTGGTGTGGTGCGCGGCGACCGACACCGGCCCCTCCTGCGGCTCGTCGGGATCGAGCTGCTCGTCCAGCTCCGGCTGCTCGTCCAGCTCCGGCTGCTCGTCCGGATCCAGCTGCTCATCGGGGTCCAGCTGCTCATCGAGCTCCAGCTGCTCGTCCGGGTCCAGCTGTTCCAGCAGTTCCTGACCGCCCATCGAACCACGCGCGGGGCGCGGGCGAGGCGCCGCGGCCGGCAGCGACGCTCGCGGCCCGCCGGTCCACCCAGGCCGAGGCCCGGGCAGGCCGGGGTCCGATCGCCGGGGCCGGGGCAGCCCCAGGCTGACCGACTTGCCGTCGACAGGGCCAAGCCACCGCCCACTCGGCCCAACAGGCCCGGGGTCCGGTCGCCGGGGCCGGGGCAGCCCCGGGCTGACCGACTTGCCGTCGACACGGCAACTCCCCGCCCGCTCGGCCTGACCAGGCCAAGGGCACGGATGGCCGGGCAGGCCGGGCGCCGAAGCACGCCGGGGGCCGATCAGGCCGAGGTTGGGCGGTTAGCCGTAGCCCACGGCACCGCCACCCGCCGCCCGACCCGACCAGCCCCGGGGCACCGGGCAGGCGGGGGGGGGCCGAGGCACCCGGGGGCCGACAGGCCGAGCCCTCCGTGCAGGTCGGCGCCAGCAGGCCCACGGCACGACGGACCCAGGCAGGGGCGCGCCGGCAGAGCTGATCAACCGGGCAGGCCGGGGGCGCCGGACAGGCCGAGGCAGAGGCGCCGGGCAGGCCCGGGCGCCGGGCGGTTGGCCGTGGAGCACGGCGACGCCACCGTGCGCCCGGCCCGAAAAGGCTGGGGGGCTCCAGGGCCGCCGGGCGGGCCGGGCGGTAGCAGGGTCGGGCAGGGCGGAGGGCGGCTGGGGTACGGCAATGGGGGGAAGGGTGGGCGACACCCGGGGTGGGGTGCTGTACACGGGGGCGACCGGCAGCATCTGATCGGACCAGCCGATGAGATGCGAGGGCCGCCATGCGGAGGAAGCTCACACGCCGCGCGGTCACCGCGGCAGTCCTCGGCCTCGCCCTGGCCGGTCCCGTCCCCGCCCGGGCGGCCGACGGGGACGCCGAGGCGACCGGGGCCGAGCTCGTCGCCCGCAACCCGCCCCCGCTCGCCTTCGGGCCCTGCCCCGACGCCGAGGCGCTGCCGGACCCCGTCCGGTGCGCGACGCTGCGCGTCCCGCTCGACTACGCCCGCCCCGACGGCCCCCGGATCTCCCTCACCGTCAGCCGCGTCCCGGCCACCGGCCGCGGCGGAGCGGCCCGCCAGGGCGCCCTCGTCTACAACCCGGGCGGCCCCGGTGCCTCCGGGATGGCCTTCCCGCTCTTCGGCGGCCTGCCCGCCTGGGAGCGCGTCGCCGCCGCCTACGACCTCGTCGGTTACGCCCCGCGCGGGGTCGCCCGCTCCGCCCCGCTGTCCTGCCAGGGCCCCGCCGCCCGCGCCCAGGCGCCCACTCAGGTCCCGGCCGATCCCTCACCCGCGTACAAGCGGCAACGGCTCGCCGCCGCCCGGGCCTACGCCCGCGGCTGCGCCCGGCGGGCCGGCGCCGCCCTGCCGTACTACACGACCCTGAACAACGTGCGGGACCTGTACGTGCTGCGCGCCGCGCTCGGCGAGCCGGAGCTGAACTTCCTGGGGGCCTCGTACGGCACCTACCTCGGGGCCGTCTACGCCACCCGCTACCCGGCCCACCTGCGCCGGATGGTCTTCGACTCGGCGGTCGACCCCGACCCGCGCCGCGTCTGGTACCGCGACAACCTCGACCAGGGCCCCGGCTTCGAGCGCCGCTGGTACGACTTCCGCGCCTGGACCGCCCGGCACCACGACACGTACGGCCTCGGCAGCACCCCGGAGGCCGTGCTCGGCGCCTACGAACGCGTCCGGGACGCGGTGGCCCGGACCCCCGCCGGCGGGGTGGTGGGGACGGGCGAACTCCACGCCGCCTTCCTCCAGACGGCGTACTACGACGACGTCTGGCCGGACCGGGCCCGGGCGCTGGCCGCCTTCCTGCGCGGTGACCCGGGCCCGCTGACCCGGCAGGCCGCGCCGGATCCGGCCCGCGCGGCCGCCGTGGAGAACGCCACGGCCGTGTACACGGCGGTGCTGTGCAACGACGCCGACTGGCCGGCCGACTGGGAGACCTGGGACCGGGACAACACCGAGGTGGCGCGCCGGGCGCCCTTCGAGACCTGGGCGAACGCGTTCCTCAACCTGCCCTGCGCCTCCTGGCCGGTGCGCGAGCGGCAGCGCCCGGTGGACGTGCGGGCCGGGCTGCGAGGGCTCCCCCGCACCCTGATCGTGGCGGCGGAACGGGACGGGGCGACCCCCTACCGGGGCGCGCTCGAACTCCAGCGGCGGCTCGGCGCGCGGGCCGCGCTGGTCACCGAGGAGGGGGCCGGTCACCACGGGGTGTCCGGCGGCCGCAACGACTGCGTCGACCGGCACGTGGAGCGGTACTTGCTGACGGGTGACACCCCGGGGCGGCGTGCCACGTGTGCGCCGCATCCGGAGCCCGCACCGGTGTCGCTGGACGAGCGGGCGGCGGCGGGCACCCCGGGGAATGCTCCCAGGGCGCTGCTGCCGCCTGTCGTCTGAACTTCCGGGCGGGGTCTCCGGCTGCGTCGATTCGGGGGCGGGGCCTCCCGATCACCGGCGGCCGCCCCAAGTCACGGAGGCACTGCGCCGGTCCTTCCCCCCAGGGGAGGTATCAGGCGAGCCCGGCCACCAGATCGGCGACGGACTTGCGGCGTCCGGTGTAGAAGGGCACCTCTTCCCGGACGTGCATACGGGCCTCGGAGGCACGCAGGTGACGCATGAGGTCGACGATGCGCCACAGTTCGTCGGCCTCGAAGGCCAGCAGCCACTCGTAGTCGCCGAGCGAGAACGAGGCGACGGTGTTGGCGCGCACGTCGGGGTAGCCGCGGGCCATCTTGCCGTGGTCGGCGAGCATCCGGCGGCGGTCGTCGTCGGGCAGCAGGTACCAGTCGTACGAGCGCACGAACGGGTACACGCTGACGTACTCGCGCGGGTTCTCGTCGGCCAGGAACGCCGGGATGTGGGACTTGTTGAACTCGGCCGGGCGGTGCAGGGCCATGTTCGACCAGACCGGCTCCAGGGCGCGCCCGAACGTGGTGCGGCGGAACAGGTTGTAGGCGGTCTGCAGTTCGTCCGCCGTCTCCGCGTGCCACCAGATCATGATGTCCGCGTCGGCCCGCAGGCCGGAGACGTCATAGGTGCCGCGGACGGTGATGTCCTTGGCGGCCAGCTGATCGAAGAGTTCCTGGACCTCGTCGGCGAAGCCGGTGCGGTCCTCCGGGAGAACGTCCTTCAGCTTGAAGACGGACCACAGGGTGTAGCGAATGACCTCGTTCAGGTCCTTCGCCTTCTTCCCCGCGTTGGGAATCTTCTCTGGTGCAGTCATGTGCCTATTGTCCCGTGTGCTGATCAGTGGTCTGTGCCAGGGGTGCCGAACGTGCCGCCGAGGGCGCCGAGCACCACGTCGGCGGCCTTGTCGGCGCTCGCGACGCACGCCGGGATCCCCACCCCGTCGTAGAGCGCACCGCACACCGCGAGGCCGGGCAGGGCGGCGACGGCGGCCCGGATCCGGGCGACCCGGGCGAGGTGGCCGACGGGGTACTGGGGCAGGCCGTCGTCCCAGCGGGTGACGGTGGAGGCGACCGGGCGGGCGGCGAGGCCGACGGCCGCGCCGAGGTCCCGCAGCGAGACCTCGACCAGCTCGGCGTCCTCGCGCTCCAGCACGGCCTCGTCGCCGTAGCGGCCGACGGACGTGCGCAGCAGGAAGAGGTCCGGGTCGGCGCCCGACCAGGCCCATTTGTTGCTGGAGAAGGTGGCGGCCTTGATGGTGCGGCCGTCGACGGGCGGCACGAGGAACCCGCTGGCGCCGCCGCCGGTGATCGTGGGAGGCAGGTCGGAGCGCCGGAAGGCCATGGTCACCAGGGCCATGGAGGCGTACTCGACGCTGCGCAGCTCGGCGGCGGCCGTGGGCGCGAGCGCGTCGAGCAGCCGGGCGGCGGGTCCGGCCGCGGTGGCCAGGACCACGCCGTCGGCCTCGATGACCTCGGACCCGGCGACCACCCGCCAGCCTTCGGGGGTACGCAGCACCTCCCGCACGGGACGACCGGTGTGCAGGCCCGCTCCGGCGGCCCGGCAGGCGTCGGCTACGGCGAGCGGCAGCCGTCCGATGCCGCCCTCGATGCCGGCGAAGACCGGACCGGCCGCCTGGGGCAGCGCCGCCGCCCGGTGCTGCAGTTCCCGTACGCCGTCGCCGAGCAGCGCGTGGGTGCGGGCGGCCGCGTAGAGCTGCGGCACGGCGGCCCGCATCGAGATCCGGTAGGCGTCGCCCGCGTAGACCCCGCCGAGCAGCGGTTCCACCAGCCGGTCGACGACTTCGCGGCCGAGGCGGGCGGCGACGTACTCGCCGACGGCGACGTCCTCGCCGATCTCGGCCGGCGGCAGCGTCGGCTCGGCCCCGATCCGGGCGAGGCCTTCGGCGGAGAGCACCCCGGAGGCGGCGAGCGGCTCCAAGTCGCCCGGCACGCCCATGACATGGCCGCGCGGCATGGGCCGCAGCGCGCCGCGGGTCCACAGCCGGGCGGTGGCGGTGGCGGGCGCCCGGAGCGCGTCGCCGAGCCCCACCGCGCGGGCCAGGGCCACTGCTTCGGGGCGGCGGGCGAGCATGGATTCGGCGCCGAGGTCGACGGGGGCCCCGGCCAGCTCGCCGGCGTGCAGCTTGCCGCCGAGGCGCGGCCCGGCCTCCAGGAGCGTGACGCGGACGCCGTCGCCGAGCAGCCGGTGGGCGACGGCGAGGCCGGCGATGCCACCGCCGATGACGACGACGTGACCGGGGGTTCCCGGCCGGTCCGTACGCATGTCCGCTTCGTGCATGGACACATCGTCGCAGACCGATCAGCGGGGCCGGACGCCTCGTCCCCGCGGCCGGGCGGCGGTCGGGAACGGAACACGCATTCGGCCGTTCGCCCGTAGCGTGTCCTGCACGTGACGGTGGCGCAGGCGGAGGACGGTGCGGACGATGGCAGCGGAACGACTGGTGGTGGTCGGCGGCGACGCGGCGGGGATGGCCGCCGCTTCCCAGGCCCGGCGGTTGAAGGGCCCGGCGGAGCTCGCGATCACCGCGTTCGAGCGCGGGCACTTCACCTCGTACTCGGCGTGCGGCATCCCGTACTGGATCGGCGGACGGGTCACGGACCGGGACGACTTGATCGCCCGTACCCCGCAGGAGCACCGGGCCCGGGACATCGACCTGCGCACCCGCACGGAGGTGGTCGAACTCGACCTGGCCGGGCAGCGGGTCCGCGCCCGGGACCTCGAATCGGGCGAGGAGGGCTGGACGGGGTACGACAAGCTCGTGCTGGCGACGGGCGCCCGCCCGGTCCGCCCGCGGCTGCCCGGCATCGGCGCGCACGGGGTGCACGGGGTGCAGACCCTGGACGACGGGCAGCGGCTGATGGACACCCTGGAGCGGACCGCGGGCCGCAGGGCGGTGGTGGTCGGGGCCGGCTACATCGGGGTGGAGATGGCCGAGGCCCTGGTGGTGCGGGGCTACGAGGTGACCGTGCTGCACCGGGGGGAGCAGCCGATGGCCACCCTGGACCCGGACATGGGCGCGCTGGTGCACGGCGCGATGAACCGCATGGGCATCCGGACGGTGGCCCGGGCCGAGGTGACGAAGATCCTCACGGACGAGGAGGGCCGGGCCGTGGCGGTGGCCACGGCTTCGGGTACGGAGTTCCCGGCGGACGTGGTGGTGCTGGGCATCGGGGTCGAGCCGCGTACCGCCCTGGCCCGGGCGGCGGGGCTGCCGCTGGGCGAGTCGGGCGGGCTGCTGACGGACCTGTCGATGCGGGTCCGGGGCCACGAGAACATCTGGTCGGGCGGCGACTGCGTGGAGGTCCTGGACCTGGTGGCGGGCCGCAACCGGCACATCCCGCTGGGCACGCACGCCAACAAGCACGGCCAGGTGATCGGCTCGGGCGTGGGCGGCGGCTACGCGACGTTCCCGGGGGTGGTGGGCACGGCGGTGAGCAAGGTGTGCGAGCTGGAGATCGCGCGGACGGGCCTGCGCGAGAAGGACGCGCTCTCGGCGGGCCTGCGCTTCGTGACGGCGACGATCGAGTCGACCACCACGGCGGGGTACTACCCGGGCGCGGCGAAGATGACGGTCAAGATGCTGGCGGAGCGCCGTACGGGCCGGCTGCTCGGCGTCCAGATCGTCGGCGGCGCCGGGTCCGCGAAGCGGGTGGACATCGCGGCGGTGGCCCTGACGGCGGGGATGACGGTGGACCAGGTGGTGTCCCTGGACCTCGGCTACGCGCCGCCGTTCTCGCCGGTCTGGGACCCGATCCTGGTGGCGGCCCGCAAGGCGGTGTCCGCGGTGCGGGCGGCGGACGCCTAGGCGGCCCTGCGGGGCCGTCCCCGTTCCCCGGGGCTCCGTCCCGGACCCCGCGCCTCAAGCGCCGGCGGGGCTGGTCTTTCCAGCCCGTCCGGCGTTCGAGGCGCGACGGCTAGCGCTGCGTGCGGGTGTGGACGTAGTCCACCAGGCGGGTCAGGGCGTCCGGGTCCGTGGTCGGCAGGACGCCGTGGCCGAGGTTGAAGACGTGGCCCTCCAGGCCGGCCGCGGCCGCGAGGACCTCGTCCGTCTTGGCCTCGACGGCCTCGGGGGTCGAGAACAGCACGGCCGGGTCCAGGTTGCCCTGGAGCGCCTTGCCGGGGCCGACGCGGCGGGCGGCCTCGTCGAGCGCGACCCGGTAGTCGACGCCCACGACGTCCGCGCCGGCCTCGCCCATCAGGCCGAGCAGCTCGCCCGTACCGACGCCGAAATGGATGCGCGGGACCCCGTACGAGGCGACCGACTCCAAGACCTTCGCCGAGGCCGGCATCACCGAGCGCCGGTAGTCCGCCGGGGCCAGCGCGCCGACCCAGGAGTCGAAGAGCTGGACGGCGGAGACGCCGGCCTCGATCTGGACCTTGAGGAACGCCGCGGTGATCTCCGCGAGCCGGTCCAGCAGGTCCGCCCAGAGCTGCGGGTCCCCGTACATGAGGGCCTTGGTGTGCTCGTGGTTCTTCGACGGGCCGCCCTCGACCAGGTAGCTCGCGAGGGTGAAGGGCGCTCCGGCGAAGCCGATCAACGGCGTGGCGCCGAGTTCACCCGTGAGCATGCCGATCGCCTCGGTGACGTACGAGACGTCCTCGGGGGTGAGGTCGCGCAGCTGTGCGAGGTCCTCGCGGCGACGGATCGGCTGGGCCACGACCGGGCCGACGCCGGGCTTGATGTCCAGGTCGACGCCGATGGCCTTGAGCGGCACCACGATGTCGGAGAAGAAGATCGCCGCGTCCACCTTGTGGCGGCGCACCGGCTGGAGCGTGATCTCGGTGACCAGGTCGGGCCGCATGCAGGAGTCCAGCATGGCCGTGCCCTCGCGCACCTTGCGGTACTCGGGGAGGGAGCGCCCGGCCTGCCGCATGAACCACACCGGGGTGTGCGGCACCGGCTCGCGCCGGCACGCCTTCAGGAAGGCGGAATCGTACGTCTGACTCGGCTGGCCCGTGGGGCGGTGGATGGCGCTCACGAGCCAAATCTTCGCACGTATGAAGAAGTGCCCGGCCCGGTGCGGGTGTCCCTGCGCCGCACGGGCGCTCGTTCCGCCTAGTCTTCCCCGCATGGCTGCGGCTCAGGGACGATTTTCAGATGGCGCTGACGGTGCGGACAGCGCGAAGGAGAGCTCCGTCCCGCTCCCGTTCCGGCGGGCGGTCGACGGCTTGAAGAAGGCGCGGCTGCGTTCCGGCATCGAGATCGAACCGACGAAGCCGCCGCAGCGGCTGGCCCCGCACGCCTACGCGCTGGAGGCCGCGGTGGTCGACGGTGAGGACGACCTCGCCGACGGCCGGCTGATCCTGCTCCACGATCCGGCCGGGCACGACGCCTGGCAGGGCACCTTCCGGCTGGTGACGCTCGTACGGGCGGAGCTGGAGCCGGAGATGGCCGCCGACCCGCTGCTGCCGGAGGTGTCCTGGTCCTGGCTGACGGGGGCGCTGGACGCGCGCGGGCTGACGTACGGGGAGGCGAGCGGGACCGTCACGATGGCGAGCTCGCACTACTTCGGCGGTCTCGCGGAGCGGCGTCCGGCCACCCAGATCGAGATCAGGGCCTCGTGGACGCCCCGCGAGGGGGTGGGCGGGGTGCCGGACACCGCGGCGCACCTGTCGGCCTGGTGCGAGTTGCTGTGCCAGATCGCCGGGCTGCCGCCGGTGGGTCCGACGGACTCGGGCACCGGTGTGGTCTCCCTGCCACAGCGGCGCGGCCCGCACCACCCGTAGCCGGGGGGCCGGACGGCCCACGGGACGGACGGCGGGGCCGCCGCCGGCCCCGCGCCGGGAGTGCCGGACGCTCGGAACGGGGCGCTCCGTGCGGCCTTCTGATCATCGCTTGATCGATCATGCGTCCGAATTGCCCGAATTGTTACTCACCAAATCGTGATCATTCCCTAAAGCCGGGCGGGTGACGTGCCGAAAGAGTCAGTGACCATCAGCACGGTGCGACCGGCTTCCTTCCCCGAGCCGGACGCCCCGCCACTCCCCCAGGAGGCCTAGGTGTCCGTTCTTCTCGAGCAGCCCGCAAGCCTGGTCGCCTACCGCCCGAACAAGCCGACGGCCATGGTCGTCGTGGCCGACCCGCGCGTCCGTTCCACCGTGACCCGCCATCTGTGGGCCCTCGGAGTACGTGATGTGATCGAGGCGTCGTCCATCGCGGAGGCCCGCCCCCGCGTCGGCAGCCCGCGCGACATCTGCGTTGCCGACGTACACCTGCCCGACGGCTCCGGTCTCACCCTGCTCTCCGAGACCCGCGCCGCCGGCTGGCCGAACGGCCTGGCCCTGTCCGCCGCCGACGACATCGGCGCCGTACGCAACGCCCTCGCGGGCGGAGTCAAGGGCTACGTCGTCACCGGCACCCGGACCAACATCGGGCTCCCCACCCGTCCCGGCGCCGCCCCCATCGGCGCCGCGGCCGCCCGTATGCACCGCCGCCCCCCGGGTGCCCCGAGCCACCCGGGCGGCTACCGCGAGCTCTCCGGCCGTGAGGTCGAGGTACTGCGCCTCGTCGCGGAGGGCCAGTCCAACAAGGCCATCGGCGTATCGATGGGCCTGTCCGCCCTGACCGTCAAGTCCCACCTCGCCCGGATCGCCCGCAAGCTGGGCACCGGCGACCGGGCCGGGATGGTCGCCGTCGCGCTGCGGACCGGGATCATCCACTGACCCCGCCCGGAGGCTCCTGGGCGACGTCCCGGGGAACCCCCGGGAAACGTCCGCCCCGCACCCCCGCTCCACTCCCGCGCCCGTCGACGGAACGTTCCGGCGACGGGCGCGTCACATCCACGGATACCCTTGAGCGGTGACCGACGCCCAAGAGACCGCAGCAGACCTGCGCACCACCACCGGGGGCGGCCCCCCGGACGACGTCGACAAGGCGCCGATTCCCTTGCTCGAACCCCGCGAGGGGATCCCTCCGGTGGTCGCCGACGAGGACGCACTGGCCCGGGTGGTCGCGGCCTTCGCCGCGGGCACCGGACCCGTCGCCGTCGACGCCGAACGCGCCTCCGGGTACCGCTACGGCCAGCGCGCGTACCTGGTGCAGCTGCGCCGCGAAGGTGCCGGATCGGCGCTGATCGACCCGGTGGGCTGCCCCGACCTGTCCTCGCTGGGCGACGCCCGGCACGGAGTGGATCCTGCACGCCGCCACCCAGGACCTGCCGTGCCTGCGTGAAATAGGCATGACCCCCACCTCCCTGTTCGACACCGAGCTGGCGGGCCGGCTGGCCGGGTTCCCGCGGGTCGGACTGGGCGCGATGGTCGAGGGCGTGCTGGGCTACGTGCTGGAGAAGGGCCACTCCGCCGTCGACTGGTCCACCCGGCCGCTGCCCGAACCGTGGCTGCGCTACGCCGCGCTCGACGTGGAGCTGCTGGTGGACCTGCGGGACGCGCTGGAGAAGGAACTGGACCGGCAGGGCAAGCTGGAATGGGCCCGCCAGGAGTTCGAGGCCATCGCCTCGGCACCACCCGCGCCGCCGCGCAAGGACCCGTGGCGCCGTACGTCCGGCATGCACAAGGTGCGCCGGCGCCGGCAGATGGCCGTCGTACGGGAGCTGTGGGAGTCGCGCGACCGGATCGCCCAGCGGCGCGACGTGTCGCCGGGCAAGGTGCTGGGGGACGCCGCGATCGTCGAGGCCGCCCTGGCGCTGCCCGCGAACGCCACCGCGCTGTCCGCGCTGCCCGGCTTCGGGCAGCGGATGGGGCGCCGGCAGCTGGAGCAGTGGATGGCCGCGGTGGACCGGGCGCGGGCGCTGCCCGAGAGCGAGCTGCCGCAGCCGGGGGCGACCCCGGCCGGCCCGCCGCCGCCGCGGTCCTGGGCGGACAAGGACCCGGCCGCCGCGGCGCGGCTGTCGGCGGCCCGCGCGGCCGTCTCCGCTCTGGCGGAGGGGCTGAACCTGCCGCAGGAGAACCTGATCGCCCCGGACACGGTCCGCCGGCTGTGCTGGGAGCCGCCGCAGCGGCTGGAGCCGGAGGCGGTGTCCGAGGCCCTGACCGGCTACGGCGCCCGCCCGTGGCAGGTCGAGCAGGTCACCCCGGCCCTGGTCGAGGCCCTCGCCGCGACCGCCTGAACCGGTCGGCGCGGGCTTGCGCGGGGTCCTCACACGATGGGCGTGAGGGCCCCGTCCTCGTCCCGGTCGCAGGCACCCGAGGTCGCGCCCTCGGCCTTGCCCCGCTTGAGCCCGTGCTCGGACATGGTGTGCACCAGGGCCGCCCGGCGCTCCCACGGCACCTGGCGGCTCGCGCAGGAGATCCGGAACATCGGCTTCTTCGAGCCGGGATGAGCCGGTAGAGCTCGGGGAGCCGGCCACCGGACCGCCCCATGTGGCGCCGTCCGGGGTCGGTCGCCGTGATCGCGTCCCAGACGATGTCGGCCATGCCGGCCTCGCGCTGGTCCGGGCGGTGCACGTCCTTGTCCCAGCCGGTCTGGAATCCGGACTTCGTCCCGACGGTCGTCGGGAAGCCGAAGGCCGCCGCCGGGGCGGACCCCGGCAGGGTCACCGGCGCGCCGAAGTCGGTCCCGGCGTAGGCCGGCGTGCCGGTGCAGACCGCCGCGTCCCGCCCGTGGGCGTGCCGTTGCGTTCCCGGACGAAGAGCTTGACGGGCTCGCCGGTGTCCGCGGGGATGGTGGAGTCGTGGGACACGTAGTGGTCGTGACGACGGGTGCGGGCATCGCGGCGCTCCATGGTGTCGGCGGCCCCGGGTGGGTACCGGGCGGCCCCAGGGGTGGGTGGCGGCGGTCGTCCGGTGCCACTGACGTGACCGGGCCGGGCCGTCGCGCAACCCGGCCGGGGCGGCGCCGGCGCTCCGACCGCCCGGGCGCGCGGCCGGGGCGCACGGCTCGGCCGGGTGATCCGGAGTGTGACCTTCGCCGCTGTTCCGGGTGGGGGTGTGCACATTGGTTACCCGCAAGTAGCATGGGCCGGGTGAGCGGCCGCTCAGTGAGTGGCGCCCACGCGCAGCAGTGCCATCCCGCACCTGGAGGAGAGCCAACGTGCCTCGTACCGTCAGGGACGTCGTCTTCGTCGACGGCGTCCGCACCCCGTTCGGCAAGGCGGGCCCGAAGGGCATCTACCACGAGACCCGCGCCGACGACCTCGTCGTGAAGGCGATCCGGGAGCTGCTGCGCCGCAACCCGGACCTGGACCCCAAGAAGATCGACGAGGTCGCCATCGCCGCGACCACGCAGATCGGCGACCAGGGCCTGACGCTGGGCCGCACGGCCGGCATCCTCGCCGGTCTTCCGCAGTCGGTCCCGGGTTACTCGATCGACCGCATGTGCGCCGGTGCGCTGACCGCCGTGACCGCCGTCGCCGGCGGTGTGGCCTTCGGTGCCTACGACGTCGCCCTCGCCGGCGGTGTCGAGCACATGGGCCGCCACCCCATGGGCGAGGGCGTCGACCCGAACCCGCGCTTCGTCTCCGAGAAGCTGGTCGACGAGTCCGCCCTGTTCATGGGCATGACCGCCGAGAACCTGCACGACCGGTACCCGACGATCACCAAGCTCCGCGCCGACGAGTACGCCGTGCGCTCGCAGGAGAAGGCCGCCAAGGCGTACGCCGACGGCAAGATCCAGCAGGACCTGGTCCCGATCTCGGTGCGCAACACCAACGAGGCGGCGGGCGAGACGGGCTGGGGCCTGGTCACCTCCGACGAGCCGATGCGCCCGGGCACCACGCTGGAGAACCTGGCGAACCTCAAGACTCCGTTCCGTACGCACGGGCGGGTCACCGCGGGCAACGCCGCCGGTCTCAACGACGGCGCCACCGCCGCGATCATCGCGTCCGAGGACTTCGCCCGGGAGAACAACCTCCCGGTCAAGATGCGCCTGGTCGCGTACTCCTTCGCCGGTGTCGAGCCGGAGGTCATGGGCTACGGCCCGATCCCGGCCACCGAGAAGGCCCTCGCCCAGGCCGGTCTGACGATCGACGACATCGGTCTGTTCGAGATCAACGAGGCGTTCGCGGTCCAGGTCCTCGCCTTCCTGGAGCACTACGGCATCGCCGACGACGACGCCCGGGTGAACCAGTACGGCGGCGCGATCGCGTTCGGCCACCCGCTCGCCTCCTCGGGCGTGCGCCTGATGACGCAGCTGGCCCGGCAGTTCGAGGAGCAGCCGCACGTCCGCTACGGCCTGACCACCATGTGCGTCGGCTTCGGCATGGGCGCCACGGTCATCTGGGAGAACCCGAACTTCAACGCCGAGGGAGACTCCAAGTGAGCACCACCGCTGAGCTCCTGAAGGGTGCGGCCGAGCTGTTCCCGGACGAGGTCGTGACCCAGGCGCACGTGCGCCACCTGGACCTGCCGTTCGGCGCCGGGCGCTTCGCGCTCATCACGCTGGACAACGGTTTCGACCACACCAAGCCGACCACCTTCGGCCCGCAGTCCCTCGCCAACCTGAACGCGGCGATCGACCAGGTCGAGCAGGAGGCCACCGCCGGCTCCATCGTCGGCGCGGGCATCACCGGCAAGCCGTTCATCTTCGCGGTCGGCGCCGACCTCAAGGGTGTCGAGCTGCTCAAGAACCACGACGAGGCGCTCGCCATCGGCAAGGGCGGCCACGACGTCTTCAAGCGGCTGTCGGCCCTGGCCGTCCCCACCTTCGCGTACTACAACGGTGCGGCGATGGGCGGCGGCGTCGAGGTCGGTCTGCACTGCACCTACCGCACCGTCTCGAAGGCCATCCCGGCCTTCTCGCTCCCCGAGGTCTTCCTCGGCCTGGTCCCCGGCTGGGGCGGCTGCGCCCTGCTGCCGAACCTGATCGGCCCGGAGCGCGCGGTCTCGGTGATCATCGAGAACTCGCTGAACCAGAACCGGCAGCTGGGCGGCAAGCAGGTCTTCGAACTCGGCATCGCGGACGCGCTGTTCGAGGGTGCGGACTTCCTGGAGCAGTCGCTGCTGTGGACCGCCCGCGTCCTGAACGGCGAGACCGAGGTCGTCCGCGCCGAGATCGACCGCGGCGACGCCTGGGACGCGGCCGTCGCCAAGGGCCGCTTCATCGCGGACTCCAAGGTGCACGGCGCGGCCCCGGCCGCCTACCGCGCGCTGGAGATCATCGCGGCCGCCAAGGACGGCGACCTCCAGGCCGGTTTCGACGCCGAGGACAAGGCGCTGGCCGACCTCATCATGGGCGGCGAACTGCGCTCGGGCATCTACGCCTTCAACCTGGTCCAGAAGCGCGCCAAGCGCCCGGCCGGTGCCCCGGACAAGTCCCTGGCCCGTCCGGTCACCAAGGTCGGCGTGGTCGGCGCGGGCCTGATGGCCTCGCAGCTGGCGCTGCTGTTCCTGCGCCGCCTGGAGGTGCCGGTGGTCCTCACCGACATCGACCAGGAGCGCGTGGACAAGGGTGTGGGCTACGTCCACGCCGAGATCCAGAAGCTGCTCGGCAAGGGCCGCATCAACCAGGACAAGGCCAACCGCCTGACCGCCCTGGTGAGCGGTGTCCTGGACAAGGCCGAGGGCTTCGCGGACGCGGACTTCATCATCGAGGCCGTGTTCGAGGAGATGTCCGTCAAGCAGAAGGTGTTCGCGGAGGTCGAGGCGGTCGCCCCGGCGCACGCGATCCTCGCCACCAACACCTCCTCGCTGTCGGTGTCGGAGATGGCCTCCAAGCTCCAGCACCCGGAGCGCGTGGTCGGTTTCCACTTCTTCAACCCGGTCGCGATCCTGCCGCTGCTGGAGATCGTCCGCGGTGAGCAGACCGACGACGCCTCCCTGGCCACCGCCTTCGGCGTGGCCAAGAAGCTGAAGAAGACCGCGGTCCTCACCAAGGACGCCCCGGCGTTCGTGGTGAACCGCATCCTGACCCGCTTCATGGGCGAGATCCAGAACGTCATCGACGAGGGCACCCCGGTCGCCACGGCGGAGAAGGCCATCGAGCCCCTCGGCCTGCCGATGTCGCCGCTGGTGCTGCTGGAGCTCGTCGGCCCGGCGATCGGCCTGCACGTCTCCGAGACCCTGAACCGCGCCTTCCCGGAGCGCTTCACCGTCTCCCCCAACCTCAAGCGGGTCGTCGAGGCCGGCAAGCGCGGCTTCTACGTCTACGATTCCGGCAAGCCGGAGCTGGACCCCGAGGTCGCCGCCCTCCTCGTGCAGGGCGACTCGGCCTTGACCGAGGAGCAGGTGCGCGACCGCGTCCTGGACGCGGTGGCGCAGGAGATCGGCCTGATGCTGGAGGAGGGTGTCGTGGCCGAGGCCCAGGACATCGACCTCTGCCTCATCACGGGCGCCGGCTGGCCCTTCCACCTGGGCGGCATCACGCCGTACCTGGACCGGGAGGGTGTCTCCGAGCGGGTGAACGGCAAGAAGTTCCTCGCTCCGGGTGTGGCGAGCGTGCCCGCGTAGCACCCCCGGCACGATCCGGTTGCCCGTCCGCGGAAACCTCCGCGGGCGGGCAACCGTACGTCTGACCAGGTCGCATGACGATCCGATCACTGGCCTATGATGCGGGGATGCCCTGGGATACCCGTCTGTTCCGTAAGCGCCGGGCACTCGTCCCGGCCGTGGCGGGTGCGCTGGTGTGCGTCCTGGGCGCGGTCTACGGCGTTCACGCGAGCGGGCAGCGGCAGGACCGTTCTGCGGACCTCCCGTTCGATCTGCCGTCGGCCGCCGCCCACGACGCCCGGTTCGTCACGTGGAACATGTGCGGCGTCCCCCAGTGGGACTGCAAGGACATGGCCGGCACCGCCAGGACCGAGGAGCTCTGGAAGCTGGCGTCGGCCGCCAACACGCGGGCGGTCCTCCTCCAGGAGGTCTGCTCCGGTGACCTCTCCCAGGTGGCGGGCAGGCTGGGCGCGTCCTGGCACACCTCCTTCCGGCCCTACATCACCGTCGCCAAGACCGGGGACCGCAGCCCGGTGCTCTGCGAGAACCCGGACCGGGGCAGCGCGGGGTTCGCGATCCTGGCCCACTCCGAGCTGACGAAGGTCTTCCTCCTGCCCACCCCGCAGCCGAAGGAAGGGCTCCAGCGCGGGGTCCTGTGCGCCTCGCTGGCGGCAGAGGACATCCGCGTCTGCTCCGCCCACCTCACCCCGAAGGGCGACGACCGGGAGCTGCGGGGCGACCAGCTGCGGGAGATGGTCCGCGTGTCCGTGGGGAAGCGGGCCGTGGTCGGCGGGGACTTCAACGGGGTGCCGCCGGGGCAGGACAACCCCAACACGTGGATGTGGCCGTCCGAGTTGTACTCCAAGCTGCGCGAGTGCGACCAGCGGGGCTCCTCACGGGCGGGGCGGCCCACCCACGAGGACGGCGACAAGATCGACTACCTCTTCACCTCGCTGACCCGGTCGGGCTGCGAACTCGCCCCCTGGGGCGTATCGGACCACCGTGCGCTGGTGCTGCGCGTGCCCCTCGGGGACGCTCCGTCGTCCTAGAACCTCGGGGCGGCGTACATGCCCTGTACGGTGAACGAGGCCACGGCGGGAGCGGATTCGACGCCGTTCACGTCCAGGGCGACCACCTCGACCGCGTGCGGGCCCGCGGGCCAGGCCCAGCCCGCGTCCCAGAACCAGGCGCCGTCCTGGGCCACCGGGCACACACCGAGGACGGCGCCCCGCTCCCGGAAACCGACCTGCACCGCGCCCGGCGCGAAGCCCGTGAACTGCACCGCGGGACCCTGCTGCCCCTGGAACTCCGGTGAGACCACCACCGGGGGGTGCGGCTGACTCGGCAGCGCGGCGGGGGCCATGGTCCGGTCCACGACGGTGAAGGCGACCTCGACGCGGTCCGAGTGGAGGTTGCTCGGGTCCACGCCGAACAGGCGGACCGCGTGCCGGCCCTTGCGCATCGGGGTGGTCGGTTCCCAGCTCCAGCTGCCGTCGGCGGCCACCGGGGCCGAGTCGAGGTACTTGCCGTTCTCCCAGAGGCTGACCCGTACGGCGCCCACGGCGGTTCCCGCCAGCAGGACCTGGTTCTCGGGCAGCAGCCCCTCGTGCGCCGGGGCCAGGACCACGGGCCGGGGGAACACCGAGTCGTCCCGTATCTGCGAGGTGGCCGAGAGGTAGCTGTCGATGGCGGAGGTGTCGCGGCCGGGCTGCTCCCCGCCGCTCTTCACCATGCCGATGCGCGGGGCGATGCCGCTGACCAGCATGCCGAGCAGCCCCATGATGGTGGGGATGCTCCAGTAGGTCACCTTCGCGTGGTTCTCGATGAGGACCGAGTCGTTGAAGATGAGGTTGAAGTTCTCGTACCCCTGGAAGAGTGCGAGGAAGGGCTCGACCTGTTGCGGGAACTGCTCGTCCTGGGGCGAGGACAGCACGTAGATGTTGGCCCGCCGGTTCGGGCTGCGCTGGACCAGGTCGGGCAGGACGGCGTCGAGGTACCGGACGTGCTCGTCGGTGACCGCACCCATCATGTGCTCGGCCACCGCCGGGAGTTCCGCGCGCACGTAGCTGCCGACGAGGAACTGCGGAATGACGGACACGATGTTGCCGAAGCCGTACTTCAGGCCGAAGTACAGCGCGGCCGAACCGCCCTTGGAACCGCCGAACATGGTGCAGGCGCCGGGGCTCAGTCCCAGGGCGTTCATCACGCGCGTGATGACGGCGGCCACGGACCGCTCCACCGCGAAGTCCAGGTTGCGGCACAGGTAGTAGGTGTTGCGGCCGTCGAACACGTCCCGGATCCAGAGGATGTTGGACTGCGTCTTGTCCAGAATGCCGTTGCACCAGCCGTAGTCGTCCGTCGCCGCGAAGTTGGCGAACACGACGAGGAGGTGGCGGTTGCCGTTCTTCGCGTGGGAGAAGCGGTACTCGACCGGGACCTCGCCGGAATCGTCGACTCCCGTGACGATCTGACCGCTCTTCGCTGCCTGGGACATGTGGGGGAATTCTCTCCTGTCGAAGGTCTGCCAAGACCTAGCGGCCGGGCCAGGCCGACACGTCGGCGCTCGTCATGTGTGCTTCCCGCTGCATGGGCAGCCCGGCGAGGGCCCGGTGTCCGGCGGCGGGCACCGGGCCCGCGACGGGGGCGGGCGCCTGGGCCTGGCTCTCGTCGAGGTCTCCCCCGGCGACGAGCAGCCGGTCGGCCAGTCGCGCGGAGGCGAATCCGTCGTCGAGGTCGCAGAAGTCCTGCTGGAACCGCCGGTAGTGCCCGTCGTAGTTGGCCCGTACCTGGTCGGCATGCCTGATCGCGGAGATCAGCTGCTCGGAGTCGAAGAGCAGCGGCCCCGGGGCGTTCTGCTCGAAGTCGAAGTAGAAGCCGCGCAGCGTGTCGCGGTAGTGCTCCAGGTCGTAGGTGAAGAAGAGGATCGGGCGCCCGGTGTTGGCGAAGTCGAACATCAGGGACGAGTAGTCGGTGATCATCACATCGGTGATGAGCGACAGCTCCGCCATGTCGGGGTAGTCGGACACGTCGAAGACGAACCCGTCGCCCGCACCGGGGACCGGGTCCACGACGTTCGGGTGCCGGCGGACCATGAGGACGTGGTCGGCGCCCAGGCGTGCGCGGGCGTCGTCCAGGTCGATCCTGAAGTCGAACTTGTACTTGCCGGGTGCGTAGAACTGGTCGTCGCGCCAGGTGGGGGCGTACATGACGACCTTCTTGCCGGGCGGCAGGCCGATGCTGCGGCGGATGGCCTCCGCCCGGCCCTGCACGCCGGGGCGGCGCAGGATGTCGTTGCGGGGGTAGCCGCAGGCGAGCATCTCGCCGGGAAAGCCGAAGGCCCGCTGGAGGATCGGGGTGGAGAAGCTGTTCGGGGACACCAGGATGTCCCAGTTCTGCACCTCCTTCTCGACGCGCTCCAGGTAGCGCTGGTCGGCGAAGTGCACGGCTTCGATGTCGTGCCCGATCTTCTTCAGCGGCGTGCCGTGCCAGGTCTGGACGACGATCTGGTCGTCACGCTTCAGGAACCAGTCGGGCAGGTGGTTGTTGGCGACGACGTACTTCGACCGGGCCAGGGCCTCGTACCACTCCTGCGACCACATGCGGACGGCCCGGGCGGTGGGGGGCACGTCGACCTGGTCGTCCTTGACGACCCACAGGTGGTCCAGCGGGGTCCCGCGCCGGACGAGTTCCTCGTGCAGCGCGCGCGGGCTGTCGGAGTACTGCGTGCCCTTGAAGGCGTCGAAGAGCACCGCGGGAAGGACCGGCTTGCGCCGGGCGGCGGGGTACGTCTCGGTGCGCAGCAGCTTCTGCCGGTAGGGGCCGCGGGCGGTGTCGGGCATCGCGGAGTGCACGAGGAGGGAGAGCCGGTCGTATGCCTCGGCCTGGACCTCGTAGCGGCGTCCGGCGGGGTCCTCCAGCTCGCCGGGGAGCGCCCGGATCAGGTCCTGCTCCAGCTTGATCATCCGGTCTTCGCGGCGGTCCTCGCGGGCGACCGAGGACGGGTCCTGGGTGCGCAGGAAGAAGTCCCAGCGGCCGGCGGCGAGCGGCACGGTGCCGGCGAGGGTGCGGACCTCGGCGGGACGGACGACCGCGCTGAAGGACCCGCCCGACCAGGTGAGGGGAAAGGCGCGTTCGGCTCCCTGGGCGCGCGAGCGGACGACCAGGTGGGAGGCCGTGTAGTCGGAGTGGGAGAGGCGGTCGACGGCCGCGTAGTAGCCGTCGATCTCCAGCGCGCCGTCCTCCTCCCGCCAGTCCACGCGGGTCGCCATCGGGAGGGTCGCGCGCTCGAAGAGCACGAGGTACCCCGAGCCGTTGCGGTGGACGACGACCTCGCGGTCGCCGTCCGCGTCCTGGAGGTCGCGTGGCATGCGGTAGTGGCCGTCAGCGGTGTCCTCGGCCACCACGGGATACAGGGGGGCCTTGCGGCCCTCCACGTGCATCGTGGTCTTCCACCCGTTGCTGCCCATGTTCCAGGAGGCGGGGGCGCCGCCGTCCGCGTCGGAACGCGAGCCGGGCACGAGGTTGGACAGCGGGACGCGGGTGACGAAGGTGCACCACCCTTCCCCGCCCGCGGTGAACTGGACCCAGGAGTCGTGCTGGGCGGCGCCGGCGAGGCTGCGCACCCGGAACTTCCCCCACTCCGGCACCTTCGGGCCGAGGTACACGCCGCCGAGTTCGATGTGGTTGCCGACGATCCGGTGGCGGGTGATCCGGCATCGGACGACCTCGACGCGCAGCTTGAGGCTTCCCTGGAGGAAGAGCGGCAGGACGCGGGTGTTCTTCTCGACGTAGACGTACGGCGGGGAGGCGGCGCTTCCCGCACTACCGCGGGCCAGCCCCTTGTACCGGAAGAGGCCGCGGCTCAGCACGCCGGCGGCGACGTCCCAGGTGCCCTCGACCCACTTGCCCTTCTGCTTGAGGCGCGTGACGTCGAAACTGGTCTCGAAGCCGGACCAGTCGTAGCAGTAGCGGCTCTGGCCCGACTGCTCGGTGGCCTGCGGGTAGTAGGTGGTCTTCGCGACGTTGACCAGGGTCCGGCCCTGCTTCTTGTTGCGCAGCGCGATGGCCTTCACCGACATCCGGCGCTTGTGCACGTTGATGAAGCGGATGTACGCCGCGCCCTTGATGTGCAGTTCCTCGTCGACCCACGCCATGTCGGCGACCTGGCCGTGCAGGGACAGCTCCTTGTCGAGGCGGTACGCCTTCTTGTCCAGGCCGAGGTTGCGGTCGCCGAGGTGGGGGTAGTTGAGGTAGCGGTGGAAGCGGCGCCGCACGGGCATCGGGCCGCCCTTGCGCTCGAACTCGATGACTTCGAGGAGTTCTTCGAACTTGCCGCAGCGCACCAGGTGCCACTTCACGCGGGCGTCGGCGGGCAGCTCGTCGATGATGTCCTCGTCGGCCTCGTCGAGGAACTGGTTGGCCCACTCCATGAAGGCGTTGTGGTATTCCTCGTCCGCGTCGGGCAGCACCTTCAGGTGGAGCATGAGGTCCGACTTGAGGCAGGCGAGGTCGTACTTGCGCTTGTGCTCGGTGAAGGCGCGCGAGCGGTGGGAGCCGAGGAACCGGCTGACGGACTGCACGGCGGCGACGCGGTCGCGGAGGTTGGTCAGTTCGGTGTGGCGCTGCGTGATGGAGGGGGCCGAGGAGCCGTCGCGGCGCCGCCAGAAGTAGACGAAGTCGGTGATGACGTCGACCTTGGCGGCGCGGAAGTGGGCGACCATGTTGACCCAGGAGTCCTCGTACAGGACGCCCTCGGGGAACTCCATGAAGTGGTAGTCCCAGAAAGACCGCCGGAAGAGCTTGTTCCACACGGTGCGGTCGTAAATGAGCGCCTCGAACCGCGTGATGTGCGTGTGACGCCGTTCCTTCGCCATCGGCGTCTTGTGCAGGGGCGACTGCCACTTCTTGCTGGAGTTCATCATCTGGACATTGCCCGAGACGAAGTCGGACTCCGAGCCTTCGAGCCGGCGCACGAGGAGTTCGTAGGCGTACTCGGGTATGACGTCGTCGCCGTCGACGAATGCCAGGAACTCGGCCTCCGGGTGCGCCGCGCGTATGCCCGTGTTGCGCGCGTGTCCGGGGCCCTGGGAGTGCTGGCGGATGAGGCGGAAACGGGGGTCGCGGGCGCAGAAACCGGCGGCGATGCGTGTCGAGCCGTCGGTCGAGCCGTCGTCGACGAGGATGACCTCAAGGTCGGTGAAGGTCTGCCGCGCGATCGATTCCAGACACTCGTCGAGGTATTCCTCGACGTCCATGAACGGGACGACGACACTCAGCCGAGGTCTTGGCGACAACACGTGCTCCTCCGATGACGCGCCCCGCAGCGGCGTATCCACCCCCGTGAACGCAGTCTGACGCCAACAAGAACAGATGTGATCAGTTATCTGTCCTTCACAGGTAGCCTCATACTAGATCACGTCCAAGTCTGAACGAATCCCCGACTGCATCGCACCCGATTGGGGTACATCGGGTAAAGATGTGGTATAGCGCAGGCCCGGCAATGATCAATCGCAAACAGCGAATCCCTCCCCCCTGCGACAGTGGGGAGGGACTCGGCAGGGCTCGTGACCGCCCGTCAGCCTGCCCGCGCCGGGCAGGCGTACTGGTCAGGCCAGATCCAGCCAGGGTTCGAAGGCGAGGGCCTGCTCGTCCGGAGCCTGGCGCGCCACCGCGAGACGGGCTCCCGGCCCGAGTGTGGCGATCATCACCCGCTCGTCCCGGTCCCGGACGACGGCCGGGGGCATCAGGGTCCGCTGCCCGGTCGTTGACCACCAGACCCCGGAGTCCGGCCGGCCGTCCACGTGGGTCCCGATGATGCAGTGGCCCTGCTCGTCCTCGGCGGCCAGCACCGTGCAGCTCCAGCCGCCGACGGCGACCCCCGGCGCGGCGCTCACCCGGCCGCGGACCGTCGGGCCGTTCAGGCCCACCGGTCCGTACGCACCCCACCCCCACTGGCACAGTTCGCCGGTCTCGGCGTACCGGTAGCGCAGCGCTCCGCTTTCGGGCGCCGCGGCGAGACTGCCCGGCAGGGCGTGGACGTTGGGACCTCGGTCCGACTCCCACGCCCACTTCGGCGCGGCGCGGTACCAGCGGACCACGCCCGGCTCGTCGCGCATCCGCGCGATGAGGTCGATCCTTCCGTGCGGCGTCCGCATCGCCACGATCTCGTCCGCGGCCTTGTGGCCCCCAAGGTGGAACCAGGGCGCCCAGCTGCCGTCCGCCCGCTGGTGCCGGGCGTTGAGCGTGTCGTAGCCGTTGCGCAGGAACACGTACAGCGTGCCGCCGTCGTCGTAGGCCGCGACGGGGGCGCCGACGTAACGTCCCAGCAGCGGCTCGCCGCGGTGCGGGTTGGCCAGCACGCGCCAGGGTCCGAGCGGCCGGCCCGTCTGGTACTGGAGCGCAACGACGACCTCGACGTTCCAGTCCTCCTTCCCGCGCCGGACGCGGCGCAGGCCGACGAGGGCGGGGTAGCCGTCCGGGCCCTGCGCGACCGACAGCGCGGGCAGCAGACCGGGGGCGTCCAGCAGCTGCGGGCCCGTCCACCGCCCGCCCGCGCCTTCGGTCCACCGGGCCACGGCGCCGGGCACCGGCAGGTAGGCGGAGACCCGCCCGTCGGTCCCGCGGACCGCCCACGCGGTCGGCGCGGGATAACGCGGGCGGGACACCGGTGCGGGCCAGGCAAGGCGGTCCAGGACCCGGCAGTCGGTGAAGACCGGGTACCCGGTCTCGCGCTGGTACTCCTCCACCGCGTCGAGCACGGCCAGCGCCAGGGCGCCCTCCCGTTCGCCGGCGTCGTCCGCCTCGGCCACGTCCCGGCCGGCGAGCGGGTCGCACGTCAGGACCCGGTCGGGCGCCACGTCGTGCAGGTGCCGTAGCAGGGCCCGTTCGAGGTTCTCGGCGGGCAGGCCGCGCGGGGGGCCGTCGACCGGGCAGCCGCGGCTGCCGGCCTCCGCCGCGGCCCGGCTGAAGTCGGCGCGCTCCGACTCCGTACCGGCCTCCAGGCAGAGCACGGTGACGTGTCCGGGGCCGGTCTCCTCGCCCAGGAGTACGGCCGCGGTCCCCGGCCCGGGCGTGATGAGGAGGATCCGGCTGCCCCCGGCTCCTGCCACGGAGTCCCTTGCGACCTGCGGTTGTGCGCCGTGGCGGTCACCGCCTCGACGTTTGGCCGAGTGCCCCATGCTTCTCCCTGCTTCCTCTCCGTGCCCGCCGCAAGTCTCACGCAGCATGCGCGAGCACGATAAGGGCACTCCCGTTCGACGTGCACGTTTGCCTATAGTGACCCGGGTACCGCACCACCCTGGCAACCCCGAGGCCCCGGTCCGGCTGCCGCGCGCGTCCGACCGCCCCTGGCCCCCGCAAGACGGCGGTCACTATCTCACGACGACCGACCCATCGGGATCAGAGGACACCTACGGCATGACCCAGGCAACCGAAGCACCCTCACTCTCCCCCCAAGCTCCGCGCAAGGCCCGTGGGAAGAAGCGAATATTCGGCATCATCTCGCTCGTCCTGCTGGTCCTGCTCCTCGGTGCCGGCGGCGTGGGCTGGTGGATGTACAGCAGCCTGAACAGCAACATCTCCAGCGTCGACCTGGACAAGGCGATCGGTGACAACCGGCCGCCCAAGATGGTGGAGAACGCCCAGAACGTCCTGGTCCTCGGCTCCGATTCGCGGGCCGGCGCGAACGGGGAGCTCGACCACGGCGACGTCAGCGGAGCCCGCTCCGACACCGCGATGCTGGTGCACATACCCGAGGGCCGGTCCCGGGCCACCGCGGTCAGCATCCCCCGCGACACCCTGATCAGCCGGCCCGAGTGCAAGGACAAGGACGGCGCCACCGTGCCGCCCGCGAACCGGGTCATGTTCAACTCCGTCTACTCGGTGGCCGGTCCGGCCTGCGTGGTCAAGACCGTCGAGCAGCTCTCCGGGATCCGCGTGGACCACTTCGTCGAGGTGGACTTCGCCGGCTTCAAGGAGCTGGTCGACGCCCTCGGCGGGGTCACCGTCACCCTCGACAAGCCGATGAGCGGGGCCAAGGGCGGCCTGAAGCTCGACGCGGGCACCCACCGGCTGAACGGCACCGACTCGCTCAAGTTCGTCCGTACCCGGTACGGCTACGGTGACGGGAGCGACCTCGGACGCATAGGCCTCCAGCAGAAGTTCATGCTGGCCATGCTGGCCGAGATGAAGAAGCAGGACGCCCTCGGCAACCCGGCGCGGCTCTACAAGCTCGCCGACGCCGGGACCAAGTCGCTCACCACCGACTCCCAGCTCGCCTCGCTGACCGCGCTGGCCGACTTCGCGCAGAGCATGAAGGGCGTCGACCCGGAGACGATGGAGACCATCATGCTGCCGGTGGCCTACGACAAGGTCGACCCGAACCGGGTGATCGTCGCCCAGCCGCAGGCGACCCAGCTGTGGGACGCCCTGCGCGCCGACCAGAAGATCCCCGCTTCGGCGAAGGACTCCCCGGCCAAGGGCTGACCCGTCGGTGCGGCCGTCGGGTGCGACGGCCGCACCACAGGGCTTCCGTCAGTACTCGGCGTCCGCTCCCGCCTTGGCGAGGCGGCTGTTGTGGCGCCCGTAGAGGAAGTAGACGAAGAAGCCGATCACCATCCAGATCGCGAACCGCAGCCAGGTCTCGGCCGGCAGGTTGAGCATCAGCCAGAGCGACGCGGCGATCGACAGGATCGGCACCACCGGCACCCATGGAGTGCGGAAGGCCCGGTGCAGGTCGGGGCGGGTGCGGCGCAGGATGATCACGCCGAGGGCCACGACCACGAAGGCGAACAGCGTGCCGATGTTGACCAGTTCCGCGAGCTTCTCCAGGCTCGTGAAGCCCGCGACGACGGCGATGATCACGCCGAGCGTGATGGTCGCCCGGTAGGGCGTGCGGTACTTCGGGTGGGTGACGGAGAAGAAGCGGGGCAGCAGTCCGTCACGGCTCATCGCGAAGAACACCCGGGTCTGGCCCAGCAGCAGGATCATGCACACCGTGATCAGGCCCACGGACGCCCCGAGGCTGATGGCGCCGGAGAAGAAGGGCTGGTTCACGGACTTGAAGGCCTCGGCGAGCGGGGCGGTGGCCGACATCTCCGTGTACTTCTGCATGCCGGTGACCACCAGCGTCACGGCGACGTAGAGCACCGTACAGATGATCAGGGAGCCGATGATGCCGCGCGGCATGTCCCGTTGGGGGTTCTTGGTCTCCTCCGCCGCGGTGGCCACGACGTCGAAGCCGATGAAGGCGAAGAAGACGAGGGAGGCCGCGGTGAAGATGCCCATGACACCGAAGTTGGTGGGCGCGTAGCCGAAGAGCAGCTGGACCAGCGGCGCCTTCCAGCCGCTCCCGGCGGGCTGCGGCTCGGCCGGCGGGATGAACGGCTTGTAGTTGTCGGCCTTGATGAAGAACAGGCCCCCGATGATGACCAGCAGCACCACCGTGACCTTGATGGCGACGACGATCGCGGTGATCCGGGCCGACAGCTTCGTCCCCACCACGAGGATCGCGGTCAGCACCAGGACCAGCAGGAAGGCCAGCAGGTCGAAGGTCCCTCCCCCGTCCGGCCCCGACAAAGCGGCCGGCATGTCCCAGCCCAGGTTGGTGCTCATGAGCTGGCGCAGGTACCCGGACCAGCCGACCGCCACGACGGCGGTGCCGAGCGCGAACTCCAGCACGAGGTCCCAGCCGATGATCCAGGCCGGCAGCTCGCCGATCGAGGCGTACGAGAAGGTGTACGCCGAACCGGCCACCGGAACGGTGGAGGCGAACTCCGCGTAGCAGAGCGCCGCGAGGGCGCAGACGATGCCCGCCGCGACGAAGGCCAGGGCGGTGGCGGGTCCGGCGTTGTTCCGTGCCGCGATGCCCGTGAGGACGAAGATGCCGGTGCCGATGATGACGCCCACCCCGAAGACCGTCAGGTCCAGGGCGGAAAGCGACTTCCGGAGCGCGTGTTCCGGCTCTTCCGTGTCCCGGATGGACTGCTCCACCGTCTTGGTCCGGAAGGGACTTTTCAGATCCTTGCTCACCGACGCACCTCCGGCTGGTGACGAGGCACACGAACGGGCCGGGAGGCCCACCCCTCAAGGGTGATCTCCCGGCCCGTCACGTGCAACCGCGAGTAGCCCGCCGGTCAGTCGACGGTGGCGGCCGGCTCGCTGTCGTAGCGTCCGTCCAGCTTGGCGACCAGACCCGTCACCTGCCGGGCGATGTCGGGCGCGGTGAGCCCGATCTCGGCCAGGATCTCCTTGCGCAGCGCGTGGTCCAGGAAGCGCTGCGGGATGCCGAAGTCGCGCAGCGGTACGTCGACCCCCGCGTCGCGCAGGGCCTGCGCGACGGCCGCGCCCACCCCGCCGGTACGGCCGTTGTCCTCGACGGTGACGACCACCCGGTGCTGCTCCGCGAGCGGGGCCAGCGCCTCGTCGACGGGCTTGACCCAGCGCGGGTCGACGACGGTGGTGGAGATGCCCTGCTTGTCGAGCAGGTCGGCGACTTCCAGGCACATCGGGGCGAGCGCGCCCACCGAGACGAGCAGTACGTCCGGCCGGGTGACCTCCGGGGCCGGGGTGCGCAGCACGTCCATGCCGCCGATCCGGCCGACGGCCGGGACGGCCGGGCCCACGACGCCCTTGGAGTAGCGCACGACGGTCGGCGCGTCCTGTACCCCGACGGCCTCGCGGAGCTGGGCGCGCAGCTGCTCGGCGTCGCGCGGGGCGGCCAGCCGCAGGCCCGGAACGACCTGGAGGATGGACATGTCCCACATGCCGTTGTGGGAGGCGCCGTCGTCGCCGGTGACGCCGGCCCGGTCCAGGACGAAGGTGACCCCGCACTTGTGCAGGGCGACGTCCATCAGGACCTGGTCGAAGGCCCGGTTGAGGAAGGTCGCGTAGACCGCGAAGACGGGGTGGACGCCGCCGGTGGCGAGGCCGGCCGCGGAGGTCGCGGCGTGCTGCTCGGCGATGCCGACGTCGAAGATGCGGTCGGGGAAGGTGTCCGCGAACTTCTTGAGGCCGACCGGGTGGAGCATGGCCGCGGTGATGGCGACGATGTCCTCGCGCTCGTGGCCGAGCTTGACCATCTCGTCGGCGAAGACGGAGGTCCAGCTGGCGGCGGCGGCCTTGACGGGCAGACCGGTGTCCGGGTGGATCGGGCCGATGCCGTGGAAGCGGTCGGCCTCGTCCTGCTCGGCGTGCGTGTAGCCGCGGCCCTTCTGGGTGAGGCAGTGCACGATGACCGGACCGCTGAACCGTTTGGCCCGCTGGAGGGCCGACTCCAGGGCCTCGATGTCGTGGCCGTCGATGGGGCCGATGTACTTCAGGCCCAGGTCCTCGAACATGCCCTGCGGGGCGATGAAGTCCTTGAGGCCCTTCTTGGCGCCGTGCAGCGTCTCGAAGAGCGGCTTGCCGACGACCGGGGTACGTTCCAGGAGTTCCTTGCCGCGGGCGAGGAAGCGCTCGTAGCCGTCCGTGGTGCGCAGGGTGGCCAGGTGGTTGGCCAGGCCGCCGATGGTGGGCCCGTAGGAGCGCTCGTTGTCGTTGACGACGATGACGAGCGGGCGGTCCTTGGCGGCGGCGATGTTGTTGAGCGCCTCCCAGGCCATGCCGCCGGTCAGCGCGCCGTCCCCGATGACGGCGGCGACGTGGTGGTCCTCGCGGCGGAGCACCTCGTTGGCCTTGGCCAGTCCGTCGGCCCAGCCCAGCACCGTCGACGCGTGGGAGTTCTCGATCACGTCGTGGTCGGACTCGGCGCGCGAGGGGTAGCCGGACAGGCCGCCCTTGGAGCGCAGGTTCGCGAAGTCCTGGCGGCCCGTGAGCAGCTTGTGGACGTAGGCCTGGTGGCCGGTGTCGAAGAGGACCTTGTCCTTGGGCGAGTCGAAGACCCGGTGCAGGGCGATCGTCAGTTCGACCACGCCGAGGTTGGGGCCGAGGTGCCCGCCGGTCTTGGAGACGGCGTCGACGAGGAAGGACCTGATCTCGTCGGCGAGCTGAGTGAGCTCCTCCTGGCTGAGCCGGTCCAGATCGCGCGGTCCCTTGATGCGGGTCAGCAGCACCCGTGCCTCCTTGCAGTTGCTTGCTGGTCTGTCGAGTCTAATGTTCCGCTCGCGACGAGCATCATCGGGCGGTACCGGGGCGGTCACGCCTTTGTCATACCTGTACACGTCCTCGCACGCTCACACATCCCAAACGGGCGCATACCCGCACAGGCGTACGCACACATGTACGCACACGTGCCCGGCGCCACACGAAGTGGCACCGGGCACTGTGACGGTTCTTACCGCCGGGTCTCCGCCTGCGGCCGCGCCGTCAGGCGCGTCCGGCGGTCTTCTGGGTCTTGCGGGTGACCGAGTCGATGACCACGGTGGCCAGCAGGACCGCGCCGGTGATCATGTACTGGATCGGCGTCGCGATGCCTTCCAGGGCCAGACCGTACTGGATCGAGGTGATGACCATGACGCCGAGGAGGGCGTTCCAGGTCCGGCCCCGGCCGCCGAAGAGGCTGGTGCCGCCGATGACGGCCGCCGCGATCACGTTCATCAGCAGGTCGCCGGCGCCGGCGCTCTGGTTGGCGGCCGCGATCTTGGAGGCCCAGAAGAGGCCGCCGATGGCGGCGAAGGTGCCCGCGATGGCGAAGACCGCGATGCGGATGCCGGTGACGTTGATGCCCGCGCGGCGGGACGCCTCGACGCTGCCGCCGAGGGCGAAGATGTTGCGGCCGAAGGAGGTACGGCGCAGGACGAAGTCCGTGCCGACCAGCACGACCAGGAAGAGCACCACCGCGAGCGGGAGGCCCTTGTACTGGTTGAACACCGCGGCCGGGCCGAACGTGAACACCGCGAGCACGGCCGTGCGCAGCACGATCTCGCCGAGCGGCCGGGACGGGACGCCCGCGGCCTGCCGACGGCGGTTGTCGAAGAAGGAGGCCAGGAAGTAGGCCGCGACCGCGATCGCCGCGAGGCCGTAGGCAGCCGCCACGTCCGTGAAGTAGTACGTGGTGAGCTGCCCGACGACGCCCTCCGGGTCGAGGTTGATCGTGCCGTTGCTGCCGAGGATCTGCAGCATCGCGCCGGACCAGAACAGCAGGCCCGACAGGGTGACGGCGAAGGCCGGGGCGCCGATCCGGGCGAAGAAGAAGCCGTGGATGGCACCGATCAGCGCGCCGCCCGCGACGGCGACGAGGATCGCGAGCCACTCGTTCACCCCGTGGGTGACGGCGAGGACGGCGACGATCGCGCCCGAGACACCGCTGACCGAGCCGACCGAGAGGTCGATCTCGCCGAGCAGCAGCACGAAGATGATGCCGACGGCCATCATGCCGGTGGCGACCATCGTGATGGCGATGTTGGTGAGGTTCTCCGGGGAGAGGAAGTTCGCGTTCAGCCCCTGGAAGATGCCCCAGATGATGATCAGGCCGAGGACGACCGGGATGGAGCCCAGGTCGCCGGCCTTCATCTTGCGGCCGAACTCGCTGAGGTAGCCGGAGAATCCCTGCTCGCGGACGAGCAGGCGGGGGTCGACGGCCGGGATGGCGTCCGTCGCGGCGGCCGGGTTGACCGGATCGACGTGCTGCGCCTGGCCGGCGGGACCCTTGTCCAGCGGACCGGCGGGAGGGTTCTGGGTGCTCACTTGCGGGCCTCCCCGGTACGGGCCGCCCGGCGGGTCACGGCGTTGTCCGTGGCCCCGGTGATGGCGGAGATGATCTCTTCCTGCGAGGTGTCGGCGACGCTGAAGACGCCGTTGTTGCGGCCCAGCCGCAGCACCGCCACCTTGTCGGCGACGGCCTTCACATCGGCCATGTTGTGGCTGATGAGGATGACGGCGTGGCCGCGCTCGCGCAGCCGCTCCACCAGGTCGAGGACCTGGGCGGTCTGCTCGACGCCCAGGGCCGCCGTGGGCTCGTCGAGGATGACGAGCTTGGGCTCGCCCAGCATCGAACGGGCGATCGCCACGGTCTGGCGCTGACCGCCGGACAGCGAGGCGATGGGGATCCGGACACTGGGGATCCGGATGGACAGGGTGGTCAGGAGCTCGCGGGCGCGGCGCTCCATCTCCACCTCGTCGAGGATGCCGCGGCGCTTGAGCTCGCGGCCGAGGAAGAGGTTGCCGACGACGTCGATGTTGTCGCAGAGCGCGAGGTCCTGGTAGACCGTCGCGATGCCCAGGTTCTGGGCGTCGTGGGGCTTGCCGATGGAGACCGGGCGGCCCTCCCACTCGATGACTCCGTCATCGATCGGGTGCACGCCGGCGATCGTCTTGACCAGCGTGGACTTGCCGGCGCCGTTGTCACCGACGAGGGCGACCACCTCACCGGAGTGGATCTCGAGTTCTACGTCGGTCAGGGCCTGGACGGCGCCGAACCGCTTCGAGACCCCTCGCAACGCCAGCACGGGCGCAGCGGACACATGAACCATCTCCTTCGCCGCCTGACCGGCGGGGATGTCGTGCAAAAGAGCAGGAACGCGAATGGGGCTATGGGGGAAATTCAGAGAAACGTTTCTGTACGGCGCCCCGCGGATGGCGGGGAAAGGACGCGGGGCGCCGTACAGGCGCGGGGGCCGCCCCGTCCGGGGCGACGGGGCCTTACTTCAGGCCGAGGCTGGCGCAGGCGGCCGCGTACTTGTCGGTGCAGATCTCGTCGGCCGTGTAGACGCCGTCCTTGATGACGGTGTCCTTGATGTTGCTCTTGGTGAGCGAGACGACCGGGATCAGCACGGACGGGACGCCCTTGGTGGTCGGGCTGTCGACGTTCTGGTTGACGATGTCGCTGATCTTCTCGTGCTTGGCGAGGGCCACGGCCATCTCGGCGGCGGCCGAGGCCTCCGGCGCGTACGGCTTGTAGACGCTCATGAACTGCTCACCCGCGACGATGCGCTGCACACCGGCGAGCTCCGCGTCCTGGCCGGTCACCGGCGGCAGGGGGGACAGGCCGGCCGCCTTCAGGGCGGTGATGATGCCGCCGGCCATGCCGTCGTTGGCGGAGTAGACGCCGATCACCTTGTCCTTGCCGAGCGCCGAGAGCGCTCCCGCCATGTTGGTGTTGGCGTTCTCCGGCTTCCACTCCTTGGTGTCGTACTCCTTGCCGATGGTCACCTTGCCGTCGAGGACGGAGTGCGCGCCCTTCTTGAAGAGGGCGGCGTTCGGGTCGGTGACGGAGCCGTTCATCATGACGATCTGGCCGTCCTTGGCCTTGTCGCCCAGCGCGTCGAGCAGCGCCTTGCCCTGGACCTTGCCGACCTCTTCGTTGTCGAAGGAGGTGTAGGCGTCGATCGGGCCCTCGGCGAGGCGGTCGTAGGCGACGACCGGGATGCCGGCGTCCTTGGCCTTCTTGACCGAGCCGGCGATGGCCTTGGCGTCGACCGCGTCGACGATCAGGACGTCCACCTTGTTGGTGATCATCGTGTCGACCTGCGAGTTCTGCGTGGTCGCGTCCTGCTTGGCGTTGGCGTAGACGACCTTGGCCTTGCCGCCGGTGAGGTCGGCGACCTTCTTCTCGATGAGCGGCTTGTCGAACTTCTCGTATCGGGCCGTCTGGTTCTCCGGAAGGAGCAGGCCGACGGTGATCGCGTCACCCTTGGCGGCAGCCGATTCCTTCGTCTTGTCGCCGGACTCCTTCGCGCTCCCACAGGCGGCGAGGGAAACGGCCATGGCGCCGGCGGCGACGGCAACAGCGGCTCTGCGCATACGAGTGTTCATTGGTTGAACCTCCCTGACGAGGCCGCGACAGTGCGGCCGAGGTGGATGCGAGTCAACCCCGGCCACAGTTTGCCGTCAAGGAGTGAATCCTTAACGAGATGACAACGGTGCCATCCGTTATCTAACTGAAGACATCAGGGCGGGAGCCCGCACTCCGATTCCATTTTCCGCCAAAAGCGTCGAATCGCCCATCTCGCTCAGTACGAGAGCCAGTGCGCCGAGTACTTCCGCGCGGCCGCCCAGCGAGCCGGTGAGCACCGAGAGTTGCCGGGCCGCGCTGGGGATCGCGTACCTCCCCACTGATTCACGGATGGGAGCCAGGACGAGTTCACCGGCTTCGGCGAGCGAGCCGCCGAGCACCACCCGGCTGGGGTTCAGCAGGTTGCACAGGCTGGCCACGCCGCTGCCGATGTGCCGGCCCACGTCGGTGATGACCCGGCGGCAGCCGGGGTCGCCCTCGCGGGCCAGTTCGACCACCCGTTCCATCGTCAACTCGGCTCCGTGGCTGCTCTGCAGGAGGGGCAGGACGTAGCGTGCGGCGGCGAAGGTCTCCAGGCAGCCGCGGTTGCCGCAGCGGCAGACCGGGCCAGACTCGTCCAGGGTGATGTGCCCGATCTCGCCCGCCGTGCCACCGGGTCCGCGGTAGATCTGGCCGTTGATCACCAGGCCGGCGCCGACACCGCTCGCGACCTTGATGTAGGCCAGGTCCTTGACCCCCCGGCCGCTCCCCCAGACCAGCTCGCCGAGCGCGCCGAGGTTGGCGTCGTTGTCCACGTACACGGGTACGCCCAGCCGGCTGGACAGCTCCTGGCGGGGGTTGATCCCGGCCCAGCCCGGCAGGATCGCGGTGGAGCCGAGGGTGCCGGACTCCACGTCGATGGGGCCGGGGACGCCGAGGCCGACGCCGATGACCTTGTCGCGGCTCACCCCGACGCCTTCGATCAGCCGTCCGACCAGCGCTTCCGCGCGGTCGAAGCCCTCGGTCCAGGAGGCGTCCACGTCCAGCGGCTCGGAGTCCTCGGCGAGCACCTGGTGGGCGAGGTTGCCCACGGCCACCCGCAGGTGGGTGTGGCCGAAGTCGACGCCGATCACGATGCCGGCGTCCCCGCTGAGCGAGACGCTGCGGGCGCGCCGGCCGCCCGCCGAGGTGTCGGTGACCTCGACGGTCCCGCCTTCCTTCAGTTCGCGGACGATGTTGGAGACCGTGGCCGCCGACAGTCCGGTGGCCCGGGCGATCTCCGCCTGCGTCAGTGAACCCGCGAGCCGGACGGCCCGCACGACGCGTTCGAGGTTCGCGCGATGCAGCGACGACTGCGATCCGGGAGTCTGCACGACTCATCCACTCCTGCCCATAAGCGACGGCCGGCCGTCGCCCCCCGGCCGGCCTCAGGGCTGAGTGCTCCGAGACGCCGGCGTCTCTCCAACTTGTGAACCTTAAGTCGAGCCTTTGGGCCGTCAGACGTCAAGAGGCTGACGCAGCACGAATCGGTCACTAAAGGGCATATGGAGTGAAACACGGCCGCACATATCGTGTGAGCGGTCCTACTTGAGGGTGGCGGAGGTCAGGCCGGCCTGGATCTGGCGCTGGAAGGAGAGGTAGACCACCAGCATCGGGATCATCGCGATGGTCACGCCGGCGAACAGCACCGGCAGGTCCGTCTCGTAGCCCATCTGGTACTGGAGCTGGATCAGGCCCTGGGTGAGCAGGTAGCGCTCGGGGTCCGATCCGCTCTGGGGCTGCATCAGCACGGAGGGCAGGATGTACTGGTTCCACTGGCCCAGGACATTGAATATCCCGACGCTGATCAGGCCGGGCTTGGCCATCGGCAGCATCACCTGGAAGAAGATCCGGGTGTCGGAGGCCCCGTCGATCACCGCCGCCTCGTGGACGGCCGTGGGCAGCGTCCGGAAGAACGAGTGCATGAAGAAGACGGTGAACGGCATCGAGTACGCCACGTAGACGAGGATCAGGCCCTGGTACGTGTTGAGCATGTCCAGGCGCTTGACCATGAAGAACAGCGGGACGAGCGCCAGGAAGACGGGGAACATCGCCCCGCTGACGAAGAAGTAGTAGACCACCCGGTTGCCCGGGAAGGGGTAGCGGGCCAGTACGTACGCCGCCATCGACCCGAGCAGCATGGTCAGCGGGACCGAGAACACCAGCACGATCAGGGTGTGGGCGAAGTAGTCCCCGATGCCCTTGTCCCAGGCGCGGGAGAAGGCGTCGAAGTGCCAGTGCGAGGGCCAGCTCAGGGCCGAGCCGCCGATCTGCGAGTCGGTCTTGAAGGAGCCGAGCGCGAGCCAGACCAACGGCAGGACGATCAGTATCGCCCAGAGGGCCAGGAACCCGTGCGAGAAGACGTTGAGCACCGTGCCGTCGGAGCGGCCGGTGCCGCCCCCCTTGGCGCGGCCGGCGCCGCCGGGACGCTCGGCGGCGGCCTCTCCGGGGGCCTTGATCACTGTGGTCATCGGTGTCTCCCGCTCAGAACTCGATGCGCTCGCGGCGGGTGGCGCGCAGCGTGACGATGGAAAGGATCATGGTCAGGACGAGCATGACCACGCCCATGGCGCAGGCGTATCCGCTCTTGCCGAAGTAGAGGAAGTTGCGCATCAGCACGGTGGCCATGACCTCGCTGTGGTGGTCCGGGCCACCGCCGAACTGGCCCGAGGTCATGGTGGACACCAGGACGAACATGTCCATCGCGGCGATGCCCAGGTAGACGGCGGAGGTCTGCACCGAGTCCCACAGCAGGGGCAGGGTGACCTTGAAGAAGGTCTGGGCGCGCCCGGCACCGTCCAGCAGCGCGGCCTCGTAGATGTCCTTCGGGATGGACTGCATCGCGGCGGAGAAGAGCACCAGGTAGAAGCCGACGCCGTGCCAGACGACCACCAGGAGCAGGCACCAGAGCACCAGGTTCGGCTCGTTGAGCCATTCGACGGGGCGGGTGGGGTCGACGAGGCCGATCTTGGTCAGGAAGCCGTTGAGCAGGCCGCCCGCGTCGCTGCGGTACACGGCGCCGAAGAGCACGGCCAGGATGGCCAGGGAGAGGACCTGCGGGAAGAAGTAGACGATCTTGTAGATGCCCGATCCGCGTACCCCCCGCACCCCGCCGGCACCGCTGCGGCCGCCCGCGTTCACCATGAAGGCGAAGAACAGGGCGAGCAGGATTGTGATCACCGGGACGAACACCAGGAGCAGCAGGTTGTGCCAGAGGGCGCCGCGGAAGACCTCGTCCTTCATCAGCGCCGCGTAGTTGTCCAGGCCGACGAATCCGAACGTCGGGGACTGCCCCGACCAGTTGGTGAAGGAGTAGCCGAACGTCTGGATGTAGGGCCAGATGACGAAGGTCAGGTACAGCGCGAGCGGCAGGATCAGGAAGCCGGTGATGAAACCGCCCCGTCCTCTGCTGCGGGCAACGTGGCTCATGATGTCCGTCCCGTCCGTGACGTCAGCTGCGGCGGTTGTTCTTCGCGTTCGGGTCCTTGGCAGCCTTGTCTACCGCAGCCTGGGCCCGCTTGATCCATTCCTTGGGCTGGATCCGCTGGGCCATCAGCTCATTGGACGCGTTCTGGATCTCGGTGTCCATTTCGCTGTACCAGTCGGGGTACAGGTAGTTGAAGGTGTTGGTCCCGGCCGCCTTGACCGCCGCCACCGCCGACGCGGTGCCCGGCCGCAGTTTGACGCCGGGATCCACGCCGTCCTTGACGACGGTGAGGGAGTTGGCCTGCTGGGCGAAGGTGGTCGACCATTCGCGTGACAGCATCGAGCGCAGGAATTCCAGTCCGCCGGCCTTGTTGGCGGCCTTCTCCGGGACGATGAAGGGTTCGCCCGCCCCCGCCCGGATGGCCTCGAAGGGCAGCTTGCTGTCGGCCAGCAGCGGGACCGGCAGGAACTTCATGTCGAAGTCCTCCGGGGTCTGCTTGAGCTGCTCGTTCTCCAGCCAGGAGCCGGAGGGGATGAAGGCGGCCTTGTACTGGTTCCAGGCGGTCTGGGACTCCGTGTGGGTGAGGCCGTTGGTGCCCGGCATCAGCAGGCCCTTCTCGACGACCTCGTACACCGCCTCGACCGCCGCGAGGGCCGCGGGGTTGCCCTCGAAGGCGTTCGGTTCGAGGTTGTCGATCGCCTTCATCGCCTCCAGACCGCCCTTCTTGGCGATCAGGTCCATGATGACGACGTTGATGTAGTACGGGTACTTGCCCTGGTGGGCGAGCCCGCCGAGGCCGGCCTCCTTGGCCTTCGTACAGACGGCCAGGAACTCGTCCCAGGTCTTGGGCTCGGTCCAGCCCTTCTCCTTGAAGAGCTTGCCGGAATACCAGAAGCCGAACACGGTGTAGACGTAGTAGAGGGCGACGAACTTGCCGCCCTGGGTGCCCTGTTCGACGGTGCCGGGGATCAGCATGTCCCGGACCTTCTTGGCCGGGTCGTCCAGGGAGGGCGCGTCGAGGACCTGGGTGAGGTCGGCGAGCTGGCCGCCCTTGGCGAGGACGTCGACCTTGATCTGCTGGGCGCCCGAGTCGTCGATGACGTCCGGCGGGTTGCCGCCGTTGAAGCGCGGCTGGAGCTTGCCGGTGATCTCCTGGGTGCCCAGGTGGGAGCTGGTGGTGCCCCACTTCTTGTCGAAGGCGGCTTCCCAGGCCTTGGCGTAGTCGTCGCCGAACCCGCCCTTGAAGACGACGACGTCCATCTTGCCGCCCTTGGCCACGCCGAAGGGGTTCTCCTTGGAGACGGCTCCCTTCGCGGGGCCGTTCGTCGTCGTGTCGCCGCCGGAGGCGCAGGCGGAAAGGAAGCTCATCGTCGGGACGGCGATCAGGCCGAGTGCCGCGGAGCGCTTGATCAGGTCCCGGCGGCCGAGGCCCTCACCGGTGCTGTGCTCGCCGTGGGCGGAGGTGGATCCCATGCTCAAGTCCTCGCCTTCGTCAGGAGTGTGAAGGAGGAAGGAACACCACGGCGGCTGCCGTGCGCGCGGCATCGCCGCAGGTCCCCACCGTCCCCCCGTCCGGGGCCGCTCGTCTCGCGGCGGCCCGGACGGCCACAGGTATAGTCCACTTCCGCTCGGGTGAGCAAGATCGTGCACAAGTATCTGCCCCGGCTTTTCCGAGTTGAGACCTCACCGTCACCTGGCTGGCCGATACCCGACGGTCCGAAAAGGCGGAAGGGCCGTACCCCCTTTCGGGGATACGGCCCTCGGGTGCCGCTCGGCGTCCGCGTGGCTAGCCGCGGATCAGGTTGCGGAGCACGTACTGCATGATGCCGCCGTTGCGGTAGTAGTCCGCCTCACCAGGGGTGTCGATGCGCACGACCGCGTCGAACTCCACACCGGTGTCGGTGGTCACCTTGACCGTGCGCGGGGTGGTGCCGTTGTTCAGCTCCTCCACACCGGTGAAGGAGAAGGTCTCCTCGCCGGTGAGGCCCAGCGCGGCCGCCGAGGCGCCCTCGGGGAACTGGAGCGGGAGCACGCCCATGCCGATCAGGTTCGAGCGGTGGATGCGCTCGTAGGACTCGGCGATGACGGCCTTGACGCCGAGCAGCGCGGTGCCCTTGGCCGCCCAGTCGCGGGACGAGCCCGAGCCGTACTCCTTGCCCGCCAGGATGACCAGCGGGATGCCGGCGGCCTGGTAGTTCTGCGAGGCGTCGTAGATGAACGAGACCGGCGCGCCGTCCTGGGTGAAGTCGCGGGTGAAGCCGCCCTCGGTGCCCGGCGCGATCTGGTTGCGCAGGCGGATGTTGGCGAACGTACCGCGGATCATGACCTCGTGGTTGCCGCGGCGGGAACCGTAGCTGTTGAAGTCGCGGCGCTCGACGCCGTGCTCCGTGAGGTACTTGCCGGCCGGGGTGTCGGCCTTGATCGCACCGGCCGGGGAGATGTGGTCGGTGGTGACCGAGTCGCCCAGCTTCGCCAGCACGCGGGCGCCGGCGATGTCGGAGACCGGGGTGGTCTCCATCGTCATGCCCTCGAAGTAGGGGGGCTTGCGCACGTAGGTGGACTGCGGGTCCCACTCGAACGTGTTGCCGGTCGGGATGGACAGCGCCTGCCACTGGGCGTCGCCCGCGAAGACGTCCTGGTAGGACTTGTTGAACATGTCCTCGCCGATGGCGTTCGCCACGACGTCGTTGACCTCGGCCTCGGAGGGCCAGATGTCCTGGAGGTAGACCGGCTTGCCCTCGGTGTCGATGCCGATGGCGTCCTTGGTGATGTCCACCTTCATGGAGCCCGCGATGGCGTACGCGACGACCAGCGGCGGGGAGGCCAGGTAGTTCATCTTGACGTCGGGGTTGATCCGGCCCTCGAAGTTGCGGTTGCCCGAGAGCACCGAGGTGACCGCGAGGTCGGCCTCGTTGATCGCCTTCGAGATCTCCTCGTCCAGCGGACCGGAGTTGCCGATGCAGGTGGTGCAGCCGTAGCCGACCAGGTTGAAGCCCAGCTTGTCCAGGTACGGGGTCAGGCCGGCCTTGTCGAAGTAGTCGGTGACCACCTTCGAGCCCGGGGCCAGGGTGGTCTTCACCCACGGCTTGCGGGTCAGGCCCTTCTCGGCCGCCTTCTTCGCCACGAGCGCCGCGGCGACCATGACGTAGGGGTTCGAGGTGTTGGTGCAGGAGGTGATCGCGGCGACGGTGACGGCGCCGTGGTCGATCTCGAACGAGGTGCCGTCGGCCAGCGTGACCAGGGTCGGCTTGGTCGGGATGCCGTTGGCGGAGGCCGGGGCGTCGGACGCCGGGAAGGACTCCTTGCCGGCCTCCTCGTCGTCGCTGACGTAGTTGCGGACGTCGACGGCGAACTGCTCGGCGGCGTTCGCGAGGACGATGCGGTCCTGCGGGCGCTTCGGGCCGGCGATGGAGGGGACGACCGTGGAGAGGTCGAGCTCCAGCTTCTCGGAGAAGTCCGGCTCGGCGGCCGGGTCCAGCCACAGGCCCTGCTCCTTGGCGTACGCCTCGACCAGCGCGACCTGCTGCGCGTCGCGGCCGGTCAGGCGCAGGTACTTCAGCGTCTCGTCGTCGATCGGGAAGATCGCGGCGGTCGAGCCGAACTCCGGCGACATGTTGCCGATGGTGGCGCGGTTCGCGAGGGAGGTGGCGGCGACGCCCTCACCGTAGAACTCGACGAACTTGCCGACGACGCCGTGCTTGCGCAGCATCTCGGTGATGGTCAGCACGAGGTCGGTGGCGGTGGTTCCGGTCGGCAGCTCGCCGGTCAGCTTGAAGCCCACGACGCGCGGGATCAGCATGGAGACCGGCTGGCCGAGCATCGCGGCCTCGGCCTCGATGCCGCCGACGCCCCAGCCCAGCACGCCCAGGCCGTTGACCATGGTGGTGTGCGAGTCGGTGCCGACGAGGGTGTCGGGGTACGCCTGGCCGTTCCGGACCATGACCGTGCGGGCCAGGTGCTCGATGTTGACCTGGTGGACGATGCCGGTGCCCGGGGGGACGACCTTGAACTCGTCGAAGGCGGTCTGGCCCCAGCGCAGGAACTGGTAGCGCTCCTTGTTGCGGCCGTACTCCAGCTCCACGTTCTGGGCGAACGCGTCGTTGGTGCCGAACTTGTCGGCGATGACCGAGTGGTCGATGACCAGCTCGGCCGGGGCCAGCGGGTTGATCTTCGAGGGGTCGCCGCCGAGGGCCTTCACGGCCTCGCGCATGGTGGCGAGGTCGACGACGCAGGGGACGCCGGTGAAGTCCTGCATGATCACGCGGGCCGGCGTGAACTGGATCTCCTCGCTGGGCTGCGCCTGCGAATCCCAGTTGCCGAGGGACCGGATGTGGTCGGCGGTGATGTTCGCGCCGTCCTCGGTACGGAGCAGGTTCTCCAGCAGCACCTTCAGGCTGTAGGGAAGGCGGGCCGCGCCCTCGACCTTGTCCAGCCGGAAGATCTCGTACGACTCGTCGCCCACCTGCAGCGTGCTGCGGGCGTCGAAGCTGTTCGCCGACACGACAGTCTCCTTCATGCATGATTTCGCGCGTATAACCGCATCCTGCCGCCACGCCCCATGGCCAATCCGCTAAGGTAAGGCTAAATTAGGTAACCCTTACCAGCGGGGGCGGCTGCGGTACGCCTTCGGCAGATATCTCGATGTCGAGATAACTCTAGTACATGTCCGGGGGAAGGGACGAGGCGCGCACCCGCAGTCCTGCCGCGACGGTCAGCTGGCCGGGCGATTCCGCTTCCCCGGACTCGATCAGCGCCACCAGCGCGGACACCGCGCGGACGGCGATCCGCTCCGGATTCAGGGTGACGGTGGTCACGGGCGGTTGGTTCTCGGCGTACCCGGGATCCTCGCTGGCGCAGACCAGCAGCAGGCCGTCGGGCGTACGGATGCCGTGGCGCGCGGCGGCGGCCAGCGCCTGCCGGCCGCCAGGGTCGTACACGCAGTAGACGGCGTCGGGCCGGGCGGCCGACCCGAAGGCGCGGTCAAAGGCGTGACCTGCATGGTCGTCGGGATCGAAGGGGATCACCAGCGGCTCGGCGCCGCGCCGCGCGCACCACTGTTCGTAGGCGGACGTGACGGCCCCGGTGTAGAACTCCCGGCCGTAGCCGGAATGCAGTGCGATCCGGCGGGCTCCCGAGGTCGCGAGGTGGTCGAGCACCTCTCGCGTGGTGCTCGCGTGGTCGTTGTCCACCCATATGTCCGACGGCCACGGGTCCGGCGGGCGGCCGTCGAAGACCAGCGGCAGGCCCCGGGCCCGCAGGGCGCGCAGCACCGGGTCCCCGGCCGGGCTGTCCAGCAGCAGCATCCCGTCGACGGCGAGGGTGTGCCACAGCGGCTCGCCGCCGCGGTCGGCGGGCAGGGTGGTCAGGGCGTAGCCGTGGGCGTGCGCGGCGGAGGTGGCGGAGGTCAGCAGCCGGGAGAAGTAGGCGATGCCCGCGAAGTCCCAGGCGGAGCCCGCGTACGTGGTCACCGCCACCCCGAGGGTGCGGGTGCGGGGGCCGCGCCGGGAGCCGTAGCCGAGGCCGGCCGCCACCTCGCGGACCCGGCGGCGGGTGCCGTCGGCGAGGCGGCCGGTGCCGTTGAGGGCGTGCGAGACGGTCGCGGTGGAGACCTCCGCGGCGCGCGCGATGTCGGCGATGGTCGGTCCGGGGCCGGGCACGGGGTCATCGTACGGGCGCGGGCGGGCGGCCCCTCGGCGACGGGATGCGCTCCGCCCGGGGGCGGAGTGCGGAATCCGTCGCTCGGGGCGGGTTCTGGTTAACGGGTTAATCACCCAGTGTCCACGCCACGTACCGACACCGCCGTACCGATGTCTGGAGTGGCCATGACCCCTTCCCCCCTGTCCCGCCGAGGGCTCCTCGCGTCCGCCGGGGCCGCCTCGGCGGCCACCCTGCTCGGCGCCGGCGCGGCCTCCGCCGCCTCCTCCGGGCCTTCCGGGGGCCGGGGTTCCGCCGCCCTGGTGTTCCACAACGCCCGGGTGTACACCGGCCGGGCGGGCGGGCCGCAGGCCGAGGCCGTCGCGGTGGGCCGGGACGGCCGGATCCTGGCCACCGGTACGAGTGCGTCCGTACGCCGGCACGCGGGCCGGGACACCGAGGTGGTCGACGCCCGCGGCAACACCGTGATGAGCGGCATCCACGACGGGCACGTCCACCCGCTGGGCGCCGGGGAGCGGTCGCTGCGCCCGTCACTGGCGAGCGCGGAGACCACCGTGGCGGAACTCACCGCCCTGCTGACCGGGTTCCTCGCCGACACCGGCGGGGCGGGCGCGGAGCCCGACGGCTGGCTGGTGGTGGAGGACTGGAACCCGGTCGGGCTGCTGCCCGCGGGGACCGCCCCGCACCACGCGATGCTGGACGCGCTGCCCACGCGGCGCCCCGTCGTCCTGGTCGGCGGTGACGGGCACAACCTGTGGGCGAACCAGCGGGCCCTGGACATCGCCGGGATCACCGCGGCCACCCCGGACCCGGTCGGCGGCAAGGTGGTCAAGGGGAGCGACGGACAGCCGACGGGCGTGCTCAAGGACGACGCGCAGGAACTGGTGAAGCGGCACCTCCCGGAGCCCTCCACCGCCGAACTGGTCGCGGCCTGCGCGAAGGTACTCGAACTCGCGGCGGCGTCCGGGGTCACGACCATGATGGACGCCCTGGTCGGCCGGCACGAGCTGGAGCTGTACCGGGCGCTGTCGGCGGCGGGGAAGCTGCCGCAGCGCATCGTGCCGGCCATCCGGCTGGACGCCGGGCAGGCCAAGGACCCGGCGGCCTCGCTGGCGTACGCGCGCGGCCTGCGGCGGGAGTTCGAGGGGGTCCGGGGGCTCCGGTTCGGGATGATCAAGGTGTTCCTGGACGGGGTCATCGAGTACCCGGCGCAGACGGCCGCGCTACTGGAGCCGTACCTGGACGGATCGGGCAGACCGACCGGCAACCGGGGCGAGCTGTACACGTCGGCGGGGGACTACGGCCGGCTCGCCGCGGCGTTCAACGCGGCGGGCTGGCAGATGCACGCCCACGGCCTGGGTGACCGGGCGGTCCGTACCGCTTTGGACGGGTACGAGTACGCCAGGCGGGTGACGGGGCATCGGGACGCACGCAACGCGATCGCGCACCTCCAGATCGTCGATCCGGCCGATCTGCCCCGTTTCGCCCGGCTCGGCGTGGCCGTCTGCATGCAGCTCCAGTGGGCTTCGCGCGACACCTGGACGATGGAGGCGCTGCTGCCCTACATCGGCCCCCGCCGCCACCGTTGGATGTATCCGGCACGGAGCATCGAGAAGGCGGGGGCGCGGCTGACCGGCGGCTCGGACTGGCCGGTGGACGTCCTCCAGGTGTGGAACCAGCTGCGGACGGCGATCGACCGGCAGGGCGCGTTCGGCGAGGGCGAGCTGTACCGGGAGCTGGAGGGGCTGAGCCGGGACTCGGTCCTGCGGATGCACACCTCGGGCACGGCCTGGCAGTTGCGCCAGGAGGAACTGACCGGCACGGTGGAAGCGGGCAAGGCGGCCGACCTCGTCCTGCTGGACCGGGACGTGACCCGCTGCCCGGTGGCCGACATAAGCGACACGGGCGTACGAATGACCCTGGTCGGCGGACGCGTGGTGCACGACGCGGAGTCGGCGACGGGCCGGGCGGCCACCGCCCGCGCGCAGCGCGCCCGGTCGGCCCCGCGGCCGGCCTCGTACGCGGCGGTGCACGGCGGCCGGCACCACGCCTGCGGGCACTGAACGGGCCCGCGACCAGGGGCCGGTCGGCTGACCCGGGGTCAGCCGACCGGCCCCCCGGCCACGGTGGGTAACACCCGTCCGCCACACCCCGTTCGGCCCCCATCTCATATCTGAGATACGGTGCACCCATGGCAGACGACTACCTCGTACGTATCGGCAAGCTCATCCGTGACGCCCGTCAGCACCGGGGCTGGACGCAGAGTCAGCTTGCCGACGCGCTCGGCACCAGCCAGAGCGCCGTCAACCGGATCGAACGCGGCAACCAGAACATCAGCCTTGAGATGATCGCCCGAATCGGCGAAGCCCTCGACAGCGAGATCGTCTCTCTGGGCTACGCCGGACCCATGCACCTGCGGGTCGTCGGCGGCCGCCGCCTCTCCGGTGCCATCGACGTCAAGACGAGCAAGAACGCGTGTGTCGCGCTGCTGTGCGCCTCGCTGCTCAACAAGGGCCGTACGGTGCTCAGGCGGGTCGCCCGCATCGAGGAGGTCTACCGCCTCCTCGAAGTCCTGAACTCCATCGGGGTGCGCACCCGCTGGATCAACGACGGCGTGGACCTGGAGATCGTCCCGCCGGCCCGCCTCGACATGGACGCCATGGACGCGGACGCGGCCCGCCGCACCCGCAGCATCATCATGTTCCTGGGTCCGCTGCTGCACCGCATGGACCAGTTCCGGCTGCCCTACGCCGGCGGCTGCGACCTCGGCACCCGCACCATCGAGCCCCACATGATCGCCCTGCGCCGCTTCGGCCTGGAGATCACCGCGACCGAGGGCATCTACCACGCCCAGGTCGCCGCCGGGGTCAGTCCGGACCGCCCGATCGTCCTGACCGAGCGCGGGGACACGGTCACCGAGAACGCGCTGCTGGCCGCCGCCCGGCACGACGGCGTCTCCGTCATCCGCAACGCCTCCTCCAACTACATGGTCCAGGACCTCTGTTTCTTCCTGGAGACCCTGGGCGTCAAGGTGGAGGGCATCGGCACCACCACCCTCACCGTCCACGGCGTCCCGAACATCGACGTCGACGTGGACTACTCGCCCTCCGAGGACCCGGTCGAGGCGATGAGCCTGCTGGCCGCGGCCGTGGTCACCGAGTCCGAACTGACCATCCGCCGGGTGCCGATCGAGTTCATGGAGATCGAGCTCGCGGTCCTGGAGGAGATGGGCCTCGACCACGACCGCTCGGCGGAGTACACCGCCGACAACGGCCGCACCCGCCTGGTCGACCTGACGGTCCGCCCGTCGAAGCTCGAAGCGCCGATCGACAAGATCCACCCGATGCCGTTCCCCGGGCTGAACATCGACAACGTCCCGTTCTTCGCGGCCATCGCCGCCGTCGCCCAGGGCCAGACCCTGATCCACGACTGGGTGTACGACAACCGGGCCATCTACCTGACCGACCTCAACCGCCTCGGCGGCCGGCTCCAGCTCCTGGACCCCCACCGCGTCCTGGTCGAGGGCCCGACCCGGTGGCGCGCGGCGGAGATGATGTGCCCGCCCGCCCTCCGCCCTGCGGTGGTCGTCCTCCTGGCGATGATGGCGGCCGAGGGCACCTCCGTCCTGCGCAACGTCTACGTCATCAACCGCGGCTACGAGGAACTGGCGGAACGCCTCAACTCGGTCGGCGCCCAGATCGAGATCTTCCGCGACATCTGACCCGCGCTGCGGATCTGAGACGGGCCCCCCGTCTCAGATCCGCACCCACTCCACGGGCGGACTCCGCCCGACGGAAGCCGCTGCGCAGAGCTTCGGAATGTGGGAGGCGTCCGTGGAAATCACCTTCACCGGGCCGCCCGAAGCGGCGGCGGTGGCCACGACGAGCGAGTCCACGACGTTCTCGTGGCCGTCCGGACCCGCGCCCTCCAACAGCCTCGCGGCGCGATCAGCGATGTCCTCGGTGACGGGGATGACGGTGAGTCGTGACCTCAGCCACGCGAGCCGCTGGGCGACATCGAGCACGAGCGTGACCTTGCGGTCGTCATCAGCTATCCCACTCCGAGTGGGATACGAGTAGCGGCCGGGACCAACGGCGGGATCCGGCCAGGCCGGAGCGGACCGGGGGCGGGGGGAGCGGCAGAATCGGGGGCTCGGGACGGCGTCGAGGGGGCGGCCATGACAGTGGACGGTACGACGGGAACACGCGCGGGTACGGAGGTGCCGGTGCTGGCGGGGGCGCCGTTGCTGGGGTCGCTGTTCGACCTGACCTCGGATTCGCTCGGTACCTACCTGCGCGCCCAGCAGCGGCACGGTGACGTCGTGCGCGTCAGCGCCGGGCCGCCCGGCCTGCGCACCGAGCTGTACTGCGTCTTCTCCGCGGAGGGCGCGCAGCAGGTCCTGGCATCGGAATCGGCCAACTTCCGCAAGGACAACCCCTTCTACCAGGAGATCCGGGAGTCCCTCGGCAACGGCCTGCTGACCAGCCAGGACGAGGAGTACCTGCGCCAGCGCCGACTGGTGCAGCCGCTGTTCACCCGCCGCCGCGTCGACGGCTACGCGGACGCCGTCGTGGCCGAGACCCGGGCGACGCTCGACAGCTGGGCGGAGGCCGCCGACGGGATCGTCGACGTCTCCGCCGAGATGATGCACCTCGCTCTGCGCGCGGTGGCCCGGATCCTGTTCGGCACCGATGTGGACGCCGCCGTCGACGTCATCGACCGGTCCTTCCCCGTCATCACGGAGTACGTGCTGCGGCGCGGCTACTCCCCCGCCAACATTCCCCGGAGCTGGCCCACCCCGGGCAACCGGCGGGCGGCCGCCGCGATGGAGGAGCTGTACGCGGTCTGCGACCGGATCATCGCCGAGCGGCGGGGCGCACCGGCAGGCGAGGACGGCGCAGACGGCACGGAGGCGGACGACCTGCTGACGCTGCTCGCCGCCGCGCAGAGCGCCGACGACGCCGCCTTCGACGCCACCGAACTGCGCGACCAGGTACTGATCTTCCTGCTCGCCGGCCACGAGACGACCGCCACCTCGCTGGCCTTCACCCTGCACCTGCTGGGCCGCCACCCCGAGCACCAGGAGCGGGCGTACGAGGAGGTCTCCCGGGTGCTGGGCGACCGGGCACCCGAGGCCGCCGACCTCGACCGGCTGCCGTACCTCACCCAGGTGCTCAAGGAGGCGATGCGCCTCTACCCCGCTGCGCCGGTGATCGGCCGCCGCGCCGTCGCCGCGAGCCGGGTCGGCGGACTCACCGTCCCGGCCGGCGCCAACGTGATCCTCGCGCCGTGGGTCACGCACCGCCACCCGGCCTACTGGCCGGACGCCGACCGCTTCGACCCGGAGCGCTTCACCCCCGGGGCCGAGGCCGACCGCCCGCGCTACGCCTGGTTCCCCTTCGGAGGCGGCCCGCGCGCCTGCATCGGGCAGCACTTCTCCATGCTGGAGTCGGTGGTCGCGCTCGCGGTGCTGCTCCGGGAGTACGAGTTCGAGGCCGTGGACCGGGAGGTCCCGGTCGGCGTCGGCATCACCCTGCGCGCGGACGGCCCGGCCCGCTGCCGGCTGCGCCGGCGGGCGCGAGACGCCTAAACGGCCGCGGTCGGGGTGTGGTTGCCCTGGAGGCGGGCCAGGTCCGAGGGGCGGACCTGGATGACCACCAGGGCGATCACCGCGGCGATCAGGGCGAACGCGGCCCCCACGATGAACGCCGCGCTCACGCCGGAGGCCAGCACCTGGTCGCCCCAGGGGTCGGGGAGCTGGCCGGTGCGCAGGAAGAGGGCGCGCTGCCCCGGGTCGGCGGTGGCGAGGAAGGCCGGGACCTGGGTGTGGGCCTCGTTGCGGCTGGCGGTGCCGAAGACCGTGACCAGGATCGACAGGCCGAGCGACCCGCCCACCTGCTGCGTGGTGTTGAGCAGTCCGGACGCCGCTCCCGACTCCCGGTCGGGGACGTTGGACAGGGCCATCAGCGTCAGCGAGACGAACTGCATGCCCATGCCGATGCCGAAGATGAGCATCGGGCCCAGGATGCTGCCGAGGTACGTCGAGTCGACGTCGGTCTGCGTCAGCCAGGCCAGTCCGGCCGCCGTGCAGAGCGCGCCGCCCACCATGAAGGGTTTGGGCCCGAACCTCGGCAGCAGTTGGGAGGCGAGGCCCGCGCCCATCCCGATGACCACGCTGACCGGCAGGAACGCGAGGCCGGCCCGCAGCGGGCTGAATCCCAGCACGTTCTGGACGAACAGGGTCAGGAAGAAGAACATGCCGAACATCGCGCAGGCCAGGAAGAGCATGATGCCGTAGGTCCCGGCCCGGTTGCGGTCGGCGAACATGTGCAGGGGCGTGATCGGCTGCGCCGAGCGCCGTTCGTTGATGATGAAGAGGGTCAGCAGCACCACGGCGAGACCGAACGAGCCGAGGGTCAGGCTGTCGCGCCAGCCCTCCTGGGACGCGCGGATGAACCCGTAGACGAGGGCGACCATGCCGGTGGTGCACAGCAGCGCGCCCGCGAGGTCGAAGTGCCCGGGGTGGCGCTCGGACTCCCGGATGACCCTGACGGCCGTCAGGGCGATGGCCAGCGCGATCGGGACGTTGACGAAGAACACCCAGCGCCAGTCGAGCCATTCGACGAGGACACCGCCGGCCAGCAGTCCGATCGCGCCGCCACCCGCCGAGACGGCGGCGAACACGCCGAAGGCCCGGTTGCGGGCCGGTCCTTCACGGAAGGTCGTGGTGATCAGTGCCAGAGCGGTCGGGGAGGCGATGGCGCCGCCGATCCCCTGGAGGGCGCGGGCGCCCAGCAACTGGCCTTCGTTCTGGGCGAGTCCGCCGAGCAGGGAGGCCAGGCCGAAGAGCAGCACGCCGAAGATGAAGACGCGTTTGCGGCCTAGGATGTCGCCCGTGCGGCCGCCGAGGAGCAACAGGCCGCCGAAGGTGAGGGTGTAGGCGCTGACCACCCACGACAGGCTCTCGGTGGAGAACCCCAGCGCGGTCTGGATGTGCGGCAGTGCGATGTTCACGATGGTGATGTCGAGGACCACCATGAGCTGGCAACTGGCGATGACGAACAGGGCGAGCCGGTTCCCGCCGCTTTCCCGGACCTTGCCGTCGGTCCCCGTGCTGGTCGGCACTGTGTTCCCGTCCACCCCTCCGACGCTAAACCTGCCACCAGGGGCCCACCACTCGAATGGCCTAACGAAAAACCCCTGTACCGTGTGATATTTCACATGCCAGACTAAGATCATGGACGACTTCCTCAGGCTATCCGCCGCCACCAGCAGGTTCACGTACGGGGCCCCGCGCGCCTTCCGCTTCGGCGACGACGGGCGGCTGCTCTGGTTCCTGCGCTCGACGGGACCCACCGACCCGGTGGACGCCCTCTGGGTCCTCGACACCACGACCGGCACCGAAACCCGCCTCGCCGACCCCCGGCAGCTGCCGCCCGGCGCCCTCCCCACTACCGAACGCCGACTGCGGGAGCGGATCCGGCTCGTCGCCGCCGGCATCGGCTCGTACGCCCTCTCCGGCGACGGCCGCCGGGCCGTGTTCGCGCTGCACGGACGGCTGTACGAGGTCAGCTGCGACGGAGCCGCACCGCCCGCGGAGCTCCCCGCCGCCGGCCCCGCGCTCGACCCCCGCCCGAACGCCGACGGCAGCCGGGTCGCGTACGTCAGCGCCGACGCCCTGCACACCGTCCCCGGCGGCCGCGTCAGCCCGGACGACGGGGCGCGCTGGGGCGTCGCCGAGTTCGCGGCCGCCGAGGAGCTCGACCGGGACCGCGGGCACTGGTGGTCCCCGGACGGGCGGACCCTGCTGGCCGCCCGGGTCGACGAGTCCGCCCTGCAACGGCGCTGGATCGGCGACCCGGCGCACCCGGAGCTGCCGGTGGAGGACTTCGCGTACCCGGAGGCGGGCGGACCCAACGCGGACGTCCAGCTGTGGGTGCTCGGGCCGGGCGGCGAGCGGGTACGGCTCGACTGGGACGCGCAGACCTACCCGTACGTCTCGGACGCCGGGTGGGAATCGGCCGGGGAGATCCTGCTGACCGTCCAGGACCGGCTCCAGCGCACCGTGCTGCTGCTCACCGCCGACCCGGCGACCGGCGCGACCCGCGAGCTGTCCCGCACCACGCACCCCCAGTGGGTGGACCCGCTGCCCGGGACTCCGGCCCGGCTGCCCGACGGGCGGATGCTCACCGCCGCCGACACCCCGGGCGGCGCCGCGCGCGCCCTCGCCGTCGACGGCAAGCTGCTGACCGGCGACGGGATCCAGGTCCGCCAGGTGGCCGGGTCGTACGAGGGCCGGCTGCTGATCGAGGCCGGGCAGCGCGACCCCGCCGAGCAGCAGGTGCTCCTGCTCGACCCCGACTCCGGCGAGCTGACCGCGCTCGCCGACGGGCCGGGGGTGCACAGCGTGCTCGCCGCGTCCGGGGCGCTGCTGCTGACCAGCGCGGACGCCGACGGGATACGCCGGACCGTACGCACCGCCGACGGGCGCGAGTTCAGCCCCGCCGACCTGGCCGAACCGCTGCCCCACCGGGTGGTCCCGGTGCTGGAGCGGGTCACCGAGCACCGCCTCCCCACCGCCCTGGTGCTCCCTCGCGGGCACGTCCCGGGCACCCGGCTGCCGGTGCTGGTGGACGGCTACGGCGGCCCCGGCTTCCAGGACGTCTCGGCGGAGCCGCGCCGCTGGCAGCACCGCCAGTGGTGGGCCGACCAGGGCTTCGCGGTGGTCACCATCGACAACCGGGGTACCCCGTACGTCTCACCGGCCCACACCCACGCCATGTACCGGGGCTTCTCGGACGTCACCCTGGAGGACCAGGCGGCCGCCCTCCAGGCGCTCGGCGCCCGGCACCGGGACCTCGACCTCACCCGGGTCGGGGTGCGCGGCTGGTCGTACGGCGGCTACCTCGCGGCCCTCGCCGTACTGCGCCGCCCCGATCTCTTCCACGCGGCCGCCGCCGGAGCCGCGCCGACCGACTTCCGGCACTACGACACCGCGTACACCGAGCGCTACCTGGGTCTCCCCCAGGAGCACCCCGAGGTGTACGAGCGGGACTCGCTGATCCCCGACGCACCCCGGCTGACCCGGCCCCTGCTGCTCGTCACGGGTCTGGCCGACGACAACGTCCACCCGTCCCACACCCTGCGGCTGTCGCGGGCCCTGACGGACGCGGGCCGCCCGCACCGGCTGCTGGCCCTGCCGGGCGTCACGCACATGACGCCGAACGGCACGCGGGAGAAGGTCATGCTCCAGGAACTGGACTTCTTCCGGAGCGAACTGGGCCTGTGACGGGTACGGGACCCCGCAGCCGACCGGGTCGGCTCCGGGGTCCCGTCTGCTCCCGGGGTCCCCGTCAGTCCCCCGGGAAGTGGCAGGCCACCTCGCGGGAGGCGGCGATCCGCAGCAGCGGGCGTTCGGTGCGGCAGACCTCCTGCGCCTTGGGGCAGCGCGGGTGGAAGGTGCAGCCGGGCGGCGGCGCGGCCGGGCTCGGCGGGTCGCCGAGCAGGACGATCCGCTCGCGCCGGCGCTCCGCCGCCGGATCGGGCAGCGGGACGGCCGACAGCAGGGCCCGGGTGTACGGGTGCTGGGGGTCGTCGTACAACAGGTGCTTGTCGCCGCTCTCCACGATGCGGCCCAGGTACATGACGGCCACCCGGTCGCTGACCCGCTTGACCACCGACAGGTCGTGGGCGATGAACACGTAGGCCAGGCCCAGTTCGCCGCGCAGCCGCTCCATCAGGTTGACGATCTGGGCCTGTACGGAGACGTCGAGGGCGGAGACCGGTTCGTCGGCGATGACCAGCCGGGGGCTGGTGGCGAGCGAGCGGGCGATGCCGATGCGCTGCGCCTGGCCGCCGGAGAACTCGTGCGGATAGCGGTCGATGTGCTCGGGGATCAGCCCGACCAGTTCCATCAGTTCCGCCGCCCGGCGGCGGGCGTCCCCCGCCGTCCAGCCCTGGACCAGCAGCGGGTCGCAGATGATCCGGGCCACCGTCTGCCGCGGGTTGAGGGAGGAGTGCGGGTCCTGGAACACCATCTGGATGTGCTTGCGCAGCGGTCGCAGGGCGCCCTGGGACAGCCGGCTGATGTCCCGGCCGTCGAACTCGACGCTGCCCGCGGTCGGTTCCAGCAGCCGCACCAGCATCCGGCCCGTCGTGGACTTGCCGCAGCCCGACTCCCCCACCAGCCCGAGGGTCTCCCCCTCGGCCAGGTCGAAGGAGACCCCGTCGACGGCGCGCACGGGCGCCCCCCGGCGCCCGGTCACCGACCGCCGGCCGGGGAAGGTCATGGTCAGGTCGCGTACGGAGAGCAGCGGTCGCGGTGTGGCGGTCATCGGGTCACCTCGGCGGGGGCGCCGGCTCCGGCGAAGTGGCAGGCGACGGTGCGCGCGGGCCCTTCCCCGTACGGTTCGAGCTCCGGGCGTTCACCGGTGCAGCGCGCGGCGGCCTTGGGGCAGCGCGGTGCGAAGGCGCATCCCGGGGCGGGGGTCAGCAGGGACGGCGGGAAGCCGGGGATGGCCCGCAGGGGCGCGTCGTCGGCGTCGTCGAGCCGGGGCAGCGAGTCGAGCAGGCCCCGGGTGTAGGGGTGGGCGGGCTCGGCGAACAGCTGGTCGACGGGCGCCTGTTCCGCGGCCCGGCCGCCGTACATGACCAGCACCTCGTGGGCGACCCGGGCCACCACCCCCAGGTCGTGGGTGATCAGCACGACGCCGAGTCCGCGGTCCTGCTGGAGGCGGGCGATCAGCTCCAGGATCTGGGCCTGCACGGTGACGTCGAGGGCGGTGGTCGGCTCGTCGGCGATCAGCAGGTCCGGTTCGCAGGCCAGCGCCATCGCGATCATCGCGCGCTGCCGCATGCCCCCGGAGAACTGGTGCGGGTACTCCCCGGCGCGGCGGGCGGGTTCGGGGATGCCGACCTCGCCGAGCATGTCGACGGCCCGCTTGCGGGCGGCGGCGCGGCCGGCTTTGAAGTGCACCCGGAAGTGCTCGGCGATCTGCTCGCCGACGGTGTAGTAGGGGTGCAGGCTGGACAGCGGGTCCTGGAAGATCATGGCCATCTTGCGGCCGCGCAGCCGGGACAGTTCCCGCTCGGACAGGCCGGTGAGTTCCCGTCCGTCGAGGGCGACGGAACCGCCGATCGCGGCTCCCCGGTGCAGGCCCATGACGGCGAGCGAGGTGACGGACTTGCCGGAGCCGGATTCCCCGACGATGCCGAGGGTGCGCCCGGCCTCGACGGTGAACCCGAGCGAGTCGACGGCGCGGACGGTGCCGCGCGGGGTGCTGAACGTGACGTGCAGGTCGCGTACTTCAAGGAGAGCGGCCATCAGTACCTCACCCTCGGGTCGATGACGGCGTACAGGAGGTCGACGGCGAGGTTGGCGACGACGATGAAGAACGCGGCAAGCAGCGTGACGCCGAGCACCACCGGCTGGTCGGAGCTGACGAGCGCCCCGTAGAAGAGCCTTCCGATGCCCGGGAGGCCGAAGATGGATTCGGTGATGACCGCGCCCGCGAGGAGCCCGCCGAGGTCCATGCCGAAGATGGTGAGGATCGGGGTCATCCCGGAGCGCAGGCCGTGCTTGACCACGACGGTGCGTTCGGGCATGCCCTTGGCCCGGGCGGTACGGATGTACGGCTCGGCCATCGCCTCGATCATGGAACCGCGGCTCTGGCGGGCGTACATGGCGGCGTACAGCAGGGCGAGCGCGGTCCAGGGCAGCAGCAGGTTCGACGCCCAGCCGACCGGGTCGTCGCCGAGGGAGTGGTAGGAGGGGTAGGGCAGCAGCCCGGCGACCCGGATGACCCCGTAGATCAGCATCACGGAGGTGAAGTAGACGGGCAGCGAGGCGGCGGCGACGGCGCCGACCATCAGGACCTTGTCGGTGGCGGTGTCCTTGCGCAGGGCGGCGGTGACCCCGGCGCCGAGGCCGAGCAGCAGCCACAGCGCCGCGGCGCCGAGGGCGAGGGACGCGGAGACCGGCAGCCGGTCCATGAGCAGGTCCCAGACGGGGAGGGAGTTCTCGTACGAGTACCCGAGGCAGGGGAAGTCGCACTGGACGGCGTACTGGCCGCTGCCGAGGGTGCGGCCGGTGAAGATACCGCTCAGGAAGTCGAGGAACTGTCGCCACACGGGCAGGTCGAGGCCGAGGTACTCCCGTACGTCGGCCAGCCGTTCGGGGCTGCAGGTCTTGCCGCAGGCGGCCGCGGCGGGGTCGGAGGGCAGGACGTAGAAGATGAGGAAGGTGACGGCGGCGATGGCGAGCAGGACGCCGGCGAGGGCGAGCAGCCGGCGGACCAGGTAGAGGATCACGTCCGGCCGCCCCTCGGGTCCAGGATGTCCCGCAGGGCGTCACCGAGGAGGGTGAAGGCGAGCACGGCCAGGAAGAGGAAGACGCTCGGGATGACGAAGTACATGGGGTCGGTCTCGTAATAGGCCACGGACTCGGCGATCATCTGGCCCCAGGACGGGGTGGGCGGGCGGACTCCGACGCCGAGGTAGCTGAGGGCGGCCTCGGTGCTGATCATGCCGGGGATCAGCAGGGTGGTGTAGGCGATGACCGGGCCCGAGACGCCGGGGAGGATGTCGCGGGTCAGGATGCGCCAGGCGCCGGAGCCGCCGACGCGGGCGGCGTCGACGTATTCGCGGTGTTTGAGGGAGAGGGTCTGGCCGCGGACGACGCGGGCGACGCCGGGCCAGCCGAAGAGGCCGATCACGGCCGTCATGAGCACGATGCGGTTGACGTCCTTGGCCACCGACAGGACCGCGATCATGAAGATGAGCGAGGGGAAGGACATGGTCAGGTCCATCAGGCGGGAGAGCACCGCGTCGGTGCGCCCGCCGAAGTAGCCGGCGGCGGTCCCGGCGGCCGTGCCGGTGACCACCACGATCGCGGTGGCGGCGAAGGCGATCAGGAGGGAGACCTGGGCGCCGTTCACGACGCGGGAGAAGAGGTCGCGGCCGGTGACGGGTTCGACGCCGAGCCAGTGGGCCGGGCTGATCCCGCCGAGGGAGCCGAGCGGTTGCCCGCCGAGGTAGGGGTCGATGGCGGCCTTGTCGAACTCGTCCGGGGCCCAGCCGCCGAGGGTGCCCAGCCAGGGGGCGGTGACGGCCATCAGGACGAAGAGGAGGACGACGCCGAGGCTGACGCGGACGGCGGGGCGGCGGCGGAGTTCCCGTCGGGCGAGCTGCCAGGGGCTGCTGCCCGGGGGGACCTCCTTGGCCGGAGCGCCCTGCGCCGGTGCGGTGGTGGTGGTCATGGGTTCAGGGCCTCGCGGTCTCAGCCCTGGCTCTTCGCCGGGTCCTTGAGGCCGACGCCGGCGTAGTCGATGGTGCCGGTCCAGGCGGGGTGGCCGTAGGCGCCCGCGATGTTGGGGCCGACGAGCAGGGGCTTGCGCTCCAGCAGGACCGGCACCGCCGGCGACTTCTTCATGATCTCCGCGTCGAGGTCGATCCACGCCTGGGCGGCCTGCTTGGGGTCGGCCATGGCGTTGATCTCGTCGATCCGCTTCATGGTGGCCTCGTCGCGGAACTGACTGTAGTTGCCCTGGTTGCCCTTGTCCTTGATGGTGCGTCCGTCGAAGACGAACGGGATCCACGTGGAGCCGGAGGGGTAGTCGGGGCACCAGCCGCTGTAGGTCATGTCGGGCGTGGTGGAGAGGTCGCCGATCACGTCGTAGTAGGCGCCCGGGTCGACGGTGTCGATGACCACCTCGACGCCGGCGCGGGCCAGGCCCTGCTGGATGGCCTCGGCGCGGCCCTTGTCGCCGGTGGACACGGCGAGGGAGACCTTCAGCTTGTCCTTGCCCGCGGCCTTGAGGAGTTCCTTGGCCTTGGCCGGGTCGCCGGACGGGGCGATCTTCAGGGTGTCGGGCTGCTTGCCGCCGGACAGGGCCGGGGGCAGGTAGGCGGTGGCGACCTCGTTGAGGGCCGGTCCGCCGCCCGCGGTGATCACGGATTCCTTGTCGACGGCGTACTGCATGGCCTCGCGGACCTTGGGGTCGTTGAAGGGCGGCCGGGAGGTGTTGAGCTGGAGCATCACCGTACAGCCCTGGGACTCGGAGAGCAGGCGGCCCTTGATGTCGGGCTTGGGCAGCACCTTGGGGGCGCTCTCGGGCCGCATGGTGGAGTACTGGACGGCGGAGGCGTCGGCGCCCTCGCCGGCGATGATCCGGTCGTCGATCTGGCCGCCCTTGAGGCCCATGACGACGACGAACTTGTCCGGGTACGCCTTGCGGACGGCGTCGGTCTTGGCGTCCCAGTGTTCGTTGCGGACCAGGACGAGCTTCTTGTCGCGGTCGTACGACTCGATCTTGTACGGGCCGGAGGAGAACGGGCGGGCGTCGTACTGCGTGCCCTTCTCCTGCGACTGCGGCACGGGCGCGAAGGTGGGCAGGGTGGCCGTGGCGGAGAACTCGGCCACGGGGCGCTTGAGTTCGAAGACGATCGTACGGTCGTCGGGGGTCTTCACGGAGTCCAGGTGCTGCCCTTGCAGCGGGCCCTTGTAGCCCTCGGCGCCGGCCAGGTACTGGGCGGCGTAGTCGGGGCCGCCGGTCAGGTCGGGGGCGAAGGAGCGCTCGACGTTGTACTTGATGTCCTGGGCCTTGACGGGCGTGCCGTCCTCGTACTTGACGCCCTCCTTGAGGGTGAACGTCCAGGTCTTGCCGCCGTTGGAGGGGGTGCCGAGGTCGGTGGCGAGGTCGGGGACCAGTTCGCTGCCGGCCTTGCCGGGCTCGGCCTTGAAGGTGACCAGTGTGCGGTAGAGGAGGCGGGTGCCGAAGTCCATCGCCGGCATCGTCCAGTTGCGTGCGGGGTCGAGGTGGGAGAAGTCCTGGTTGGACAGGACGGTGAGGGTCCCTCCCTTGACCGGGGTCCCGCCCACGGTCTTGCCGTCGTTGCCTGCCGCGGGGTTGGCGGCACCCGAGCCGCCGGCCGAGCCCTTCTTGGGGTCGGAGCAGCCCGAGGCACCGAGTGCGAGAGCTGCCACCAGGGCTGTGGCGAGGGCGAGTCGGGTGCGCTTGGTCATGGTCACTCCAGTGAAGGGCCGCGCTCTATGATGTGACCGGTAACATAGTAATGTGAAATTGTACTGACAAGAGGTAGGCGCCGCCGTTATCCAGCCGTGTCCAAACTTGGCCTGCTACAAGGGAGTTGAAGCTGTCAGACGCCGGATCCCAGACCACCGGACGGCCGGCCGACCGGTTCGTCACGGCCCTGCGCCCAGAGGGAGCGGACGTGCCCCAGGTGACGGACCATGCAGGCCTCGGCGGCCGCGGCGTCGCCGCCGATCATCAGGTCGAGCAGCTCGATGTGCTCCTCCGCCGACGAGACCAGCTTGCCGGCCTCGTCCAGGCCCGTCAGACCGTAGAGCCGGGAGCGCTTGCGCAGGTCGCCCACCGTCTCCACGAGCCGGTCGTTCCCCGAGAGCGCCAGCAGGCTGAGGTGGAAGCGGCGGTCCGCCTCCAGGTAGCCGATCAGGTTGTGCTCGCGGGCGCTGCTGACGATCTCCTCGGCGATCGGGCGCAGGGCCTCCAGCTGCTCCGGAGTCGCGAGTTCGGTGATCCGGCCGATGGTCGGCACCTCGATCATCGTGCGCAGCTCGGTGTACTGGTCCAGGTCCCGCTCGCTGACCTCGGTGATCCGGAAACCCTTGTTGCGGACGGGCTCGACCAGCCCCTCGCGGGCGAGGTCGAGCATGGCCTCGCGCACCGGGGTGGCCGACACGCCGAGTTCGGCCGCCAGGCCGGGAGCCGAGTAGACGCTCCCGGGGCGCAGTTCACCCGCGATCAGGGCGGCTCGGAGGGCGTGACCGACCTGGTCACGGAGCCGTTCCTGGGCCTTGATGAGGCTGTGCTGCTTCAGGTCACCCATTGCTGTTCCTCCGAGCATCGCAGGGGAACAGCGTACAATGTCACGTTGCTTCGCCGGCCCCTGCCGTCCGGTACAGGGCGACCGCCACGGCCAGATCCTCCCAGGCCATCCCCACGCTCTTGAAGAGCCGCGGACCGCTTTCCCGGCCCGGCGCCGGATGGCGGCCGGCGACGAGGTCGGCCAGGGTGCCGGTGATGTGCCCGGCGCGGATCGCGCCCTCCGCCTCCGGGATCAGCAGATCGCCCGCCTCGCGCAGGGCCGCCGCGCGCGACTCCACGTACACGGCCGACCGGCGCACCAGCGCGGTGTCGGTCTCCCGGGCGTCCGGCTCGTGCGAGCCCACCGCCACGACCGTCGCACCGGGACGGACGAGCCGCCCGTCGAACAGCGGGGTACGGGCCGTGGTGCAGCAGAGCACCAGGTCGGCGCCGGACACGTCCCCGGCCGTACCGGTCCGGGCGGCGAGCCCCAGGGCCCGGGCGTGCGCGACGAGCCGCCCGGCCCGGTCCGGGGTCCGGGCGACGACGGTGACCTCGGCCAACTCCAGCTCCCCGCGCACGGCTTCGAGGTGTCCGTACGCCTGCGGGCCCGCCCCGAAGAGGACCAGCGTCAGCGGCCGGTCCCGGGGCGCGAGGTGGCGCAGGGCCAGCGCCGACACCGCCGGGGTGCGCAGCGCGGTCAGGGCCGCGCCGTCGAGCAGGGCCAGCGGGCGCAGGGTGGGGCCGTCCAGGAGGAGGTACGAGCCGGTGATCCGGGGCAGCCCGAGCGCGGCGTTGCCCGGCGCGACCCCCGCGATCTTCACCCCGGCGTACGCCCCGGCCGCGGCCGGCATCAGCAGCAGCTCCCCGCCGGGTACCGGTACGGCGCTGCGCTGCGGGCAGGCCTCCGGGTCGAGCCCCGCGCGCAGCACCCCGGCCAGTGCGTCGGCGGCTGCGGCCGGGCTGAGCAGCCCGGCCACGTCCTCGGCGGAGAGCTGCGCGATCACAGCAGGAACCCGGCGCCGAGCGGGTCGTACGGGTCGACGGTGAAGGCGTGCTCGCCGGTGCGGTAGGCCGTCCCGGTGACCTCCGTGACCGGCTCGTCCGCGCCGCCGGGCACCACCCGGCCGGTGAACACCGTGCCGATGACCGACTCGTGCAGCAGGTCCTCCCCCTCCCCCAGCCGCCCGTCCTGCGCGAGCAGGGCGAGCCGCGCGGAGGTCCCGGAGCCGCAGGGCGAGCGGTCGGTCTGCCCGTCGGCGAACACCGTCACGTTGCGCTGGTGCGGCCCGAAGGGGGTGTCGGGCAGTTCCTCGTACAGGATCACCCCGTACACCCCCGAGAGCAGCGGCCCGCCGGGGTGCCAGGTGCCCGGGTGCGTCGCCAGCGCCGCCCGGATCTCCTGCCCGGCGCGCACCAGCGAGGGCAGGGCGGCCGTGGAGACGTCCAGCCCGAGGTCCCGGGCCGCGACCGCGGCGTAACAGGCCCCGGCGTGCGCGATGTCCGCCTCCGCCAGGCCCAGGCTGGTCGCGACCGGCACCTTGCGGGCGCCGACCCGGGCCGGGACGTTGCGGAACGTCACCCCGGTGGTGCGGCCGCCGGAGCGGTGCACGGTGGCGGTGACCCGCCCGGACGGCACGTCGATGCGGACCTGCGCGCTGCCGTCGTCCGGAGCCGGGACCCGGCCGGAGTCCACGGCCCAGGCGCCGAGGGCCATGGTGCCGTGGCCGCAGGCGGTGGAGTAGCCGTCCTTGTGCCAGAACAGCACCCCGAAGTGGGCCCCGTCGTCGTCCGGCGGCACGACGAACCCGCCGTACATGCCGGCGTGCCCGCGCGGTTCCTGTACGAGGAGGCGCCGTACGTCGTCCAGCGCGCCGCGGCGCGGGGCGGTGGCCGAGCCTCCGGGGCCGATGGCGGTGGCACAGCGCTCCGCGACGGTGTCCCCGGGTACGGCGGGCAGTCCTTCGGCGGCGGTGTCGACGATGCGGAAGGGTTCGCCGGCCGCGTGGTAGTCGGTGGTGGGGACGGTGACGGGGGCGTTGTCGGGGGCGGCGGTCACAGCAGGAACCCTCCGGGGAACGGGTCGGCGGGGTCGAGGAAGTACTGGGCGGTGCCGGTGATCCAGGCCCGCCCCGTGACGGTGGGGATCACCGCGGGCAGGCCGCCCACCGTGGTCTCCCGCACGAGCCGGCCGGTGAACTCGGTGCCGATGAAGGACTCGTTGACGAAGTCGGCGCCGAGCGGCAGCAGTCCCCGGGCGTGCAGCTGGGCCATCCGCGCGCTGGTCCCCGTACCGCAGGGCGAGCGGTCGAACCAGCCGGGGTGGATGGCCATGGCGTGCCGGGAGCGGCGGGCGTCCGAGCCGGGGGCGGCCAGGTAGACGTGCTTGACCCCGGCGATCGAAGGGTCCTCGGGGTGGACGGGCCGGTCGCCGGAGGCGTTGACGGCGTCCATGACGGCGAGTCCGGCCTTGAGCAGGTCCTCCTTGCGGGCCCGCTCGAAGGGCAGCCCGAGGGCGTCGAGTTCGACGAAGGCGTAGAAGTTGCCGCCGTAGGCGAGGTCGTAGGTCACCGTGCCGAATCCGGGCACTTCGGCCTTCAGGTCGAGTCCGGCGCAGAAGGAGGCGACGTTGGTGAGGGTGACGGCGGTGGCCGCGCCGTCCTCGACCCGGACGTCCACGCTCACCAGCCCGGCCGGGGTGTCGAGCCGGACGGTGGTGACCGGTTCGACGGCCGGGACCATGCCGGTCTCGACCAGGACGGTGGCCACCCCGATGGTGCCGTGCCCGCACATGGGCAGCAGGCCCGACACCTCGATGTAGAGCACGCCGAAGTCGGCGTCGGGGCGGGTGGGCGGCTGGAGGACGGCGCCGCTCATCGCGGAGTGGCCGCGCGGCTCGTACATGAGCAGGGTCCGGACGTGGTCCAGGTGCTCCATGAAGTAGAGCCGCTTGTCGGCCATGGTGGCGCCGGGGACCACCCCGACTCCCCCGGTGATCACCCGGGTCGGCATGCCCTCGGTGTGCGAGTCCACCGCGTGGTAGATGTGGCGCGTGCGCATGGGTCCCCCAGCAGGTGTTAGTTGAGTCCCTCGGCGAGGGCCTTTTCGGTGGCGGCGCGGACGGCCGCCTCGGTCTCGCCGGTGAGCGGGAAGCGCGGCGGGCGGGTGGCGCCGCCGGGGCGGCCGGCCAGGTCCATGGAGAGCTTGATGGCCTGCACGAACTCGGTCTTGGAGTCCCAGCGCAGCAGCGAGTGCAGGGACTTGTAGAGCGGCAGCGCGGTCGCGAGGTCGCCTGCGACTGCGGCCCGGTACAGGGTGGCGCAGGACCGCGGGAGGGCGTTGGGGTAGCCGGCGATCCAGCCGACGGCGCCCGCGAGGGCCAGTTCGAGGAGCACGTCGTCGGCGCCGATCAACAGGTCCAGGCCCGGGGCGAGTTCGGCGATCTCGTAGGCCCGGCGGACGTCCCCGCTGAACTCCTTGACGGCGACGATGCTGCCGTCCCCGTGCAGCCGGGCCAGCAGTGCGGGCGTCAGGTCCACCTTGGTGTCGATGGGGTTGTTGTACGCGACGACGGGCAGCCCGGCCCCGGCCACCTCGGCGTAGTGGGCGCGGACGGCGTCCTCGTCGGCGCGGAACGCGTTCGGGGGCAGCAGCAGGACGGACCCGGCCCCGGCCTCGGCGGCCTGGTCGGCCCAGCGGCGGGCCTCGGCGCTGCCGTAGGCGGCGACCCCGGGCATGACGCGGGCGCCGTCGCCGGCCGCCTCGACGGCGGTGCGCACGACGCGGGCGCGCTCCTCGTCGGTCAGGGTCTGGTACTCGCCGAGGGAGCCGTTGGGGACGACGCCGTCGCAGCCGTTGTCGATCAGCCAGGCCACGTGCTCGGCGTAGGCGTCGTAGTCGACGCCGAGGTCCTCGCGCAGGGGCAGCGCGGTGGCGACCATGATGCCGTGCCAGGGGCGGGTGCGGGGCTCGGTGGGCGCGGGGGTGGGCGCGTGGGTCATGTGGAACTCCCTAAGGTGATGTGTGACATTTTACTAAGGGTCGTGAGGTGGCCACAAGGGTCCGGACCAGCCGGATCCGGATCGGCTCAGCGGGTGTCCGGCGGAAGTTCGGCCAGTCGGCCCAGCGGGACGGGGCAGGACAGGGGGCGCCGGTCGGGGGCCGCACCCGCGGCGGACGTGGCCCCGCCCGCCAGGGCGGTGACGGCGGGGCCGCACATCCGGCCCTGGCACCAGCCCATGCCGGCCCGGGTGAGCAGTTTGACGGTACGGGCGTCACGCGCCCCGAGGTCCCGGACGGCCTCGCGGATCCGGCCGACCGGAACCTCCTCGCAGCGGCACACGTCGGTGTCCTCGCGCAGCCAGCCCGGCCAGCCTTCGCCGGGGCGGTGCGCGGCGGCCATCGCCCCGGCGAAGGCGCGCAGCCGCGAGCGGCGGCGCGCCAGGGCGGCGGGCGCGGGCCGGCCGGCCAGCTCGAAGGCGGCCAGTTCCCCCTCGATCAGCGCCAGTTGGGCGCCGCCGATGCCGCCGGTCTCGCCCGCGGACCAGATGCCGGGGACGGAGGTGCGCTGCCGCGCGTCCAGTTCCAGTGCGACGGTCCCGTCCGCGCCGGGCCGGGTGGCGCAGCCCAGGGCGGTCGCCAGTTCCAGCTGGGGCACGAGGCCGTGGCCGACGGCGAGGGCGTCGCACGGGATCCGGCGTTCCGTGCCGGGCAGCGGCCGCCAGTCGCCGTCGAGGCGAGTCACGGTGACGGCCTCGATCCGGCCCCGGCCGTGGGCTTCGGTGACCGCGTGCCGGGTCAGGAGGCGGACGCCGTGGCGCAGCAGCGCGCCGCCGTACGTGGCGCCTTCGGCGAGCTTGCCGGGGTTGCGCAGCAGGGCGGCCAGCCGCCCTGCGTACGCGGTGTACGAGGCGGCCTCGACGACGGCCGGGACGGTGGCTCCGGCCGCCGCGAGCGAGCCGGCCACGGCGAGCAGCAGCGGCCCGCTCCCGGCGACGACCACCCGCTTGCCCGGCAGCACCAGGCCGCCCTTGAGCATGGCCTGGGCGCCACCGGCCCCCACCACCCCGGGCAGGGTCCAGCCGGGGAAGGGCAGTTGCCGCTCGTAGGCACCGGTGGCCAGCAGCACGGCACGGGCCCGAACGGTGACGGACCGCTCCTCGGGACCCGCGACGGCGTGCAGCGTCCATGCGCCGCCGCCGTCCGGGACCACGGCCCAGACGTGGTGGGCCGGCAGGTACGTCACCCGCCCGGCCGACTCGTGGGCGCGCAGGGCGGCTTCGCGGGAGGCGAAGGCGCCCCACCCGTGGTGCAGGGCCTCGGGGCGTTCGGCGCCGAGTGCGGGGGCGGGCCGGCGGTAGAACTGGCCGCCGGGGCGCTCCCCCGCGTCCAGCAGCGCCACCCGCAGCCCGAGGCGGGCGGCGGTGACGGCGGCGGCCAGCCCGGCGGGCCCGGCTCCGACGACGGCGAGATCGTACTCCGCGCGGTCAGACGGCGAGGTCGGCACGGCCGGTCCCTTCCTGGGTGGTGACGGAGTCCCCGGGGCGGGCGGGGACGAGGCAGGCGCGCTGGTTGGGGCGGCCGTTGACCGTGACGAGGCAGTCGTAGCAGCTGCCGATCCCACAGAACGCCCCGCGCGGCGCGCCGCCTTCGCGCGTGGTGCGCCAGGCGAGGATCCCCGCGCTCCACAGCACGGCGGCGATGCTCTGCCCCGCCTGCGCGGTGAGCTCGCGCCCGTCGAAGCGGAGCACGTACGTGGCGGTGGGGGCTCCGCCGACGAGGGTGCGGGGGGTCCGGCTCATCGTCCGTTCTCCTTCACGTGCGCGTGCGGTGGGTCGACCCGACCCCGTTCCAGCCCCGTGGGGGCACCTCCCAGCGGTAGCTGGGGGACCTTGAGGCGCTCGTTCCAGCCTCGCCGGCGTTTGAGCCACGAGGACCCGGGAGCAGCGCCCCCGCAACGGCGCCTCTCGTTCCAGCCTCGCCGGCGTTTGAGGCGCGGGGGCTCGGGGGCAGCGCCCCCGCAACGGCGCCGCACCCGGGCGGGGGCCGGGGCGGAGCTCCGGTGAACGGGAGAAGGGCGGGGCGGGGAGACCTGCCCCGCGCAGCGGCCGCCGGCCGGCGTGGGCCGGGTCACCGGGAGTCCGGCCGGCCGGACGGGCCGAAGCGGTCCGGGCGGAACGCCCCCAACGGCAGCGGGGGTTCCGCGCCGGTCAGGGCGGCCGCGATCAGGACCCCGGTGCCCGGGGCCAGGCCGATGCCCGCACCCTCGTGCCCGCAGGCGTGCAGCAGACCGGGCACCCGGGGGTCGGGGCCGATCGCCGGGAGGTGGTCGGGGAGGTAGGGGCGGAAGCCGTGGTAGGTGCGCAGCACTCGTACGTCGGCCAGTACCGGGAACAGCGCGGCCGCCTGGGACGCGAGCCGGCGCAGGGCCTCGACGGACAGGGCCCGGTCGAAGCCGACCCGCTCCCGGGTGGCCCCGATGAGCACCGGGCCCGAGGGGGTGCCCTCGACCACCGCCGAGGACTGGAGGGCGGCGGATCCGCTGGCCACGTCCGCGATGTAGTCGGCGGCGTAGACCTTGTGCCGGACCACCCTCGGCAGCGGCTCGGTCACCAGGACGAAGCCGCGGCGCGGGAGCACCGGCAGGTCGGTCCCGGCGAGTTCGGCGATCCGGCCGCCCCAGGTGCCGGCGGCGTTGACCACGGCCGGGGCGAGGAGTTCCCGGGTGCGGGTCCGCACTCCCCGTACCGTCCCGCGCTCCAGCACCAGGGCCGTCACCTCCTCGCCGAGGTGGACCAGGGCCCCCGCCGCGGCCGCCGCCGCCAGCAGCCGGGCCGCCGCCTGGGCGGGCTGGACCTGGGCGTCCTGCGGGTAGTGGAAGCCGCCCGCGAGTCCCGGTGCCAGGTGCGGCTCCAGCTCGCGCAGGTCGTCCGCCCCCGCCTCGACGGCGGTGACGCCCGCGGCGCGCTGGCCTTGCGCGAAGCTCCGCAGCGCCTTGAGCGAAGCCTCGTCCGGGGCGACGACCAGGCCGCCCTTGTCCTCGTACTCCATCTCCCGCGGCAGGAGGGCGGCGAGTTCGCGCCACAGGCCCGCCGACAGCAGGGCCAGTTCGAGCTCGGGCCCGGCTTCCTTGTCGGAGACGAGCAGGTTGCCCTCGCCCGCACCGGTCGTGCCGCCGGCCACGCTGCCGCGGTCGATGACGGCCACGCGCAGTCCCGCGCGGGTGGCGTAGTACGCGCACGCGGCTCCGACGACACCGGCGCCGATGATGACGGCGTCCAGGCTGCTTCTCTTGGGCACGGCAGTAATATGTCACATTCTTTATCGAGTGCCTAGGGTCGCCCGGAGCTCGCCGGGGTCGCCCCCGGACCGGTCCCCTCCCCCGTTCCGAACGGGGACCGGTCCGGGGCCGCGGTCAGCTGCGCAGCGGGCCCTCGCAGCTGTAACTCGACGTCCCCGCGACGTGGTTGGTCCAGATCTCCACGGGGCCGAAGGAGCAGTTCATGTCGGCGAGGTTGTTGGAGGCCGGGGCCGACCGGTCGAGGATGAAGTAGTCCACCGTCTCGGACATGTCCTTGAAGTTCTGGTCGTCGTTGCGCCAGTTCTTCAGGTTGGCGGTGATCCGGCCGGTACAGGTGAACCGGCGCTTGCCGGGGTCCCCGTTCTCCACGCAGTCGGGCGTGTTGTAGGTGGCCGTCGCGAACGAGGCCTTCACGTTCGCGAGCGCGGCATCGCGCAGTTGGTCGTTGGCGGTGAAGGTGGTGTTCGGCACGTACAGCTGGTCGACCTTGGCGATCTGGACGTCCAGGAACTTGTCGTAGTCGCGCTGGAGGTAGGTGTCCGCGCCCATCCGGTGGCGCCAGGCGTCGAATCCGGCGACGTCGTTCGCGCGCAGGTGGGCGTACATCTCGCGGAGCAGCGTGGGCTTCTCGGTCCAGAGGAACTCGAAGAACGTGCCGGCGTAGTTGTAGAAGCGGAACCCGTCGCCGTCGTAGGTGGCGTTGAGCAGCTGCTCGACCGACATCCGGGGGCCGCCGCCCGCGGTGTCGGCGATGACTCCCTTCACCAGGGACTTGCGGACGGCTATCCCGTTGTCGCGGGTGGCGCCGTCGAAGAACTCGGCGGTGCCCTCGTCCATGGCGGTGGTGCGGTCGCCCTCGTACCAGGGACCTTCGCCGAAGAAGCCGGGGACGGCGAACCGGCCGTTGAGGTAGTGCGTGTACTCGTGGCGGAAGAGCTCTTCGAGGGTGAGGGAGGAGTCCTGCGGGACCCGGCGCTGGTAGGTGTAGAAGGTGGCGCCGTTCTCGATGTACATGCCGCCGTTGTTGGTGCCGTAGCCGTTCAGCATCGTCTGGTAGGTGACGTAGTCGGCGCGGGAGGCGTACAGCACGATGTTCAGCGTGGTGTTGGGGTCGCCGGCGAGCGGCTGGTCGGTGCCCAGGACCCGGTGGAACTGCGTCTTGACCTGCTTGCTCGCGTAGTAGAGCTGGTCGACGGTGGCCCGGTCGAGGGCGGTGCGGACCTTGATGCCGCCGTTGTCGTAGGTGTAGGTGTTGGGGAAGAGCATCTTCTCGATGTCCTCCTTGCACACCCCGTACGGCTTGCAGGCCTCGTAGGTGTTCAGCCAGGAGACGATCTTCGCCCACTGCTCGCTGCCGTTTCCCCAGCCGGTCTTGACCGGTCCGAGGAGGCCGCCGAGGTCGGCGACGACCTGGTCCTTGAGGCCGTCGATCTGGCCGAAGCGGCCGTACTCGCCGAGCGCGTCGCGGGCCGCCCAGGCGTTGGCGCCGCCCTTGAGGTGGGTGTACCCGGCGAAGGCCTTGAAGTTCGCCCGGTAGGCGGGGTCGGCGGACACCGCCGCGTGGAAGGCGCTGTCCTCGTTGCCCGGGTACACGCCGAGGTAGTTGATGGTGAGGGCCGCGAGGACGGCGCCGCCCCAGGAGGCGTCCTGGTTAGTGGCCGGGTGCGAGGCGTCCAGGGTGGCCAGCACCTTGGTGATGAGGCCGAGCTGGTACTGGCGCAGGCCGGGGCCGGTCGCGTAGAGGGCCTCGCGCAGGGTCCGGGCGTTGGAGGGCGTGGCGTCGAAGGTGTGGGCGGCGTTGCCGAAGTCGGCGATCGCCTTGCGCATCGCGTCGACGGTCGGGGCGTCGGTGAGGTCGATCTCGTCGCGCGAGAAGTCGTGGTACACGGCGGCGTGCAGGAAGGTGAACATCTCCTCCAAGTGGGAGGAGTTACGGCCGTCGTGGGCGGCGGCCAGGCTGGATATCCGGCGGGAGACGGCCTGGACGTGGGCGTCGTCCATCACGGGCGCCAGCCGGGCGTCCCAGGTCCAGATCAGGCCGCGCAGGCAGCCGTCCGCGAGGACGGCCGGGTCCGCGAGGAAGTCGGCGAACTGCTCGGGCGACAGCCCCTTGATCCCGTCGAGGGTGCAGGGCACGTTGACGGCCAGGCCCCGGGTGGTGGGGGTGCTCCGGTCGGTCGCGGCCTTCCCGCTCGGGTCCGTCCGCTGCGCGGAGGCGGTGGTGCCCGCGGCCGGCGCGGCGCCGGGAACCTTGCCGTCGGATATCGCCTGGCCACCGGGGGCCGGCGCCGGTGCGGCGGTGGTGGTCGAGGCCAGGGCGTCGGCGCGGTGCTCGACCTCGTCGAACGGGTTCGGCGCGATGGCGCCGGGGGCTCCGCCGGTGCCGGCCGCGGAACCGGAGGCGAAGGTGGCGGGTACCGGGGCACCCGCGTCTGCCGCATGGGTCACGGCCTGGCCGGCGGAGGCGAGGAGCGTGACGGCGACGGCGACGGAGAGGAGGGACGAACGCACAGCTCTGTGCTGGGACACCAAGGACTCCTGTGGGGAAGGGAGGGCGAGGACGTGCGGAGGTGCACGAGGTACGAGGTGCATGAGGTGCGAGGTGCGGGAAGTGCCCTGCTTCACGCGGCGTTTGACGGGGATTAACGCGGCGCGGTGTGAGCTGTAACATAGTAATGTGAAATTGCACTGACAACCCCTGTGCGCCCACCAGTTCGCTTCTCTTTCAGGGAGCCCCCGTGACCGACGCCTCCGCCCGCCTCCACACGGGCAGCCACGACCTGCCCGTTTCCCCGGAGCTGTCCCGTTTCATGGCGGGCGGCTGGACCCCTACGCCGCTGCCCGGTTCGAGCAGGACTCCGGCGTACGACGTCACCCCCGCCCGGCGCGCCCGGCTCTCGGCGCTCTTCCCGGGCGAGCGGCTGATCGTCCCGGCCGGCGAACTCAAGGTCCGCTCCAACGACTGCGACTACCGCTTCCGGCCGCACAGCGCGTACGCCTGGCTGACCGGCCTGACCGGCGAGGACCAGGTGGGTCACGTCCTGGTGCTGGAGCCTGCCGGGCCGCACGGGCACGAGGCGGTGCTCTACCTGCGCCCGCGCTCGCCGCGCGCCGACGGCAACGAGGAGTTCTACCGGGACCGCCGGTACGGGGAGTTCTGGGTCGGCCGCCGCGCCGACCTGGCCGAGGCGGAACGGCTGACGGGCATCCGCTGCGCCCACCTGGACTCACTTGGTGCACCGACCGGCCGCGACGCCTCCTCGGACGATGAACTCGCCACCGCGCTCTCCGAGTTGCGCCTGGTGAAGGACGCCTGGGAGGTGGAGCAGCTGCAACTGGCGGTGGACCACACGACCGCCGGGTTCGAGGACGTCGTACGGGCCCTGCCGCGCGCGCTGGCACACCCGCGCGGCGAGCGCTGGCTCGAAGGGGTCTTCGGCCTGCGCGCCCGGGCGGAGGGCAACGGGACCGGGTACGACACCATCGCCGCCTCGGGCGCGCACGCCTGCGTACTGCACTGGATCCGCAACGACGGCCGGCTGGACCGCGACGATCTCCTGCTGCTGGACGCGGGAGTGGAGACCGACACCCTGTACACGGCGGACATCACCCGCACCCTCCCGCTGTCCGGGCGGTTCTCCCCCGTCCAGCGGCAGGTGTACGAACTGGTCCTGGCCGCCCAGGAGGCGGGCATGGCGGCGCTGCGGCCGGGCGCCAGCTTCCGGGACTTCCACCGGGCGGGCATGCGGGTGATCGCGGAAGGGCTCGCGGAGTGGGGCGTGCTCAAGGACGCGGAGGGCGACCTGCACCGGCGCTACACGCTGTGCAGCAGCGGCCACATGCTCGGACTCGACGTCCACGACTGCGCGAAGGCGCGGGCGCAGACCTACCTGGACGGGGTGCTGGAGGAGGGCCAGGTCCTCACCGTGGAGCCGGGCCTCTACCTCCAGCCCGACGACGAGACGCTGCCCGCGGAACTGCGTGGCATCGGGGTGCGCATCGAGGACGACCTCGTCATCACGGCGACCGGCGCCCGGCTGATGTCGGGCGCCCTGCCGCGCACGGTCAGCGGCATCGAGGAGTGGATGGGAACGCTGCTGGCCGGCTGAACCCGCCGCCCGGACGCCGCCGCCCGGACCGGCCCTAGAGCCCGCCGGGCGCGGCGCCGCATTCCGCGCACGGGGTGACGCCGGCCGGCTGCGCGGCGGCCGGCGCGCCTTCCGCCTGGGGTTTCAACGCCGGTTCCCGGCTGGACAGGACGTGCTTGAAGCGTTGCTGGCGGCGTAGTTCGCGGACGTCCATCGCGTGCATACGGCCCACCCCGGATGAAGTCCAGGCGGCGCATCCCGTGCCCAGTACGGCGCAGATCAGGGCGATTCTCAGGAGGGTGTCTGGCACAACAGCGGGTCCTCTCCGGTGACTGGTGACAAGGGCGTGTGTCATGGGCCCTCTCGTACCTCGACATAACGCAGCGGCATATGCAGGGTTGCGCAGCGTCAGCCGATTGCAGCCAGGGGAGGGAAGATCGGCGGCCGCGGACGGAGCGGGCCCGGGGCGCGTGAGCGGGCACGCGCGCCCCGCTACGGCGCAGTAAGCGCCGTCGGCCGGTGCGTTCCGCGCGGTCGCCGCCGCCACGGTCCGTCGCCGGCTGTTCCGTACGGCCGAGAAATGATTAAACGCAAGGGTCAAATGGCGTTTACCAGGCACGCCATCACCTGGATGGACCACACCCTCCCCGTCGCCGGGAGCGTTTATGGACTATGACAAATGCAAAGCACTCGGCAATGTTCCCGCAGCGCGCGCAAGGCGAGGGCGACGACCTCGGCACCTGGGCCGCGAGGGCAGGCGAATGGACGTACACGGCCTGGACCCCCGAAAAGGGCGCGTCCCTGCACCAGGAGGGGCAGAAAGTGGATCTCCACTACTCGTCCTCGATCTTCGAGGACTTCCTGGAGACGATGAACCGGCTCCAGGCCGAATTCGGCCGACGGTCATCGGACGCGGGGCCGTCCGGGATCTCCACCGACGAGCACTCGGGGAACACCTCCCGTGTTTGAGCACTACGACGGGACCGGCTCGCACCACCCGCAGCCGGACGCCACCGCGTTCTGGCCGGCTCCGGACCTGGAGCAACACACCGCGCACCAGCAGCCGTTCCTCGGGCCGGGCGAAATGAACGCCCCGTGGGACCCGGCGGAGGAACTGGCCCAGCTCCTCCAGGAGGCCAGCCGGCCGAGACCGGCGAAGACGTTCGACCCGTTCGGCTTCGACGAGGCCGGCGATCCGGGCGCTCCCACCGGTCTGCTCACCGATCCGCCCCCGGTGACCGGCGAACGGCCGCGTCCGCCCGTCCGCCACGGGCACCGCAGGACGCCGTCGGCGACATCGGTGGTGACCCTGCTCAGAACGGGGAGCTTCTTCACCGCCCTGCTGGTCGCCGTCATCGCGGCCGTGGTGAGCACCTTCAGCGGTCTGGCCATCTGCGAGGCCCTGCGGCTGAGCGCCGGCCCGCGCACGGCGAGCGACGTCGTCAGCTGGTGGCCACTGCTGATCTACGGACCTTGGCTGGTCGCTTCACTGTCCATCCTCCGGGCCGCCCTACATCAACGCCGTGCCGTTCATTCCTGGTCCATCGTCCTGCTGTTCTCCACCCTTGCCACGCTCCTGTGCATGGCCCAGGCGTCCGGCACCTTCGCGGCGCAGGCGGCCGCCACGCTCCCGCCCATCGCAGCACTGGCCTGCTTCCAGCAACTCGTCCGGCAGATCACCCTCACCCGGCCGCCGCGCCAAGCCACCCCGCGACACCGCCAGCGCCCGTTCCCGCTGCTGCGACCGCCGGCCGCCGGACCCGTTCCGGACCCCGCACTGCCGACCTACCCGGTACAGCACGCTCGGACGTGGCCGGCTTCGTGAACACGTGGGTCCTTCCCGGACTCAAGGAGTGTGATCTTGCACCACAGGAACGAAGATCCAAACCCATAAGTCACGGGCTTCACACGGTCTCAGCCCTACGGGTACGCCCCGCACCCCCGCACGTCCGCCGAAGGTTCCCCCGAGGTCTCCCGCGAGAGGACACGATCATGCCCCACGAACCCACCCACGCCGAGCGGCTCCGGTACAAGCGGAGCCAGGACGCCGCCTACGAGCTCGGCGAGGAGGCCGTCACGAACCTCCAGGCCGCACTCGCGCTCGCCGGCCTGACCCTGCCCTCGCTCTGCAACGACGGGCCCGTGGGCTGCCGCGGCTTCGTACGGCTCGGAGGCTGCAGCGCGGCGGTAGCCAACCGGCTCGCCGAGGTCATCGCCGCCGGCGCGCGGGCGCTGCAAGACCGGTGAGCGTGCCGCCCGAGGGGCTCGACCCCTACCGGTTCCCGGGGATGCGCGGCCTGCCGAACGAAGAGGCGGGCGAACACCCGTGGCTCCGGCTCCCGTATCCCCGGCCCACTTCCCCGGTCCGGCCTTCGCCGGGATTCCTCAGCCCCTCGCGCCGCCTCGACCTACAGGCCTGTCTGACCGCCGCGGGCATCACCCTCGTCCCGGAGGACCTGCACGCGATCGAAACGCTCGCCGGTCTCGACGAGACCACCTACACGGCCGTCCGGCGATGGATCAGCAGCATCCACTGACCGCGTCTCCCCCTGCCGTTCGAGCCGCATTAGTCCGAACTGATGACGCTGGGCGTACGGATGCCCCGCGTGTCGGATCCGGTATGCACAATGCGTTTTGCCGATGTCGGCCGTGGGGTGAGGTGACCTCTGCGTGATGTTCTTGAGCTGGAGGTACACCGCCCATGGCGGCCAACGGAAATCCCACGGTCAGAAGGCGCCGGCTGGGCGCGGAGCTTCGCCAGCTGCGCAAGGCCACGGGCATGACGTCCCTCCAGGCGGCGAAACACCTGATGGTGTCCCAGCCCAAGATCAGCCTCATCGAGACCGGACGCCGCCCGATCAACCCCCGTGACGTACGCGACCTGTGCCGGATCTACGGCATCACGGACCAGCCGTTCGTCGACTCGTTGATGCGCATGGCGCGGGAGTCGGGCCGCCAGGGCTGGTGGGTTTCCTGCGGCGACGTTCCGTACGGGGTCTACATCGGGCTGGAGACGGAGGCCTCGTCCATCCACTCCTACGAACCCCTGGTGATCCCCGGTCTCCTGCAGACTCCCCGCTACGCGGCCGCGGTCATCGCCGAGACGGTCCCGTGCCCCACGGCCGAGCAGGCCGCCATCAGCCTCGACGTGCGGCTGCGGCGCCAGCACCGCGTGCACCACCCGGCCCGGTCGTTCCGCTTATGGACCATCCTGGACGAGTCCGTGCTGCACCGGACCGTCGGCAACCGCGAGGTCATGCGCGCCCAGCTGGAACACCTGAACTCCCTCGGCGCGGAGCCCCACATCACCGTGCAGGTCCTTCCCCACAGCGCCGGGGCCCACCCCGGGGTCTTAGGGCAGTTCTCCATCCTCACGTATCCCGAATCGGACGCGGGAGTCGTCTACCTGGAACGCTTCACCAGCGACCTGTACCTGGAGAAGCACGCCGACCGGCACCCGTACCAGGTCATGTACGACCACCTCCAGGCGCAGGCGCTCAATCCCGATGCCACGCGCCAGTTCGTCGACAACATGATCAGGACGTACGGCAGGGCCCGTTGACGCGGTCAACGGGCCCTGCCCGGGCTTCACCAGCGCCCGCCGTCACCGCCGTGGTGGCTGCGGCCGGACCCGTTGTCGTCCCAGCCGCCGTTGTTGCCGCCGTCGTCGTGCCAGCCGGCGTTCTTCCAGCCGCCGTTGTTCCAGTGGCCCTGGGAGTCGTGGTTGCGGTTGCCGTTGTTCCAGCTGCCGTTGTCGTGGTGGTCGTTCCCGCACCCGTCGCGCCCGTCGTCCCCCCGCCACTGGTCGGAGCCGTGCTGGTGGTGTTGCGGGAGGGTCGCGGCGGACGCGCCGCTCACCGGCATCAGGCCGAGCGTGATTCCGGCGGCCGCTGCCACGACCGCAGCGATGATCCCACGGCGCATATCGATGCACCTCCGAGTATCGAGGATGTTCTGTGCAAAAAGGGCACTTCAACCCTCTCTCCTCTCCCTGCCGCTGTCAAAGGCGCCCGCGGGGTCGGAGTCAGTCCAGGACGGCGATGCCGTCGAGTTCGACCAGGGCCTGTTCGTCCCACAGCCGGACGGCGCCGATCACCGCCATCGCCGGATAGTCGCGGCCCGCCAGGGCCCGCCAGATCCGGCCGAGTTCCGGGGCGTGCCGGCGGTACGACTCCACGTCCACCGGATACACCGTCACGCGGGCCAGCCGCTCGGGGGTCCCGCCCGCCGCCGCGAGCGCCGTGAGCAGGTTGGACAGCGCGCGCTCGAACTGTTCCGGCAGGCTGCCCCCCACCACCTTGCCGGAGCCGTCCAGCGCGGTCTGGCCGGCCAGGAAGACCAGCCGGGAGCCGGTCGCCGCGACGGCGTGCGAGAAGCCGGCCGGTGGGGCGAGGTCCGCCGGGTTGACGCGTTCCAGGCTCATCGGGCCGCCGCCTCCCGGTAGAGCTCCTTGGCGATGATCGTGCGCTGGACCTCGCTGGCCCCCTCGTAGATGCGCGGGGCGCGGACCTCCCGGTACAGGTGTTCCAGCAGGTGGCCCCGCTGGAGGGCGATCGCGCCGTGCAGCTGGACCGCCTGGTCCACCACGTACTGGGCCGTCTCCGTCGCCAGGAGCTTCGCCATGGCCGCCCGCCGCGGCACCTCGGGGGATCCGCTGTCGTAGGCCCCGGCGGCCGCGTAGACCAGCAGCCGGGCGGCCTCGGTCCGCGTCGCCATCTCCGCCACCCGGTGCGCCACCGCCTGGAGGTCCGCCAGGACCCCGCCGAAGGCGCCGCGGACGGCCGTGTGGGCCAGCGTCGCGTCCAGTGCGGCCCGGGCCATGCCCACGGCGAAGGCTCCGACGCTGGGCCGGAACAGGTTGAGGGTGTCCATCGCGACGCGGAACCCGCGGCCCGGATCGCCGAGCACGTCCTCGGGGCCCACCGGCACCCCGTCGAAGGAGAGCGAGCCGATGGGGTGCGGGGAGAGCATGTCCAGCGCCTCGCCCGTCAGGCCCGGCCGGTCGGCCGGGACGAGGAAGGCGGTGATGCCCTTGGCCCCGGGGCCCTCACCCGTACGGGCGAACACGGTGTAGAAATCCGCCTCCGGGGCGTTGGAGATCCACCGCTTCTCCCCCGTGAGCCGCCAGCCCCCGCCGTCGCGCTCCGCCGCCAGGGCCAGCGCCGCCGCGTCCGAACCGGCGCCGGGCTCGCTGAGGGCGAACGCGGCCACCAGCCGGCCCGCCCGGACCCCCGGCAGCCACCGCTCCCGCTGCGCCGGGCTCCCGGCCCGCAGCACCGGGTGCGCGCCCAGCCCCTGGAGGGCCAGCGCCGTCTCGGCCTCCGTGCAGCCGTACGCCAGCGACTCCCGCAGCAGGCACAGCTCCAGCGCGCCCGCCACGAACACCCGCTCCAGCAGGCCCTCTTCCCCGAGCGCGGCCAGCAGCGGCCGGTTGACCCGGCCCGGCCCGCCCTTCTCGGCCAGCGGCCGCAGCCGTTGCGCCGACAGGGCGCGCAGCCGCCCGCACCATTCCTCTTCGTCCGTCCCGAGCGCGAATCCGGTCATGCAAACAACCCCGCATCTATCGCGTCCTGTTGACTGCCGTCACCGTCACGATACGCTCGTCGCGCGACCCGCGACCGTCCCGAGGGGGCGAACCAGCCTTGGAGCTCAAGCCTTCCGCGCACGTCGACACCTTTACCCGCGACCGCCTGCCGCCCGGCGGAGCCTGGCCGCGGCTCCTGTTCGACCTGCCCGAGCTGGCCTATCCGGACCGGCTGAACTGCGGGGCCGAGCTGCTGGACGCCACCATCGACCGGTTCGGGCCGCACCGCCCCGCCTTCCGGGGCGGCGACGGGGAGGTGTGGTCGTACGGGGAGCTGCGCGAGCGCGTCGACCGGCTCGCCCACGTCCTCACCGCCGAGCTCGGCGTCGTCCCCGGAAACCGGGTGCTGCTGCGCGGCCCGACCAGCCCGTGGCTGGCCGCCTGCTGGCTCGCGGTGCTGAAGGCGGGGGCGGTGGCGGTCACCGTACTGGCCCAGCAGCGCGCCCAGGAGCTGGCCACGGTGTGTGCGATGGCCGAGGTGCGGCACGCCCTGTGCCACGTGGACGTGCTGGACGACCTGGTCAAGGCCGAGGTGCCGGGGCTGCGGATCACCCCGTACGGCGGGACGGCCCCCGACGACCTCCTGCACCTCGCCGCGGGGCACGCGGGACCGTTCCCCGCCGCCCCGACCTCCGCCGACGACGTGGCCCTGATCGCCTTCACCTCCGGCACCACCGGCCGCCCCAAGGGCTGCCTGCACTTCCACCGCGACCTGCTCGCCGTGGCCGACACCTTCTCGCGCCACGTGCTGCGCCCCCGACCCGACGACGTGTTCGCGGGCAGTCCACCGCTCGGCTTCACCTTCGGGCTCGGCGGTCTGGTGGTCTTCCCGCTGCGCGCCGGGGCGTCCTCGCTGCTGCTGGAGCAGGCGGCGCCGCGGCAGCTGCTGCCCGCGCTCGCCGAACACCGGGTGACGGTCCTGTTCACCGCGCCCACCGCCTACCGGGCGATGCTGGACACCCTCGGCCCCTACGACGCCGGTGCCTACGACCTCGGCGCGCTGCGCCGCTGCGTCTCGGCGGGCGAGAACCTGCCGGCCGCCACCTGGCAGGCCTGGTACGAGCGCACCGGGCTGCGCATCATCAACGGCATCGGGGCCACCGAACTGCTGCACATCTTCATCTCGGCCGCCGACGAGGACATCCGGCCGGGGACCACGGGCCGGGCGGTGCCGGGCTGGCAGGCCCGCGTCGTGGATCCGGCGGGTCGGCCGGTGCCGGACGGGGAGCCGGGGCTGCTGGCCGTCCGGGGGCCGGTGGGCTGCCGCTACCTGGCCGATCCGCGGCAGGCGGAGTACGTACGGGAGGGCTGGAACCTGACCGGGGACACGTACGTGCGCGACCCGGACGGCTACTTCCGGTACGTCGCCCGCGCCGACGACATGATCATCTCCTCGGGGTACAACATCTCGGGCCCGGAGGTCGAGGAGACCCTGCTGCGCCACCCGGACGTGGCGGAGGCCGCGGTGGTCGGGCGCCCGGACGACCGGCGGGGCCAGGTCGTGGTGGCGTACGCGGTCCCGCGAGAGGGGGCCACACTGACGGAGGAGGCGCTGCGGGCCTTCATGCGGGCCGAGCTGGCACCGCACAAGTGCCCGCGCTCCTTCGTCTTCGTCCCGGCGCTCCCGCGGACGCCGACGGGCAAACTGCAACGCTTCCGGCTGCGCGATCTAGAGTGAACCCGTGGCCGAGCAGCACACCCCGCGATCCCTGATCGTCACGTTCTACGGTGCCTACGGGCGGGCCTTCGAGGGCCCGGTCCCGGTGTCCGCGCTGATCCGCCTGCTGGGCGCGGTCGGCGTGGACGCACCCTCCGTCCGCTCGTCGGTGTCCCGGCTGAAGCGGCGCGGCTTCCTGCTGCCCGCGCGGGCGGCCGACGGGTCGGCCGGGTACGAGCTGTCCGAGGAGGCCCGGCAGCTGCTGGAGGACGGCGACCGGCGGATCTACGGGTCCCCTCCCCGGCTGTCGCAGGAGTGGCTGCTCGCCGTCTTCTCCGTCCCGGAGCAGGAACGGCACAAGCGGCACCTGCTGCGTTCCCGGCTGGCCCGGCTGGGCTTCGGCGCGGTGGCGCCGGGCGTCTGGATCGCCCCGGCGCACTTGTACCAGGAGACCGGCCGCACCATGGAGCGGCTGCACCTGACCCCGTACGTGGAGCTGTTCCGCGGCGCCCATCTCGGTTTCGCGCCGACGGCCGAGGCGGTGGCCCGCTGGTGGGACCTGACGGCGCTGGCCAAGCAGCACGAGGAGTTCCTCGACCAGCACGAGCCGGAGCTGCGGGCCCTGCAGCGCGGTCCGGACCCCACCCCGGAGCAGGCCTACCGCGGCTACCTGCCGGCCCTGGACAGCTGGCGCCGGCTCCCCTACGCCGATCCGGGGCTGCCGCGCGAGCTGCTGCCCGCGGACTGGCCGGGCGACCGCGCGGCGGCCGTCTTCGCCGAACTGCACGCCCGGCTGCGGGCCGCCGGGGCCGAGTTCGTGCAGCCGTAGCACCCGAAAAGGAAGTGCGGGCGCGGCATGCGGCGGGCAGGATCGGCCGGCATGACCTGGACCTTCAGCTCCGACTTCGCCGCCTTCACGGCCGCCGCGGGTCCGGCCGTCGCCGCGCGGCCCGTGCCGAACACCTCCCTGCTGACGGTCATGGACGCGCTGGAGCGGCGCGGCCCGACGGCCTACGGGTCCGGCACCCCGTTCTTCGGCTGGTGGACCGGCGCCGACGGGGCCGTGGCCGGGGGCCTGCTGTGTACCCCGCCGCACCCGGTCCTGCTGGGCACGGTGCCGGCCGGGGCGGTGGCGGCGCTGGGTACCGCGATGGCCACCGAGCCGCTGCTGGCGGGGGCCGACCGCTGCAACGTCCGCGGCCCGGACGCGGCGGCGCTGGCCGCAGCGTGGGCCGAGCCGTCCCGGATCGCGGAGCGGAGCCGGCTGTACCGGCTGGCCGGCCTGATCGCCCCGGACCCAGTGCCGGCGGGCCGGTCCAGGGTCGCCACCGAGGCGGACGTGGCGCTGCTGGTCGGGTGGGTCGACGCGTTCAAGCGCGAGTCCGGAGAGCCCGGCAGCGCCTCCGAAGCGGTTCTGCGCCACCGGATCTCGTACGGCGGGATGCTGCTGTGGGAGCAGGCCGGTGTGCCCGTGTCGATGGCGGGCTTCTTCCGCCCGATCGGCTCGGTCTCCCGCGTCGGGCCCGTCTACACGCCGCCGGAGCGGCGCGGCCGGGGGTACGCCGCCGGGGTCACGCACGCGGTGAGCGGGGCGGCGTACGCGGCGGGCGCCGCGGACGTGCTGCTCTTCGCGGACCTGGCCAACCCCACCAGCAACGGCGTGTACCAGCGCCTGGGGTACGTCCCGGTGGAGGACCGCGTCGTACTGGCGGCCGGCTGGGGCAGCGCTGGGAACAGGCCCTAGCCGCGCCCGGTCGGCGGCTTGCGGCTGCCCGCCCGGTAGGGGGCCGGCCAGGGCGCGGCCGGGCCGGTGTAGGACTGGTCGGCGGCGGCGTGCAGGGTCCAGTGCGGGTCGTAGAGGTGTGGGCGGCCCACCGCGCAGAGGTCGGCGCGACCCGCCAGCAGCAGGGAGTTCACGTCGTCCCAGGAGGAGATCGCCCCGACGGCGATCACCGGGACGCCCAGGGCGTTGCGGATCCGGTCGGCGTACGGGGTCTGGTAGGAGCGCCCGTACTCCGGGGTCTCCTCCGCCACCACCTGGCCCGTGGACACGTCGATGGCGTCCGCGCCGTGGGCGGCGAAGGCGGCGGCGATGCGTTCGGCGTCCTCGGGGGTGGTGCCGCCGGGTGCCCAGTCGGTGGCCGAGAGCCGCACGGTCATGGGGCGGTCCTCGGGCCAGACCTCGCGGACCGCGTCGAAGACCTCCAGCGGGAAGCGGAGCCGGTTCTCCAGGGAGCCGCCGTAGGCGTCGGTGCGCTTGTTGGTGAGCGGGGAGAGGAAGCCGGACAGCAGGTAGCCGTGCGCGCAGTGCAGTTCGAGCAGGTCGAAGCCGCAGGCGGCGGCCCGGCCCGCGGCCCGGACGAATTCCGCCCGGATCGCGGCGAGTTCCGCGGTGGTGAGGGCGCGCGGGACGGCGGAGACGCCCGGCCGGTACGGCAGGGCGGACGCGGCCACCACCGGCCAGTTCCCCTCGGGGAGCGGGTCGTCCATGCCCTCCCACATCACCTTGGTCGAGCCCTTGCGGCCCGAGTGGCCGAGCTGCACGCCGATCGCGGCTCCGGGCGCGCAGGTGTGCACGAAGTCGGTGATCCGCTTCCAGGCGGCCGCCTGTTCCGCCGTGTACAGGCCCGCGCAGCCCGGGGTGATCCGGCCTTCGGCGCTGACGCACACCATCTCGGTCAGCACCAGGCCCGCACCGCCGAGGGCCCGGGCTCCGAGGTGCACCAGGTGGAAGTCGCCGGGCAGGCCCTCGCGGGCCGAGTACATGTCCATTGGTGACACCACGACCCGGTTGCGCAGGGTCAGCCCCCGCAAGGTGAGGGGGGTGAACATCGGCGGGGTCTGCTCGTCGGGGCAGCCGAAGTCGCGTTCCACGGCCCGGGTGAACCGTTCGTCGCGCAGGCGCAGGTTGTCGTGGGTGACCCGGCGGCTGCGCGTGAGCAGGTTGAAGGCGAACTGCCGGGCGGGCTGGTCCACGTACCCGGCGATCTCCTCGAACCAGCGCATGCTGGCGGCCGCGGCCCGCTGGGTGCTGGCGACGGCCGGCCGCCGCGCGGCCTCGTACGCGGCGAGCGCGGCCGGTACGTCCGGCGCGGTGCGGACCGCCTCGGCGAGGGCGAGGGCGTCCTCCACGGCCAGTTTGGTGCCGGACCCGATGGAGAAGTGCGCGGTGTGGGCCGCGTCGCCGAGCAGGACCACGTTGCCGTGCGACCAGCGCTCGTTGACGACGGTACGGAACCGCGTCCAGGCCGAGCGGTTGCCGTGCAGCGGCCGCCCGCGCAGGGCCTCGCTGAAGATCTTGGCGCAGCGGGCCGCCGATTCGGTCTCGTCGCACAGGTCGAACCCGGCCGCCCGCCACACCTCCTCGCGCATCTCGACGATGACGGTGGAGGCGTCCGCCGCGTACGGGTAGGCGTGCAGCTGCATCACGCCGTGCTCGGTCTCCGCGATCTCGAAGCGGAAGGCGTCGAAGGCGAAGTCGGCGGCGAGCCAGACGTACCGGCAGCGCCCGCCGGTCACGGTCGGCGCGAACCGGTCGGCGCCGGCCTCGCGGGTCGCGCTGTGCACCCCGTCCGCCGCGACCACCAGGTCGTGGGAGCCGGCCAGGGCGAAGGCGTCCGGGGCCTCGGCGCGGAAGCGGAGCCGGACGCCCAGCCCGGCGCAGCGCTCGTGCAGGATCTCCAGCAGCCGGCGCCGTCCGAGGGCCGCGAAACCGTGGCCGCCGGAGGTCAGCAACCGGCCGCGGTGCACGACGTCCACGTCGTCCCAGCGGACGAACTCCGCGCTCAGGGCCGCGTACACCGCGGAGTCGGCCTGCTCGATCCCGCCGAGCGTCTCGTCGGAGAGGACCACGCCGAAGCCGAAGGTGTCGTCCGGCGCGTTGCGCTCCCAGACGTCGACGCGGTGGCCCTGGCGGGCCAGCAGTGCGGCGGCGTACAGCCCGCCCGGTCCGCCGCCGACGACGGCGAACCGCATGGCGTCCGCGGACATGGGGCTACCTCCCCTTCCACTCCGGCGGCCGCTTCCCGGTGAAGGCGGCGTGGAACTCGGCGTAGTCCTGGCCGTGCATCAGCAGCGCCTGCGTGCTGGCGTCGAGCTCGACGGATGCGGCCAGCGGCATGTCCAGCTCGGCGGTGAGCAGCGCCTTGGTCTGCGCGTAGGCGAGGGCGGGTCCGGCGGCCAGCTGCGCGGCCAGCTCGGCGGCCCTGGTGTGGGCCTTGCCCTCCTCGGTGACCTCGCTGAGCAGGCCGATCCGCTCGGCCTCGGGCGCGCGTACGGGCTCTCCGAGCATCAGCAGCCGGGTGGCGTGCCCGAGGCCGACGACCCGGGGCAGCAGGTAGGCGGCGCCCATGTCACCGCCGGAGAGGCCGACCCGGGTGAAGAGGAAGGCGAAACGGGCGGTGGGGTCGGCGATGCGGAAGTCGGCGGCGAGCGCGAGGACGGCCCCGGCTCCGGCGGCCACTCCGTGGACGGCGGCGAGGACGGGGAAGGGGCATTCGCGGACGGCGCGGACCACCTGGCCGGTCATCCGGTTGAAGTCGAGGAGCTGGGCGGTGTCCATGGCCAGGGTGGCGCCGATGATCTCGTCCACGTCTCCGCCGGAGCAGAAGCCGCGCCCCTCGCCGCCCAGCACGAGGGCGCGTACGGAACGTTCGCGGGAGAGTTCGGCGAGCAGATCGCGCAGGTCGGCGTAGGCGCCGAAGGTGAGCGCGTTCAGCTTCTCGGGCCGGTCGAGGGTGACGGTGGCCACGCCGTCCTGCCGGGTCACCCGGAGGTGGCGCCACCGTTCGGTCGCTGGGGTGGAACCGATGAAGGGGCTCACGGATTCGACGGTATCACCGACTCGTGACTGCCGTCACAGAAACGCGATGCATCTGAGGTCACGAGAAAGGGGCCGGTCCTGCCGGACCGGCCCCTTCGGTGGATCCGCGTATGACTATGCGGGCAGCTGCGTGCCGGGCGCCGCGAGGGTCGCCACGAGGACGGCCTTGATGGTGTGCAGCCGGTTCTCGGCCTCGTCGAAGACGACGGAGTGCGCCGATTCGAACACCTCGTCCGTCACCTCCAGGGACTCCAGGCCGTACCGGGCGTGGATGTCGCGGGCCACCTGCGTGCCGAGGTCGTGGAAGGCGGGCAGGCAGTGCATGAACTTCACGTCCGGGTTGCCGGTCGCGCGCAGCACGTCCATGGTCACCGCGTACGGGGACAGCAGCCGGATCCGCTCGTCCCAGACCTCCTTGGGCTCGCCCATGGAGACCCAGATGTCGGTGATGACGAAGTCGGCCTGGGCGACGCCTTCGGCGATCTCCTCGGTCAGGGTGATCCGGGCGCCGCTGTGCTCGGCGAGGGCGCGGGCCGCCGAGACCACGGACGCGGCCGGCCAGTAGGCCTCGGGTGCGACGATCCGGACGTCCATGCCGAGCAGGGCGCCGGTCACCAGGTAGGAGTTGCCCATGTTGAAGCGGGCGTCGCCGAGGTAGGCGAAGGCGATCCGCTCCAGCGGCCGGTCACAGTGCTCGGTCATGGTGAGCAGGTCGGCCAGCATCTGGGTGGGGTGCCAGTCGTCGGTGAGGCCGTTGAAGACGGGGACGTCCGCGTACGCGGCCAGTTCCTCGACGGCGGCCTGGCTGTCGCCGCGGTACTCGATCCCGTCGAACATCCGGCCGAGGACGCGGGCGGTGTCGCGGACCGACTCCTTGTGGCCCATCTGGGAGCCGGACGGGTCGAGGTAGGTGGTGCGGGCGCCCTGGTCGGCGGCGGCGACCTCGAAGGCGCAGCGGGTGCGCGTGGAGGTCTTCTCGAAGATCAGCGCGATGTTCCGGCCCAGCAGGTACTGCTGCTCGGCGCCGGACTTCTTGGCGGCCTTGAGGGCGGCGGCGAGCTCGATCAGGCCGCGGAACTCGTCGGCGGTGAAGTCGAGCTCCTTGAGGAAACTGCGGCCGACGAGGTCGGTGGCCATGGGGACGCTCCAAGATGACGCTGACAGGGGATGCCGGAAGTCTATACGACCATCCGTATTGATATACAGACCCCCCTATCGCCCCATGGCCTCCGCCCGTGGGTCAGACGGCGTCCCGCTCCACCGGGCAGCTCATGCACCGCGGGCCGCCCCGCCCCCGCCCCAGTTCGCTGCCGGGGATCTCGATCACCTCGATGCCCTCCTTGCGCAGATGGGTGTTGGTCGTGACGTTACGCTCGTACGCGACGACCACGCCCGGCTCGACCGCCAGCACGTTGCAGCCGTCGTCCCACTGCTCGCGCTCCGCCGAGTGCACGTCCTGGGTGGCGGTGAGCACCCTGATGCCGCCGAGCCCGAGGGCCGAGGCGATGGCCCGGTGCATGTGCTCCGGCGGGTGGTCGGTCACCTTCAGCTCGCTCGCGCCGGCGCCCGGCTCGATCGTGTAGGAGCGCAGCATGCCCAGGCCCGCGTACTGGGTGAACGTATCTGCGTCCACCATCGTCATCACCGTGTCCAGGTGCATGAAGGCCCGCCGCTTGGGCATGTCCAGCGCCACGATGCTCGTCGCGGACCCGGCGGCGAACAGCCCGCGCGCCAGCATCTCCACCGCCTGCGGGGTGGTCCGTTCGCTCATCCCGATCAGCACGGCGCCGTTGCCGATGACCAGCAGGTCACCGCCCTCGATGGTGGACGGGTAGTCGGCCAGCCCCTGCGACCAGTAGTGGAAGGCGCCGGACGACGTGAACACCGGGTGGTGCTTGTAGATCGCCTCGAAGTGGACGGTCTCGCGCTGCCGGGCGGGCCAGCGCATGGCGTTGATGGAGACGCCGTCGTAGATCCAGGCGGAGGTGTCCCGGGTGAACAGGTGGTTGGGCAGCGGCTGGAGGAGGAAGTCGTCCAGCTCCAGCGCGTGGAAGCGGACGGAGACCGGTTCGGCGTGCCGCTCCAGGAACTCGCGCTTGGTCATGCCGCCGACCAGCGCCTCCGCCAGCCGGTCGGAGGTCAGGCCGTCGAAGACCTGCCGCAGGTGGTCGGTGGCGAGGGGGCCGTACTCCTTCTCGTGGAAGACCCGGTCCAGGACGAGATGTCTCGCCTCCGGGATCTCCAGGGCCTCGCGCAGCAGGTCGCCGAAGAGGTGGACCTCGACGCCCCGGTCGCGCAGTACGTCGGCGAAGCCGTCGTGCTCCTGGCGGGCGCGGCGCACCCACAGCACGTCGTCGAAGAGGAGGGCGTCCTTGTTGCTTGGAGTGAGCCGCTTCAGCTCCAGGTCGGGCCGGTGGAGGATGACGCGGCGCAGCCGCCCGGTCTCGGAGTCGACATGGAATCCCATGCCGTACACGTTCCCAGACCGGACGGCGTTTTGACCCGGGGTCGCCGGGCCCTGTCCGCGGACCGCTCAGCGCAGGCCGAGAAGCGCCGTCGGGGTGCCGATGAGCTCCGGCGCGATCAGCCCCAGCTTGGGGGTGACGACGTTGGGGATCCCGAAGTTGCTGCCGTCGGGCATCGACAGCGGGGCGCCGACGATCGCGCCGGGGGTGCGGGCGTGCAGCGTGGTCTCCTTGGCGTCCAGCGAACCCTCGCCGTCCGTCTCGGGGCGGCCCGCCAGGTTCGGCACCGGGGAGGTGACGAGGGTACGGCCGAGGTCCGTGCTGATCGGGACGACCGGCAGGAGCGGGGTCGGGAGCAGGTCGCCGGTGTGGAAGCGCGGCGCCTCCGGCGCGCCGACCATCGGTACCGGCACCCCGGTCGCCACGCGCGGAGTGTCCACGCCCAGCGTGGTCTTCACGGCGTCCAGCGGGACACCCACCGGAACCGAGTCGGCCACGGCCGGGGTGGCCGCGCCGGCCGCGGCCATACAGGTCATGAGCGCCGCAATGCTTCCGCGCGCGGTCATCTTCATAGGTGACGTTCCGTCCTTCCAGGGTCGCGGACATTCCGCTGCCCTGGATGAACGATCCCGCCGGTGGGTTTCCCGGAGTTCTCGGCGAAAGTTCCCCCATACGACCTAATTACCGCCCGCCCGGAGGCGGCGCCTTTACGCTCCGCGTGACGGGCGGCGGCCCGGGTGCATCCGCTCGCTGCGGTTGCGCGCAGGAGCGCCGCGTCGTGGCCGAGAGGTTGACATCATGTACGCAATGACGACGCACCCGTTTCAGAACGTCACGCATGTCACGGACCTCGAAGCCGCCCTCGACGGATTGGGCACCGTGTTCAGACGGTTCGACGAGCAGGATTCCGGCTGCGTCTCCTACGGTCTGCTGGCTTCGGGGAAGCGTTGGTTCGTGAAGAGCGCCGCGAGTCCGGAAGGGGTCGCGTCCCTGCGCCGCGCGGTGTCGCTTCACGGCCAGGTGTCGCACGCCGCCATCGTCCCCCTGGTGCACTCCTTCACCACGGACGACGGCCTCGTACTCGTCCGTCCATGGATGAGCGGCGAGGTGCTCTACCACCCGACCCGCTCGCAGCGTGGAGGCCGGGCCGTTCCCGGCAGTCCCATGGCCCGGTTCAGGGCCCAGCCGCTCCCACTTGTGCACGCCGCGCTGGAATCCGTCCTCGCGGCAAACGGGGCCGTGGACGACGCCGGGTTCATCGCGGTCGACTTCTACGACGGATGCCTGCTGTACGACTTCGACCGGCACCGGATGGTGCTGTGCGACCTGGACGAGTACCGGCCGGGCCCGTTCGTCCTGGAGGCGGACCGGCTGCCCGGGTCGACGCGCTACATGGCTCCGGAGCAGTTCGCCCGCGGGTCGCTGATCGACTCCCGGACAACCGTGTTCGCCCTGGGCCGGGCGCTCCGTCTCCTCTTGGACGCGGGCGACGAGGAGAGGGAGTGGCGCGGAACACCGGAACAATTGGCGGTGGTCCGACGAGCGACCGCCGCCCCGCCGGGGCGCCGGTTCCCGTCCGTCCGCTCGCTCATCGACGCGTGGCGGGCAGCCACTTGAAGCGCGGCACCCTCAGGACAGGCGGGCCCCGAGGGCTGTGATGGCAGGGGGGCCGATGCGGCAGCAGCCGCCGAGGAGGCGGGCGCCGGTGGTGCGCCAGGCGGGGACGGGCCAGGGGGGCGGGGCGGGCGGGGGGTGCCACCGGCCGGTGGCCGCGTCCCAGACCGAGCCGTCGTTCGGGTAGGCCAGCAGCGGCTTGCGGGTGACGGATGCGGCCGCTTCGAGGGCGGGCCCCACGTCCTGGGGGTCGCAGCAGTTGACGCCGAGGGCGATGACCTCCGGGGTCCGCGCCGCCAGGGCGAAGGCCTCGGCGAGGGGCTGGCCGGCCCGGGTACGGTCGCCGGCCACCGTGTAGCTCAGCCAGGCGGGCACGCCCGTCCCGGCGAGCACGCCGAGCAGGGCCTCGGCCTCGGTGGTGTCCGGGATCGTCTCCAGGGCCAGCACGTCGGGCCCCGCCCGAACCAGCGCCTCGATCCGGGGGCGGTGGAAGGCGGCCAGCTCCGCGACGCCGAGCCCGTAGCGGCCCCGGTACTCGGAGCCGTCGGCGAGCACCGCCCCGTACGGGCCGACCGAGGCGGCCACCCAGACCTCGTGGCCGGCCGCCCGGGCCGCGCGGTCGGCGAGGACGACGCTGCGGCTCAGCAGTGCGCCGGCCTGCGGTGTCCGGCACCCGATCTGGTAGCTCGCGGTGATCAGCACCTCGGCGCCGGCCCGCACGTACGCGGTGTGGGCCGCCTCCACCTGGTCCGGCCGCTCGGCGAGCACCCGGCCCGTCCAGAGGCCGCCGGACAGGTCGCAGCCCTGGGCGGCGAGCTGGTTGCTCAGACCGCCGTCCAGGAGCACGGGCCGGCGGGCGAGTACGTCGGCGAGCGGGCCGGTCGCGCGGGGCACGGGCTGTCGCCTCCCTCAGCCGAGCTGGGACAGCACCTGGGAGGAGATCAGCTCCAGGTGGTCGAGGTCGTGGAGGTCGAGCAGCTGGAGGTAGACGCGGGAGGAGCCGATGGCGCCGTACGCCCCGATCTTCTCCACGACCTCGGCCGGGGACCCGGCCAGGCCGTTGGCCTTGAGTTCCTCCACGTCGCGGCCGATGGCGGCGGCCCGGCGGGCCACCTCGGCGTCGTCCTTGCCGACGCACACCACGAGGGCGTTGGAGTAGACCAGGTCCTCGGGCTTGCGGCCGGCTTCCCGGGCGGCTTCCCGGACCCGGCCGAACTGCCGCTCGCTGTCCGCGATCGACGCGAACGGCATGTTGAACTCGTCCGCGTACCGGGCGGCGAGGCGGGGGGTGCGCTTGGCGCCGTGGCCGCCGATGAGGACGGGCACCTTGGCCTGCGCGGGCTTGGGCAGCGCCGGGGAGTTCTCCACCTGGTAGTGGACGCCCCGGTAGTCGAAGGCGGCGCCGGGCTCGGTGGCCCACAAGCCGGTGACGATGGCGAGCTGCTCCTCCAGCCGGGCCATCCGGTCCGCCGGGAAGGGGATGCCGTACGCCTTGTGCTCCTCCTCGAACCAGCCCGCCCCGAGGCCGAGTTCGACGCGCCCGCCGGACATCTGGTCGACCTGCGCGACCTGGATGGCGAGCACTCCGGGCAGCCGGAAGGTGCCCGCGGTCATCAGCGTGCCCAGCCGGATCCGCTTCGTCTCGCGGGCCAGTCCGGCGAGGGTGATCCACGCGTCGGTGGGGCCGGGCAGGCCGTCGGCGGAGCCCATGCTCAGGTAGTGGTCGGAACGGAAGAACGCGTCGAACCCGAGTTCCTCGGTGGCCCGGGCGACCTGGAGGAGGGTCTCGTAGCTCGCGCCCTGCTGCGGTTCGGTGAAAATGCGAAGATCCATGCTCCCTATCCTGCCCCGCCGACCCCTGCCGGGTGAATCTGCGTCAACCGGACGGCCCCCGGCGCGCCGCCCCAGTGACCAGCGCGGAGGGTGATCGTTGGCTCGGACGGAGCCGGACCGCCCGGCCCGCGCGCCGGCGGCCCCCGTCCGGTGCGTCCACCGCCCCTTCCCCCGCGGAGGGGCCAAGGGCCGAGGAGGCCGCCATGTCCCACGAGGCCGTGCCGGAGACCCGCCGACAGAACCCGCAGGCCGGACCGGCCGCACCCGAGCAGGGCCCCGCCCAGGACGGCGGCGCGCCGAAGGGACTGCTCCAGCAGATGGAAGAACTGATGGCGGCGCTGAACGCGGATCTGTCGCAGCTCGACGCCGACCTCCAGTCCTCCACGGAGCGCACGCCCCCGAGCAGCGCTCCGGCTCCGGACAGCGACGGCCCGTCGCACCGGTCCGCCTGATCGGTACGCGCCGGTCCGGTGCGGAGCGTACGGCGCCGCCCGGCGTGTCAGGACACGCCCGAGGCGGAGCCGCGCTCGCGCACGCTGATGCGGCGCAGGAGGGCCCGTACCCGGTCACTCGATTCGTCAGCCGCGTCGATCGACTCTATGCACTGCCAGTACAACGTCTCGTCGTCCGTCCCGCAGGCCACTCCCACGAGCGCTATACCGACCTCCCCGAGCAGCGCCTGGAGGCCGAGCAGCGCCTGCCGGACGTCCCCCACTTCGGTCAGTTGCGCGGCTCTCGGCGGATAGTCGGGCATGCCGGCCTCGCCGAGCACGGCCGCTCTGTCGAGCAGCCCGCAGCCTCTGCCTCCCGCTTCCCCCAGTCCCCGTGCCTCCGCTCTCAGCTCCGGCGGCCCGGTGACCGCCAGCCAGCTCCCTATCCCCTGCGTCAGCGCCTGTGCCTGCCAGGCCTCGCCCACGATGTCCCACGCAGCCCCGCTCTGTGCCAGCGCGTGCCGGCCGGCCGCGATGAGCCGTACCGCATCCATATGCCGTCCCCCGTCCGCACGACATGCCGCCGTTCCCTCACTACCCAGAGTGAGGGCAACGAGCCAGTAAAGCCAGGGGTATTCGGAAATCTGTGGACACAAAGATGGTTGTGGATGATGCCATCACTCCGAAGAGTGACGATTCGGGCTCGAACCACCCTTGGGAGGGAAGCGGAGCTCGTTCCGCTCGATCTTCGCGGCCAGCGCGTCCAGCACGTCCACCCCGAGGACCTCACAGAACTGCAGCAGGTACGCCAGTACATCGGCGACCTCATCGACCACCCGGTGCGCGCTTTCGGGCCGTTCCATGACCTCGGCCGACTGTTCCGGCGTCAGCCACTGGAAGATCTCTACGAGTTCGGACGCCTCCACGCTCAGGGCCACGGCCAGGTTCTTCGGTGTGTGGTACTCGGCCCAGTCGCGGGCGGCCGCGAAGTCGGCCAGCCGCCGCTGGAGCCGGTAGAGCCGTTCCTCCGGTTTCCCGCCGCCGGTGTCGTGCGCGTCTGTCGCGCCGTGCGCGTCGTGCGTGTCGCTCATGGACCCAGGTCTACCACCGAGACGCCCGGGAGGGCGCGGGCGGTTCCCGCCGTCTCCTCGCCGATCGCCGCGACCAGCCGGATGTGGCCGCGCGCGCACGACAGCAGCGCCAGGCGCAGCAGTTCGGCGCGCTGGCGCCGGTCCAGGCCGACGTCGAAGCCGTCGGCGAGCACGGTGAGCGCCTGCCGCGCGGAGAGCAGTTCGGCGGCGGGGTCGACGGCCAGTACGCCCGGGCCCGTCAGCAGCACGAGGGCCAGGGCCAGGAATCGGAGCTCACCCGCGCCGAGGCGGCCGAGCGCCGTCGCGGGCCCGGCGGGGCCGCGGTCCAGCAGCGCCGTGACGGAGCCGTCCGGACGCGGCCGGACGTCCAGGGCGGCCACCGGCCCCGCGCAGCCGGTACGGGCGGCCTGGGTGAGCAGCGCGTGGCGGGTGCCGCATTCGTGGCGGGTCCGGCGAAGTACGTCGGCCAGGTTCGCGCAGTCACCCCGCAGCCGGCCGGCTCCCGGCCGCACCGGCGCCCGCATCCGGTCCGGGCGGGGGTCGCAGGGGAACACCGAGCGCAGCGCCACCACCACCTGCTCGGCGGCGGCCAGCACCCGCCGCTGCCCGGCCGTGGCCCCGGCGACGCGCAGCGGGAGCAGGGCGGTGCCGAGCAGGTCGTCCGGGAGCGGGGCGCGGGTCACGCCGACGGCTCCGCCGGTCAGCCAGGCCGCCTGGACGGAGCGACGGCCGGGGTCGCGCAGGGCGGTGGTGAGCAGGACCTGCCCGTTCTGGGTGAGCCGTTCACCGACGAGGCGCAGGGCGGGCTCGGCCTGGACGGCGAGGTCGAGCCGCACCGGCCCCAGGGGTCCGTCGACGGTGCAGCCGAGCCGGAAGCCGCGGCGGCGCTCCGCGTCGGGCACGGCGCGCTCGGGCACCCGGGCGCGGGGGTCGGGGAACGCCTCGGCCAGGGTGGCGCCGGAGGCGAGCCGGGACAGCGCCTCGTAGCCGGCCAGGACCTGGGACTTGCCGCTGCCGCTGGGCCCGGTGAACAGCGTGACCGGCTCCAGCGGGAACACCGCCGAGCGGTGCGCGCCGAAGGCCGCGAGGCGTAACTCGGTGACGGCGGGCCGCTGGTGGCGGGCCGCTCGCGGCGCGCCGGCCCCGGCGTCCGCAGCGGTGTCCGCCGCGGTGCCCGCGCCGGGACCCGGATCCGGTCCCGCGTCCGGCCCGGGTCCGGCCCCGCGCCCCGCATCCGGTCCGAGGCCGAGGCCGTGGCCGGGTCCGGGTCCGGGTCCGGCACCGCGCCCGGCGTCCCGAGGGGTGTCCGCGCCGGGTTCCGCGTACGGCCCGCTGTCGAGCCCGGTGTCCAAGGTGGCGTCCATGCGGCGGACAGTACGGGCCGCCGCGGCCGGCCCGGCCCCGGCGAACCGTTCCGCCGCCGGGACCTTCCTACGATCGGGGGACGGCCGCGGCCGCGATGCCCTCTACCTCGGTGCCGACCGGCGCCAGCAGGAACACGTTGCGGTCCACCCGGTGCATCCCGCTGCCCAGTCCGAAGACCACACCGCTGCTGAAGTCCAGGATCCGCTTCGCCACTTCGGTGTCCGCCCCCGTCAGGTCCAGCAGCACCGGGATCTGCGCGATCAGGTACTCCGCCACCTCCCGGGCGTCCGCGAAGATCTGGACCCGGATCACCACGAAGCGCCGCTGCTGTTCGGCCGCCGAAGTCCCGGGCCGCGCGGGGATCGTGCGGTGGTCCACCCGGGAGGGCCACTCGTTGCGACTGCGCAGGGGGACCACCTGCGCGAGTCCCTCCCACTGTTCGTCCGTGACGTCGTACCTGCTCACCGGACCGCCTCGGCCGCGCGCTTCATGTGCATCCCGCCATCCTCTCGCGTTTCACCCGTTCAGCCCAACACCGACACGGCGCACGTGGGGCCGGCCGGCCCGCGGACCGCCCGCGGGGCCCGTAGCCCTACCGGAACACCGGGATCCAGCCGAAAACAGACCGGAAACAGACCGAAGTGGGGCTGCCGGAAATAGGCTCCGTCCGGCTCCGTTGGAACGTCCATGAAGGCAATCACATACAACGCGTACGGAAGTCCCGCAGAACTCTCGCTGGTTGACGTACCGCACCCCCGGGTCGGCCCCAGTGAGGTCCTCGTCCGGGTCAGGGCCGCCGGCGTGAACCCGGTGGACTGGAAGCTCGCCGCCGGTTTCCTCGACTCGACGCTCGAAGTGCGCTTCCCCGTCGTACCCGGCTGGGACGTCGCGGGTGTGGTGGAGGCCGTCGGCGACGACACCTTCGACTACGCCGTCGGCGACGAGGTGTACGGGTACGTCCGCAAGGAGTGGGTGGAGCTGGGCACGTACGCGGAGCTGGTCTCCGCCCCGGTCCGGACCATCTCCCGCAAGCCGCGCAGCCTGAGCTTCGAAGAGGCGGCGGGCATCCCGCTGGCCGGCCTCAGCGCCTACCAGTCGCTGACCCGGGTCGGGGTGACGGCGGGCGAGACCGTCGTCATCCACTCCGCGGCGGGCGGCACCGGCTCCTTCGGCGTGCAGATCGCGGTGGCGCTCGGTCTGCGCGTCATCGGCACGGCCGGTGCGCACAACCACGACTACCTGCGCTCGCTCGGCGCCGAGCCCGTGCTCTACGGCGACGGGGTCGCGGACCGGATCCGGGCACTGGCGCCCGAGGGCATCGACGCGGGCCTGGACTTCTTCGGCGACGGCATCGAGCTCCTCCAGCCGCTGGTCAAGCAGCGCGACCGGGTGGCCTCCCTGGTCGACCCGGACGGCGCGGCCAAGGGCGCGCACCGCCCGTGGACCCGGCCCGACAGCGCCGATCTGGCCTTCCTGGCCGACTTGGCCGACGCCGGGAAGCTGACGGTGAACGTGGCGCACGCCCTGCCGCTCGAAGAGGCGGCCAAGGCGTGGGAGCTGAGCGCGACCGGCCGGATCCGGGGCAAGATCGTCCTCACCGTCTGAGCACTGACGGTCCCGCGCCGCCGGAGCCGAGCGCTCCGGCGGCGTGCGGGACCGTGGCCGGCGGGGCGGCTCAGGCGGACTCCTTGACGTAGCGGTTCACCGGGCGGGCCAGGCCGTAGTTCTCGCGCAGCGTGCGGCCCGTGTACTCGGTGCGGAACAGCCCGCGGCGCTGGAGGAGCGGCACCACGTGGTCGACGAAGTCGGTCAGACCGGTGGGCAGCACGGGCGCCATGATGTTGAAGCCGTCGGCGGCGCCCCGGGTGAACCACTCCTCCAGCTGGTCGGCGATCTGCTCCGGGGTGCCGGCGAAGACCCGGTGGCCGCGCCCGGCGCCGAGGCGGGCGATCAGCTGGCGCAGGGTGAGGCCGTCGCGCCGGGCGAGTTCGGCGACCAGGGTGAACCGGCTCTTGTTGCCGTTGATGTCGCTTTCCTCGGGGAGCTCGGGCAGCGGGCCGTCGAGGGGCAGGCCGGTGAGGTCCGTGCCGAGCATGCCGGAGAGCTGCGCGAGGCCGTACTCGGGCACCTGGAGGTCGGTGAGCTGCTGCTCCAGGGCCTTGGCCTCGGCCTCGGTGGAACCGATGACGGGCGCGATGCCGGGCAGGACCAGCAGGTCGCTCTCGGCGCGGCCGTACTTCGCGAGGCGGGACTTGAGGTCCTTGTAGAAGGTCTGGCCGTCGGCGAGGGTCTGCTGCGCGGTGAAGACCGCCTCGGCGTACTGGGCGGCGAACTCCTTGCCGTCCTCGGAGGAGCCGGCCTGCACGAGGAGGGGGTGGCCCTGCGGGGAACGCGGCACGTTGAGCGGACCGGCCACGCCGAAGTGCTCGCCCCGGTGGGCGGCGGGGTGCAGTTTGCCGGTGTCGGCGTAGATGCCGCGCTCCTTGTCGAGGACGATCGCGTCGTCCTCCCAGCTGTCCCAGAGCTTGGTGGCGACGTCGAGGAACTCGCGGGCGCGCTCGTACCGCAGGCGGTGTTCGAGGTGCTCGTCCCGGTTGAAGTTGCGGGCCTCGTCCACGGTGCCGGAGGTGACGATGTTCCAGCCGGCCCGGCCGTTGCTGATGTGGTCGAGGGAGGCGAACTTGCGGGCGGTGTGGAAGGGCTCGTTGAAGGTGGTCGAGACGGTGGCGATCAGCCCGATGTGCTCGGTGACGGCCGCGATGGCGGAGAGCAGGGTGAGCGGCTCGAAGCCGCCGAGGGCGTTGTAGCGGGCCTTGCCCCACAGCGCGAGACCGTCGGCGAAGAAGATCGAGTCCAGCCGGCCGCGCTCGGCGGTACGGGCCAGTTCCTGGAAGTACCGCAGGTCGGTGACGCGTTCGGGGCTGCTGTCGGGGTGCCGCCAGGCGGCGTCGTGGTGCCCGGCGTTCATCAGGAAGGCGTTGAGGTGGAGGGTCCGCGGTGCGGTCATGGTCTGTTCCTCGGGGTGGGTACGGGCGGGTGCGCGGGTCAGGCGGGGACGCGCCAGAGGCTGAGGCGGCGTTCGACGGTGACGAGGAGCTGGTTGAAGGCCACACCGATCGCGGAGATCGTCACGATGCCCGCGTACATCTGGGGGATGGCGAAGTTGAACTGCGAGGCGTTGATCAGATAGCCCAGCCCCGCCTTGGCGCCGATCATCTCGGCGGCGACGAGGACCAGGATCGACACCGCGCCCGCCAGCCGGATGCCGGTGAAGACCGCCGGGACGGAGGCGGGCAGGATCACCTTCTGGAAGAGCCGCGGAGTGGACAGGTCCATCGAGCGGGCCAGTTTCACCAGCGTCGGGTCCGCGTTGCCCACCGCGCTGATGGTGTTGAGCAGGACCGGCCAGACGCAGGCGTAGACGACGATCGAGATCTTGGACGTCTCCCCGATGCCCAGCAGCAGGACGAAGACCGGCAGCAGCGCGAGCGCCGCGGTATTGCGGAACACCTCCAGGAGCGGCCCGAGCAGTACGGCGACCGGCCGGTACCAGCCGATCAGCAGGCCGAGCGGGACGGCGACGAGGACCGCGATGGCGAAGCCGCCGAACGAGCGGGTGAGGCTGGCCCGGGTGTGTTCGGCGAGCTGTCCGTCGCCGAGCAGCTCCCACCAGGCGCGGGCCACCTCGCTGACCGGGGGCAGGAAGGTGGCGTCGACCAGGCCGAGCCGTGGCGCCGTCTCCCAGACGGCGAGCAGGGCGATGACCGCCGCCGAGCGCAGCAGCGCGGTGCCCAGCCGGCGCAGCGCCGACGCGCCGAGGGCTGCCGCGCGGTCCGTCCGGCGGGCCGTCCGGCGGGCCGGGGCCCCGGGCGGCGCGGGACTTCGTAGCGCCTCGGCCGCCGTGGTGGCGGCGGGCGGCACGGCGAGCGCCGCGGTGTGCGGTGCGGTGTCGGTTCCGGTGCTCATACGGTGGCCTCCTCCTTCTCCAGTTGCTGGGCGCGGGCCACTTCGTCGTGGAGCAGCGTCCAGATCTCGTGGCGGTAGCGGGCGAACTCCGGGCTGGAGCGCAGGTCCTCCCCCGTAGCGCCGGCGCCGCGGTCGCCGAACGACACCGGGACGACGGCCTTGACGCGGCCGGGGCGGGAGGTGATGACGGCGACCCGCTGGCCCAGGTACACGGCCTCTTCGATGCCGTGGGTGATGAACACGACCGTCTTTCCGGTGCGCTGCCAGATGCGCCGCAGCTCGTCCTGGAGCGATTCGCGGGTCTGGGCGTCGAGGGCGGCGAACGGCTCGTCCATCAGCAGTACGTCCGGGTCGTAGGCGAGCGAGCGGGCGATCGCGACGCGCTGGCGCATGCCGCCGGACAGCTCGTGGGGATGCCGGTCCTCGAACCCGGTCAGTCCGACGAGGTCCAGGAACTCCCGGGCCCGGTCCTTTCGTTCCCGGCGCGGGACGCCCCGCGCCTCCAGGCCGAATTCGACGTTGCCGAGGGCGGTCCGCCAGGGCAGCAGAGCGTACTGCTGGAAGACGATGCCCCGGTCGAGCCCGGGGCCGGTGACGGGTTCGCCGTCCAGCAGGATCCGGCCGCTGGTGGGCCGGGTCAGGCCGCCGAGCAGGTCCAGGAGGGTGGATTTGCCGCAGCCGCTGGGGCCGACGACCACGAGGAACTCGCCCGCCTCGATCTCCAGGTCGATGCCGTCGAGGGCGGTGAACTCCTCCTTGTTCTTCCTGTTCTTCTTGTCCTTGGTGGGAAAGGCCTTCGACACGGACTCGAACACGATCTTCGCCATGGCGGCCGTCAGCCCTTCCCCTGCGCGTTGAACTCGTTGGTGTAGAGGTCGCCCGGCTTCAACTGGCCCTTCTTGATCTCGCCGCGCCCGCCGAGCCAGTCCAGCCAGAGCTGGAACTCCTTGTCGGCGATCCGCCCGCCGGTCTCGGCGACCCCGTACGAGCGCCAGTACTGGAGGGTGGAGGTGTCCTCGTTGCGGCCGCGCTTCTTGATGATCTCCGTCATCCGGGCGATGACCTCCTCGCGCGGGGTGGTGCGCGACCACTCGATGGCCTTGCCCACTCCGGTGGTGAAGGTCCGGACGGTGTCCGGGTTCTCCTTGATGAAGCGCCGCGTCATCACGTACGAGCCGGCGCTGAACGCGCCCAGCAGCTCGAAGTCCTTGAACAGCGGACGGATCCCGCCGGTCGCCAGGGCCTTGTCGCGCAGGACGCCGCTGAGCACGCCCACCTCGATCTGCTTCTGTCTGAGGGCCTGTTCCGTGTTGACGGGCGGGACGACGAGGGATTCGACCTTGCTCCCGTCCGCCTTGGAGAGGCCGTTGCGCTCCAGGTAGATGTCGAGGAGGGCCTGGGCGTGGGCGCCCAGGGTGTTCATGCCGACCTTCTTGCCGATCAGGTCGCGGGCGGAGCGGATCGGGCTGTCCTCCAGGACGTAGTAGCCGAGGTACGTGTCCTGGTCGGAGCCGTAGTAGGAGACGACGGCCTGGATCTGGGCCTTGCTGGCGGCCAGCTTGACGATGGCACCGTTGAAGGCTCCGCCGAAGTGGGTCTGGCCGGTGGCGGCGGACTGGATGTCCTGCGGGCCGCTGATGGTGTTGCCGACCCATTCGAGGGTGAGGCCGCCGAGGTAGCCGAGGTCGGCGGCCAGCTCGGGGAGGGTGACCGAGCCGACCGCGCCCTGGTACTTGAGGGTCGTGACCTGCTTGCCCCGGCCGCCGGAGCGGTCGGTGGCGGTGGCCGTGCCGCAGCTCACCGCGGCCGCCGAGATGCCGAGCAGGGTGAGGAACTGGCGCCGGGAGGTGGGGGTCGGGGTGAAGGCTGCGGGCATGGCGGGTCCTTGTCGCGGGAGCTGTGGAGGGTGGACGGTTACGGGGCGGGGGCGAGGGCGGCGGTATCGGCGGCGCGCAGGGCCTCGGCGAACTCGTCGACGGCCTGGAAGAGGTCCAGCTCCGCCTCCGGGCGCAGCCGGTCGGGACCGGCCCCGCGTTCGACGGCGGCGTCCAGGACGAACCGGCCGGCGGTGACGTGGCGGGCGCCGAGCGCCGCGAGGACCGGGCGCAGGGCGTAGTCGATGGTCAGGACGTGGGCGAGGCTGCCGCCGGTGGCGAGCGGCAGGACGGTCTTGCCGGCGAGGCCGTCCTGCGGGAGCAGGTCGAGGAAGGCCTTGAGCAGGCCGGTGTACGAGGCCTTGTAGACCGGGGTCGCGATGACCAGGCCGTCCGCCTCGGCCACGGCCTCCAGGGCGCGGCGGAGCTCCGGCTCGCCGCGGCGGGCGGCGAGGAGGTCGGCGGCGGGCAGCTCGCGCAGGGCGAGGTGCGCCGTCTCGAAACCGGCGTGGGTCAGGCGGCGCAGGACGTGGTCGGCGACCACGGCGGTACGGGAGTGGGCGGAGGGGCTGCCGGTGAGGGCGAGCAGTCTGGGCACGGGGCTCTCCTGGTGCGGCGGGTCGGGGGCGGGAGCGGCTGACGGTCAGGCCGTGGCGGTGTCCGTGGCGGCGGAGGCACCGGAGGCGATGCCGAAGGCGGGGTCGGGCACGCTCTCCGGGCTGATCAGGCGGGACGGGAGCCCGTCGGGGCCGACCGGGACGTCGCCGTCGACGGTGACGCGGCGCAGGGTGCGCTCGTGGTCGTCGGAGTCGTCGACTCCGTAGTGCTGGGTGGCGCGGTTGTCCCAGATCGCGACGTCGCCGGCCTGCCAGCGGTGGCGGACGGTGTTCTCGGGGCTCTCGATGTGCGCCTGGAAGAGGTCGAGCAGGAGGCGCGAGTCACGGCCGGTGAGGCCGCTGATCCGCTGGACGAAGTTGCCGAGGAGCAGGGTGTGTTCGCCGGTCTCGGGGTGGACGCGGACGACCGGGTGCTCGGTGAGGAACTTCGTGGAGGTGAACACCTCGCGGTACTGGGCGAGCGCCGCGGGCAGGGCTTCGGGGCGCAGGGCCGCGTAGTCGTACTCGTTGGAGTGGACGGCACGCAGGCCGTCGGCGAGGGCGCGGAGCGGCTCGGGGAGGCGGGCGTAGGCGGTGGCGGTGTTGGCCCAGAGGGTGTCGCCGCCGTACGGGGGGATGGTGACGGCGCGGAGGATGGAGAAGGCGGGATAGGCGGGCACGAAGGTGACGTCGGTGTGCCACTGGTTGGCGCGGGCGCCGTGGTGGGAGTCGATGCCGAGGGCGTAACGGCCGTCGGCGGAGGGGACGGTGGGGTGCGCGACAGGGGTGCCGAGCAGTTGGGCGAAGGCTTCGTGGCCGGCCTCGTCGAGGTGGTCCTGGCCGGGGAAGAAGACGACCTTGTGGGCGAGGAGCGCGGCGCGGATGCCGGCGACGGTGGTGGCATCGAGGTCGCCGCCGAGGCGGACGCCGTCGATGCGGGCACCGATGCGGCCGCCGATCTTGGTGACGGTAAGGGTGTCAGTGGCGGTGGTCATGAGGGCTCCCTGAAGTGACACCGGCACGGGGAAGGTGCGGGTGTGGGGCGGGGTTGCGGCATGGGTGTGCGACGGGCGCGGCGGGGCGCGGCGCGCTCAGGCGCGGCGGGGGGGCCGTACGGGGTGGTGCGGCGCGCTCAGGCGTGGCGGGGGGCCGGACAGCGGCCCTGACACTCGCCCGGCGCGGTACAGGCGCCGGGGGTGTGGAGCCGCGGGGCGAGGTGCTCGGTCGCGGACATGTCCCGGAGCGTGACAGCGGCCCGACCGGTGGTCAACCCCGGCGCGGCGGCCCGCGGTCAGGCCGCCCCGAGGCTGCCCGCAGCGGGCTGACCTGGGCGTTCTCCGCCCCCGCAGGGCGTCAGGAGGCAGCCGGACCGGCCGAAAACGGTGGCCGGATTTCACGCCTCTGCAACGCCCCCGCCACGGCACCGACGCGCCCGCCCACCGGGCCGCCACCGCCCAACAGCGGCCCGGCGGACAACGCCCCGACCGCCCCCGGCACTACCCGGCCGGACGGGCCGCCGGTCCGCTCCCCCGCACCCACCGCACCACCGGGACGGAGCGCAGGCCCCGCGCCCGACCCCCATCAGGCCGCCACCGGCCGGGTGCGGCCCGGCAGGCAACGCCGCGGCCCGCCCCCGACACCGACCGGCCGGCCGGACCGGACGGGCACTCCGCGCGCCACCGCTCAGCCGGACAGAGTGCAGGCCCGCGCCCGACCCCCGCCGGTCCGGTACCGCCGGATGCGACCCAGCCTCCACCGGGCTCCGCCCGAGCCTCCAACGGGCCGGGGCCCACCCGGTGCGGCCCGACGACCCGGCCCCGACGCGACTGAAAGCCCGCCGGCCCGGCGCGCACGCGACGGCCCCCACACCAACCGGCCGGACGGGCCGGACGAGCGCTCCGCGCACCACCGCACAGCAGGGACAGAAGGCCAGCCCGCGCCCGACCCCCATCAGGCCGCCACCAGCCGGGTGCGGCCCAGCCCCCCAGACTCCGCCCGCGCCCCCACCGCCAAGCCGACGAGGCCGCGCACCCGACCGGGGCCTGCCTGGTGCTGCGCGCCAACCCGGCCGCGCCGGGACTGAAAGCCCGCCAGCCCGGCGGGCAACGCCGCGACCGTCCCCGTCACCAGCCGGACGGACGGGCCGGACGAGCGCTCCGCGCACCACCGCACAGCAGGGACAAAGGGCCAGCCCGCGCCCGACCCCCACCAGTCCGGTCCCGGCCGGATGCCGCCCAGCCGCCACCGGGCTCCGCCCGAGCCTCCATCGGGATGTGGCCTGCCCGGTGCAGCCCGACTGCCCGGTGCCGACACGACTGAAAGGCCGCCAGCCCGGCCGGCAACGCCGCGGCCGCCCGCGGCAGCAGCCCGCCGGGCCGGGAGTCGGGCCGGGACTTCGCCGATCGCCCCCACCGGGGTCTGCCCGAGCCCTCGCGCCGCCTGACGAGGCGGCCCGGCGCTCACCGCGAAACCGAACCGCCGCCGACTCGGCGGGCGGCGCGTCCGGCCGTACCCGGCGCCGAACCGCCCGGCTCCGCCCAGCCCAGCCCTGCCGGAAGCAACCGGCCACGCCAAGCCGCCCCCGGCCTGCCGAGGCCGAAAGCCCACCGGGGCCCGGCCCGGCAACGCTCCCCCGGCGCCCACGGGAGCCCGGCCGCCCCGCCGCCCGGCCGGGGGCACGTCGAACGGGCGCCGGGGACCGAAGCGCCCCGGCCAGGGGGCTGAGCTGGGAGTGCGAGATCACATCCGGCGGTTATGGTCTCGATTGAGCGGCCCCCCTAGCATTCGAGCCATGACGGTCCTGCCTGACGACGGGCTCTCCCTGGCCGCCGAGTTTCCTGACGCGACACATGAGCAGTGGCAGCGCCTGGTTGAGGGCGTACTGCGCAAGTCGGGCAAGGAAGTCACCGGCGAGGCAGCTGAAGACGCGCTGTCCACGACGCTCGAGGACGGGCTCCGCACCCGCCCGCTGTACACCGCCCGCCCCGGCGAGGACGCGACCGGCTTCCCCGGCTTCGCCCCCTTCGTACGCGGCGGCCGGCCCGAAGGCACCTCCGCCTCCGGCTGGGACGTGCGCCAGCGGATCGCCGGGACCGATCCGGCGCGGGTCAACGAGGCCGCGCTGGCCGATCTGGAGAACGGCACCACCTCCCTGTGGCTCACCGTCGGCGCGGGCGGCTTCCCCGTCGCCGGCCTCGGCCGCGCCCTGGAGGGGGTCTACCTCGACCTCGCCCCCGTCACCCTCGACGCCGGCGCCGGATACGCCGAAGCCGCCCGCGCGTTGCTGGCCCTGTACGCCGAGCGCGGGGTGGCCCCCGAGGCCGCCCGGGCTTCCCTCGGCGCGGACCCGCTCGGCCACGAGGCCCGTACGGGTGAACGGCTGGACCTCGCCGGAGCCGCCGCCCTCGCCGCCGAGACGGCCGACGGCTGGCCCCACGTACGGGCCCTGACGGTGGACGCCCTGCCCTACCACGAGGCCGGGGGCAGCGCCGCCGAGGAGCTGGGCCTGTCGCTGGCCACCGGCGTGGCGTACCTGCGGGCCCTCATGGAGGCCGGTCTGGGCCTCGACGCGGCCCTCGGGCAGCTGGAGTTCCGCTACGCCGCGACCGCCGACCAGTTCCTGACGATCTCCAAGCTGCGCGCCGCGCGCCGCCTGTGGGCCCGCGTCGCCGAGGCCTGCGGGGCCCCGGAGGCGGGCCCGCAGCGCCAGCACGCGGTGACCTCGCCGGTGATGATGACCCGGCGCGACCCGTGGGTGAACATGCTGCGCACCACCGTCGCCTGCGTGGCGGCGGGCGTGGGCGGCGCGGACGCCGTCACCGTGCTGCCCTTCGACCACGAACTGGGCCTGCCCGACGCGTTCGCGCGCCGGATCGCCCGCAACACCTCCACGATCCTGCTGGAGGAGTCGTACCTGGCGCGGGTGATCGACCCGGCCGGCGGCTCCTACTACGTCGAGCAACTCACCGACGAACTCGCCCACGCTGCCTGGGAGTTCTTCCAGACCGTCGAGAAGGCGGGCGGCCAGGCGGCCGCCCTGCGCTCCGGCCTGGTCGCCGAGCGGCTCGCCGCCACCTGGGCCGAGCGCTCGAAGAAGCTGGCCAAGCGCCGCGAACCCATCACCGGCGTCAGCGAGTTCCCGCACCTGTCGGAGAAGCCGGTCGTCCGCGAGCCCGCCCCGGCGGGCCCGACCGGTGGTCTGCCGCGCGTGCGGCGCGACGAGGCGTACGAGGCGCTGCGCGCCCGCAGCGACGCGCACCTGGCGGCGACCGGCGCCCGGCCGAGGATCTTCCTCGCCGCGCTCGGCCCCGCGGCCGCGCACACCGCGCGCGCCACCTTCGCCGCGAACCTGTTCCAGGCGGGCGGCGTCGAGCCGGTCCACGAGCCGGTGTCCGTGGACCCGGGCACGGCTGCCGCGGCCTACGCGGCGAGCGGCGCGGACGGCATGGCGGTGCTGTGCTCCAGCGACGCCCTGTACGAGGAGCAGGCCGCGGCGGTGGCCGAGGCACTGCGCTCGGCGGGCGCGACGACGGTGTTCCTCGCCGGGAAGCCCGGCACCGCCCAGGACGCAGTGGACGAGTACGTCTTCGCCGGCTGCGACGCCGTCGCCGTACTGTCCTCCGTACTCGACCGGATGAAGGTGGCGTCTTGAGCACCGCGATCCCCGATTTCTCCGACCTCCCGCTAAACTCCGCGGCGGCCCCGGCCGGTTCCGAGGAGCAGTGGCGGGCCGCCGTCAAGGAGTCCACCGGCACGGCCGCCGCGGACCTGCTGTGGGAGACCCCGGAGGGCATCGGCGTGAAGCCGCTGTACACCGGGGCCGACCTGGAGGGCCTGGACTTCCTGCGGACGTACCCGGGCGTGGCCCCGTACCTGCGCGGCCCGTACCCGACGATGTACGTCAACCAGCCCTGGACGATCCGGCAGTACGCGGGCTTCTCCACGGCGGAGGAGTCCAACGCCTTCTACCGGCGCAACCTCGCGGCCGGCCAGAAGGGCCTGTCGATCGCCTTCGACCTGCCCACGCACCGCGGCTACGACAGCGACCACCCGCGGGTGACGGGCGATGTCGGCATGGCGGGCGTGGCGATCGACTCGATCTACGACATGCGGCAGCTGTTCGACGGGATCCCGCTGGACAAGATGACGGTGTCGATGACGATGAACGGCGCGGTGCTGCCGGTCCTCGCGCTGTACATCGTGGCGGCGGAGGAGCAGGGCGTCTCCCCCGACAAGCTCGCCGGGACCATCCAGAACGACATCCTCAAAGAGTTCATGGTCCGCAACACCTACATCTATCCACCGAAGCCCTCGATGCGGATCATCTCGGACATCTTCGCCTTCACCTCGCAGAACATGCCGAGGTACAACTCCATCTCGATCTCCGGCTATCACATCCAGGAAGCCGGGGCCACGGCCGACCTGGAGCTGGCGTACACCCTGGCGGACGGCGTGGAGTACCTGCGCGCCGGGCAGGCGGTGGGCCTGGACGTGGACGCGTTCGCGCCGCGCCTGTCGTTCTTCTGGGCGATCGGCATGAACTTCTTCATGGAGGTCGCGAAGCTGCGCGCCGCGCGCCTGCTGTGGGCGCGGCTGGTCAAGCAGTTCGACCCGAAGAACGCCAAGTCCCTTTCGCTGCGCACCCATTCGCAGACCTCCGGCTGGTCGCTGACCGCGCAGGACGTCTTCAACAACGTGACGCGCACCTGTGTCGAGGCGATGGCCGCGACCCAGGGGCACACGCAGTCGCTGCACACCAACGCCCTGGACGAGGCGCTCGCCCTGCCCACGGACTTCTCGGCGCGGATCGCGCGCAACACCCAGCTGCTGCTCCAGCAGGAGTCCGGGACCTGCCGGTCGATCGACCCGTGGGGCGGCAGCGCGTACGTGGAGAAGCTCACCTACGACCTCGCCCGGCGCGCCTGGCAGCACATCCAGGAGGTCGAGGCGGCCGGCGGTATGGCGCAGGCCATCGACGCCGGCATCCCGAAGCTGCGCGTGGAGGAGGCCGCGGCGCGCACGCAGGCGCGGATCGACTCGGGGCGCCAGCCGGTGATCGGCGTGAACAAGTACCGGGTGGAGAACGACGAGGCGATCGACGTCCTCAAGGTCGACAACTCCTCGGTGCGCAGCCAGCAGATCGAGAAGCTGCGCCGGCTGCGCGAGGAGCGGGACGAAGCGCGTACGCAGGACACCCTGCGGGCGCTGACGAACGCGGCCGGCAGCGGGGAGGGCAACCTGCTCGCGCTGGCCGTGGACGCGGCGCGCGCCAAGGCGACGGTCGGTGAGATCTCGGACGCACTGGAGAAGGTGTACGGGCGGCACGCGAGCCAGATCCGTACGATCTCGGGTGTGTACCGCACCGAAGCAGGCGAGTCCCCGTCCGTGGAGCGCACGCGTGCGCTCGTCGACCGGTTCGAGGAGGCGGAGGGCCGCCGTCCGCGCATCCTGGTGGCGAAGATGGGCCAGGACGGGCACGACCGCGGCCAGAAGGTGATCGCGACGGCCTTCGCCGACCTGGGCTTCGACGTGGACGTCGGTCCGCTGTTCCAGACCCCGGCGGAGGTGGCCCGCCAGGCCGTCGAGGCGGACGTCCACGTGGTGGGCGTCTCGTCGCTGGCGGCCGGTCACCTGACCCTCGTACCGGCGCTGCGCGAGCAGTTGGCGGAGGAGGGCCGCGAGGACATCATGATCGTGGTGGGCGGGGTGATCCCGCCGGCGGACGTCCCGACCCTGCTGGAGATGGGCGCGACGGCGGTCTTCCCGCCGGGCACGGTGATCCCGGACGCGGCGCACGACCTGGTGACGCGGCTGGCCGCAGATCTCGGTCACGAGCTGTAGGCGCGGCCGATGCCCTCGAAGATCGACATCGAGGCCTACGCCAAGGGGGTGCTCGACGGGAAGCGCGCGTTCATCGCGCGCGCCATCACGCTCGTCGAGTCCACCCTGCCCGCCCACCGGGCATTGGCACAGGCGTTGTTGACGGAGCTGCTGCCGCACGCGGGGCGGGCCCGGCGGATCGGCATCAGCGGGGTGCCTGGCGTCGGCAAGTCGACGTTCATCGACGCGTTCGGCACGATGCTGACGGGCCTGGGCCACCGGGTGGCGGTGCTGGCCGTCGATCCCTCGTCCACCCGGACGGGCGGCTCGATCCTGGGCGACAAGACCCGGATGGAGCGGCTCGCCGTCGACCCGGCGGCCTTCGTGAGGCCCTCGCCGTCGGCGGGGACGCTGGGCGGGGTCGCCAAAGCGACGCGCGAGTCGATGATCGTGATGGAAGCGGCGGGCTACGACGTGGTCCTCGTCGAGACCGTCGGCGTCGGCCAGTCGGAGACGACGGTGGCGGGGATGGTCGACTCCTTCCTGCTGCTGTCGCTGGCCCGGACCGGCGACCAGTTGCAGGGCATCAAGAAGGGCGTCCTGGAACTGGCGGACGTCCTGGCGGTCAACAAGGCGGACGGCCCGCACGAGCGCGACGCGAAGGCGGCCGCGCGCGAACTGTCGGGCGCGCTGCGGCTGATGCACCCTGCGGACGCCGCGTGGACGCCGCCGGTCCTGACGTGCAGCGCCCGCGAGTCGGCGGGCCTGGACGAGGTGTGGAACCGGCTGGAGCAGCACCGGCGGCTGCTGGACGCGGGCGGCCGCCTCGCCGCCAAGCGGGCGGCGCAGCAGGTGGAGTGGACGTGGTCCATGGTGCGGGAGGAGCTGCTGGAGCGGCTCCGCGCCGATCCCGCGGTACGGGCCGTCGCCCCCGGTCTCGAAACGGCGGTCCGGGAGGGCTCCTTGACCCCCACCCTGGCGGCGGACCGGATCCTCGCGGCCTTCGGCGGCAGCTGAGCGGCCTGCCGGTCCCGCCGTCGGGCGCGGCGCCGCGGTCGGCGCCGCGCCCGAACGCTGCGGTCAGGCGCCGACCAGTACCGGGTCGCCCGAGGACAGGGCCGCGCGGAGCACCCGGGACCGCTCGGCGGGGTCGTCGGTGGCGAGCAGCGCGGACAGTACCGCGATACGGGCCTGGCCGGCCCGCAGGGTGCCGGTGGGCACGGCTCCGGCGGCGACCAGGTCGACCGCGCCGCCGTGCGTGTAGATCTCGGTGACCGGGCCGGCGGCCACCCGCGTGGTGAGCGCGACGAGTACGCCGCGCGCGACGGCGGCGGCGACCGCGTCGACGATCTCCGGGGTGGCGTTGCCGGCGCCCGTCCCGATCAGCACGATCCCGCGGGCCCCCGCCTCCACCGCGGCGTTGAGCAGCGTCGCGTCCCCGTCGGCGTGATGCATGACCATGTCCACGCGCGGCGGGAGTTCGGGCATCGCGGGCAGGGCGAGCGGGGCCGGGCGCTGCGGGGTGCGCAGCACGGTGACCTTGCCGAAGCCGATCTTGCCGAGCAGTTCCTTGGAGGGGTCCGCGAACGCGTCCAGGGCCACGGCCTGGGTCTTCACGGTGCCGCGGGCGGCATGCACCCGGCCGGCGAAGGCGATCAGCACGCCGAGTCCGCGCGTGGTGGCGGCGGTCAGCAGCGCGTCGTAGAGGTTGCCGGGGCCGTCGCCGTCGGCGGAGCCCATGGGCAGCTGCGAGCCGGTGAACACCACGGTGCGCGGGTCGTGGTGGTGCAGGTCGAGCAGGAAGGCCGACTCCTCCAGGGTATCGGTGCCGTGCGTGACGACGATGCCGTCCACGTCCGGGTCGGCCAGCACCTCGTGGACCGTGCGCAGCAGGGTGAGCTGGTGGGCGGTGGTCAGCCGGGGGCTGTTCACGCTGAACAGGTCGACGACGTCCACGGTGACGCCCTCGGGCAGCGGCGCGGTGGCGATCACCTCGCTGCCGTCGGCGTCGGCGGCGAACCCGGAACCCTGCCAGCGGCTGGCTATCGTTCCGCCGGTGCTGATGACGACGACGCGTCCCATCCCTGCCCCACCCTTCTCTCGTACGATGTCCGCACAGATTTGCTACAACCGGCAATGATAGAGCGATCTACGCGCAATGCGATTGCCGATTCCGGCCGTGCCGCAACATTTCGTAGGGGATAATTGCGCAATGGACGCCATTGATCGGGAAATCTTGCGCGAGCTCCAACAGGACGGCCGCCTCAGCAACCAGGAGCTCGCCCAGCGCGTGGGCCTGACGCCGTCCCCCTGCATGCGCCGGGTGCGGCAGCTGGAGCAGGACGGGGTGATCCAGGGCTACCGCGCGGTGATCGACCCCGAGGCGGTCGGGCGGGGCTTCGAGGTGCTGGTATCGGTCGAGGTGCGCCGCGACCGGGCCGCGGTGGAGGCCTTCGAGGCGGCGCTCCAGGACATCCCCGACGTCATCGAGGCCTACCGGCTCTTCGGCAGCCCCGGCTGTCTGCTGCGCATCGCCGTGGCGGACCTGCGGGCGTACGAACGCCTGTGGATCGAGCAGCTCACGGCCCTGTCGGGGGTCACCGAGGTGAACTCGCAGATCATCATGAAGCGGATCAAGGAGCCGACCGGGCTGCCGGTGTAGCGGCAGCGCCGGCCCGCGCCCCCCTCACCCGGCGGCGGCCCGTGCCGTCGTGGCGTGCCACTCCGCCGCGTGCCCGTCCACCGGGTGCAGTTCCACCGCGTCGACCAGCCCTTCCGGATCGGTCCGCACCTGGCGCAGCACCCGGGCGAAGGACGCGGCGAGCGCCTCCAGCGCGCCGCGCTCGTAGGCATCGGAGCGGGCGTCGAGCGTGATCCGGAGGCCGGCCCCGGCGACGCGCAGCGTCAGCGGGTACGGGGAAGGCGCGCAGCGGCGGACGCCGGTGAGTGTGATGCCCGCCGCCGTGGTGGTCCCGGGGAGCCCCTCCAGGGGGTCCGGGCCCGGTTCGTGGACGACCAGCGAGTCGAACGGCGCCTTCGGGCCCGGGTGCCACCCGATCTCCGCCAGGCCGTGGCCGGGGCGCCGCTCCAGTGCCCGCAGGAACTGCCCCACCGTGTCGCCCGGGCCGTAGGAGACCCGTACCGGGACGGTGTGGGCGAACAGCCCGACCGTCTCGTGGGCACCGGGCACTCCGGCCGGACGGCCGGGGACGGTCACGCCGAACACCACGTCGCGGCTGCCGCCGAGCCGGGCGAGCAGGATCGCCCACGCGCCCCGCACCAGCGTGTCCGGCGTGATCCCCAGTTCCGCGGCGCGCCGGGACAGCCCGCGCGCTTCGCCCGCCGCCACCTCCGCCTCGACCCGGTCGGCCCCCGTCCCGGTTCCGGTCCCCTCCGGCGGACCGGCGGGCCGTGGGCGCCACAGCACCGGGACCGCGGTGTCCGCGAGCGCGCCGAGGCAGTCCCCGTAGCCGGGCGCGGCCGTCGGCAGCGCCGCGGCCCCGCCCACGCGGTACAGCTGGAGCAGGTCTTTAACCAGGACTGCCGCGGACCGGTCGTCGAACAGCACCGGGTGCGCCGTCACCACCAGCTCCGCGCGCTCTCCCAGCCCGATCAGGGCGAGCCGGAGCAGCGGCGGGGCGAGCGGGTCGAACCGGGCGGCGCGCTCCGCGGCGAGCAGCCGCTCCGACTGCGCGTCGCGGACGTCCTCGGCGGCCCCCGCCAGGTCGAGGTACTGCCAGGGCAGCCGCACCTCCGCGGGGACGATCTGGACCGGCTGACCGGAGGCGGCCGCAGCGAAGCCCGCGCCCAGGTTGGGGTGGCGCACCCGCAGGGCCTGCCCGGCCGCCCGCATCCGTACGGGGTCCACCCGGCCCTCCACCGGGATGACGAACTGCACGGGGTGCGGGCCGGCCGGGGACCCGGCGGGACCGGCCGGGCGCAGCACCGCCGCCTGGACCGGGGACACCGGCCACACCTCGGCCAGCCGCCCGTAGCGGGCCTCCCACTCCTCGATCTCCGCCCCGGCCACTCGCACCAGCGGTACGTCCGAAGGCGTCAGCCCACCGGCGCCCGGCTGCCGCGCGTGCCGGGCGAGACCGGTGAGGGCGGTGACCCACAGGCCGGCCAGCTCCGCCACCCGCGCCTCGGGCAGCACCCCCGCCGGGAAGCCGAAGGACGCGGTGAGTTCGGGGCCCGTCCCGCCTTCCGTGGTCCGGACGGCGACCTCCAGGGCCGCCGGTACGGGCGCCTGCCCGTCCGGGGCCGGGGCCGGGGCCGGCCCGGGCGCCGGCGCCCAGCCCGAGCCCCGCAGGCCCACCGGCATGTCGTCGGCGCCGAAGGCCCGGTGGTATCCGAACCCGATCTGCGGGTCCGGGTACCCAGCCAGTTCGGCGGCCGTCCGCGGGTTGAGGTGGCGCAGCAGCCCGTAGCCGATGCCCTCGTCCGGCACGGCGCGCAGCTGCTCCTTGACGGTTTTGAGCGCGCGCCCGGCGGCGGGGCCGCCGGCGAGCGCCTCGTCCAGGTCCGTCCCGCCGACGTCCAGGCGTACGGGGAAGGCGGCGGCGAACGGGCCCACGGTCCGGGTGAGGTCGGCGTCCGGCAACACGGCGGGCGGGCGGCCGTGGCCTTCGAGGCGGATCAGCGAGGAGGTACGGCCCTCGCCCCTGCCGCGGCGCCAGCGGGCCAGTGCCAGGGCCAGGGCGGTGAGCAGCACGTCCTCGACCCCGCAGCGGAAGGCGGCGGGGACCGCGGTCAGCACGGCTTCGCCCACGGCTGCCGGGACGCGGACCCGTACGGTCCGCACGGTGGCCGCCACGTCCACGGCCGGGTCGGGGCGGCGGCTGCCGAGGACGGTGTCCGGCGCCGCGAGGACCCCGCGCCAGTGCGCCAGCTCGGCCTCCCGGTCCGCACTGGCCGCCTCGTGTTCCAGCGCGTGCGCCCAGCGGCGTACGGAGGTTCCCGCCCGGGGCAGCACGGCGACCCCGCACCGGGCCCGGGCCCAGGCGTCGGCCAGGTCGGGCAGCAGGATCCGCCACGACGCCGGGTCGGCGACGAGGGGGTGCAGGACGACCAGCAGCCGTCCGGTGCCGCCCCGTCCCACGGCGCTGCGGTCGAACCAGACGAACTGGACCATCACCCCGGCGGCCGGGTCCAGTCGGCCGGTGGCCGCGTCCAGTTCGGCGGCGATCAGCGCGTCGTCCCACGGGCCGCCGCACGGGATCCGGCGCACCAGCGAGGCGGGGTTCACCAGCCCGGCGGGCTCGACCCGCAGCCCGGGCTGCGGGTCGCGCACCAGCCGGGAGCGCAGCACGTCGTGCCGGTCCAGGACCGCGCCGAGCGTCGCCATCAAGCTGAACAGGTCCGTTTCCAGTGGGAGTTCGAGCAGCTGCGCCAACGCGGGCCGGTTCCCGGCGCCGCGGACCGGCAGTTGGCGGGCCGCCGGGAGCAGCGGCATCCAGCCGACGCCGTCACCCTCCGGTTCGGCCGGTTCCGGGGGCCGGCGGGCGCGTCCGGCGGCGAGCACCGCCAGGTCGGCCACCGTGCGGTGCTCGAAGATCTCGCGCGGGGTCACGTCCGCGCCCCGGGCGCGGGCCCGGGCGGCGGCCTGGACGGAGCGGATGCTGTCGCCGCCGGCGGCGAAGAAGTCGTCGTCGACACCGACCCGGTCCAGGCCGAGCACCTCCCCCACCGCCGCGGCCAGCGCCTCCTCGGCGGCGGTGCGCGGGGCGCGGTACCCGCCGCCGGCGAGGTCGGGTGCGGGCAGCGCCGCCCGGTCGAGCGTGCCGTCGGGCGTCAGCGGCATCCGGTCCAGCACGGTGAAGGCGGCGGGCACGAGGTAGTCGGGCAGCCGCGCGGAAACGAAGCGCCGCAGCTCGGCCCGGTACTCGCGGACGTCCTCGCCGGCGTCAGGGCCGTTGCCGCCGGGTACGACGTAGGCCACCAGGCGGGGGCTTCCGCCGCGGCCCTCCCGGGCGACGACCACGGCCTGCGAGACGCCCGGGTGGGCCGTCAGCGCGGCCTCCACCCGGGCCGGATCGCGGCCCGGCCCGCCCGCCGTGCCCCGGCCGGCGGCGGGGCCGAGGTGCTCCAGCCGTCCGTCGGCGTTCCGGCGCGCCAGGTCGCCCGTACGGTACATCCGCCCGCCGGGCGGCCCGAAGGGGTCGGCGACGTACCGGTCCGCCGTCGCTCCGGGCCGCCCGGGCGAGCCGCGGCCGACGGCGCCGCCGACGTACAGTTCACCGACCGTCCCCGGCGGTACGGGAGCCAGGCCCGGCCCGAGTACGTACGTCCGCAGCCCGGCGCCGTCCGTGCCGCCGTCGTCGGGGGCGCCTTCGGGGGCGCAGAAGGCGTCGGCCCGGCCGTAGGCCTCGATCACCCGGACGCCGGGAAGGGCGGCCCGCGCCCGGTCCGCCAGCCCCGCGGGCAGCGGCTCTCCGCTGAAGACGACCGCCTGTACGCCGGTCCGCGCCGGGATCCGGTCGACGAGGGCGGCGAACGCCGAGGGGGCGGTACCGAGCACCTGCGCGGGCCGGCCGCGCCCCTCCTGCAACGCCTCGGGGCCGCGGGCCACTTCGACGCTGCCGCCGGCGCAGAGCGGGGTGAGGAGCTCGTACACCGACGCGTCGGAGCCGGACGGGGAGGCGGCGAGCATCCGCCGCCCGGTGAGCACGCCGAGGCGCCGGGTCAGCCGGCGGACGCCGTCGGCCAGGTTGCGGTGGGTGACGACGACGCCCCCGGGTGCCGCGCCGCCGTGGAGCACCCAGGCGGTGCGGTCCGGCCGGGGGGTGGTGGCCCGGACGGCCGGGTCTCCCGGCGCTCCGGCGCCGATGTCCTCCAGGCACAGGCGCGGAACGCCACCGGGCGGCAGGCCCGCCGCGGTGGCGGAGTCGGTGAGGACCAGCCGCGGGCGCGGGCCGGCGAGTACGGCGTCGAACGGCGCCGGGCCGGGCCGGGCCGGGTCGAAGGGCAAGCAGCCCGCGCCGGCCTTGAGGACGGCGAGCAGGCCGACGACGAGTTCGGCCGTCCGGGGCAGGGCGAGTACGACCAGGCCCTCCGGGCCGACCCCGCGCCGGACCAGCTCCCGGGCCACCCGGTCGGCCCGGGCGTCGAGCTGCCCGTAGCTGAGCGAGCCGTCCGCGTCGAGGACGGCCGGGGCGTCCGGGGTCGCCCCGGCCTGCCGTTCGAAGATCGCGACGACCGTCTCCCCGGACCCCTCGGGCGCCTCGGCGGCCGGGTCGCCGGCCGGCCACGTCAGCCGTGCGCGCTCCGCGTCGTCGAGGACGTCCACGGCGCCGACCGGGATCGCCGGGTCCGCGACGATCCGGCGCAGCACGCGCAGGAACCGGGCCGCGAGCCGCTCCACCGTGGCACGGTCGAACAGGTCCGTGGCGTAGGTGAGCCGGACCCGCGCCCCGCCGGCCGGGTCCGGGACGATGACGAAGGACAGGTCGCAGGTGGCGGTTCCGGTGCAGGCGGGTTCGAAGGCGACCCGGAGTCCGGGGACCTCGATCGCGGGCGGGGCGGGCTGCCAGGCGCAGCGCACCTGGAACAGCGGGTGGTAGGCCGTGGACCGCTCGGGGGCGATCAGTTCCACCAGCCGCTCGAACGGCACGTCGTGCAGGTCGTACGCGTTCAGCGCCTTGGTCGCGGCCGTCCCGAGGAGCTCCGCGAAGGAGGGGTTGCGGGACAGGTCCAGCCGCAGCACCCAGGTGTTGACGAAGAAGCCGACGAGGTCGGCCAGGGCCTCCTCGCTGCGGTCGGTGACGGGGCAGCCGATCGTGAGGTCGTCGCCGGCGCCCAGCTGGTGCAGCAGGACGGCCAGGGCGGACTGCATCGCCACCGCCGCGCTCGTGCCGTGGTCGGCGGCCAGCTCCTCGACGGCGGTCAGCAGCCGCGGTTCGACGGTGAACTCGTGCAGGTCGCCGCGGTAGCTGGCGGCCGGGGGCCGGGGACGGTCGGTGGGCAGCGCCAACGGCTGCGGTACGCCCGTCAGTTCCTCGCGCCAGTAGGACACCTGGGCGGCCGCGAGGCCGGCGGGGTCGTCCTCGTCGCCCAGCAGGTCGTGCTGCCAGAACGTGTAGTCCTGGTACTGCACGAGGAGTTCGTCCTGGTCGGGGTCGTGTCCCGCGCGCCGCGCCGCGTAGGCGGCGAACAGGTCGCGGGTGAGGGGCCGGCCCGACTCGTCGTCGCAGGCGATGTGGTGGACGACCAGCACCAGCAGGTGCTCCTCGGGCGAGCACCTGAGCAGGGTCGCCCGTACGGGGATCTCCGCCGTGAGGTCGAACGGGTGGGACACGGCCCGCGCCACGGCGGTCGCCACCTCCTCCGGTGCCACGTCGGCCACCGGCACGGTCAGGGACACGCCGGCGGGGGGTGCGATGCGCTGGAAGGCGTCCCCGTGGTCGTCCTCGACGAACACGGTGCGCAGGCTCTCGTGCCGGGTCACCAGGTCCCGTACGGCCGCTTCGAGCGCGTCCGGGTCCAGTTCGCCCCGCAGCCGCAGGACGAACGGCACGTTGTAGGTGGCCGAGGGGCCTTGCAGCCGGTGGAGGGCCCACAGGCGGCGCTGGGCGAACGACAGGGGGATCATCTCTGGTCCCGGGGGCGGGGACCGGTGGTGCGCGCTTGCCGGGTGACCGGATCGCCCGTGGTGCCGATGTCAGACATCTCGCCCCATCCCCACGGCCGACCGGCCGTGTCCGCGTCTCGTCGCGATGCCCCCCTGCGGGACCCGCCGGGAGGTGCTCGGAACCTTCTGACGGGCAGGTTAGGGAAGGGCGCCGGATCGACCGGCCGAGCGGCGCTCGAACCCCGGACGAGGACCGCTGGAAGGCGGCTGCCGCCGTGGCGGGACGGTGGGCCGGGGCGGGGTGCGTACGGGACGGCCCGGGGGCACGCGCCGTCTAGTGCGCGTGTCCGCCCGGCTCGGGTGCGGCCGGGTCCGCCGCGGCGGGGGGCTGCGCGGCCGCTTGGCGGTCGCCCGCCCGGACCGTGAAGGCGGCGGTGCGGACCGTGCCCTCGTGCTGGAAGTCCAGGAAGAGCCGGTAGGTGCCCGCGCTGGGGGCCGTCGCCGTGAACGAGACGTCCGGCCCGGGCCCACCGGCGTTGGGGTGGACGTGGAGGTAAGCCAGGTCGCCGTCCCGCAGGGCGACGAGGTGCCCGTAGGCACCGAGGTAGGGCTCCAGGTCGGTGACCGGCTTGCCGCCCTTGCTGACGGTGAGCCGCAGCTCGCCCGGCTTGCCCGGGTCCAGGGTGCCGGCCAGCGCCACCTGGTAGCCGTCCACCTCGCTGGTGGGGGTGACCGGGGGCAGCGGGTCGGGGGCGTACGGGCCCGGAACGGCCAGGTCCGCGCCGAGGGTGACGCCCTTCGCGTCGGCGGCGGCCGGGGTGAAGTCGGCGAAGACCTTGTAGGCGCCGGGGGCCGGCAGGTCCACCGGGGTCGACCAGGTGCCGTCCTGCGCGCGCACGGGGTGCAGGTGCCGGTAGACCGTCAGGTCGCGCGAGGCCACGATGAAGTGCAGCTCCTTGCCGTGCTCGCTCCGGTACGCGGTCACCTTGCGGCCTTCGCGGTCCTTGACGGAGAACCTCAACTCCCCCGCCCCGGGCGCGAGCTGCGGGGTGTCGAGGGCGAGGGTGTAGCCGCCGTCCGAGATCTGCAGGCCGCCCGCGGCCGGCCCCTGGGCCGCCTCCTCATGGTCCGCGTGGGCGCCGCCGGCGGCCGGCGCCTTCGCCTGCGTCGCATGGCTCGCGTGCTCCGGGGACGCGGTTGCGCCGACCGGGCCGACGCCCTTGCCGACCCCGTACGCGGCCCCGAAGGCCGCGGCGAGCGCGGCGGCATAAGCGGTGATCCTCACTCCGGTGTTCATGACTGCTCTCCCGTACGACGTGCTGCCGCGTTCGGCGGTTCGATGCACTTCACCATACCCCTGGGGGGTATCAAGTCAACCCGGGCGACCGCTTGCACTCGATACCCATGGGGGGTATACCTGGAAGGAGAGCGGAATACCCCCAGAGGGTATCCCGTCTCGCTGAACCAGACCCGACGAAGGAGAGATCCATGTCTTCCTGCTGCACTCCCGACGGCAGCTGCGGCACCGGCGCCGGCGAGACGGCCGTGGCCGTCGCCGACGGCACCGCCACGACCTACCGCGTCTCCGGCATGACCTGCGGCCACTGCAAGAGCGCCATCACCACCTCGGTGAGCGCGCTCGACGGCGTGCTGACCGTCGACGTCGACGTGGACGGCGGCCTGGTCACCGTGACCACGGCCGGCGCGGCCGACGACGCGGCGATCGCCGCCGCCGTCGACGACGCCGGCTACGAACTCACCGGCCGGGCCGCCTGACACCCGCCCGACCCGCCCGACCCGGCCGCCGGGGCCCGTCCCGCCGCCCCGCCCCATCCGCCCGGGCCGCCGGGCCCCGGCCCCACCCCGCTCGAACGAGGAGCAGTTCTCATGACCACCACCACAGCCGGCGCCGCCCAGGTCGAGCTCGCCATCGGCGGCATGACCTGCGCCTCGTGCGCGGCCCGCATCGAGAAGAAGCTCAACCGCATGGACGGGGTCGAGGCCACCGTCAACTACGCCACCGAGAAGGCGAAGGTCACCTTCGACGCCGACATCTCCGTGGCCGACCTGATCGCCACCGTCGAAGCCACCGGCTACACCGCCCGGGAGCCCGTACGGGAGCCCGTGCCCGGCGGCCCGGAGGCGGCCGCGGAGGAGCCCGACGAGCTGCGCCCCCTGCGCCAGCGGCTCGTCGCCGCCGTCTCGCTCGCGGTGCCGGTCATCGCGTTGGCCATGGTCCCGGCCCTCCAGTTCGAGTACTGGCAGTGGCTCTCGCTGACCCTGGCCGCGCCCGTGGTCACGTACGCCGCCTGGCCCTTCCACCGCGCCGCGTGGACCAACGCCCGGCACGGCGCCGCCACGATGGACACCCTGATCTCGGTGGGCACGACGGCCGCGTTCCTCTGGTCGCTGTGGGCGCTGTTCTTCGGGACCGCCGGCACGCCCGGTATGACGCACGCCTTCGAGTTCACCATCGCCCGCACCGACGGCGCCGGGAACATCTACCTGGAGGCGGCGGCCGGGGTCACCGCCTTCATCCTGGCCGGCCGGTACTTCGAGGCCCGCTCCAAGCGCAAGGCCGGCGCCGCGCTCAAGGCGCTGCTCGAACTGGGGGCCAAGGAGGTGACGGTGCTGCGCGGCGGCCGCGAGGTCACCGTCCCCACCGCCGGACTCCGGGCCGGCGACCGCTTCCTGGTCCGCCCCGGCGAGAAGATCGCCACCGACGGCACCGTGGTGGAGGGTTCCTCCGCCGTGGACGCCTCCATGCTCACCGGGGAGTCCGTGCCGGTCGAGGTCGGGATCGGGGACTCCGTCACCGGCGCCACCCTCAACGCGGGCGGGCGCCTGGTCGTCGAGGCCACCCGGGTCGGCGCCGACACCCAGCTGGCCCGGATGGCCAAGCTGGTCGAGGACGCCCAGAACGGCAAGGCCGCGGCCCAGCGCCTCGCCGACAAGATCTCCGCCGTGTTCGTCCCGGTCGTCATCGGGCTCGCGCTGGCCACCCTCGGCTTCTGGCTCGGCTCCGGCTCCGGCCTCACCGCCGCGTTCACCGCCGCCGTCGCCGTACTGATCATCGCCTGCCCGTGCGCCCTGGGCCTGGCCACCCCGACCGCGCTGATGGTCGGCACCGGCCGCGGCGCGCAGCTCGGCATCCTGATCAAGGGCCCCGAGGTCCTGGAGACCACGCGCAAGGTCGACACGATCGTCCTGGACAAGACCGGCACCGTCACCACCGGCAAGATGACCCTCCTCGCGGTGCACACCGCAGAGGGCACCGCCGAGGACGACGTACTGCGGCTGGCGGGCGCGCTGGAGCACGCCTCCGAGCACCCGATCGCCCAGGCCGTCGCCGCCGGCGCGGCCGCCCGGGTCGGCGCCCTGCCCGCTCCCGAGGACTTCGCCAACATCCCCGGCCTCGGCGTCCGGGGCGTCGTGGACGGCCATGCCGTCCTGGTCGGCCGCGAGAAGCTGCTGACCGAGTGGGCGATGACCCTGCCGGCCGCGCTGGAGCGCGCCAAGGCCGCCGCCGAGGCCGCGGGCCGCACGGCGATCGCCGTCGCCTGGGACGGTGAGGCCCGAGCGGTCCTGGAGGTCGCCGACGCGGTCAAGGACACCAGCGCCGAGGCGATCCGGCGGCTGCGCGCCCTCGGTCTCACCCCGATCCTGCTCACCGGCGACAACAAGGCGGTGGCCGAAGCCGTCGCGGCGGAGGTCGGCATCGCCGAGGTCATCGCGGAGGTCATGCCGCAGGACAAGGTCGACGTCGTCAAGCGGCTCCAGTCCGAAGGACGCAGCGTCGCCATGGTCGGCGACGGCGTCAACGACGCGGCCGCGCTGGCCCAGGCGGACCTCGGCCTGGCCATGGGCACCGGCACGGACGCCGCGATCGAGGCGGGGGACCTGACCCTGGTACGCGGGGACCTGCGGGCCGCCGCCGACGCCATCCGGCTCGCCCGCAAGACGCTCGGCACCATCCGCTCGAACCTGTTCTGGGCCTTCGCCTACAACGTGGCCGCCTTGCCGCTCGCCGCGGCCGGACTGCTCAACCCGATGATCGCCGGAGCGGCCATGGCCTTCTCCTCCGTCTTCGTCGTCGGCAACAGCCTGCGTCTGCGCGGCTTCCGGGCCGCCGCCAACTGAGGAGTTCCCGTGGCCGGTCGCCCGGCATCCGGGGCCACCCTTCCGGCGACGGCGTGCTCTCGTCCCGGCCTGCCGGGCGACGGACGGACCCGAACTCCGCCGTCGCGCTGTACGGGCGACACAGCCATGGCCGGTCCCTGAGCCTGATGCCGACCCCGTCGGTCGACGTCGGGCGCCCGCCCCGGTCCGGTACCGCTCCCCGGCCGTCACTGCCGCAGTCCTGGCCCCCGCCACTCGGCCGGGGCCCCGGCCGCGCAGAGCCGGACCCTTCGTCCGCACAGCCCGCCGACGCCTTCCGGCCCGGGCGGCGTCCGCGGCGGTCCGTACCGTCGCCCTCCCCGCTGCCCTCCCCATCCCACCCGGAACCGGGCCCGAAAGAGGGATCATGGTGACCATGGACCATCCCCCGCTCCCCACCACGGAGTCGGCCGTCATCGCCGTGCGAGAGATCGCCGACGCCTACGGCCTGACGATGACCGTCAGCCACGACATCGGCGCGGACCGGACCTCGCGCCGGTCGGCGGCCGAGCTCTTCAAGGCGACCGACCCCGACGGCTCCCTCCCCCACGAGGCGTTCATCGACCTCCCGGGCTGCCCCGACGTGTCCGTCCGCCTCTTCCCGGAGGACGACGCCCTGATCACCGTCGACGGCGTGGAGTTCCACGACCTGCCCCGCGACCAAGTGCCTGCGTTCCTCCGCTCGGTATACAACGGCTTGGCCCACGTCAGGGCCCGCTCCTTCCCCCCGGGCTACCGGCTCGTCATCCCCCTCCCTGGCGACGTGACCCACCGCGAACGCGTCCCCGCCCTCACCCTCACCCCCTGGCTCTCCTCGATCCTCCGCCCCTGACCCCCCAGGCCCCTCCCCGGTCCGCCGACCCGACCGGTCTACGGGCTTCCGCGACCAGGTCCCGCATCCGGCGGATCGGGCTCAGCACAAACATCACCGGCGCGATGGCTCACAGACCCGGTGCACCCCAGAGGGGGAACCAGCGGCTCAGGTCCGGTTCGATGCGCAGGTCGTCCTTGATCACGGCCTTGACCTGGAGTTCCAGGGGGTTGTCGCGGGTCTGGCCCGGCAGCGGTGCGAAGGGGTAGAAGGTGCCGCGCTTGTAGAGGTAGACCAGGGCGAGGGGCCGCAGCTCGGCGTCGCGGAAGGAGACCAGCGAGCACAGGAGCTGCGACCCGAAGCCGCTCTCCTCCAGGGCGGTGTTGACCGCGTGCAGGTCGCCCACCAGCGCGGGAAGGTCGTCGGGGGCGCGGCGGGAGAGCAGCCACGAATAGCCGTAGGCGTCGCGGCTGAACTCCACCCGGGTGCCGGCCCGTTCGGAGTCCGCGTCGAGCAGGGCCCGGACGTCCTCCTGGACCTGCGTGAAGGCCCCGCCCTCAATGGAGGCGAAGCAGACGGATCCCGCTCCGGTCGCCGTGAAGCCGGCGGCCGCCTGGAGGGTGATGGCCGCCGAGGGCAGGCCGAAGAGCTGGTCCAGGTCGGGTCTGACCGGCTTGGACCGCCCGAGCAGCGCGTCCCAGAAGCCCACCGGGCTCAGCTCCCCCTCATCGGATCTCACCGCCCGGGCCGCCCGGCCCGCCCAGCTCGGCGGAGATCTCGGCGAGCGCCTCCAACCGGCGTTCCAGAGAGGGATGGGTGGAGAACAGGTTGGCCACGACTGTCCCGGGTCCGCGGGCGGGGCTGAAGAAGAACGCGTTGAACGCCTGCGCGGTGCGCAGGTCCTGGGTCGGGATGCGCGCGATGTCGCCGGTGACCTTGGTCAGGGCCGAGGCGAGGGCGGCGGGCTTCGCGGTGAGCATGGCGGCGGCCCGGTCGGCGGCCAATTCGCGGTAGCGGGACAGGGCCCGGATCAGCAGGAAGCTGACCGCATAGACCGCCGCGGATACGGCCATCACGGCCAGGAAGACGACGGCGGCGTTCTGGTCGCGCTGGTTACGCCCGCCGAACAGCTGGGAGTAGAACGCGAACCGGACGACCAGCCCGGCGAGCACTCCCAGGAACGAGGCGATGGTGATCACCGCGACGTCCCGGTGTGCGACGTGGGAGAGTTCGTGCGCGAGGACGCCTTCGAGCTCCTCGGTTTCCAGCCTGCGCATCAGTCCGGTGGTCACGCAGATCACGGCGTGGTCGGCGTTGCGGCCGGTGGCGAAGGCGTTGGGAAGGTCCATGTCGGAGAGGGCGACCTGTGGTTTGGGCATGTCCGCGGTGGCGCACAGCCGGTCGACGACGCCGTGAAGCCGGGGCTGCTCCCCGGGCGTGACGATCCGGCCGCGCATGGCGTACAGGGCGATCCGGTCCGAGTACCAGTACTGCGCTCCCAGCAGGGCGGCGGCGATGACGATGACCAGCACGGTGGACTTGAGCAGCACGATCAGCGCGGCGACGAACGCCACGTACACCAGTCCGAGCAGGAACATGGTGACCGCCATACGGGCGGTCAGTTGCCGGTCGGGCTCGAAACGGCTGCGCACCGCCATCACCCCGGGATCAGGTCCCCGTCGGACAGCAGGTCGCGCACATCGCGCGGACTGCCGTCGGCGCCGGGCCGGACCAGGCCGGAGGGCGTGCTCGTCTGGTCCGGCAACGGTGTGCCCGGCGCGCGTACGACGTCCGGGTGAGGCGGACGCGGCGGCGGTGAACGCCGCCGCGGCACCGCGTCGGCAGTCGACTCGATGACGGAGTCCGGCTCGTTGAGCCGGTCCGGGTGCGCGTCGGCGATTTCGTACCGGCCCCCGCCGAGCATCCGCAGGATCATGGTGCCGCCTCCGGTTCCGCGGGTCCTCGCGGCGGGGTCGGTGCCTCCACCGTCGCCGGACCGGTGGTCGGGGCGGGCAGCTCGGCCTTCATCCGGGCCGGCTTCCCCTCCACCGGGCACCGCCGCACGACCGGTCAGCGCCTCGCGGGCCAGATCCTCCCAGCCGGCCGCCGACGCCTGCTCCGCCTGGGCCCGGACCGGTGAGGAGACACAGGCTGCGATGCTGGTCATGACGACCGCCTTCCTCGGGCCCTGCGTCAGGGAGACCCGCGCAATGTCCCCATTGTCCCGTTTCAGGCAGCGATTGGCAGCCGATGGCGGCACGGGCCGCAACCGCAACGGGCCTCCTGCAAATCCGGCCGCCCGTCCCGGGGCGGCAGGAGACCGCCGCGTGCGGGGTGCGGAGCCCGAGTGCAGGATGTGCGGACGGCGGCCGTACTCCTCTTCGTCGCTCTCGTCGCGGGCCGTCCGCCGCGCGAGGACCTCCTCGGCCGCCGGCGCGACGGGGGCGCGGGCGTCCCCGCGGGGTAGCCCGTCGGAGCGGCCCAGCTGTCCGGAGCACGGGCAGCGCGATGATCAGCGCCCGGAACAGGACCGTGCCGAATGTCATGGCGAACCGGCCCCGCCGCCACCCGCCCTTCTCGACAGGGCGGTACACCCTGCCGGGGAGGGCGGCGTCCCCACTTTGCCCATTGCCACCGCAGCGGCGCGGCCGCAGCATCCGCGATCAGTTCGCCGCCCGATCACATCTTGAAACGAGCGAACACAGGTCGATCAGACGACGAACACCACCGACCGCAGGTCAAGCGCCCTTCGCCGCCGGCTCCAGGATCGCGACGCACTCCACGTGGTGGGTCATCGGGAACGCGTCACGCAGCACGGTTTCAGGAGAACATACAGGTCAGACCAGGTTTCTCGACTCCTGGGGCGGGCCGCCAGGGACCGGGAGCGTCAAACGAGCGTCGCGCATCCCATCCGACCCTTCGAGGTCGGCCACGACGGTGCCGCTCTGACCGAGCCGTTTACTACCCCGCCGCCACTCCCTGGCCCCGTATCGAGACCTGAACACGACAGCGCTGCTCGACCACCACGGGCTGCAGATCACAGTTGCCGCACTGCATAGGTCATGTGCTGTACGTTGCCGACCCACAGCCAGGTACCGAAGTTGCCTGTTTCACCTCGGCCGAGAGCTTGCGCGCAGTCACGCAGCCAACTCTCGCCACTGCTGGCAGCCACGCCCCTGAAGCTCGGGTGTGCGAGGAATTCATGAGCGGTAGCACGATTGTGCGCGGTCCGGACGTTGCCTGACGCCAGCATCTTGCCTAGCACGAAGGACCCGTCGAGCGTGTAGCGCAGAAAGCCCCAGGACGGTCCACCACCCCCCGAGCGAGGGGGCCGGCTGATGGCTTCGGCAGGCTGCACTCCGTAGTCGCCGTAACTGAGCAGCCCTTGGTAAGAACGGCCGCTGGCGCCTATCTCATGCCACAGGTTCCGATCTGTTCGCGGGACTTCACGCAACCCGTGATCCAGCATGTCGGCTGTGACGTGAGGGAAGCCGCCGCTGAGGACGGCGGCAGTCCGCCAGGGCGCCAGCGGGACGAGAGAGTCCAAGGCGCGCAATGCCTGCTTGCCTGCGTCGGGCCTGTCGGCGCGTACAGCGCCAAGGTCCAGGAGGAGGTCCACTCGGACTACCGGGTCGGACCGCTTGAGCAGGTCACGCACATCGTCGCGGACATGGCTGTCCCATTCCCCCGGAACCCTCACGCGTATCCCCAGCCCGTCACCGGCCAGCCGGGCCGTCTCCAATGCTGCAGCCTGCTGTGCCGCTGGCCTTCCCGGCCCAGTCACCGGGCGCAGCAGTCCGAACACGCTGGCTTCCGGCATCAGCTCGGCCAGTACCGGTAACTCCTCCTCACCCGCGAAGGGGGAGTCCAGCCAGGCGGGACGGTACTTCTGGACCTTGGACACCGCGGCCAGATCCTGGCGGACCTTCGCGGCTAGCTCTGCTGATGGAAGTCCGGGGCGCGGGGGCAGGTTCCAGACAGGCGTCAACGCATTCTGGACATCGGGCCGGAGCCGAGAGTACGCGCCGACGGCATGCGGCCTGGTCGGCAGGACAGGAACGTACAGCGGTCCGGTCATGGCGACTCCCCTTCGGCGTGGCCTCGCCCCCTACCCTCTGAAACCAGGGTGAGCAGTCGTGGGCACCCTGGAAAAGGACGCAGTTTCGGCCATCGCCCGAGCCACCGCAGAGGAGTCTGCTCCTGCATGCCGACCATAACGGCGTGCCTGAACGGACAGCCCGGATCGTGATTCGCTGCCTGACTGCGTGATCCATGCACTGTCATAAGATGACGAAGACAATCTCAGCGGCCCGCCGGGCTTCCGTTCCGCCTCTGCGGAACCGAAGGACATGCCCCCACCCGCACGAGCTACTCCGTGCTGCCTGGGGGCGATTTCTTGCTGTTCCGTGAGTCCGCGGCGTCCTTGGCCAACCGCACCCGCCTCGAGGGGCGGCTGGCGGAGCTCCTGAGCGAGAACTTCCTCCACAGGCACGGCCACAAACCGCACGCCTCAGAGGTTCGCTCCTGGGAGCGCAGCATTCCGGCACTGACCCACGCCCTGATCGAAGCGGGTCTCGGTGAGGTCGAGATGCTGCTGGAGTACGGGCTGCCACTGACGAGCAAGCGCGCGGACGTGGTACTGGCCGGTGTCCACCCGGCGTCCGGAGAGCCGTCGTACGTCGTCGTGGAACTCAAGCAGTGGGGTGAGGCCCACCCTGTGGAGGGTGATCCGCTGCGTTGCAGCGCGCCCTCCTTCCGCGGCCCCGTCCTGAACCCCATCGAGCAGGTGCGCGGCTACTGCGACTACCTGGTCTCGTTCAACGGAGCTCTTGAGCGGAACCCCGATTCGGTCACCGGAGTGGCCTTCCTGCACAACGCGACCGAGTTCGGAGTCGCAGGACTGCGCGAGGTCGAGGAGGACCACCGGGGCCGGATGTTCACCGGCGACCAGCGCGGCGCGTTCCTGGACTACCTGCGGTCGAGGTTGGCCCCGAAGCCGGGGGCCGCCGCTGCAGACGACCTCCTGCAGGCCAGGGTGCGGCCGTCCAAGCAACTGATGGCCGTGGCCGCTGACGAGGTCCGCGACCGGGAACAGTTCGTCCTGCTCGACGAGCAACGGCTGGCTTACGAGACGGTGATGGCTGCGGTTCGCAAGGCCCGGCGAGCCAAGCGCAAGCGGGTGGTCGTCGTGACTGGCGGGCCGGGATCCGGCAAGAGCGTGATCGCCCTGTCCGTGCTGGGCGACCTGTACCGGCGCGGTGTGCCCGCCGTCCACGCCACCGGGTCGCAGTCGTTCACCAAGACGATGCGCAAGGTCACGGGCGCGCGCAAACCTGAGGTCCAGCGCTTGTTCCGCTACTTCAACAGCTTCGTGGAGGCCGAGCCCAACGACATAGACGTGCTCGTGTGCGACGAGGCGCACCGGCTCCGCAAGACCTCCGCCAACCGCTACACCAAAGCCGCACTGCGCACCGGGCGCCCACAGGTTGCCGAGCTGATCGACGCGGCCCGCGTTCCCGTGTTCCTCCTCGACCAGCACCAGGTCGTGCGTCCGGGCGAGATGGGTTCGGTCGAGCAGATCAGGCGAGCTGCGCACGAGCAGGAAGTGGACTTCACACTAGTGGAGTTGGACAGCCAATTCCGGTGTGGCGGCAGCGACGCGTACCTGCGCTGGGTGACCGCTCTCCTCGGCCTGGAGGGCGACGGGCCGATCGCATGGGAGCCGGACGGCAAGGTGCAGCTGCTGACGGTCGACACCCCCCAGAAGCTGGAGGACTTCCTTGGCGACAAGCGTGCTCAGGGGTACGGCGCCCGGCTTTCCGCCGGCTACTGCTGGAAGTGGACCACGAAGATCACTCCGGCGATGACGGCACTGCCCTCGGACGTGGTCATCGGCGACTGGTCGAAGCCGTGGAACCTGTACGGGGACCGGTCCTTGCTGGGCGCGCCGCCGGCTCCGCTCTGGGCCACCGATCCGGCCGGCGCTGGGCAAGTCGGGTGCGTGTACACGGCGCAGGGGTTCGAGTACGACTGGTCGGGCGTGATCATGGGCCCGGACCTGGTCTGGCGGGCCGACCGGTGGGTGGTCGACCGTACGGCTTCCAAGGACCCCTCGTTCACCAAGGCGACGCCGGACGAGGACATCGACCGTCTCATCCGCAACACGTACAAGGTGCTGCTGACCCGCGGCATGGTCGGAACGGTGGTCTACTCGACGGACGCCGAAACCCGTCAGAAGCTTCGCTCTCTGATTCCTTGAGCCATGACGCCGGGTCGCCAGATAGCATGATCCCGCTGCGCACCTTCCCGGAGGGTACGAGGCTGCGGTTCATGCAAGAGGCTGAACAGGCTGTGAGTGACAAATGGTTGTGCCCGTCGGGTGGTGACACACGACGAGAGCGTGGCTGCCCGGTAGGGCGCCCCCTGCCATTCCGACCTCACAACCCTGGAGTGGCCGCATGACCCCCGTCGAGTACAAGCCTGCGCGTCGTGAACGGATTCGCGAAATCCTGATCGACATCGCTACTGGAGTCGTTTCCAGTTTTCTGGTGACGGCACTGACCGCGGTGGCACACCTGCTCTTCTGAGCAGGTACGTGGCGGGCCCGGAGAGCCCGCCACTCCACCTTCTGGTCCGCTGTCAGAACAGCCGGAGGTCGGGGCCCGACGACTTCCCCCGCTTACGGTTGCGTCTCCCATTGGCACGCGGCAGGTGCGGTGTGCGAGCCTCCTTCGGAAGGTTCAGCCAGGTGGGTCGAAGTCCGTGGATCTCCACCTGACCCGCCAGCTTCTTCAGATATCTGCGGGTTTCTTCGTCCGTGGAGTACAGCACCGTCGCACGGCTCGCGCGGGTCAACAGCACGTGGTACGCCTGTCGGACCAGCCGCGCGAAGTCGTCGTCGTCCACACTGGACGAGCTGACCTTCGGATCGAGCGAACCGGGCAGATCAACACGCTTGATGTCCGAATCCGGGCCTTCCTTCCGCTCCTTTCCGCGCCGGAACACCCACTGATCGCCACGGCGCACCATGTCGTCACCCATGATCACCCCGCACCAGTCCCATTCCAGACCCTGCGCCGTATAGACGCAGCCGATCTGGCCGAGGCCCTTGGGGTGGACGGACCAGATGTCCGAAGGCGGCGCGCCGTCCGCGCAATAGCTCTCGCTCTTTGCGTTCCACGGCCGGTGCCAGTCCCCGATGCGGACATCGGCTTCCAGACGCTTCTCCTCGCCCGCGGGCTCCGTCCAGGGCCAGCAGTACCCCGCGACCATGCGCGCGGACGCGCCGGCCCCGGCTTCCGTCAGGATGATCCGTTCGAGCTCCTCCGGGGTCTCCGCCACCTCAATGTGCATCAGTCCGTCCGGCCTCCAGGGCTCCGGCTTCTTGTCCGTCATGCCCAGGACTTCGCGTACCCAGCTGATGTACGAGCCACTGCCACCACAGCGGAACTGCTCGCGCAGTCTGAATTCGAGCAGGTCAGCACCGTGGCGCACGGCCGCATCCTTGATCAGCTCGACGGTTCCGACTTCCTTCGGACGCACGGACTGGCCTTCGTCCAGGAAGAACACCGTCAGGCGTGACGCGTGGAGGAGCTCGTCCACCTGCGGTCCCTTCCCCCATATTTCCCGCTGCTCCGGCGTCCAGAACCGGTTCGTCGAGCGATCCCGCAGTCGATGCGCCTCGTCGCAGATCAGCACGTCCACCGGGGGCACCGAGGTGTCGACGAAGTTGCTGAAGTAGGTGAAGGTCTCCCTGAACTCCTTGTCCCCGTAGCCGACATGCTCCTGAATTGCCGCATTGAAAGCCCTGCTCCCGCTGGCGTACTTCACGGTGCGCCCCTGCGCCTCGAGCTGTGCCTTGACCTGCAGGCCAATGGCACTCTTACCGGTACCGGCGCCACCTGTGACCAGGAAGATCACGCGCCTCTCGTCGGGGACCAGCGCGGGATGCTCCGGGTCGGGCAGAACCTTGGACGCCGCTTCGAGAATCTGGTCCGCGACCACCTTCTGGCGCCCGCGGAGGACAAAGACGGTGTCGTCACCTCGGGACCAGTTCATCGCGTCGAGGAGCGGTGTATTGCGCAGGCCCATGGTCTCCAACATCGTCACGGCCTCGGCCGCACCGCCCTGCGCGTCGAAGCTCGCCCTGAGGTCTTCGAGGAACTGGGCCCGCCGATCAGCCGTGTACACGCGTGCGTACGCGCCCGTGGGCGCGTCCACGCCGATCAGCGGACGAACTGAGTCCTCCGTGGCGTTGTGCAGGTAGGCAAAACCCCCGCACTCGAATTCGGTGTTCTTGAAGGGTCCCCTGTCGCTCGTGAACGCTTCGTAGTACTCACGTAACTGCAGCGCAGGATGCTTCTTCGCGCCTAGGCCCGACACGTGCACCCAATCCGCGGTTGCCTGTTCGATCCTGGTCACGGTCGACCAGCGCTTCAATTCGACGAGCTGTACGGAGGGCCGGTGCTCGTGGGGATGGCGGCCGACCAGCACGACATCGATGAGCCGCGGTTCCGGGCGGTCGGACTCATCCATGGTGGCCGCACACTCGACGACCATTTCCACGTTCCCGCGGTCGGCGGCGACCAGATCGTTCGCAAGACTGATCAGACTCTCCGCCCAGGCGGAACGCTCCGTGAGCGAGGCGTCCGAGCCTCGGAAGTACCGCCAGCGCGCAGCAAGGTGCGGCACCATGTGGCGGCGTGCATGCAGGGTGAGCAGATCCTGTGCTGAAAGCTTCAGCAGGAGCATGGACACGAGGTGGTTTCCCCCAGGGCACGAGTAGCTCGTGCGGGTGGGGGCATGTCCTCGCGGGGAAGCCCGTCGGGCCGCAATCGGTTCGGTGATCTTAGAGAAAGCATCGGCCGCCGAGTAGCACCGCCCCGGCCCTCGGCTGGAACCATGGCCGGGGTGGCCTGATCACACCCGGCCTGGGGTCTGTCGTCAAAGTGGCCCGTCGAGCGCGAAACGCATCGCGCCCGGATCGGGGCTCGCCCTCAAGTGCCGGGGCGAGGAAGGCCTACAGCGCGATGCCGATGTCACGCAGTGTGACTACCCGGGAAGGGTCAAGCCACCCGAGCCCCTCGCCATAGGCGCAAAGCAGCTCGCGATCCACACGGACTGCATCTGGGTCGAATCACACCGACCACCATGAGGCCACCCCCGCTGATTGGCGCCGGACGCCCGGCAAGCACGAGCCCCCATGAGCCGAGTCAAAGGGTGAGTCGAACCCCGCCCACCCGATGTGATGGGCTTTCAGGACGAGCGTCACACGAGCGTCAAGATTCTGAGGGGCGTGCAGCCACGGCTTGCGCCACCGCTGGCGCCCCCTAAGGAATCCGCAGGTCAGGCGTGTATAGCCGACCAGTCTCGCGCTTCACCTGTTGGATGGGCGGAAACAGGTGAAGCGGACAGCGACTCGCACAAACCGCAGGTCAGAGGCCCTTGGCGGTCGGTTCAAGGATCGCCACGCACTCGACATGATGGGTCATCGGGAAGAGGTCGAAGACGCGGAGCGTGCGGACCTTGTAGCCGTTGTCCGCGAAGTACGCCAGGTCGCGGGCCAGGGCCGCCGGGTCGCAGGCCACGTAGGCGATGCGGCGGGCCGAGAGGGAGGCGATGTGGCGGACCGTCTGCTTGCCGGCGCCCGCGCGCGGGGGGTCGAGGACGACCAGGTCGCACTCGGTGATGCCGGTCTTCGGGAGGGCCTGGTCCACCTTGCCCTGCTCGATGCGGACCCGGGGGAAGTCCGCCAGGTTGTGCCGGGCGTCCTCCACCGCGCGCTTGCCGGACTCGATGCCCAGCACCGCGCCCGTCTCGCCGAGCCGCTCCGCCAGCGCGCCCGCGAAGATGCCGACGCCGCAGTAGAGGTCGAGCGCCATCTCGCCCTTGCGCGGCATCAGCCCCTGCATGACGGCCTTGATCAGCGTGTCCGCGGCCTGCGGGTGGACCTGCCAGAAGCCGCCCATGCCGACGCGGTACGTACGGCCGTCCGCGCGCTCGCGCACGAAGGGGCGGCCGTGGACGCGGTGGACCCCGCCGTCCTTCTCCTCCACGCGCAGCACCGAGACCGGCTTGTCGAGCTCCACGAGCGGCAGCCGGCCGCCCGGACGCGGGGTGAGGACCACCTGGCGGTCGCCGGAGCCGGAGGCGGCGATCGCCTCGACCGTCTCCATCTGGGGCCAGTCCTGCTGCTCGATGCCCAGCTCGCTGACGCCCGGCGCCGCGATCATGCAGTGGTCGACCGACTCGATGTCGTGCGAGCGGTGCTTGCGCAGGCCGGCGTTGCCGTTCTCGTCGATCGCGTACTGGACCCGGGTGCGCCACTGCGGCACCTGCCCGGCCGGCAGCTTGTCGCCCTCGGCCGGCATGACCGTGCCGTCCCAGCCGGCTTCCTCCGGGGTGAGCCCCGCGAGCCGCTTGAGCTGCTCGGCGACGACCTCGCCCTTGAGCCGGCGCTGGGCGCCCGGCTTGGCGTGCTGCCAGTCGCAGCCGCCGCACTTGCCGGGACCGGCGTACTTGCACGGCGCCTCGACCCGGTCCTTGGAGGCCTCCAGGACGGTGATCGCGTCCGCGCGCAGGAAGCGGGAGTCGGCGTCGCCCTCCGTGACCCGGGCGACGACCTTCTCGCCGGGCAGGGTGTGGCGGACGAACAGGACGCGGCCCTCGGCCGTGCGGGCGATGCAGTGGCCGCCGTGCGCGACGGGGCCGACCTCGACCTCGTACTCCTCCCCGACCAGTGACTGCTTCTCGATCTGCTCGGTCATGGTGGGGAGACTCCAAAACATAAAAATGGGAACGGCCGGACGACCGACCCACCAGTTTACGTGGATCCCGTCCGGCCCTTCACCAACCGTCCAGCGGTCCGGCGGCTACTTGCCCGCACGGTCCTTCGGCCGCGGGGTGTCCACCGGTCCACGGCGCACGGCGCCGGGGGCGTTCCACTCCTGCCGCTTCTTCGCCCGCCGCTTCGCGAGCTCCGAGGACTCCAGCTGGTAGGGCACCGAGGTGACCATCACACCGGGCGTGAACAGCAGCCGGCCCTTGAGCCGCAGCGCGCTCTGGTTGTGCAGCAGGTGCTCGTACCAGCGGCCGACGACGTACTCGGGGATGTAGACGCTGACCGCGTCGCGCGGGTTCTCGCTGCGCAGGCCCTTGACGTACTCCACCACCGGCCGGGTGATCTCGCGGTACGGGGAGTCCAGGATCTTGAGCGGTACGTTGATGCCGCGCTGCTCCCACTCCGCCTTGAGCGCCTTGGTCTCGGCCGGGTCGACGCTGATGCTGAGCGCTTCCAGGGTGTCCGAGCGGGTCAGCTTGGCGAAGGCCAGGGCGCGCAGGGTGGGTTTGTGCACCTTGGAGACCAGCACGATCGAGTGGACCCGCGAGGGCCGCACGCTGTCGTCGCTGGGCCCCTCGTCGGCGGCGATCTCGTCGGCGACGCGGTCGTAGTGCTTGCGGATGGCGGTCATCGTGCCGTAGAAGATCAGCATCCCGAGCAGGGCGACCCAGGCCCCGTGGGTGAACTTGGTGGCGAGGACCACGACCAGCACCAGGCCGGTGAAGAAGGCGCCGAAGGCGTTGATCGCGCGGGAGCGGAACATCCGGCGCCGCACGGCCTGGTCCTTCTCGGCCCTCAGGTGCCGGTTCCAGTGCCGGACCATGCCGGTCTGGCTGAGGGTGAAGGAGACGAAGACGCCGACGATGTAGAGCTGGATCAGCTTGGTCGAGTCCGCGCCGTAGATCCAGATCAGCAGGACGGCGGCGCCCGCGAGCAGCACGATGCCGTTGGAGAAGGCGAGCCGGTCGCCGCGGGTGTGCAGCTGACGGGGCAGGTAGCGGTCCTGGGCGAGGATCGAGCCCAGCAGCGGGAAGCCGTTGTAGGCCGTGTTGGCGGCCAGGAACAGGACGAGCGCGGTGGCGGCGGCGAGCAGGATGAACAGGAAGCTGCCGTCGCCGAAGACCGCTTCGGCGACCTGGGAGATCACCGGGTTCTGTACGTAGTCCGGTCCGACCGCCACGCCGTTGTGGAGCAGATCCGTCGCGGGCTTCTCGGCCATCCTCACGTCGGTCGCCATCGCCAGGGCGATGATTCCGCAGAACATCGTCACGGCCAGCGCGCCCATCAGGGCGAGGGTGGTCGCGGCGTTCTTGCTCTTGGGCTTGCGGAACGCCGGCACGCCGTTGCTGATCGCCTCGACGCCGGTCAGTGCGGCACAGCCCGAGGAGAAGGCGCGCAGGAGCAGGAAGACCAGCGCGAAACCGGCCAGGCCCTGGTGCTCCGCCTTGATCTCGAAATCCGCGGTGGGCGCCTTCATGGTCTCGTCGAGGACGATGCCCCGCCAGGCACCCCACGCGATCATGATGAATACGCCCGCGACGAAGACATAGGTGGGAATCGCGAACAGTCGCCCCGATTCCTTCATGCCGCGCAGATTCATCAGCGTGAGGAGCAAGATCATCCCGATCGCGCAGAGCACTTTGTGCTCGACGACGAAGGGGATGGCGGAGCCGAGATTCTCGACTCCGGAGGCGATCGACACGGCGACGGTCAGGACGTAGTCGACCAGCAGCGCGCTCGCCACGGTGAGACCGGCCTTGGGCCCGAGGTTCGTGTTCGCGACCTCGTAGTCACCGCCGCCGCTCGGGTAGGCGTGGACGTTCTGCCGGTAGGACGCGACCACGGTGAACATCAGCACCACGACCGCCAGCGCGATCCAGGGGCTGAAGTGGTACGCCGACACGCCCGCGATCGACAGGACCAGCAGGACCTCACCAGGGGCGTACGCCACCGAGGACAGCGGGTCGGAGGCGAAGACGGGTAGGGCGATCCGCTTGGGGAGGAGCGTTTCTCCGAGGCGGTCGCTGCGGAGCGCCCGGCCGATCAGGATCCGTTTGGGCACGTCGGTCAGTTTGGACACGCCAAGGATCGTAAGCGTTCGAAAACCGGCTGACGAACCCCCCGCCCCTATTCGCGGGCAATCACGCTCCAATGAGCCCCGGCCCGGACCCCAAATGGTCACACTGGTGACCGCCCGTGTGTAGCTTGGGCCAAGGTCTGAGACCCTGTTTAGCCAGAGCATGCAATGAGGCTGGGAACCAGCGAGCCGCTGTCAGCCGGAAGGACGGCCGTGCACATCGTCATCATGGGCTGCGGAAGGGTGGGCTCCGCCCTCGCGCAGACCCTGGAACAGCAGGGTCATACGGTCGCAGTCGTCGACCAGGACCCCACCGCATTCCGTCGACTGGGGGCATCGTTCGGCGGCCGCCGCGTGACCGGGGTCGGCTTCGATCAGGACACGCTGCGGGAGGCGGGCATCGAGGAGGCGGGCGCCTTCGCCGCCGTCAGCAGCGGTGACAATTCCAACATCATCGCGGCCCGGGTGGCCCGCGAGATGTTCGGCGTCGAGAACGTCGCCGCCCGGATCTACGACCCCAAGCGTGCCGAGGTCTACCAGCGTCTGGGCATCCCCACGGTGGCGACCGTGCGGTGGACCGCCGACCAGATGCTGCGCCGGCTGCTGCCTTCGGGCGCGGAGCCGCTGTGGCGCGACCCGAGCGGCGGGGTGCAGCTCGCCGAGGTGCACACCTCGGCTTCCTGGATCGGGCACAAGGTCAGCACGCTCCAGGAGGAGACCGGCGTCCGCGTGGCGTTCCTCACCCGGTTGGGCGAGGCCATGCTGCCGACGTCGCAGACGGTCCTCCAGGAGGGCGACCTCGTCCACGTGATGATGCGCACGGACGAGATCGAGAAGGTCGAGGCGGTCTTCGCCCAGGGGCCCGAGGAGGCACACGCATGAGGGTCGCGATCGCCGGAGCCGGCGCCGTCGGCCGCTCCATCGCGGGCGAGCTGCTGGAGAACGGCCACGAGGTGCTGCTCGTCGACAAGGCGCCGACCGCCATCTCGGTGGAGCGGGTGCCGCAGGCGGAGTGGCTGCTGGCCGACGCCTGTGAGATCACCTCGCTGGACGAGGCCGCGCTCCAGCGCTGCAACGTGGTCATCGCCGCCACGGGTGACGACAAGGTCAACCTGGTCGTCTCGCTGCTCGCCAAGACCGAGTACGGGGTTCCCCGGGTCGTGGCGCGGGTGAACAACCCGAAGAACGAGTGGCTCTTCAACGAGTCCTGGGGCGTCGACGTCGCCGTTTCCACGCCCCGTCTGATGTCGGCCCTGGTCGAGGAGGCCGTCAGCGTCGGTGACCTGGTGCGGCTGCTGCGCTTCAGCCACGGCGACGCCAACCTGGTCGAGCTGACCCTGCCGCCGGACTCCTCGGTCGCGGGCACGCAGATCAGCGAGATCAGCTGGCCGGAGGACACCTCGCTGGTCACCATCATCCGGGGCAACCGGGTGCTCACCCCGCACGGCGAGGAGACCCTGGAGCCGGGCGACGAGCTCCTCTTCGTGGCCGCCCAGGCCCGCGAGGAGCAGCTGGAGGAGCTCCTCCAGGCCCGTCACTGACGCGCTGCGCACGCCGAGGGGCCGCCGACCAGATCCTGGTCGGCGGCCCCTCGGGCGGTGCCGGGCCTGCGCCCTCGGCGCGTCAGGCCCGCCGCTCCCGCGCCGCGGCCTTCGCCGCCTTCTCGGCGGCCTCCTCGGCCTCGTACTCGGCGATGACGTCGATCGGCGGCGGCGCCTTCGCCAGGAACACCCAGGTGAAGTACACCGCGAGCACCATGGGCGGCAGCTTCAGCGTGATCAGCACCCAGCCGAGCTGGGTCGCGTCCCCCCACCAGTACAGCGGGAAGAGGATCGCGTACTTGGCGAGGAAGATGATCCCCCACGCCAGGCTGGCCTTGGTGTAGGCCTTCTTGCGCCCGGGGTTGCGGGTGCGCCAGGACAGGTTCTCCTTGAACACCGGCCCGAGGATGACACCGAGCAGCGGGAAGCCGACCAGCGCCGACAGCGTGAAGGCCACCCCCAGCCCCGCGCCGTAGATCATGCCGGGCAGGTAGAAGCCCTTCGCGGTGCCGGTGAAGAGGGCGAACGCCACGCCCACGCCGACCCCGAACACGCCGCTGAACGCGTGCTTCACGGTGTCCTTGCGCAGCAGCCGCACGATCACCAGCGCGACCGCGACGACGGCCGCCGCGATGGCGGACATCACCACGTTCTTGTTGATCGTGTAGATCATCACGAAGAGCAGGCCGGGGAGCATCGTCTCCACGGTGCCCCGGATGCCGCCGAACGCGTCGAAGAGCGCGGCCTGCGTCGCGGCCTTCTGGTCGTCGGCAGGGTCCGGGGCGGGGGTGTTCGGTTTGTCGAGTGACGTCACCGGTTACTGCTCCTGTCCGAGCGGTCGGAGTTCGTACTTCGGGTTGAAGAGGACCCGGCGCCCATGGCTCATCGCGATCCGCCCGGAGGCGATCATGCGCCGTCCGGGCTCGATTCCCACGATCGAGCGACGCCCGAGCCACACCACGTCCAGCGCGGCGGAGCCGTCGAACAGCTCCGCCTCCAAGGCGGGGACGCCGGCCCGCGGACGCAGGGTGACGGTCCGCAGGGTACCGGTCACCTTGACTATCTCGCGGTCGTAGGAGTCGCAGATCCGCGTGCATCCCGCGGCTTCTGCAGCCTCCTGCAGCTCCGCCGAATGCAGCTCCTCCTGGGACGTGGAGAGACGCTCTATCATCCGGCGGAACCGGCCCACCGGCCTGGCCGGCTTCGCGGGCTTCTCGGGACGCGGTTCAGCACTCATACAGGAAGCGTACCGGCGCGCCCACTACCTCTCGAAGCGGTATCCCATGCCCGGTTCGGTGATGAAGTGCCGCGGGTGCGAGGGGTCCGCCTCCAGCTTGCGCCGCAGCTGCGCCATGTAGACCCGCAGGTAGTTGGTCTCGGTCCCGTACGAGGGGCCCCAGACCTCCCGGAGGAGCTGCTTCTGGCTGACCAGTTTCCCGCCGTTGCGGACCAGCACCTCCAGCAGGTGCCACTCGGTCGGGGTCAGGCGTACGTCGCGCCCCTCGCGCACGGCCTTCTTGGCGGCGAGGTCGACCGTGAAGCCGTCGGTCTCGACGACCACCTCGTCCTCCCCCGCCCCGACGGGCGGTTCGGCCCGGCGGACCGCGGCGCGCAGCCGGGCCAGCAGTTCGTCCATGCCGAACGGCTTGGTGACGTAGTCGTCGGCGCCCGCGTCCAGGGCCTCGACCTTCTCGTCGGAGCTGTGGCGGGCGGAGAGCACCAGGATCGGCACCCGCGTCCAGCCGCGCAGCCCCCTGATCACCTCGACTCCGTCCATGTCGGGCAGGCCCAGGTCGAGGACGACGACATCCGGGTGGCGGGCGGCCGCGAGTTCCAGGGCCCCCGCTCCGTCGGCGGCGGCGTCGACCTCGTACTTGCGTGCCTTCAAGTTGATCACGAGGGCCCGGACGATCTGCGGCTCGTCGTCCACCACGAGCACTCGGGTCATCGAGGGCCTGCTTTCTGTCGTGCGGAAGGAAGGTCGAACGGATCAACAGGTTGATCAATATCGTCCACGTGATCAACGTGAGGGGGGCCGGATGCGGTTCCCGGCGGGGCCGCCCGCAGGGTGAGCACCATCGTCAGCCCGCCTCCCGGCGTGTCCTCGGCGGTCAGGGTGCCGTCCATGGCCTCCGCGAAGCCGCGGGCCACCGCGAGCCCGAGCCCGACCCCGGCCCCGCGCGGTGCGTCCCCGTGCCGCTGGAACGGGGCGAAGATCCGGTCCTTGGCCCCGTCCGGCACGCCCGGCCCGCGGTCCACGACCCGTACCTCGACCCGGTCGCCGAGGAAACTCGCCGCGACCAGCACCGGCTGACCATCGGGGCTGTACTTGACGGCGTTCTCCACCACGTTGGCCACGGACCGCTCCAGCAGCCCGGGGTCCACCGCCACCATCGGCAGCGTCTCCGGGACGTCCAGCACGACGCTGTCCTCGGGTACGCCGCCCAGCGCCATCGGGACCACCTCGTCGAGGTCGATCTCCCGGATCAGCGGGGTGACGGTGCCGGTCTGCAGGCGGGACATGTCCAGCAGGTTCCCCACGAGGTGGTCGAGCCGGTCGGCGCCGTCCTCGATCCCCGCGAGCAGCTCGGCCCGGTCCTCCGGCGACCACTCCACGTCCTCGGAGCGCAGCGAGGACACCGACGCCTTGATGGCGGCCAGCGGGGTGCGCAGGTCGTGGCTCACGGCGGCCAGCAGCGCGGTCCTGATCCGGTTGCCCTCGGCCATCCGGCGGGCCTCCTCGGCCTGCCCGACCAGCCGCTGCCGGTCCAGTACGACGGCTGCCTGCGCGGCGAAGGCGCCCAGCACCCGGCGGTCCGCGGCCGGCAGCACCCGTCCGGACAGGGCCAGCGCCATGTGGTCGCCGATCGGCATGTCCACGTCTGCGTCCTCGGGCCGGGCCACGGGGCTCGGCCCCACGCTGCCGGCCGGCTGCCACGGTTCCACGTCGCCCGCACGCTCCAGCAGCGCCACGGACTCCATCGCGAAGGTCTCCCGCACCCGCTCCAGCAGCGCGTCCAGGGTGGTCTCCCCGCGCAGCACGCTCCCCGCGAGGAAGGACAGGATCTCGGACTCGGCGCGCAGCCGGGCGGCCTGCTCGGTGCGCCGGGCGGCCGCGTCCACCACGGAGGCGACGGCCACCGCCACCCCGAAGAACACCGCGATGGCGACGATGTTCTTGGGGTCGGAGATCGTGAAGCGGTGCAGCGGCGGCGCGAAGTAGTAGTTCAGCAGCAGCGAGCCGAAGGCCGCCGAGGCCAGTGCGGGCAAGAGCCCGCCCAGCAGGGCCGCGGCCACCGTCAGCGCCAGGAACAGCAGCATCTCGTTGGCCAGGCCGGGGTCGCCGTTCAGGTGCGTGAGCAGCACCGCGAGCAGGGCGGGGAACCCCACGCCGACCACCCAGCCCGCGACGGTCCGGGTTCTGCCGAGCCGGGCGGCCGAGCGGACCACGGGCAGTCCGCGGCCCTTGGCGACCTCGTCGTGGGTGACGATGTGCACGTCCAGGTCCGGCCCGGAGTCGCGGGCCACACTGGCGCCCACGCCCGGTCCGAACACGTACTGCCAGGCCTTGCGGCGGCTGGAGCCGAGCACGATCTGGGTGGCGTTGACCCCGCGGGCGAACTCCAGCAGGGCCTCGGGGATGTTGTCCCCGATGACATGGTGAAACGTTCCGCCGAGGTCCTCCGCCAGCGTCCGCTGGACCGCGAGCTCCTTCGGCGAGGCCGAGGTCAGCCCGTCGCTGCGGGCGATGTACACGGCCAGCACCTCGCCGCCCGCACCCTTCTCGGCGAGCCGGGCGGCGCGCCGGATCAGGGTCCGCCCCTCGGGGCCGCCGGTGAGCCCGACGACGATCCGCTCGCGGGCCTGCCAGGTGGAGCGGATGCCGTGCTCGCCCCGGTACTGCCGCAGGTACTCGTCGGCCCGGTCGGCCACCCACAGCAGGGCCAGCTCCCGCAGCGCCGTGAGGTTGCCCGGGCGGAAGTAGTTGGACAGGGCCGCGTCGACCTTGTCGGGCTTGTATATGTTCCCGTGGGCCATCCGGCGGCGCAGCGCCTGCGGCGACATGTCGACCAGCTCGATCTGCTCGGCCCGCCGCACCACCTCGTCCGGCACGGTCTCCCGCTGCCGCACCCCGGTGATGGACTCGACCACGTCCCCGAGGGACTCCAGGTGCTGGATGTTCACGGTCGACACGACGTCGATGCCGGCCCGGAGCAGCTCCTCGACGTCCTGCCAGCGCTTGGCGTTGCGCGAGCCGGGGACGTTCGTGTGCGCCAGCTCGTCCACCAGCGCCACCGAGGGGCGCCGGGCCAGGAGCGCGTCCACGTCCATCTCGGTGAAGACGGCGTCCCGGTAACCGAGCTCCCGCCGCGGCACCTGTTCCAGCCCGTGGAGCATCACCTCGGTCCGCGGCCGCCCGTGGTGCTCGACGAAGCCGACGACGCAGTCCCCGCCCCGCTCGATCCGGCGGTGGCCCTCCGAGAGCATGGCGTACGTCTTGCCCACACCGGGCGCCGCGCCGAGGTATATCCGTAGCTTGCCGCGTCCCATGCGCCCATTCTCAGGGACGTTCCCGCACTTGACCGACCGATGTGCGGCCGGACGCCGATCCCTGACGGATCCCTGACGCGGCCGCTGCTCCCCGGCCCGCAACGGCCGGTGGGCCGTACCCACGAGGGGTACGGCCCACCGGGCCGCAGACACATCGAAGATCAGCGGACCTCGGTGATCTCCGGGCCGCGCTCCAGCTGGCCCATGTCTCCGCCGAAGCGGGAGCCCTCCGCCTCGCCGGTCGCCTGCACGCCGTCCGGCACCATCTGGGCGTCGTTCGGGAGCTTGAGGACGATCGGGTCGCGCGGCGCCATCGGGCCTTCGCCACGCACGACGACGGTGTCCCGGAAGATCTGCTCCAGCACACCGCCCGCCTCGGGGCGCACCGCGGCCTGGCCGGAGATCACGCCGCGCAGGAACCAGCGCGGGCCGTCGACGCCGACGAACCGCACCAGCTGGGCACCGGTCTGCCCGTCGGGCAGCGGTACGGGCACCTGTGCGCGCAGCTCCCAGCCCAGGGGGCCCTCGACCTCGTCGATGATGCCGCCCTGCTGGGTGATGCCGGTGGCGATCTCGTCGCGCACCTCGCCCCAGATGCCTTCCTTCTTGGGCGCCGCGAAGGCCTGCAGCTGCACGGCGCTGTCGCCGAGGACGACGGTCGCGGCGACGATCGCGTCACCCGCGACCTCGACGCGCAGTTCCATGCCCTCGACACCGGGTACGAGGATGCCGCCCAGGTCGACCCGGCCGTCTTCCGGCTTGCCGGGCACTTCGGAGACGTCCCAGGGGCCGTCGGGCCGGGGCGCCGGCGGCAGGTTCACTCGGCGGGGCGTGGCGTCGTCGAGCTGGTCGGCGTCGTCCTGCTCATCGCCGTGCCCGTTCTCGACGACCTGCTCGGCCGCGCCGCCGTCCTTGACGGAGTCGTTCTTCTTGCGACGTCCGAACACGTCACTGTCCTTCCCGGTCGGTTACGACCGAAGCGTAGCCATTCCCACCCTGCTGACCAGCTCCGGATCCGGCCACGGCCGCATGACCGCCGGTGGAGCCGAAACCCCCCTCGGCCCGGGCCGAGCCGGGAAGTTCCGCCACCTCGTGGAAGCGCACCTTCTCGACCCGCTGGACAACCAGCTGGGCAATGCGGTCGAAACGCTCGAACCTGACGCTCTCGCGCGGGTCGAGATTGACCACGATCACCTTGATTTCCCCACGGTACCCGGCATCCACCGTCCCCGGGGCATTCACGAGCGCGAGCCCGCAGCGCGCGGCCAGGCCGGAGCGGGGGTGCACGAAGGCGGCGTACCCGTCGGGCAGGGCGATGGAGACGCCGGTGGGCAGTACGGTCCGCTCACCGGGCGCCAGGACGGCGGCCTCGGTGGTCACCAGGTCGCAGCCCGCGTCGCCGGGGTGGCCGTAGGAGGGCAGCGGCACCTCGGGGTCAACGCGGCGGATCAGCACGTCGACGGGCGCGTGGTTGTACTCAGACATCAGGGGTTCACCTCGAAGGCGCGCGAGCGCCTGACCTGGTCCGGGTCGGCCATTGCCGCCCGGATCTCCTCGGGCCGTCCGTTGTCGATGAAGTGGTCGACCTTCACCTCGATGAAGAGGGCGTCGGCGCGCACGGCGACGGGCCCTTGCGGGCCGCCTATTCGGCCGACCGCGGTGGAGTAGATCTTCCGCCCGGCGACGGCGGTCACCTCTGCCTCCAGATACAGCACGGTGCCCAGCGGAACCGGCCGGACGAAGTCGGTCTCCAGCCGCCCGGTCACCGCTATGACGCGCAGCAGCCAGTTCAGGGAGCCGAGCGTCTCATCGAGCGCGGTGGCCAGTACGCCGCCGTGCGCGAGACCGGGGGCGCCCTGGTGGGCGGGCTTGACGGTGAACTCGGCGGTGACCCGCACGCCCTCACCGGCCCGGGCCGCCAGGTGGAGTCCGTGCGGCTGGCCCCCGCCACAGCCGAAACAGTGCTCGTAGTGCGCACCGAGGAGTTCGCCGGGTGCCGGTGCGTCGGGGTGCCGGACCGGCGCCGCGGCGTCGGCCGGGGGCGTCAACGCTGTGTTTCGTCCACTCACAGCCGCAGACCTTACCCGCGCGGCTACCCGCCGGTCGCCTCGTGGCAGGCTTGTGGGCATGCAGCTCTCCCCCGCGCACCACGACGAACGCCTGACCGCCCCCCGCTCCTGGTGGGCCATCGCCGTACTGACCGGCCTGGCGTGCGCCCTGGTGCTGCTCCCGCTGGGCACGCTGCCGCTGCTGGCCGGGCTGGTCGGGGGCACGGCGCTGGCCGGGATGCTGGTGAGTTCGTACGGCTCCGCGCGCGTGCGCGTGGTCAACGGCGCGCTGGCGGCGGGCGAGGCCCGGATCCCGGTGACGGCCCTGGGTGAGCCCGAGGTCCTGGGGGCCGAGGAGGCCGTGGCCTGGCGTACGTACAAGGCGGACACCCGCGCGTTCATGCTGCTGCGCAGCTACGTGCCGACGGCGGTCCGGGTCGAGGTCACCGACCCGGCGGACCCGACGCCGTACGTCTACGTCTCCACGCGCGAGCCCGAGGCACTGGCGGCGGCGATCCGCTCGGCGCGGACGCAGCCGCAGGCCGGCTGACGCGGCCGCGGGCCGACTAGCGGCGCTCTTCGGGATCCGGCCCCTCGATGGCGGCCCGCATGGCCTCGGGAAGGGGCCCGGAGGCCTGCTCCAGGGGCGGCAGCCGGTCCAGGGCCTCCCAGGGCACGGCCCGTGCCCGCAGGTCCTTCTGTACCTTGTGGGCGACTTTCCGGGTGTCGCGCCGGTTCATGACGGCGCCGACGGCCGCGCCGATCATGAAGGGCATCAGGTTCGGCAGGTTGCGGAACATCCGCTTGGTGATCTGCTGGCGGAGCTCGCGCTTGAGCTGACCGCCCAGCGCCACGTCCAGCGTCGTCGGCTTGACCAGGTTCACCCCGCGCTCCTGGGTCCAGGAGGTGACGTAGGCGACGCTGCGGTCCTTGAGGTTCCCGGGGGGCCGCTGCCCGTAGACCTCGTGCAGTTCGGCGATCAGCTTCAGCTCGATCGCGGCGACCCCGGTGATCTCCGCGGCCAGTTCCGCCGGCATGGCGGGCGGTACGGGCAGCATCGCCGCCGCGCCGACACCGGCTCCCACGACCGACGTGCCGTGGGCGGCGCCGGCGATCAGCTTGTCGGCGAGCTGGTCGGGGTCGAGGCCCGGGAACTGCGCGCGCAGGGTCGCGAGGTCCCGAACCGGAACGCGCGGTGCGTTCTCGATGATGCGTTCGGCGATGTACAGGGCGACGGCCTTCGAGCCCGCGCCGCCCTTGCGCACACCGTTCCTGACGGCTTGCATCCGACCGGTCCCGGGCTTGCGGGGCCCGTCGCCGGCCGTTGCGGCCGACGGCACCGCGGGGGCGGTGCCGGAGGACGCGGCGGGGTCGTCGGCGGCTGCGGGGCCCGTCTCCGGGCCCGTCTCCACCCACTTCTCCGCCGGATCACCAGACTTCCGGAAGCGGCGCTTCCGGAAGGGCGACGACCCTGTCACGGCCGAGGCCTCTCAGTCGCAGTCGCGACAGATCGGCTGGCCGTTCTTCTCCCGAGCCAGCTGGCTGCGGTGGTGCACCAGGAAGCAGCTCATGCAGGTGAACTCGTCGGCCTGCTTGGGCAGCACCCGGACGGCCAGCTCCTCGTTGGAGAGGTCCGCGCCGGGAAGCTCCATGCCCTCCGCCGCGTCGAAGTCGTCCACGTCCACGTTCGAGTGGGACTTCTCGTTGCGCCGAGCCTTCAGCTCTTCGATGCTGTCGTTGTCTACGTCGTCGTCGGTCTTGCGCGGAGTGTCGTAGTCCGTTGCCATGGTTCGCTCTCCCCCTCTGGGATTTAGCGGTGTCTCAGCGCACGTAACGCGCGAGAGGCCGGACTTGTGCCCGACCTGAGGCGGAGATTTTGCCTCACATCAAGGTCTGTTACTCAATCGACACCCAGCCGGGCCCCCGAAGGAGCTTGTGGCTGGGATGACGACCGGGACCGTACACGGTCCGGAGGCCGCCTTGCACAAACGCCACCCCGTGTATTTCCCGCCATTCGGGGTGCCGGAAACCCGGACTTCCCGGGCTTTCCGGCCTCCCCGGGGTCACGGAACGCGCACGGCCGGACACCCGCTCATGTGATCGATCACACAGCGATATCCTGGGTGACGCCCGGCGAATTCAGCCAAGAGCGAACGCGGGCGCGTCCTGGTCACAGGGGCAACGTGACACGCATCACGAGGCCACCGCCCTCGCGCGGGGTCGCCTGGATGCGGCCGCCGTGTGCGCGCGCCACGGAGCGCGCGATCGAGAGGCCGAGTCCCACCCCCTTGTCGCTGCCCGTTCGCTCCGTACGCAGCCGTCTGAACGGCTCGAAGAGGTTGTCCACCTCGTACGCGGGAACCACGGGACCCGTGTTCGACACGAGGAGCACCGCCTGGCCGTGCTGGACCTCGGTCGCGACCTCCACCCAGCCTCCTTCCGGCACGTTGTAGCGAACGGCGTTCTGCACCAGGTTCAAGGCGATCCGCTCCAGCAGCACGCCGTTGCCCTGGACCACGGCCGGCGACCGCTCACCGCGGATCTCCACGCCCTTGGCCGCGGCCTCCGACCGCGCCTGGTCGATGGCGCGCGAGGCGACCTCCGCCAGGTCCACCGGCTTGCGCTCGACGATCTGGTTCTCGCTGCGGGCCAGCAGCAGCAGGCCCTCGACCAGCTGCTCGCTGCGCTCGTTGGTGGCCAGGAGCGTCTTCCCGAGCTGCTGGAGCTCCACCGGGGCCCCCGGATCGGAGAGGTGCACCTCCAGCAGCGTCCGGTTGATCGCCAGCGGTGTGCGCAGCTCGTGCGAGGCGTTCGCGACGAACCGCTGCTGGGCGGTGAAGGCCCGCTCCAGCCGGTCGAGCATCTCGTCGAAGGTGTCGGCGAGCTCCTTGAGCTCGTCGTCCGGGCCGTCCAGCTCGATCCGCCGGGTCAGGTCCGAGCCGACCACCCGGCGGGCGGTCCGGGTGATCTTGCCCAGCGGCGAGAGCACCCGGCCGGCCATCGCGTAGCCGAACGCGAAGGCGATGATGCTCAGACCCAGCAGGGCCATCAGCGACCGGCTCAGCAGGTCGTCCAGGGCGTGCCGGCGCTGGTCGAAGATGCACTGGCTGATCGCGGAGTAGAACTGGTCGAACGACATGTCGGCGCCCACGCCGGAGCAGGTCGTACTGGTGACCTCGATCTTCGTACCGCCGACGATCTTGAAGGGCAGCGCGTTGCCCTCCCGCAGCGCCTGCGCCGCCAGGAGGTAGATGATCGAGAGCAGCAGGATGCCCGCGATGAGGAACATGCCGCCGTACAGCAAGGTGAGGCGTATGCGGATGGTCGGCCGCAGCCACGGGAAGGGACCCTCGGGCTGGCCGGGGTCCCAGGTCGGTTTCGGAGGTGCCGTCGGTGGCGCCGGAGTCGCTGCCATGGCCTCAGATCCGGTATCCGGAGCCCGGCACGGTCACGATGACGGGCGGCTCTCCGAGCTTGCGGCGCAAGGTCATGACGGTCACGCGCACCACGTTCGTGAACGGGTCGGTGTTCTCGTCCCAGGCCTTCTCCAGCAGCTGCTCGGCGGAGACGACGGTCCCCTCGCTGCGCATGAGGACCTCCAGCACCGCGAACTCCTTCGGCGCCAGCTGCACCTCCCGGCCCTCCCGGAAGACCTCGCGCCGGTTCGGGTCGAGCTTGATCCCGGCGCGCTCCAGCACGGGCGGCAGGGCGACCGTCGTACGCCGTCCCAGGGCGCGCACGCGGGCGGTCAGCTCGGTGAAGGCGAACGGCTTGGGCAGGTAGTCGTCCGCCCCGAGCTCCAGCCCCTCGACCCGGTCGCTGACGTCCCCGGAGGCGGTCAGCATCAGCACGCGCGTGGGCATGCCGAGCTCCACGATCTTCCGGCAGACGTCGTCCCCGTGCACGAGCGGGAGGTCCCGGTCGAGTACGACCACGTCGTAGTCGTTCACTCCGACGCGCTCCAGGGCCGCGGCGCCGTCGTACACGACGTCCACGGCCATGGCCTCCCGGCGCAGGCCGGTGGCCACCGCATCGGCGAGCAGCTGCTCGTCCTCGACGACGAGTACGCGCACGTCGTTTCCTTCCTTCGAGCCCAGAAGGGCACACGTGTATTGCGTCGCCCATCCTGCCCGTTTCGGCGGTAAACCGGCTGTAAGGCGCCATGCGGCGGCCGCCGCGGCCAGGGCCGGGGGAACGGAGCTGAGGATTCGATGGGCTCACGAGGTTTCTGCGCCCAGGGTGCCGGGGAGGACGATGGAACACCCCATCCACTCCTGACGGCGGACTGCCACGGGCAGCACCGCCGCGACCCACGAAGAGGGGGCGCACCCACCATGGACGCATTCACCGCGGGTCTCCTGCAGCGCATCAGGGCCACGCAGTCGGACCTCAGCAAGGCCCGTGCGACGGGCGACGACTACCTCGCGGATGTGGAACAGGCGGAGCTGGAGGACCTCCAGCGCCTCGCGGCCGAACACGGCGTGCCCGTCACCGCCGCCTAGCCGGGCCCCGCCCGCAGAACAGCTGCCTGACCGAAAACCCTCACCGATACCTCACGCACCCCGGTACTTCTCGGACCCCGGCCGCCCTCAGGGCGGCCGGGGTCCGCTCATGTACGGCGGCCCGGGGTCAGTCGTGCCAGGCCCCGGCCTCCTCCAGCAGCGGCTGGAGCGAGGCGAACACGGCCGGGGTGGCGGCGAGCGCCAGCTCCCCCGAGGCCGGCTCGCCCGGCCGGCCGCCCGTCACGGCGCCCGCCTCCCGGGCGATGAGCGCACCCGCGGCGAGGTCCCACGGGTTCAACCCCCGCTCGTAGTACCCGTCCAGCCGCCCGGCGGCGACATCGCAGAGGTCCAGGGCCGCCGACCCGGCGCGGCGGATGTCGCGCACCCGCGGCAGGATCCGCCGCACCACCTCGGCCTGCTGCTCCTTGCGGCCCTGGAGGTAGGCGAACCCGGTCGCCACCAGCGCCCGGTCCAGCGGCGCGGGCGCCCGGCAGCGCAGCCGGACGTCCCCCAGCCAGGCGCCCTCGCCGAGCACCGCGTGATACGTCTCGCCGCGCATCGGCGCCGCCACCACGCCGGCCACCGTCTCGCCCCGGTACTCGGCGGCGATCGAGACGCTCCAGCTGGGCAGCCCGTACAGGTAGTTCACGGTGCCGTCCAGCGGGTCCACGACCCACCGCACGCCGCTCGTCCCGGGGCTGTCCGCCCCCTCCTCGCCCAGCAGTCCGTCCAGCGGACGGCGCTCGGCGAGGATCCCCGTGATCAGCTTCTCCGCCGCGATGTCCATCTCGGTCACCACGTCGATCGGGCTGGACTTGGTCGCCGCCACCGCCAGGTCCGCCGGCCGCCCGTCCCGCAGCAGCTCCCCGGCCCGCCGCGCGGCGTCCAGCCCCACGGCCAGCAGCTCCGCCTTCAGCTCGGCGGAAACCCGTCCGCCGGGGGCCCCTTCGGCCGGGACCCGTTCCTCGGAAACCATGCTCGTCCCACTTCCTACGCGTACGGACTGTCGACGCCCGCGGCCGCCGGCCGGGGTGCTCGCGCGGGACAGCAGCCCACCGCGCAGAGGTCGTGGCTGGGGCCGAGCAGGCCCAGCGCGCACCGCTCCACCGCTTCGCCGCGTTCGGCGGCGGCCCGCTCCAGCACGAGGTCACGTACCGCCGCCGCGAACCGCGGGTCGGCGCCCACCGTCGCCGAGCGGGCGACGGGCAGGCCCAGTTCGGCGGCCTTGGCGGTGGCCTCGGTGTCGAGGTCGTACAGGACCTCCATGTGGTCCGAGACGAAGCCGATCGGCACCATCACCACCGCCGGGGCGCCCGCTTCGTGCAGGGCCTCCAGGTGGTCGCAGATGTCGGGTTCCAGCCAGGGGATGTGCGGGGCGCCGCTGCGCGACTGGTAGACCAGCTCCCAGGGCAGTTCGGCGCCCGTCTCGGCGCGCACCGCATCCGCGATCAGCCGGGCCACGTCCAGGTGCTGACGGACGTACGCGCCGCCGTCGCCGTGCTCCTCGACGGGGCCGGAGGTGTCGGCGGCCGCGGTCGGGATGGAGTGGGTGGTGAAGGCCAGGTGGGCGCCGGCGCGCACGTCCTGCGGCAGGGCGGCCAGGGAGGCGAGTACGCCGTCCACCATCGGCCGCACGAAGCCCGGGTGGTTGAAGTAGTGCCGCAGCTTGTCCACCCCCGGCAGCTCGGCCACGCCCTCCTCGGCGAGCGTGGCGAGCGCGTCGGCGAGGTTCTCCCGGTACTGCCGGCAGCCCGAGTACGAGGCGTACGCGCTGGTGGCGAGGACCGCGATGCGGCGGCGGCCGTCGGCGGCCATGTCCCGGAGCACGTCGGTGAGGTAGGGCGCCCAGTTCCGGTTGCCCCAGTACACCGGCAGGTCCAGCCCGTGCTCGGCGAAGTCCTTGCGCAGCGCGTCCAGCAGCTCCCGGTTCTGGCCGTTGATGGGGCTGACGCCACCGAAGCCGAAGTAGTGCTGCCCGACTTCCTTGAGCCGCTCGCGCGGGATGCCGCGCCCGCGCGTGACGTTCTCCAGGAACGGCACGACGTCTTCGGGGCCCTCGGGGCCGCCGAAGGAGAGCAGCAGCAGGGCGTCGTAGGGGCCGGCGTCGGGGGCGCGGAGCTGGTCAGACATGCGTCGAATCCTGCCACCCGACGGGCCGCGGCGGGAACCGGACCCGGCGGCCGGGACCGCGCGTCCCAAAGGTAAGGTCACCCTTACTTACAGTCCGTTCTCGCCATGCGGGTGCCTTGCCGGCGGTCATAACCTGTAGAGGCCATTGACGTCCCTTACGGAGGGCCCGTGCCCAGTCCCTACCGCGCGATCTTCGCCGCTCCAGGCACCAAGGGGTTCAGCGCCGCCGGGCTCATCGGCCGCATGCCGCTCTCCATGGTGGGCGTCGGCATCCTGACCATGATCTCGGAGCTCACCGGCCGCTACGGGCTGGCGAGCGCGCTCACCGGGACCCTCGCCCTGTCCGCCGCGGCCGTCGGCCCTCAGGTCTCCAAGCTGGTCGACCGCTACGGACAGCGGCGGGTGCTGCGCCCCGCGACCCTCTTCGCCGTCGCCTCGGTGGCCGGCCTGCTGGTCGCCGCGGCGAACGGCTGGCCGGACTGGACGCTCTTCGTCTTCTCCGCCCTCGCGGGATGCGTGCCGAGCGTGGGCTCGATGGTCCGCGCCCGGTGGACGGCCATCTACCGGGACACCCCGAGCCTGCACACGGCGTACTCCTTCGAATCCGTGCTCGACGAGGTCTGTTTCATCTTCGGTCCGATCATCGCCATCTCCCTGTCCACGACCTGGTTCCCGGAGGCCGGTCCGCTGATAGCCGCCCTGTGCCTGCTGGTGGGCGTCTGGTGGCTGACGGCGCAGCGCGCCACCGAACCGGAACCGCACCCGCACGACGCGCACGGGGACCGGACCTCGGCCCTGCGCTCCCCCGGACTCCAGGTGCTGATGGGCACGTTCGTCGCGACGGGGGCGATCTTCGGCTCGATCGACGTGGCCACGCTCGCCTTTGCCGACGAGCGCGGCCACAAACCACTCGCGAGCGTGATCCTCGCCGTCTGGGCCCTCGGCTCCTGCCTCGCCGGGATCGTCTTCGGCCTGCTGCACCTCAAAGGATCGGCCGAACGTCGATGGGTACTGGGCATCTGTGCGATGGCCGTGAGTATGATCCCCCTCCTACTGGCCGGGAACTTGCCGTTTCTGGCCGTGGCGCTCTTCGTCTCGGGCCTCGCCATCGCTCCCACGATGATCACCACGATGGCCCTGATCGAGGCGCACGTACCCCGCGCGAAGCTGACCGAGGGAATGACCTGGATCAGCACCGGCCTCGCGGTCGGTGTCGCGGTCGGCTCCTCCGTGGCCGGCCTGGTCATCGACGCGGCCGGCGCCCGCAGCGGGTACGTCGTCTCCATATCGGCGGGGGTGGCCGCGGCGGCGGTGGCGTTCGCGGGTTACCGCCGGCTGACGAGGCCGGCGCTAGGGGAGGAGCCGGCTACCGATGGGGACGTCGACAGCAGGGCAGAACGGGCGGGCCGGGGCGGCGAAGACGCCGACCGCGTGGCGTAACTGGGCGGGCAACGTCAGGGCGACGCCCGCCCGCGTGGTGGCCCCGGCATCGGTCGGGGAGGTCCAGGAGGCGGTCCGCTGGGCCGCCGGGGAGGGCTTGCGGGTGAAGGCGGTCGGCACCGGCCACTCCTTCACCGCGGCCGCCGCCACCGACGGGGTGCTCATCCGCCCCCAGGCGCTGCGGGGCATCACGTCGGTCGACCGGACCGCCGGCACCGTCACGGTGGCGGCGGGCACGGTGCTCAAGCACCTGAACGCGGCCCTGGCCCGGGCAGGCCTGTCGCTCACCAACATGGGCGACATCATGGAACAGACGGTCGCGGGCGCCATCAGCACCGGCACCCACGGCACCGGCCGCGACTCGGCCTCCATCGCCGCGCAGATCCGCGCCCTCGAACTGGTCACCGCGGACGGCAGGCTGCTGACGTGCTCGGAGAAGGAGAACCCCGAGGTCTTCGCGGCCGCCCGGCTCGGCATCGGGGCGCTCGGCATCGTCACCTCGGTGACCTTCGCCGTCGAACCGCTCTTCTTCCTGACCGCCCGTGAGGAGCCGATGGGCTTCGACCGGGTGACGGCCGAGTTCGACGAGCACGTCGCGGAGAACGAGCACTTCGAGTTCTACTGGTTCCCGCACACCGGCAACTGCAACACCAAGCGCAACAACCGCAGCCAGGGGCCGGCCGCCCCGCCCGGAGCGGTCAGCGCGTGGATCGAGGACGAGCTGCTGTCCAACGGCCTCTTCCAGGCGGTCAACTCGCTGGGCCGCGCCGTCCCGGCGGCCGTTCCCGGCATCGCCCGCATCGCCAGCCGCGCCCTGTCGGCGCGGACCTACACCGACATCCCGTACAAGGTGTTCACCAGCCCGCGCCGGGTGCGCTTCGTGGAGATGGAGTACGCGCTCCCGCGTGAGCACGTCGTCGGGGCCCTGCGGGAACTCAAGGCGATGGTCGACCGGTCCGCCCTGCGCATCAGCTTCCCCGTCGAGGTGCGGACGGCTCCGGCGGACGACATCACCCTGTCGACGGCCTCGGGGCGCGAGACGGCGTACATCGCGGTGCACATGTACAAGGGCACCCCCTACCAGGCCTACTTCACGGCGGCCGAGCGGATCTTCACCGCGCACCAGGGGCGGCCGCACTGGGGCAAGGTGCACACCCGGGACGCCGAGTACCTCGCCGGGGTCTACCCGCGCTTCGGCGAGTTCACCGCCCTGCGGGACCGGCTGGACCCGGACCGGCTGTTCGGCAACGACTACCTGCGGCGGGTCCTGGGCGGCTGACGGCGGTTCAGGAGGAGCCGGGCGTCGGGGTCGGGGTCGGTGTCGGGGTGGGGGTCGGTGTCGGGGTCGGCGTGGGTTCCGGGTCCGGGTCCGGCTTCGGGTCCGGCTTCGGCGGGCTCGGGGTGGGCGTCGGCGTCCCGTCCGGCGAGCCCGAGGGGGCCGGGCCGGGTGACGGGCGCTCTCCGCCCGGGGAACCCGCGGGGCCCGGCGTGGCCGCGCCGCCCTTGCCGCCCTTGCCCTTCTCGGCCCCGCCGCCCGGCGGGTCCGGCTGCCGGTGGTCGGCGGCCTTGCGCGTGCCGCCGGACAGCAGGGTGCCGCCGCCGTCGCTGATCGAGGTGCCGGCCGCGGCCTCGTAGGCGCCGAGCCCGCCGACGGCTATGGCGAAGGCGGCCCCCGCTGCCACCGCCGTGCGCTTCCAGCCCCGTACGCGGGTGCCGTGGACGGTGGCCTCGCCGTACTCCCCCTCCGCCCGGGGCCCGGGCCCAAGGGACTGGGGGCCGGCGCCGTCGCGCCGGAGCCGGTCGCCGGTACGGCGGAACGCGTGCTGGATGACGGGGCCGCCGGCGGTGGCCACCACGCTCACGACACCGGCGCCCAGGATGGTCCCGTACACGCCCAGCCTCGAGGCGAGCAGCGCCGCCGCGACGGTGGCGAGGGAGGAGCCGGCGACCTGAGCGACGCTCAGGTCGAGCTTCTTCTTCTCCGGTGCGGTGTCGTCCCGTGCCATGCCGTGCGTGCCCTGCCTCTCGCGCTTCTCCTCTTCCGGCAGTTACAGACATCTGGACGAAACGGATAGTTCCACTTCTGTGGATTCTGTGAAGCAAGACACCCGAAAACGGACCGTGCCGCAGGTCGGCCGCACGGGGGGCCCGTTTCAGGGCAGGCCAACTCCCGCCGCCCGGGGAAAGTTCGGCGGCGCGGCGGTCCACCCAGGTGGCCCGAATGGAGTACTGTGGCGAGCCCTGGGGCCGTCCTTCCTTTCGGATGTCCGGACCCGGGAGAGGGGGCCGACGATGGAGATACGGCACTCAAGACCGGCGATGCCGCGGTGTTGCACGGGTTTCCGATGCGCACAGTAATCGTTCGGTCACTGTGCGTGCCCAACAGGTAACCGTGCCATAACGGCGATCAAGGGCGCATGCCCGACACGCCGGTTTAACTCGGCAAGGTTGTGGCAGGCTGCACCCGGGCAGGCCACACTCGACTAGCGGAAGCAGCGACGCACGTGACGTCGGCAGGCACCACCCGGGAGGTCCCCATGCCCGAACTGCGTGTCGTGGCCGTCTCCAATGACGGCACACGACTGGTGCTCAAAGCTGCCGACAGCACGGAGTACACGCTTCCGATCGACGAGCGGCTACGGGCTGCCGTGCGCAACGACCGCGCGCGCCTGAACCAGATCGAGATCGAGGTGGAGAGCCACCTCCGCCCCCGCGACATCCAGGCCCGCATACGGGCCGGCGCCTCCGCTGAGGAGGTCGCTCAACTCGCGGGCATCCCCGTGGACCGGGTGCGCCGCTTCGAAGGACCCGTCCTCGCGGAGCGGGCGTTCATGGCCGAGCGGGCCCGCAAGACGCCGGTGCGCCGCCCCGGCGAGAACACCGGACCGCAGCTCGGCGAGGCGGTGCAGGAGCGGCTGACGCTGCGCGGGGCCGACAAGGAGTCCGTGCAGTGGGACTCGTGGCGCCGCGACGACGGGACCTGGGAGGTCCTGCTCGTCTACCGGGTCGCCGGCGAACCGCACTCCGCCAGCTGGACGTACGACCCGCCGCGCCGGCTGGTCGTGGCCGTGGACGACGAAGCCCGCTCCCTGATCGGCGAGTCCGACGACCTGCCGGCGACGCCGGAGCCGAGCTTCCCCTTCGTGCCCCGGATCGCGCGGCTGCCGCGGGACCGGCCGCTGGACCGCGCGCTCGACCGGCAGATGGAGCGGGCCGCCGCCCCCGCGCCGGAGCCGGAGGAGGAACGGGACACACTGACCAGCCTGCTGGAGGCGGTGCCGAGCTTCCGGGGCGACATGGTGGTCCCGGAACGCCCCGACGCACCGGCGGAGGAGCCGGAGGCCGAGGAGCCCCCGGCCGCCTCGGCGGGGGCCGGCGCCGCGTACGCCGACGTCCTGATGCCCCGTACGGTGGCGGGCCACCGCGACCGCCTCACCGGCACCACGGACCGCCAGGCGGAAGCCGACGGCGTCCGCCCGGGCCGCCGCGCGGCGGTGCCCAGCTGGGACGAGATCGTCTTCGGCACCCGCCGCAAGAAGCAGGAGTAACCGGACCCTCGCCGGCTTGTGAGGCCTGGCCCCCCGACGGAGTCTGGGGGCCCGGGGCGGTGCCCCGGGAACGCCCCGCGCCGCCGGGGCGTTCCCGACACGGCGGCCCGGCCGCTCCGCTCAGCCGGCGGAGCCACCGGTCGCGACCGGTCGCCCCGGGTCCGAGGACCAGTCCGACCAACTCCCCGCGTAGAGGGCCGACGGGATCCCCGCCACCTCCAGCGCCAGCACCTCGTGCGCCCCGGACACCCCCGACCCGCAGTACACCCCGACCGCCGCCGCTTCCGCGGCCCCCAGCGCCGCGAACCGCTCCCGCAGCGCCTGTGCCGCGAGGAACCGGCCGTCCGGCCCCACGTTCTCGGTGGTCGGCGCCGACACCGCGCCCGGCACGTGGCCGCCGACCCGGTCGATCGGTTCCACCTCGCCCCGGTACCGCTCCCCGGCCCGCGCGTCCAGCAGGACCCCGGTCCGGGCCAGCGCGGCCGCCCCGTCCGCGTCCAGCACGCGCATCGCCCCCGGGTTTGGCTTGAAATCACCCTCGGCCGGGGCCGGTTCCTCGGTCGTCAGTTCGCCGCCCGCCGCCGTCCAGGCGGCCAGGCCCCCGTCCAGCACCCGTACCCGGGCGTGCCCCGTCCAGCGCAGCAGCCACCACGCCCGGGCCGCGGCCCATCCCTGGCCCCCGTCGTAGACGACCACCGGGCCGTCCGCCGAGACGCCGGCCCGCCGCATCACCGCCCCGAACTCCTCGGGGTCCGGCAGCGGGTGGCGGCCACCCAGCCCCGTCCCACTCACCGGACCTGCCAGTTCGCGGTCGAGGTCGACGTACACCGCCCCCGGCAGGTGGCCCGCCTCGTACGCGGGCCGCTGGCCGGGGCCGCCCAGCTGCCAGCGGACGTCCAGGAGCACCGGCGGCCTGGTTCCGGCCAGCTCGTTCATCAGTTCGGAAGCCGAGAGAATCGCAGTCATGGGCCCATCTTCCTCCCCGCGCCCCGCCCCGGACAGCAGACCGGACGGCAGCGCGCCGCGACCGCCCGCACCGATTCGGTCAACTCTCATCCACCCGCGATCCGTCCGGCCCGGTCTAGCCGCGCCGGACCCCGCGGAGTGGAAGCATCGGAGCGCGACACGGGGGCAGGGCTACGACGGAGGAGACGGCTGACATGACCGAGGCAGCGGAAACAACCAGGCGCCCGCCCGGCGCGCCCTGCTGGGTGAGCCTCATGGTCCACGGTCTCGGCACCACCGAGGACTTCTACGCCGACCTCTTCGGCTGGGAGTACGTCCCGGGCCCCGTCCCCTTCGGGCCGTACGTCCGCGCCCTGCTCGACGGCGAGGAGGTGGCCGGCATCGGCGAGATGCCCCCGGACCGGCACCTGCCGGTCGCCTGGACCACGTACTTCGCGACGGACGACGCCGACTGCACGGCCGAATCGATCCGCTCCTGCGGGGGCACGGTCGCGGTGGGCCCGCTGGACGCGGGCAACGCCGGCCGGCTGGCCATCTGCTCCGACCCGCTGGGGGCGATCTTCGGGATCTGGCAGGCCGGCGCCCACCTCGGCGGCAGACTGCACGGACATCCGGGTACCCCGGTCTGGAACGAGCTGCTGACCCAGGACACCTCGACCGTCGGCAAGTTCTACGAGCACGTCTTCGGTCACGAGGCGCGGGAACACCCCGACCACTCGGCCGACTTCGACTACCTCGTCCTGCGTCTCCAGGGCCGTCCGGTCGCCGCGGTCCACGGTGTGGGCCGCGCACTGCCGCACGACCGGGGCTCGCACTGGATGACGTACTTCGAGGTGGCGGACCCCGACGCGGCCGCCGACCGGGTCGCCGAACTCGGCGGACGCGTCATCCAGCCGCCGCGCGACCGGCTCAGCGGCCGGGTGGCGACGGTCGCGGACCCGGAGGGGGCGGTGTTCACCCTCGTACGGTCCTGGCCGCAGGCCGGCTAGCGGCCGAGCGCGAGGCGCAGGGTGATCCCGTACCGCGTCCGCAGCCTGCGCAGCTCCCAGAGCGAAAGCGCGGTCACCGAGGCGGGCGGCCCGATCAGGAAGAGGATCCGTACGGGCAGCGGCGCGAGCACCGGCGCGTCGTCGAACAGCTGCAACAGGAACATCGCCCAGACCAGTACCGGAGTGATCAGCGGCGGCAGCACCTCGTGGACATCGCCGGTGCGGAAGGCGTGGTGGACGCAGAGCACCGCCGAGGCCATGCCGAACGGCAGCAGGAACAGCCCCAGCAGCCCCGAACCGAAGCCCAGCAGGCTCATCGAGCCGGCCGTGCCCCGCGTGACGGCGAGCCACAGCAGCAGCGCGGTGCCGAAGAGCGTGCCCAGCGCGGTCAGCGGTCCGCGCAGCCGCTGCCGGTAGAACGCGGGGCCGGGCGGTCGGGCGCTCATCACGAACACGGCGAGGGCGATCGGTCCGAGGACGAGCAACAGGCCCGCGCTGATGACGACTTCATCGACCTTGCTGCTGAGCACCGAACCGGCCGACTCGCGCAGCGGATAGGCGAAGAGCAACCAGCAGGTGGCCACGAGCCCGATGGCGGTGCGGGCGATCTGGGCCCGCTCGATGGACTCGTCCACGATCCGGTCCGGCCGCCCGGGCCGGTAGATCCGGCCCGCCAGTACGAAGGGCAGCAGCAGGAAGGTGACGCATCCGTTCCGGTCGCTGTTCCGCTGCCCTGCCCCCGGCCTGCCCGTATAGGTACTCAACTGCTCCGCCCCCATGACGATGATGATCACCGCATCATAGGACGGTGCGTCAGGGGACGAACGCGAATCGGCGTACCGCCGGCGGACGTCAGGCGTGGTTGACCGGGAGGACGTCCGGGGAGAGGGCGCCGGCGTGGGCGGAGGCGGAGGTCATGCGGCGCCGGTGGTGGCGGCGGCACAGGACCTCGTAACCGATCTCCTCCGCGGGGCGGTTGACGTCGCCGACGACGACCTGGGCGCCCTCGACGACCATCTCACCGCCCACCGTGCGGGCGTTGTGCGTCGCGCGGGCCCCGCACCAGCACAGCGCCTCGACCTGGAGCTGTTCTATCCGGTCGGCGAGCTCGATCAGGCGCTGGGAGCCGGGGAAGAGCTTGGTGCGGAAGTCGGTGGTGATGCCGAACGCGAAGACGTCCATGTCGAGGTCGTCCACGACCCGGGCCAGCTGGTCGATCTGGTCGGGGGCCAGGAACTGGGCCTCGTCCACGATCACGTAGTCGGCCTTGCCGCCCTTGGAGAGCTGGTCCACGAGGTACGCGTACAGGTCCATGCCCTCGGTCGCCTCGACCGCCTCGGTGACCAGGCCGAGACGGGAGGACAGCTTGCCCTGGCCCGCCCGGTCGTCCCGGGTGAAGATGACGCCCACCAGCCCGCGCGCCGAGCGGTTGTGGGTGATTTGCAGAGCCAGGGTGCTCTTTCCGCAGTCCATCGTTCCGGAGAAGAACACCAGCTCGGGCATGGGAAGTACGGGACCTTTCGGGTCGTGGTCGGGAGGCGGGCGGGGCGGGGCGGGGTCAGGTGCGGACTTCGAGGAGGGGGACCAGCTGCTCCGCCGCCGTCATCGAGCCGTGCATGCCGACGAGCGCGGACTCGTTGGGCTCGTTGCGGCTCGCGGTGATCGCGACATCGGCGTGCGCGGCGGCGACGACGTCGCCGATCCGGCCGAGCACGCGCTCGTCGCACTCCCCCGGCGGACCGAACCAGCCCAGTTCCAGCGCCTCTTCGCGGCTCGCGACCCAGAAGCGGTCCCCGAGCACCTCGCGCCAGACGGTCAGTACGTCGGCCTCCGCGCCCGGCACCGCGTACACGTGCCGTGCCCGGCCCTCGCCGCCGAGCAGGGCCACGCCGGCGCCCAGCTCCCAGTCGTCGTCGAAGTCGATCCGGGAGTCCTCGTCGAAGGGGACGTCCACCATGCCGTGGTCGGAGGTCACGTACAGCGCGGTGCGCGGCGGCAGTTGCTCGGCGAGCCGCTGCACCAGCCGGTCGACGTACATCAGCTGGCCGCGCCAGGCGTCGGAGTCCACGCCGTGCCGGTGGCCGGCGCCGTCGAGCTCGCTGTAGTACGTGTAGACCAGCGAGCGCTCACCGGCGGCGAGCTGGATCGCCGCGAGGTCCATCCGCTCCTCGCCGGTCATCCGGCCGTGGAAGGTGCCGCCGCTGAGGGCGATCTTCGTGAGCGGGGTGGACTGGAACGCGGGCGCGGACACCTGCGCGGTGTGCACCCCGGCCGCGTCGGCGAGCTGGAAGACGGTCGGGTACGGCTGCCAGGCCTTGGGCTGGGTCCACGGCTGCCAGCGGAGCTGGTTCATCAGTTCGCCGGAGGCCGGGTTGCGCACGGCGTAGCCGGGCAGGCCGTGCCGGGCCGGCGGCAGGCCGGTGCCGACGGAGGCCAGTGAGGTGGCGGTGGTCGCCGGGAAACCCGCGGTGATCGGCAGGCCGGTGCCGCCGCGCGAGCCGGCGAGGAGGGAGGCCAGGTAGGGGGCCTCCTGCGGGTGCGCCTTGAGCTGCTCCCAGCCCATGCCGTCGACCAGGAACACGCAGTTCCGGTCGGCCGGGGCCAGCTCGGCGATCCCGGCGGTGAGGCCGGGGACGCCCTGGCCGGCCGCGAGGGTCGGCAGCAGGTCGGCGAGGGAGCCGGTGCCGTACCGGGGCACCGGCGCACCGGCCAGGTCCAGCAGCTCCGGCTCGTCCCAGTTCGACGGTGCGGAGTAGGACATCAGCGGGCGGCGGCCGTGGCCGCGGTCGCCTCGGACAGCGCCTGGGCGAAGACCAGGGTCTGCCGGACCGTCTCCGGGCCGTCGCCGGCCTCGCTGACGCGCAGGCTGAGGTCGTCGGCGGTGGAATTGCCGGTGTAGCCGTGGTCGGAGTCGCAGTTCGGGTCGCCGCAGGCGGCGGGCTCCAGGTCGATGCGCGAGACGGCTCCCCAGCCGATGGTCAGCACGACCTCACGGGGCAGGGTGCCGGGGGTGTACGACTCCGGGTTCGCCACGACACGGCTGAGCACCACCGAGGAGATGCTGCTGAGCTTGACCGATTCGGTGGAGGTGGTCGCGTACGGGGACGGGGACCCGGCGTCCGCGGCCTGCTCGTCGGTGTGGCTCACGATGAAGCGGTTGTGGGTGAGCACGAGGACGGTGACGTGCCGGCGCACCTCGTTGGAGTCGAAGGTCGTCTCCTGGTGCACCAGGTACGACGAGATCGGCTCGCCGCCCACCGCGGCCTCCACGGCCTCGGCCACGAGGGCCGGGTAGTAGCCGCTGCGCTCGATCGCCGCGCGCAGCCCCTGGGTCGTCGTACCGGATTTCGCCATGAGGTCCATCCTAAGGCCCGTCCGGGGGACCTGGACCGCCCTAGTAGCTGGGCAGCGTGCGCGGTCCGAGGTCGGTGCGGGCGGGCGGACGGGCCACGCGGACGGCGGCGCTCAGTACCGATGCCCCTTCGGTGGCGACCACGACGGGCTCCAGGGACACGCCGACCACCTCCGGGTGGTCGTCGACCAGCCGGGACACGCGCAGCAGGAGCTCTTCGAGGGCCGGGGTGTCGACGGGGTCGCTGCCGCGCCAGCCGAACAGGAGGGGGGCGGCGCGGATGGACCGGATCAGGCCGGCTACGTCACGGTCGGTGGCCGGGACGAGCCGGTGGGCCGTGTCGCCGAGCAGTTCGGAGGGGACTCCGGCGAGCCCGAAGGAGAGGACGGCTCCGGCGGCGGGGTCGATGACGGAGCGCACGACGGTGTCCACGCCGCGGGGCACCATCGCCTGGACGACCGGGAGCAGCTCCTGGGGCTTGCCGAGCAGTTCGGTGAGCTCCTCGTAGCTGCGGCGCAGTTCGGCCTCGGTGGTGAGGTCGAGGCGTACGCCGCCGAGGTCCGCGCGGTGGCGCAGGTGCGGGGCGGTGGTCTTCAGGGCCACGGGGTAGCCCAGGATGTCGGCGGCCCGGGCGGCGGCGTCGGCGCTGGGCGCGGGCAGGGTGGTGGGGACGCGGATCCCGTACCGGCCGAGGAGGGCCCGGGCGTCGGCCTCGGCGAGGGTGAGGACGGCGTCGGGCGCGGCGCCCGTGAGGAGCGCGGCGAGCTGGGCGGCGGCCCCGGCCTCGTCGATGTCCTCGAACTCGGGGACCTGGCCGGAGTCGGCGTTGGCCTGCCGCCACTGGGCGTAGCGCACGGCCTCGGCGATGGCCTTGACGGCCCGCTCGGCGGCGGGATAGGCGGGGATCGCCCCGTGGCCCGCGGCGGCGCGGGCGGTGGCGGGGTCCGGGGCGGTCTTGGGCTCGGCAGTGGCCTGGGCGGCGTGCGGGCGGGGGGTCGTGGAGAGGGCGTCGGCCAGCGCGCCCAGTTCTACGTGGACCACCGCCACCGGCTTTCCGGGCCGGGCGGCCACCGCCTCGCGCAGCGCACCCGCCAGGTCGTCGGCCAGTTCCTGCTCGCGCACCCACGGGATCGCCGTCACCACCACCGCGTCGCTGTCCGGCGAGGCCAGCGCCCCGGTCAGGGCCGCGCGGAAGTCGTCCGGCGAGGCGAGCGTCGTCAGGTCCAGCGGTGCCAGCGGCCGCAGGCCCTCGGTCAGGCAGGCGTCGTACGTGAGGACCCCCAGCGACTCGGAGTTGCCGAGGATCGCCACCCTCGGGCCGGCCGGCAGCGGCTGCCCGGCCAGCAGCAGGCCGACGTCGACCAGCTCCGTGACCGTGTCGACCCGGATGACGCCGGCCTGCCCGAGCAGCGCCGAGACGGTCGCCTCGGGCAGCCGGGTACCGGGGACGACGTGCCCGGCCGGGGTGTGCCGCCCGCCGCGGGCCACGACCACCGGCTTGACGGCGGCCGTCCGGCGGGCGAGGCGGGTGAACTTGCGCGGGTTGCCGAGGGTTTCGAGGTACATGAGCGCCACGTCGGTGGCTTCGTCGTCGTACCAGTACTGCAGGATGTCGTTGCCCGAGACGTCCGCGCGGTTGCCCGCCGAGACGAACGAGGACAGCCCCGCGCCCCGCCGCAGCAGCCCGGACAGCAGGGCGATGCCGATCGCGCCGGACTGGGTGAACAGGCCGATCCGGCCGCGCTCGGTGGCCGGTGCCGGGGCCAGCGAGGCGTTGAGTCCGACGTCGGGCGCGGTGTTGATCACCCCGAACGCGTTCGGCCCGATCAGCCGCATCCCGTAGGACCGCACCTGCCGCAGCAGGTCGCGCTGGCGCTCCTGTCCCGCGGGGCCGCTCTCCCCGTATCCGGCCGACAGCACCACCAGCCCCTGTACGCCGTGCTCCCCGCACGCCGCCACGGCGTCCGGCACCCGCTGCGCCGGGACGGCGATCACCGCGAGGTCGACGGGGGCCCCGATGGCGGCGAGCGAGCGGTAGGCGCGTACGCCGTCCAGCAGGTCGGTGCCGGCCGACTCGTTGACCGCGTAGAGGTGCCCGTGGAAGCCGGTGTCGCGCAGGTTGCGCAGCACCGCCGCTCCGACGCCGGCGCCGGAGCGGCTGACTCCGATCACCGCCACCGAGCCGGGTGCCAGCAGCCGCTGGACGGAGCGGGCCTCGGCGCGCTGTTCGCGGGCGCGCTGCACGGCGAGCGACTCGGCGGTGGGTTCCAGGTCGAGGGTGAGGTGCACGGAACCGTCCTCGAAGCTGCGCTTCTGCTGGTAGCCGGCGTCCGTGAACACCTTGATCATCTTGCTGTTGGCGGGCAGCACCTCGGCGGCGAACCGCCGGACGCCCCGCTCGCGGGCCACCGCGCCGATGTGTTCCAGGAGCGCGGAGGCCACTCCGCGGCCCTGGTGGGCGTCCTGGACCAGGAAGGCGACCTCGGCCTCGTCGGCGGGGGCGGACGCGGGCCGGCCGTCGGGGCCGATCCGGTCGTAGCGGACGGTGGCGATGAACTCTCCGCCGATGGTCGCGGCGAGGCCGACCCGGTCCACGTAGTCGTGGTGCGTGAAGCGGCGCACGTCGCGGTCGGAGAGCCGGGGGTAGGGCGCGAAGAAGCGGTAGTACTTCGACTCGTCGGAGACCTGTTCGTAGAAGCTGACCAGCCGTCCCGCGTCATCCGTGGTGATGGGCCGGATACGGGCGGTGCCGCCGTCGCGCAGGACGACGTCCGCCTCCCAGTGGGCCGGGTACGAGAGGTCCGACTCGGTGGTCATGGGCACACCCTAAGGGGCGCGTCCCCGCAATGGCGCGTGCGCGGCGCATGAGGCATAACGGGGCGAACACGTGCAAGCTGGGGAAGGTCGAACGGCGGTGGATCGAGGCCGAAGGTCGGTCCGAGCATTCCGGGTGTCGTGAGAGACTGGTCTAGACAACCGTAAGAACCTGAAGGGCATCACCATGGCAGAGCGCCGCGTCAACGTCGGCTGGGCCGAGGGCCTGCACGCTCGTCCCGCCTCGATCTTCGTCCGTGCGACGACCGCTTCCGGCGTCCCGGTGACCATCGCGAAGGCCGGCGGCGACCCCGTCAACGCCGCTTCCATGCTGGCGGTTCTGGGCCTGGGCGCCCAGGGCGGCGAGGAGATCGTCCTCGCGTCCGAGGCCGAGGGCGCCGAGGCCGCGCTGGACCGCCTCGCGAAGCTGGTCGCCGAGGGCCTCGAGGAGCTCCCCGAGACGGTCTGACCGCCGGGCCCTTCGGGTCATCCGTACGCGGCGGAGCCGCGGCCCCCGTGTCGACCGGGGGCCGCGGCTCCGTTGTTTTTCCGGAATGCCGGCCGCTCGCACCGAATTCCGGCCACCGGAAATCATTCGGCCACCGGCGAATGAGAAACGCACGGCGCAGCGCAATTCCCGGCCGTGCCCGGCCGGGCGGCACGGCGGACCGGATATCACTCCACTTTGTATACGGCCCTTGTTAATGCCGGCCGCTCGCCATGTTTACGGCAGGTTGCGAAGTCCTCACCCTCAGCCGGTGGGATCCGGCCGCCCGGTCGGCGTGCAGCGCGGTCAGCGCCCGGGCGCGCTCGACGTCGCCCCGCGCCACCGCGTCCACGATCGCGCCGTGCTCGGCCCAGGAGTCGACCGGCCGGGCCGGTGCCTGCACCACGTACATCCAGGCGATCTTGTGCCGGGTCTGCGTCAGCACGGAGATCAGCCCGGGGCTGGCGGAGGCCTGCGCGAGCGTCTCGTGGAACCACCCGCCCAGGGCGCGCAGATCCTCTCCGCGGCCGCTCCTGGCCCGTTCCTGGCCCAGTCTGACCAGACCTCGCAGCACCTTGAGGTGGCCCTCGGTGCGCCGGCGGGCGGCCCGGGCCGCGGCGAGCGGCTCCAGGAGCGCCCGCAGCTCCAGCAGGTCCGCCGCCTCCTGGTCGGTGGGCTCGGCGACACAGGCCCCCGCGTGCCGGCGGGTGGTGACGAACCCTTCCGCCTCCAGGGTGCGCAGCGCCTCGCGGACGGGGACGCGCGAGACTCCGTACCGGCGGGCGAGGACCTCTTCGGTCAGCCTGCCGCCCGGCTCGAAGACCCCGGAGACGATGTCGTCACGAATTGCTGTGCATACCGCGTGCGCAGGAATACGCAAGACCTGACTCCGCTCTCATTCCGACTGCCGACGGCCGGCGTTGCCGCCACGGCCGTACTGCGACTCTATTGCAGCACACGGATATTTCCGAGGACGGCTGGAAATACGAAACATTTGCCCGGTGGGCCGAAGGGCGCGGCAGGATACGTGGAAGGCCCCGGCTCGGTGAGCCGGGGCCTTCGACGGAAGCGGTGCGCTGCGTGCGGTCAGACGTTGACGCCGTGCGAGCGCAGGTACGCCACCGGGTCGATGTCCGTACCGTACGTGGCGCCGGTGCGGGCCTCGAAGTGCAGGTGCGGGCCGCTGGCGTTGCCCGTGGAGCCCGAGATGCCGATCTGCTGACCGGCGGTGACCTGCTGGCCGGCGGAGACGTTCAGCGAAATCATGTGCGCGTACTGGGTGTAGGTGCCGTCGTTGTGCCGGATGACGACGTTGTTGCCGTACGCGCCGCCCCAGCCCGCCTCGACGACGGTGCCCGCGCCCACGGCGTGGACGGTGGTGCCCTCGGCGGCGTGGAAGTCGATGCCCGTGTGGCTGCCGGAGGACCACATGCTGCCGCCCGCCTTGTACTGCGTGCTGACGTACGAGCCGTCGATCGGGGCGACGAAGGTGTTGAGGCGCTTGCGCTCCTCCTCGCGGGCCGCGCGCTCGGCGGCGTCGCGCTCGGCCTTGGCCTTGGCCTCGGCGAGGCGCTTGGCCTCGGCGGCGCGCGTCTTGGCCTCGGCCTCGGCCTGTGCCTTGGCGGCGGCGACCTCGGCGGCGCGGTGCTGGGACTCGGCCTGGGTCTCGATCTCGTTCTGGAGCTGGTCGGCGACGACCACGGCGCTGAGGCCGGTGTCCTCCATCGAGGGGGCCGCGGCCCTGTCCGCGGCGAACGCGGGACCGGCCAGGGTGCCGACGACGCCGGTGGTGGCGAGGGCGGCTATGCCGGCGTAACCGGCGGTCTTGCGGCTCATACGGCTTGAACCACGGTGCTTACCGGCGGCACGACTGCCAAACGCCATGAAGGGTTTGATCCTTTCCTTCCCTCTCGCCTACCGGGTTAGCTGACGGGTTCGGAGCAGGAAGGTCTCCTACGGGCCCCTCTTGCGAGGTGGTCCGATTCACCCCAGGGACACTTGTGGGTCCCCGGCTCCCCAGGCTCGCGCCTGACGGGGACTCGGCGATCGCTGTCCGGTGCCGCGGGTGCGGCGCGCACAACTGACGGACAGCACGGCCGACGCTAGGCGGATCTTCCGTCAATCTCCAAACAGAGGCGCGCTTTTGTTACCTACGCCACACCACATACGAACAACCACACCACCAAACAGGCAAAAAGGGACTCCGGCGGACAAGCCACCGGAGTCCCCTGCACCAATCAGGTGGAATGTCCCGTCAGTTGGTGACGACGGTGACCGCACCGATCCCGAGGGCCCGCACGGGCTCCTCGATCTGCGCCGCGTCACCCACCAGGACCGTGACCAGCCGGTCCACCGGGAACGCCGCGACGACCGCCGAAGTCGCCTCCACCGTGCCGGTCGCGGCGAGCTGCGCGTACAACTTCGCCTGGTAGTCGTCCGGGAGCTGCTGCTCGACCTGGTCTGCGAGGGTGCCCGCGACCGAGGCCGCGGTCTCGAACTTCAGCGGGGCCACACCCACCAAGTTCTGCACCGCGACGTCCCGTTCGGCGTCGGTCAGACCGCCCTCCGCGAGGGTGCGCAGTACCGTCCACAGGTCGCCCAGCGCCGGGCCGGTGTTGGGGGTGTCCACCGAGCCGCTGATGGCGAGCATCGAGGCGCCCCTGCCGTCGGCGGTCGAGCGCAGCACCTGGCCGAACGCGCGGACCCCGTAGGTGTACCCCTTCTCCTCGCGCAGCACCTTGTCCAGGCGCGAGGTGAGGGTGCCGCCCAGGCAGTACGTGCCGAGCACCTGGGCCGCCCACACGCGGTCGTGCCGGTCCGGGCCGATACGGCCGATCAGCAGCTGCGTCTGGACCGCGCCCGGCCGGTCCACGATGATCACGCGGCCGGTGTCGTCGGCGGTCACCGGGGGCACGGGCAGCGGCTCGGCGGTGCCGCCGCTCCAACTGCCCAGGGAGTCCGCGAGGACCGCGTCGAGGTCGATGCCGGTCAGGTCGCCGACGACCACCGCGGTGGCGGTGGAGGGGCGCACGTGGGCCTCGTAGAAGGCGCGTACGGCCGCGGAGTCGATCCGGGCCACCGTCTCCTCGGTGCCCTGGCGGGGCCGGGACATCCGCAGGGTCCCCGGGAAGAGCTCCTTGGAGAGCTCCTTCGCGGCCCGGCGCTGCGGGTTGGCCAGCTCGTGCGGGATCTCGTCGAGCCGGTTGCGCACCAGGCGGTCGACCTCGCCGTCCGCGAAGGCGGGGGCGCGCAGCGCCTCGGCGACCAGCCCGAGGGCCTTCGCCAGACGGGAGGCCGGGACCTCCAGGGAGACCCGGATGCCCGGGTGGTCGGCGTGCGCGTCGAGCGTGGCGCCGCAGCGCTCCAGCTCGGCGGCGAACTCCTCGGCGGAGTGCTTGTCGGTGCCCTCCGACAGGGCTCGGGCCATGATGGTGGCCACGCCGTCCAGGCCCTCGGGCTCCGCGTCCAGCGGGGCGGCGAGGTTGATCTCCACGGCAATGACCTGCTGGCCCGGGCGGTGGCAGCGCAGCAGGGTCAGGCCGTTGGGCAGCGCCCCGCGCTCGGGGGCCGGGAAGGCCCACGGCTTGGCCTCGCCGGCCTGCGGCTGCGGGTGGAGGGTCATCGTGACGGCTGCGGTGTCGCTCACTGCTCCGCCCCTTCGTTCTCGGTCTCGTCGGTCTCGTCGGACTCCGCAGTGAGCGGCTCGTACACGAGCACCGCGCGGTTGTCGGGGCGCAGCCGCGCCGCGGCGACGGCCTGCACTTCCTCGGCGGTGATGTCGAGGACGCGCCCGACCGCGGTCAGGGCGAGCTGCGGGTCGCCGAACAGGACGGCGAACCGGCACAGTTCGTCGGCTCGGCCGGCCACCGTGCTCAGCCGGTCCAGCCACTCGCGCTCCAGCTGCGCCTGGGCGCGCTCCATCTCCTCGGCCGTGGGGCCCTCGGCGGCGAACCGCGCGAGTTCCTCGTCCACGGCCGCCTCGATGGCGGGCACCTCGACCCCGCTGGAGGTCTTCACGTCCAGCCAGCCCAGGGAGGGCGCGCCGGCGAGGCGCAGCAGGCCGAAGCCCGCCGCGACGGCGCTCTGGTCGCGCCGGACCAGCCGGTTGTGGAGGCGGGAGGACTCGCCACCGCCCAGGACGGTCAGCGCCACGTCGGCGGCGTCGCACTCCCGGGTGCCGTCGTGCGGCAGCCGGTAGGCGGCCATCAGCGCGCGGGCCGGGACCTCCTCGACGATCTCCTCGCGGAGCTGGCCGCCCATGATCTCGGGCAGCGAGCCGTCGCGCGGCGGCTGCTTGCCGTCGTGGGCGGGGATGGTGCCGAAGTACTTCTCGACCCAGGCGAGCGTCTGCTCGGGGTCGATGTCGCCGACGACCGACAGGACGGCGTTGTTCGGCGCGTAGTACGTACGGAAGAACGCGCGGGCGTCCTCCAGGGACGCGGCGTCCAGGTCGGCCATCGAGCCGATGGGGGTGTGGTGGTACGGGTGGCCCTCCGGGTAGGCGAGGGCGGTCAGCTTCTCGAACGCCGTGCCGTACGGGACGTTGTCGTACCGCTGGCGGCGCTCGTTCTTGACGACGTCGCGCTGGTTCTCCATGGACTCCTCGTCCAGGGCGGCCAGCAGCGAGCCCATGCGGTCCGCCTCCAGCCACAGCGCGAGCTCCAGCTGGTGGGCGGGCATCGTCTCGAAGTAGTTGGTGCGCTCGAAGCTGGTGGTGCCGTTGAGCGAACCGCCGGCGCCCTGGACGAGCTCGAAGTGCCCGTTGCCCGGTACGCTCGCCGAGCCCTGGAACATCAGGTGCTCGAAGAGGTGAGCCAGACCGGTGCGCCCCTTGACTTCGTGGCGGGAGCCGACGTCGTACCAGAGGCAGACGGCGGCGACCGGAGTCAGGTGATCCTCGGAAAGCACCACGCGCAGGCCGTTGGCCAGCCGGTGCTCGGTCGCTGTCAGGCCGCCGGAGCCGGCCTGAGCTGTGGCCGTGTGACCCATGGGCATGTGGTCCCTTCGATCGCGATGCAGAGATTTCTGTCAGACCTGCCACTGTATGCAAGCGCGTCGGCGACCGGAGAAGTTCCCGGGTCCTCTCCCGGAGCTCCGTCCGGGGGACCCCCAGGGTCGGAGTCGGCGATGTCGGTGCCACGGGCCACAATGGTCCGCGACACCACCGGACCCGAACGACGCAGACCCCGACAGACCCCATCACCGCCAGACCAGACCGTCAGACCCCGAGTACACCCTTTCTTGGTTAAGGAGCCGCGCAGCGATGGCCCGCCGCAGCACGAAGACCCCGCCGCCGGAGGATTTCGAGGAGAAGATCCTCGACATCGACGTCGTCGACGAAATGCAGGGCTCCTTCCTCGAGTACGCGTACTCGGTGATCTACTCCCGCGCCCTGCCGGACGCCCGTGACGGCATGAAGCCGGTGCACCGCCGCATCGTCTACCAGATGAACGAGATGGGCCTGCGCCCCGACCGCGGGTACGTGAAGTGCGCCCGCGTCGTGGGCGAGGTCATGGGCAAGCTGCACCCGCACGGTGACGCGTCGATCTACGACGCCCTCGTGCGCATGGCGCAGCCCTTCTCGATGCGGCTGCCGCTCGTCGACGGGCACGGCAACTTCGGGTCGCTCGGCAACGACGACCCGCCGGCCGCCATGCGTTACACCGAGTGCAAGATGGCCGACGCCACGTCACTGATGACGGAGTCGATCGACGAGGACACCGTCGACTTCAGCGCCAATTACGACGGCCAGGAGCGGGAACCGGTGGCGCTGCCCGCCGCCTACCCGAACCTGCTGGTCAACGGCGCCTCCGGGATCGCGGTCGGGATGGCCACGAACATGCCGCCGCACAACCTCGGCGAGGTCATCGCGGCCGCCCGGCACTTGATCCGCTACCCGCAGGCGGACCTGGAGGCGCTGATGCGCTTCGTGCCGGGCCCCGACCTGCCGACCGGCGGCCGGATCGTGGGCCTGTCCGGCATCAAGGACGCCTACGAGAGCGGCCGCGGGACGTTCAAGATCCGCGCGACGGTGGCCGTGGAGAACGTGACGGCCCGCCGCAAGGGCCTGGTCGTCACCGAACTGCCCTTCACGGTCGGACCCGAGAAGGTCATCGCGAAGATCAAGGACCTGGTCGGTTCGAAGAAGCTCCAGGGCATCGCCGACGTCAAGGACCTCACCGACCGCTCGCACGGCCTGCGCCTGGTCATCGAGATCAAGAACGGTTTCCACCCGGAGGCCGTGCTGGAACAGCTCTACAAGCTGACGCCGATGGAGGAGTCCTTCGGCATCAACAACGTCGCGCTGGTCGACGGGCAGCCGCTGACCCTCGGCCTCAAGGAGCTGCTGGAGGTCTACCTCGACCACCGCTTCGAGGTCGTACGGCGGCGCAGCGAGTTCCGCCGGGGCAAGCGGCGCGACCGCCTGCACCTGGTCGAGGGCCTGCTGGTGGCCCTCATCGACATCGACGAGGTCATCCGGATCATCCGGGACAGCGACAACTCCGCGCAGGCCAAGGAGCGGCTGATCGAGCGCTTCTCCCTGAGCGAGATCCAGACCCAGTACATCCTGGACACCCCGCTGCGCCGGCTCACCCGCTTCGACCGGATCGAGCTGGAGTCCGAGCGCGACCGGCTGACCGGGGAGATCGACGAGCTGACCGGGATCCTGGAGTCCGACAGCGAGCTGCGCAAGCTCGTCTCCGCGGAACTGGCCGCGGTTGCGAAGAAGTTCTCCACCGAGCGGCGTACGGTCCTGCTGGAGTCGGGGGCCACGGCCGTCGGGGCGGTTCCGCTGGAAGTCGCGGACGACCCCTGCCGGGTACTGCTGTCCTCGACCGGCCTGCTCGCGCGGACGGTGACCGCCGAACCGCTGCCGATGGAGGAGGGCGGCCCCCGCGCCAAGCACGACCTGATCGTCTCGCAGGTCACCGCGACGGCCCGGGCCGAGGTCGGCGTGGTCACCTCCTCCGGGCGGCTGCTGCGGCTGTCGGTGATCGACCTGCCGCAGCTGCCGGACACCCACACCGCGCCGAACCTGGCGGGCGGCGCCCCGGTCACCGAGTTCCTGTCGGGCCTGGAGCCGGACGAGCAGGTGGTCTGCCTGCTCTCGCTGGACGAGTCCTCCCAGGGCCTGGCGCTGGGCACCGAGCAGGGCGTGGTCAAGCGGGTCGTGCCGGACTATCCGGCGAACAAGGAGGAGCTGGAGGTCATCACCCTCAAGGAGGGCGACCGGATCGTCGGCGCGGTCGAGCTGCGTACCGGTGAGGAGGACCTGGTCTTCATCACCGACGACGCCCAGCTGCTGCGCTACCCGGCGGCCCAGGTACGTCCGCAGGGCCGCCCGGCGGGCGGTATGGCGGGCATCAAGCTCGCCGAGGGCGCCAAGGTGATCCACTTCTCGGCCGTGGACCCGGGGCGCGAAGCCATGGTGTTCACGGTGGCGGGCTCCCACGGCACGCTCGACGATTCGGTGCTGTCCGGGAAGCTGACCCCGTTCGACCAGTACCCGCGCAAGGGCAGGGCCACCGGCGGCGTGCGCTGCCAGCGGTTCCTCAAGGGCGAGGACGTACTGACGCTGGCCTGGGCGGGCAACGCCCCGGTCCGCGCGGCGACGGCCGGCGGCGCGCCGGCCGAACTGCCGGCCGTCGACCCGCGCCGGGACGGCTCGGGCACGGCGCTGCCCGCCCCGGCCGTGGCGCTGGCGGGGGCCGCGCTGTAACGGGAGCAGTCGGTTCGGGTGGTACGGAGGGGGGACGTACCACCCGAATGCCGACTAGTGTTTTCCCGTTGGGCTTGGGGTGGGGGCGGGGGAATGCTGATGAGCCGTCAGTCGGGTGGGATGATCGGCGACTGGGCCGAGGCTCAGCGCAGGCAGCAGCAGACGCTGTTGATCCAGCAGCGCGAGGCGGAGCGCCGCCGACGAGCATGGGATCGGGACGTAAGCCGGGGCGAGCGCGAACAGCAGGCCGCCTATCGGCAGCATCGCGAAGTCGAGGCGCGACGCCGCACGGAGGCCCTCGATGCCGAGGTCGCGGCGCTGCAGAATTTGTTGGCCACGGGCTGCCGAGCGACGCCGTTCCGGATGGCCTCGCTGGTGCGGAGCGAGGTGCTCGAACCGTTCCGTCCCGGCCCCCTGGCCAAGCCGGTGGCGATACCCCGCATCGAGCAGTTCCAGCAGCAAAGCAGCGGCATGGCGCTGGGTTCCTATCGGCGGGTGCAGGCGGAGCGCGAGGAGCAGGCCCAGTACACGCGGGCCCGGCAGAAGGCTCAAGCGGCGGAAACGCGGCGCCAACAGCAGCTCGCTGAGAACCGGCAGCAGTACGACCGGTGGGCGGCCGAGCAGCTCGCCGGGATCCGTGCCCACAACCGCGGGTTGGACGAGCTGGCCGGAAGGCTGCGCTCCCGCGACGCCGAGGCCGCGGTCGAGTACTTCTCCGCGGCGCTGTACGCCTCCTCGGCCTGGCCCGAGAACCTGCCCCGGCAGGTGTCCGCCGCGTACGACCGCGCTGCCCGCCAGCTGGTGCTGGACTGGGAGTTGCCGCGCTACGAGGTGGTTCCGGAGACCAAATCCGTCCGGTACGTGCCGAGCACGGACCAGGACAAGGAGACGGCCCGCCCCGCCACCCAGCGGCGGGCGCTGTACCGGGATCTGCTGGCCCAGTGCGTGCTGCTGGTGCTGCGCGAGCTGTACGCGGCGGACGAGTTCGGCGCACTGGACTCGGTGGTGGTCAACGGGTTCGTGGACGACCACGACCCGGTGACGGGACGGGAGGCGCAGATCGTCCTGGCCACCGTGCGGGCCGAGCGCGAGGCCTTCGCCGGGCTGCGCCTGGAGCAGGTGAGCGCGGTGGACTGCCTGCTCGACGGCCTGGGCGGGCTGCTGTCGGCCCGCCCGGACCAGCCGGCAGCGGTACGGCCGGGGCGCCGGCCCGGCGAGGTCGGTGGCGTGGTCAGCCACGGCGGGCACGCGGACGGCGGTGAGGAGGAGCCGGACCTGTTCACGATGGACCCGATCGCCTTCGAGAACCTGGTCGCGGAGTTGTTCCGGGCGATGGGCATGGAGGCGGTGACCACGCAGCGGTCGGGCGACGGCGGCGTGGACGTGGAGGCGCTGGACCCGGCGCCGATCCGGGGCGGGCGGATCGTCGTCCAGGTCAAGCGCTACCGGAACACGGTCCCGCCGACGGCGGTGCGGGACCTGTACGGCACGGTCCAGGACAGGGGGGCGAACAAGGGGGTGCTGGTCACCACCGCGTCCTTCGGGCCGGGGTCGTACACCTTTGCCAACGGCAAGCCGCTGGAGTTGGTTCCCGGGACCGAACTCGTGGCGCTGCTGCACCAGCACGGGCTGCGCGGGCGCCTGGGCGACGGCGGCCGGCCGACGGGAACTGCGGGGGCGGCGGGAGCGGCCGGAGCTGCCGCCGCCGACCGCGCCGCGGCGTCCCCGGCCGCGACCGCTGCCACGCCACCTCCGGCATCCGACCCGGCCGCGTACAACGTCCTCGGCATGTCCTGGTCGGGCGCCGTCGCGCTGGACGTCTGCGCACTGGTCTGCGAGGGCGGCCGGGTGCTGAGCGAGGACCACTTCGTCTTCTTCAACAACCCCCGCACCCCGGACGGTTCCGTCCGGTCGGGGGCGCACACCGCTCCGGACAAGGCCGCCGTGGAGGTCGACTTCGACGGCCTGCCGGCGCGCGCCGACCGTCTCGTGCTCGTCGCCGCGATCGACCCGGAGGTCGATCCGGACGCCGATCTCGCCGGCTTCACCGACGCCCGTATCCGGCTCCTCGACTCCGCCGGGCAGGAGCTCGACCAGCTGGAGGTCTCCGACGGCCGGCCCGGCGAGACCGCCCTGGTGCTCGGCTCCTTCCGCCGCCGCCCGGGCGGCGACTGGAAGTTCGTGATCGGCGGCAAGGGCTACCGGGGCGGCCTGGAAGACCTGCTGGGCGAGTTCGGCATTGAGGTCGCCTAGTCTTCCGCGTCTTGAGGTCTGTCCAGATGCGTAGGTTTGGTCTATGGCGCGGATGGGGCAGCCGCAGGCCGAGTTGACGCTCTGGGACGAGGAACGGGCCGCACCGGAGCGGTGGAGCGGCGTCGTTCCACGCCGCAGGCGGGCCCGTTTCGTGGAGTATCGGATCGCGGGCCTGGGGGACATGCCGCGTTCCGGCGGGCCCAGTTCGGTGATGGATGAGCAGGCGGCCGCGGTGGTCACCAGGACATTGGAGTCCACGCCGAAGAACGCAACGCACTGGTCGACGCGGTCGATGGCGAAGGAACCGGGCCTGTCCCAGTCCTCGGCTCACGGATCTGGCGGGCGTTCGGCGTGCAGCCGCACCGGTCGGAGACGTTCAAGCTGTCGACCGATCCCCACTTCGTCGACAAGGTCCACGATTACGTCCGCGCCGGCACGACCACCCTGTTCGCCGAGCTCACCAACGAGCAGATACGGCGAGGCGTCCACAAGTCCGTCCAGGCCCTCGAGAAGGACATCCGCGACTGGACCGCCGCTTGGAACACCGACCCCAAGCCCTACGTCTGGACCAGGACCGCAGACGAGATCCTCGAACGCCTCGCCAGCTGTCTGAACAGAATTCCCGACTCAGAAGACTAGGGTCGGTCCGCGCCCCACTCCCCCGCCTCGGTGGGGGTTTCACCCGCCGCGGCCTCCGCTTCCTCGTCCCGCACGGGCCGGGCGACGTACCGCAGGATTCCCCACATGCTCTCGGGGCTCACCTGCCGCGGCTCCGACTCGCGGCAGGCCTCCAGTTCGCGGAGCAGGCCGGCGCCGTCCATGGCGGAGCCGATCAGGACCAGTTGGGTCAGCCGCGCCTCGCCCCGCCCCCAGGGGGCGGTGGCGAAGCGGAGGAAGCGGCCCACCGCCTGGACCTCGTAGCGTTCCTCGTGCCCGGGGACGCCGAAGTAGACGAAGCCCTTGATCCGGTAGACACCGGCCGGGCGGCGGTCGAGGAAGTCGATGAACCGGCGCGGGTTCAGCGCCTGCTCGGACACGAACTGCTCGCTCTCGTACCGGGCGTGGACATGACCGGCGTGGCCGTCCTCGTCCGCAGCCTCCCCGGCCAGCAGGTCCTCGAAGGAGAGCTGTCCCCGCGGCTCGGTCCAGGGACGGCGGTCGAAGAGCAGCTCGGGGTCGATGCGCCCGTGGTCGACGGCCACCACGGGGGTGCCGGGCGCGCAGAGCGTGCCGAGTTCCGCCTCGATGCGCGACCGCTCGGCGGCGTCGATCCGGTCGGTCTTGTTCAGGACCACCAGGTCCGCGACCCCGAGGTGGCGGTCGGTCTCCGGATGCCCGGCCCGCGTCGCGTCGAACTCCGCCGCATCCACGACCTGCACCGTCCCGCCGTACCGGATCGCGGGGTTCTCGCTGGCCATCAGCATCCGGATGAGTTCCTGCGGTTCGGCCAGGCCGCTCGCTTCGATGACGATGACGTCGATCCGGTGGGCGGGCGCGGAGAGCTTCTCCAGGTACGCGTCGAGCTCGCTCCCGTCGACCGCGCAGCACAAGCAGCCGCCGCCGAGGGAGACCATCGAGTCGCCGAGCTGCCCGGCGACCGCCATCGCGTCGATCTCGATCGTGCCGAAGTCGTTGACGACGACTCCGACGCGCGTGCCGCCGCGGTGGGCGAGGAGATGGTTGAGCAGGGTGGTCTTGCCGGATCCCAGGAATCCGGCGAGGACCACGACGGGGATGGTGGACGCGCTGCGGTCGGGCTGCCTGCTGGTCGGTGATGTCGGGTGCACCCGGCCGATCGTAGTCAGCCGAGCGCGGGTACCGGCTGCGGCGGGGTGGGTCCGCTGTAGCGGGCGGCGGGGCGGATGATCTTCGAGTCGGCGGCCTGTTCGAGGACGTTCGCGCTCCAGCCGACGACGCGGGCCGCGCAGAACGTCGGGGTGAACATCTCTCGCGGCAGTCCGCACAGCTCCATGACCACGCCCGCGTAGAACTCCACGTTGGTGTGCAGCTCACGGCCCGGCTTGAGTTCGGCGAGGATCTCCTCCACGTGCCGTTCGACCTCCACGGCGAAGTCCACCAGCGGCCCGCCGAACTGCCGGGCGATGTCCCGCAGCATCCGGGAGCGCGGGTCCTCGGTGCGGTACACGGGGTGGCCGAAGCCCATGATCCGGTCCCCGGCGAGCACGCGTTCACGGATCCAGGGATCGATCCGGTCCGCCGTGCCGATCGCGTCGAGGGTGTCCAGGGCCCGGCTCGGGGCGCCGCCGTGCAGCGGGCCGGAGAGCGCGCCGATCGCCCCGGTCAGACAGGCCGCGACGTCGGCGCCGGTGGAGGCGATGACGCGGGCGGTGAAGGTGGAGGCGTTGAAGCCGTGGTCGATCGTGGAGATCAGGTACTGCTCGACCGCGCGGGCCTTGGCGGGCTCGGGCTCCCGGCCGGTGAGCATGTAGAGGTAGTTGGCGGCGTACGGGAGGTCGTCGCGCGGGCCCACCGGCTCCAGGCCCTGCCCCAGCCGGTGCAGCGCGGTGAGCAGGGTCGGCACCGCGGCGCAGGCGGCGAGCGCGTCGGCGGCGCGGCGGTCGGGGCTCAGGTCGTAGACGGGCCGGAAGCCGGCGGAGGCGCCGAGCAGGGAGAGCGCCGTACGCAGACCGGCGAGCGGGCCGGACAGGGCGGTGGCGCGGGCGAGGGCGGGCAGGGCGTCGCGCACTTCGGCGGGGAGGTGGCGCAGCGGGGCGATCTCGGCGGCGAAGGCGGCGCGTTCGGCGGCGTCCGCGGGCAGGGCGCCCCGGAACATCAGCTGCCAGACGTCCTCGAAGCTGCGGCTCGCGGCGAGCTCGACGGCCGAGTACTGACGGTAGTGGTAGAAGCCTTCGAGGCCCCGGACGTCCCCGAGCTGCGTCTCGGTGACCACGACTCCCGCCAGTCCGCGGGGTACTTCGACAGTGAGGTTCATGGATCGACCATCCAGTATGGATTCAATCCTTGTCAATATTGATTGACTCAACATATGTAGGGTGTTCGTCATGAACGAGCAGGCGGAAGGCGAGCGGCGGCTCACCACCCAGCAAGCGGCGGAAGCGCTCGGCGTGAAGCCCGCGACCGTGTACGCGTACGTGAGCCGGGGGCAGTTGGCCAGCCGCCGCGATCCGGTCGGCCGCGGCAGCAGCTTCGATGCGCGCGAGGTCGAGGCACTGGCCCGGCGCAACCGGCGCGAGGCGGCCGGACCGGCGGCCGCCGCCGGGGAACTCTCCGTCCGGACCTCCCTCACCCTGATCGAGGACGACCGGTACTACTTCCGCGGCGTGGACGCGGTGGAGCTGGCCTCGCGCCACCGCTACGAGGAGGTCGCGGAGTGGCTCTGGACGGGGACCCTGGTTCCCGGGGCCCGCTTCACCGCCCCGCCGGAGCCGCTGGCCGCGGCCCGCCGCGCGGTGGCCGCGCTGCCCGAGCACAGCGGTCCCGTCGACCGGCTCCGGGTCGCGGTCGCCGCCGCGGCCGTGGCCGATCCGCTGCGGTTCGACCTCTCCGAGACCGCCGTACTGGGCTCTGCGCGCTGCCTGATCCCGACGCTGGTCGGCGCACTGCCCGAGGTGGGCGCCGCCCAGTGGGGCGGTGACGTACGGCTGGCCCGCAGGCTGTGGTCCCGGCTCACCGCGCTGGAGCCCGACCCGGACGCCCTGGCCGCGCTGGACCTGGCCCTGGCCCTGCTGGCCGACCACGACCTGGCCGCCTCGACGCTGGCCGTCCGCGTGGCGGCGTCGGCGCGGGCCCATCCGTACGCCGCGGTCTCGGCCGGGCTCGGGGCCCTCGAAGGACCCCTGCACGGGGCGGCCGGACGGCTCGCGCACCGGATGCTGGTGGAGGTCCTGGAGCGGGGCGGCGCCGCGCCGGTGGTGGCGGAGTACCTGCGGGCGGGACGCCGGGTGCCCGGCCTCGGCCACCGGCTGTACCGGGGGCAGGACCCGCGCGCGGGGGCGCTGTTCGCCCGGCTGGAGCAGTTGCCGCAGGCCTCCCGCGCCCTGGCGGCGGCCCGGGACGTGGCCGAGGTGATGGCCCGCCACGGCGGCGGGCTGTATCCGAACGTCGACCTGGCGGTGGCGGTGCTGACGGTTTCGTACGCCATGCCCGCGGAGGCCGGCGAGACGGTGTTCGCGGTGTCCCGGACGGCGGGCTGGATCGCGCACGCGCTGGAGGAGTACCAGGAACGGCCCCTGCGGATGCGCCCGAGCGGGCACTACACCGGCCCCCGTCCGCCCCGGCCCCTGCCGTAACGGGAGGCGGGCCGGGCACCGGCGCCGCCCGAGGATTCCGCTTGTCCGAAAGCCGACCTACGGTGCTACCCATGCGGTTCCTCCCCACCGGCGCCCGGCGCCTCGGACTGCCCAGACGGGCCGTCTCCCAGATCCTGCTGACGCAGCTCGCCATCGCGGCCGGCGTCGTGGTCCTGGCCACCGGGCTGTTCCTGGCACCGCTCGGCGCGCAGCTCGACGACCAGGCCATGCGCCGGGCCCTCGCCATCGCCCAGAGCGCGGCGGCCGATCCGGCGCTGGCCGCCGGCCTGCTGGACTCCGCCCCCACCCCGGACGGTCCGGTGCAGGCGGCGGCCGAGCGGATCCGCCGGGCGACGGGTGCCGAGTACGTGGTCGTCGTGGACCTCAACGGGATCCGCCGCTCCCACCCCAGCCCCGACCGCATCGGGAAGCCGGTCTCCACCGACCCCCGTGAGGCTCTCGCGGGCCGTGAGGTGATGGAGATCGACCAGGGCACCCTGGGCCGCTCGGCCCGCGGGAAGGTCCCGCTGGTGGCCGCCGACGGGGAGATCGTCGGCGCGGTTTCGGTCGGCATCGCCTACGACAGCGTCCGGGACCGGCTGATCGGGGCCATCCCGGGGCTGCTCGCCTACGCGGGCGGCGCCCTGGCGGCCGGGGCGCTCGTCGCCTGCCTGCTCTCCCGCAGGATCCAGCGGCAGACCCGCGACCTGGCCTTCTCCGACATCTCCGCGCTGCTCGCCGAGCGCGAGGCGATGCTGCACTCCATCCGCGAAGGCGTGATCGCCCTCGACCGGGGCGGGCGCGTCCGCCTGGTCAACGACGAAGCCGCCCGGCTGCTGGGCCTCCCGGCGGACGGCGCCGACGCCCTGGCGGGGCGCGCGCTGGACGACGTACTCGGCGCGGGCCGCACCACCGATGTCCTCGCCGGCCGGGTCACCGGCCGCGACCTGCTCACCGTCCAGGGCGCCCGGGTGCTGGTGGCCAACCGGATGCCGACCGAGGACGGCGGCGCCGTCGCCACCCTGCGCGACCGCACCGAGCTGGAGCACCTGGCCCGGGAGCTCGACTCCACCCGCGGCCTGATCGAGGCCCTGCGGGCGCAGGACCACGAGCACGCCAACCGGCTCCACACCCTCCTCGGCCTGCTGGAGCTCGGCCTCCACGAGGAGGCGGCACGGTTCGTGACGGAGGTCGCCGGAGTGCACCGCAGCACCGCCGAGCAGGTCACCGAGAAGGTCCGCGACCCACTGCTGGCCGCGCTCCTCGTGGGCAAGGGCGCGGTCGCCGCCGAGCGGGGCGTCTCCCTGCGGCTCGCCGACCGCACCTTGCTCCCGGACCGCCTCGTCGATCCGGGCGGCCTCGTCACCATCACGGGCAACCTCGTGGACAACGCCCTGGACGCGGCCGCGGGCTCGGCGGCGCCGTGGGTCGAGGTCGAGCTCCGCACCGAAGGGCGCTCGGCCGTGCTCCGCGTCCGGGACAGCGGACCCGGCATCCCCGCCGGCCGTCACGAGGAGATCTTCACCGAGGGCTGGTCGACCAAGCAGCCCTCTGCCCACCGCGAGCGCGGGCTGGGTCTCGCGCTGGTGCGCCGCCTGGCGGAGCGGCAGGGCGGCACGGTCCGGGCCGGCGGGGCAGCGGACGGAGGGGCGGAGTTCTCCGTCGTACTCCCGGAGGCCCTGCGATGAACGAGTCCCCGATACACGTATTGGTCGTCGACGACGACGTGCGTGTTGCCCTGATCAACGCGGCGTACGTGGCGAAGGTTCCCGGTTTCCGGGTCTCGGCCCAGGTCCATTCGGCGGCCGAGGCCCTGGAATTCCTGGAGTCCCATCCGGTCGATCTGATCCTGCTGGACCACTACCTGCCCGACGAGAACGGCCTGGACCTGGTGCGCCGCCTGCGCCAGCACGGCCACCGCACCGACGTCATCATGGTCACCGCCGCCCGCGACCTCGCCACCGTCCAGGCGGCCATGCGCCTCGGCGCCCTCCAGTACCTCGTCAAGCCCTTCACCTTCGCCGGGCTGCGCACCCGGCTGGAGGCGTACCGTGCCCTGCGGCACGCCCTGGAGGGCGGCGGCGAGGCCGAACAGGCCGAGGTGGACCGCCTCTTCGGCGCCCTGGCGGCCACCGAGAGCCCCAACGACCTGCCCAAGGGGCACTCCCCCACCACCGCCGAGCTGGTCCGCCAGGTCCTGCGCGCCGCCACCGGACCCCTGTCGACCCAGCAGATCGCGGAACGCGCGGGCATCAGCCGCCAGACCGCCCAGCGCTACCTCAAACTGCTGGACCGCACCGGCCGGGTCACGCTCGCCCTGCGCTACGGCGAGACCGGCCGCCCGGAGCACCGCTACAGCTGGCGCCCCCAGGATCCCGGCCCGGCGTAGTACCGCGTCACACCGCACCCGCCCCGGTGAGCGACCGGACCTCCGTCTCGGCGTGCTTCGCCGCGTCCGGCGCTTCCGACGAGGTGAGCGTGCCCAGCCAGCCCGCGAGGAAGCCCAGCGGGATCGACACGATCCCGGGGTTCTGGAGCGGGAAGTACTGGAAGTCGGCTCCCGGAAACAGGGACTCCGGACTGCCGGAGACCACCGGGGACAGCACGACCAGCAGCACCGCCGGCACCAGCCCGCCGTAGACGGACCACACCGCCCCCCGCGTGGTGAACTCGCGCCAGAACAGCGAGTACAGCAGCACGGGCAGGTTCGCGGACGCGGCCACCGCGAAGGCCAGCCCCACCAGGAACGCCACGTTCAGGTCCTGGGCCAGCAGCCCCAGAGCGATCGCCACCGCTCCGATCCCCACGGCCGCGGCCTTGGCCACCGCCACCTCGCTGCGCTGGCGGCCGTGGCGGCGCCGGAGTGACGCGTACAGGTCGTGCGCGACGGATGCGGAGGACGCGAGGGTGATGCCGGCGACCACCGCAAGGATGGTTGCGAAGGCGATGGCGGCGACGAAGGCGAACAGCACCGCGCCCCCGGTGGAGTCGGTTCCCCCGCCCAGGAATCCGGCCAGCAGCGGAACCGCCGTGTTCCCCGAGGCGTTGGACGCCCGGACTTCGGCGGGCCCCAGCAGCGCCGCCGCGCCGAACCCGAGCACGATGGTCATCAGGTAGAAGCCGCCGATCAGCGCGATGGCCCAGATGACGGACCGGCGCGCCGCCCGCGCCGTCGGCACGGTGTAGAAGCGGGACAGGATGTGCGGGAGGCCGGCCGTGCCCAGGACGAGGGCCAGGCCCAGGCTGATGAAGTCGAAGCGCGCGGTCCAGTCCGCCCCGTACTTCAGGCCCGGGCTCAGAAACCGGGCGCCGTGGCCGCTGCGCTCGGCGGCCGTCGTCAGCAACTGGTTGACGTCGCCGTGGAAGCGCAGCAGCACCAGCACGGTCAGCGTGATCGCGCCGCCCATCAGCAGCACGGCCTTGACGATCTGGATCCAGGTGGTGGCCCGCATGCCGCCGAACGACACGTACACCACCATGAGCGCGCCGACCCCGACCACGGTCAGGGTCCTGGCGGCGGTGCCCGAACCCCCGATCAGCAGCCCGACCAGACTGCCCGCGCCCACCATCTGCGCGACGAGGTACAGCACGGAGACCACGACCGAGGACGCGCCGGCCGCGATCCGGACCGGCCGCTGGCTCATCCGGGCCGCGACCACGTCCGCGAGGGTGAACCGCCCGCAGTTGCGGACCAGTTCGGCGACCAGGAAGAGGACGACCAGCCACGCGACGAGGAAACCCACCGAATACAGCATGCCGTCGTAGCCGAACAGCGCGATGAGGCCGGAGATGCCGAGGAAGGAGGCGGCCGACATGTAGTCGCCGGCGATGGCGAACCCGTTCTCCAGCGGCGAGAAGAGGCGCCCTCCGGCGTAGAACTCCTCCGCCGAGCCGTGCCGGTTGCGGCTGACCCAGGTGGTGATGCCCAGGGTGATCGCGATGAAGGCGCTGAACAGGATCAGCGCGAGGGCCTGGTGCTCGGTGCTCAACGGCCTTCCCCCTGCGCCCGGATCCGCTCCTGGCCCCGCTCCTGCTCGAAGACCGTCCAGCGCAGGTCGAGCGCCGCCCGGTCCCGGCGCAGCCGGGCGTGGCGGGCGTACGCCCAGGTCAGCAGGAAGGTGCTGAGGAACTGGCCCAGTCCCGCGAGCAGCGCCACGTTGACCGCGCCGACTACCGGCCGGGCCATCAGACCGGGCGCCGCCGTGGCGGCGACGACGTAGGCGACGTACCAGAGGAGGAAGCCGGCGGTCGCCGGGATGACGAACCCCCGGTAGCGGCTCCGCACTTCCTGGAAGGCCGCGCTGCGCTGCACTTCGAGGTAGATGTCGGCCGCGCCGGGTGCGGGCCGCTCACCGGACACCGGGCGCGCGGGATCCGTCGCGGCACCCTCACCCCAGCCGACCGCGAGCGCGTCGTACCAGGGGTCGTCCAGCCGGATCGTTCCGGCATCACGACCTTCGTGCTTGTCCACCGAACTCTCCTTGTCCGCGGCCGCATTGGCCGCGCGCCACAAGGATGTGGGCAATGGGGGCTTTCCGGACTGCCGTACCGGCGCTGTTCACTCGTTCAGGTGAGGGCGAAAGAGTGAACGGCGCCGGTGTGCCGCGAGCCGGCCGGGGCCGGCCGGCTCAGGCGTCGATGCGTGAGCGGTCGAGGGTGGCGGCGGAGCCGGTGATGAACTCCTTGCGGGGGGCGACCTCGTTGCCCATGAGGAGGTCGAAGACCGACTCGGCGGAGTCCAGGTCGCCGATGTTGATGCGGCGCAGCGTGCGGTGCCTGGGGTCCATGGTGGTCTCCGCGAGCTGGTCGGCGTCCATCTCGCCGAGGCCCTTGTAGCGCTGGATGGCGTCCTTGTAACGGATGTTCTTGCGCTGGTACTCCAGCAGCGTCTGGCGCAGTTCGTTGTCGGAGTACGTGTAGACGTACTTGTCCTGGCCCTTCTTCGGCTGGACGAGTTCGATCCGGTGCAGCGGCGGCACGGCGGCGAAGACCCGGCCCGCCTCGACCATCGGCCGCATGTACCGCTGGAAGAGCGTGAGCAGCAGGCACCTGATGTGCGCGCCGTCCACGTCGGCGTCGACCAGCAGGACGATCTTGCCGTAGCGGGCGGCGTCGAGGTCGAAGGTCCGGCCCGAGCCGGCTCCTATGACCTGGATGATCGCACCGCACTCGGCGTTCTTGAGCATGTCCGAGACCGAGGACTTCTGGACGTTGAGGATCTTGCCGCGGATCGGCAGGAGCGCCTGGAACTCCGAGTTCCGGGCGAGCTTGGCGGTACCGAGCGCCGAGTCGCCCTCGACGATGAACAGCTCGCTGCGCTCGACGTCGTCACTGCGGCAGTCGGCCAGCTTGGCGGGCAGCGAGGAGGACTCCAGCGCGGTCTTGCGGCGCTGCGCCTCCTTGTGCTGGCGGGCCGCGATCCGGGTCCGGGCGGCCGCGACGATCTTCTCCATGACCGCGCGGGCCTGCTGCTTGTCGTCACGCCTGGTGGAGGTCAGGAAGGCCTTCAGTTCCCGGGCGACGACGGCGGCGACGATCCGGGTGGCCGCGGAGGTCCCCAGGACCTCCTTGGTCTGGCCCTCGAACTGCGGCTCGGCCAGGCGGACGGTGACGACCGCCGTCATGCCCTCCATCGCGTCGTCCTTGACCACGTCGTCCTCGGCGACGCGCAGCAGCTTCGCCGAGCGCAGCACCTCGTTGACGGTCTTGGCGACCGAACGCTCGAAGCCCGAGACGTGGGTGCCGCCCTTGGGGGTGGCGATGATGTTCACGAAGGACTTGACGTTGGTCTCGTACCCGGTGCCCCAGCGCAGGGCGATGTCGACGCCCAGCTCCCGGGTGACCTCGGTGGGCGTCATGTGACCGCGGTCGTCCAGGACCGGGACGGTCTCCTTGAAGGTCCCGGTGCCGGTGAGCCGCAGCACGTCGCAGACGGCCTTGTCCTGGGCGAGGTACTCGCAGAACTCGCTGATGCCCCCGTCGAAGCGGAAGACCTCCTCGGTCTTGCCCGCGCCGTCGATACCGCGCTCGTCGCGCACGACGATCGTCAGGCCGGGCACGAGGAAGGCCGTCTGGCGGGCGCGCTGGTAGAGCGTCTCCAGATTGAGCCGGGCGTCCTTGAGGAAGATCTGCCGGTCCGCCCAGTAGCGGACCCGGGTGCCGGTCTTGCCCTTGGTGATCCGCTTGATCTTGCGCAGGCCGTTGGCGGGGTCGAAGGGGCTGTCGGGGTCCTGCGCGGTGAACATCCCGGGCACGCCGCGGCGGAAGCTGATGGCGTGCGTCGAGCTGCCCCGGTCCACCTCGACGTCGAGCCGCGCGGAGAGCGCGTTGACGACCGAGGCACCGACGCCGTGCAGGCCGCCGGAGGCCGCGTAGGAGCCGCCGCCGAACTTGCCGCCGGCGTGCAGCTTGGTCATGACGACCTCGACACCGGAGAGGCCGGTCTTGGGCTCGACGTCGACGGGGATGCCGCGGCCGTTGTCCCGGACCTCGACGGAGGAGTCCTCGTGGAGGATCACCTCGATGTGGTCGCAGTAGCCGCCCAGGGCCTCGTCGACGGAATTGTCGATGATCTCCCACAGGCAGTGCATCAGGCCACGGCTGTCGGTCGAGCCGATATACATGCCGGGGCGCTTGCGAACGGCCTCAAGACCCTCCAGGACGAGCAGGTGCCGCGCGGTGTAGTTGGAACCGTCCCGGTCTGCTCCGGACAGCAGTGCGCTCGAAGGCACGGACGTGTCGGCGGTCACGCAGTTCGCTCCTCGCTGAATTTCTTTTCTGGCCCGGTTGGGCGCAGGGGTGGCTCGGTCGCCCGTCAGAGGGTACCGAGGCCTGGTAGAGCGGATGCAACGCCACCCTCGTGGCTTCCTCAGCCTAGTGCAGATCCGCACGGATGTTCGATCCCCCGTGGGGGTGACGCAAACATCACGTTCCCTTCCACGCATGAACCATTTAGGGTTCGGGCACGTCCTCATGAACAACCGGCGCTCATGCCGGGGAGGACGGAACTGCAACAAGCGAACGACTGACAACGCGAAACCGTAAAGCAACGCAATACGGCTCCTTCGCCGCCAACCGGCAACAGCCGGCCAGCTTCGGAAGGAAGTTTCGAAAGAAAGCCGCGAGCGGGAACGTTTTCGGCCTGGTTGGATGTTGACCCTGGTACGACAGCTCGTCGAGCTAGAGAAGAGGCGACGTGACTACTGTTCTGACACCCGCGACCCCGCTGACGGCCGCTGACCGATGCGACCGTTGCGGCGCCCAGGCATATCTGCGCGTCGTCCTGCTGAGCGGCGGTGAACTGCTCTTCTGCGCCCACCACGGGCGTAAGTTCGAGCCGGAACTCAAGAAGATCGCCGCGGAAATACAGGATGAGACCGAGCGGCTTACGTCCGCTCCGGCTGCCAATGCCGCCGACACCGAGGACCGCTGACACAGGCCTACCTCGCATCCGACGAGCCAGGACCGGCCAGGCCGGTCGACGGGCGGTTCCCCCTGTGACCCAGGGGGAACCGCCCGTCCTCATTTCCCGGCCCGACCGCAGCCGTCGATAGCACGTCGCCCGGGCCCTACAGCCCTTCGAGGGGGGCTGGGCGCCGTGCTGAGCCCCTCGGATCCCCCATCGCGGGCCCGTGCTCGGCCGCCGGCTGCAAGGCCCTCTCCGGACTGCTCACGAAGCCGGTCATCGCGGCGATCCGGGTGTACACCCCGGGACTGTCGGCGCGCCCGCAGCCCCGCCCCCAGGACACCAGGCCGATCAGCCGCCCCTGCGCGACGAGCGGGCCGCCGCTGTCCCCCTGACAGGCGTCCTTGCCGCCGTCCGGCTCCCCCGCGCACACCATGCTCTCCGGCCGGTACTGCCCGTCCGCGTCCCCCGGGTAGGCCTTGGCGCAGGCCTCGTCCGACAGCACGGTGACGCGGGCGGCGCGCAGCCCGTAGGCGTAGTCCCCGAACCCGCTCGTGTCGCCCCACCCGTAAACGGCGGCCTGGGTTCCGGGCTCGTACGCCGGGTGACCCGGTCCGGCCATGGGGAGCACGTACTGGGCCGGCACCGCTTCGGCCAGTTCCAGTACCGCGATGTCCCCCGCGTTGCTCTTGGGGTCGTACTCCGGGTTCACCCGGGCCGACCGCACGGCGATCTCGCGCCCGTCCGCCGCCCGCAGCTCCGTACGTCCAGCGATCACCCGCAGGTCGGGCACCGCCTCGACGGGGCCGCCCAGCACCTGGCGCCCGAGGCAGTGGGCGGCGGTCACCACCGTGGCCGGGGCGACGATGACGCCGCCGCAGAACTGGCCGCCCCGCGTACCCCCGAACCGGTCACGGCTGGCCAGGGCCACGACCCACGGGCTGTCGGCCACCTTCACCGGCTGGCCCCCGATCACCACACCGTCCGCGGCCGCCCGGGGCAGCTGGGCCGGATGCGCCGCGGCCGCTCCCGCCACCAGCGTCAACGCGCCCGCCAGGGCACGGGCTAGGAAACGACGCATGAGGCCTCCTGACTCCGAGTGTGCATGACTCCACCCAGAGTGGGATGCCCGGTGGCCGTGCGCACCCGCGCGGCCACCGGCGCCGTACTGCCGCCGTCCGTGTGCGGGCCGGTCAGTCGAGGTAGTCGCGCAGCACCTGCGAGCGGGACGGGTGGCGCAGCTTCGACATGGTCTTGGACTCGATCTGGCGGATCCGCTCACGCGTGACCCCGTAGACCTTGCCGATCTCGTCCAGCGTCTTGGGCTGCCCGTCGGTCAGGCCGAAGCGCATCGAGACCACGCCCGCCTCGCGCTCGCTGAGGGTGTCGAGCACCGAGTGCAGCTGCTCCTGCAGGAGCGTGAAGCTGACGGCGTCGGCCGGGACCACGGCCTCGGAGTCCTCGATGAGGTCGCCGAACTCGCTGTCGCCGTCCTCGCCGAGCGGGGTGTGCAGGGAGATCGGCTCGCGGCCGTACTTCTGGACCTCGATGACCTTCTCGGGGGTCATGTCGAGTTCCTTCGCCAGCTCCTCCGGAGTGGGCTCGCGGCCCAGGTCCTGGAGCATCTGGCGCTGGACGCGGGCCAGCTTGTTGATCACTTCGACCATGTGCACCGGGATGCGGATGGTGCGGGCCTGGTCGGCCATGGCCCGGGTGATCGCCTGCCGGATCCACCAGGTCGCGTAGGTGGAGAACTTGTAGCCCTTGGTGTAGTCGAACTTCTCGACGGCGCGGATCAGGCCCAGGTTCCCCTCTTGGATCAGGTCCAGGAAGAGCATGCCGCGGCCGGTGTAACGCTTGGCGAGCGAGACGACAAGGCGGAGGTTGGCCTCCAGCAGGTGGTTCTTGGCCCGGCGGCCGTCCTCGGCGATGATCTCCAGCTCGCGCTTGAGCTTGGGCGCCAGCTTGTCCGAGTTCGCCAGCTTGTCCTCGGCGAACAGGCCGGCCTCGATGCGCTTGGCGAGCTCGACCTCCTGCTCGGCGTTGAGCAGCGGTACCTTGCCGATCTGCTTGAGGTAGTCCTTGACGGGGTCGGCGGTGGCGCCGGCCACGGCGACCTGCTGGGCCGGGGCGTCGTCCTCGTCGTCCGAGATGACGAAGCCCTTGGTCTCGCCGCCGTCCTCTTCCTCCTCGGACTCGGCCTTGGCGACGGGACCCTCCTCCGGGGTCTCCTCGTCGGCCTCGTCCGCGTCCTTCTTGGCCGCCGTCTTCTTCGCCGCCGTCTTCTTGGCGGTGGCCTTCTTGGCGGGAGCGGCCTTCTTCGCCGCCGTCTTCTTCGCCGCTGCCTTCTTCGCGACCGGCTCGGTCCCGATCTCCTCCACCAGGGCGTCGGCGGTGTCCGGCTCCGCCGTCGCGGACTCCGCTGCCGCGGGCGCGGCGGCCGGCGCGGCCTCCGCCTTCGCCGCTACGGTCTTGGTCGCCGTCCGCTTGGCCGGGCTCTTCGCTGCGACGCTCTTGCGGGGGGTGCGCTTGGGCGACTCCGCGGCACTGACCATCAGCGTCACACCCTCTTCCTCGAGGATCTGGTTGAGGCTGCGCAGAACATTCTTCCACTGGGTCGCAGGAATCTGGTCAGCCTCGAAGGCCCGACGCACGTCATCGCCGGCGATCTGCCCCTCGGCCTTGCCCCGCTCGATGAGCGCCATCACAGACTCGGAATCGGCGATCTCCGGCGGGAGCGTACGGGATGTGCTGGCCGACACGAACAACCTCTCGGAACGATGGGAACGGCTTCCGACCCCGGCCTGGTGGTGCTGGACCGTGGCCGACGACCACCGACTGGGAATGGGCCGGGGGCGCGGGCAGGGGCCGGGGAGCTGCACAGCACCCGCAAGGGCTGCTGTCTTCCCTCCGTCGGCCATCACCTCTTAAGTCATCGCGTGACGTCGCGGAGCGTTACGCCCAATCTTCGTGGTCCGAGTCACACCACTTTTACGTCAATGCCGGTCATACGGCCATACGCGCAGTTCGGGCGGCCCTACCGGGACCCACATGGGTGTCGCCGGGCCCGAACCGGGCCCGGCGACACGTGGTGAACCCCCGCGCCCCCGCGCGTCGCCCTGTCAGTGCTCGCGCGGGGCCGGGACCACGCGCTCGACCTCCGGGTGCACGGTGAGCAGCTGGCGCATGGCGTTCTCGGCGCCCGTCGCGTCCCCGGCCGCGAGCGCCTCGACCATGCGGGCGTGGTGCGCGACACCGGTCTCGCTGGGCCGGTCGCAGGCAGTGACCGGGCTGCCGGAGACCTGGAGGGCGGCGGAGACGATGCCGGAGAGGTGCTCCAGCATCCGGTTGCCGGCGACCTGGATCAGCAGCGCGTGGAACTCGTTGTCGGCGCGGGCGAACGTGATCGCGTCGCCCTGACCGAGGGCGTGGCCCATGATCTCGACCATGTCGGCCAGCCGCTGCTGGATGTCGGGGCGGCCGTGGCCGGCGGCGAGGCGGGCGGCCAGCGGTTCGATGGTCCAGCGGAGCTCGTTGAGCTCGCGGCGCTGGTCGTCGCGCTGGGGGCCGAAGGCCCGCCACTCGATGATGTCGGGGTCGAGCAGGTTCCAGTCGGCGACCGGGCGGACCCTGGTGCCCACGTTCGGGCGGGCGCTGACGAGGCCCTTGGCCTCCAGGACGCGCAGCGACTCGCGGACGACCGTCCGCGAGACCTCGAAGCGCTGGCCGATCTCCTCGGGGACCAGGGGGCGGTCCGCGCCGAGGTCGCCGGAGACGATCATCTGGCCGAGCTGCTGGACGAGTTGGCCGTGCAGTCCGCGGCCCCGGCTGCCTGCCGCGCGGCGGCCGACGCGGCTCAACTCGACGTCGGCGCCGTCCCAGTGGGGTGGCCCGACCCGGTCGGACCCGGGGGTCTCCGCGAAGGGGTAGCGGTCGAGTTCGCCCGGGCCTGCGAGACCGGAGTCGGCGTGGCGGGCGGCGGTCATCATGGTGTGCGCAAGGGTACTCACGAATCCTTTGTCGGCTGTGCCTCCATCACCCTTGAGGTCTTTGGTGAAAAGCACACGAAAGGGTGATCGGTGCCACCTACGCAATTGACGACTTATCGTAAAGAACCGGGCCTATTGCGGGGAGTTGCGATCCCGTTAGCCTGATGCGGACGCCAACGGTCCCATTGGCACCCCGTCCCGCAACGGAACGGTCAGCATCGGTCTCTCACCAGCGCACCCGGCTGCGCAGTCCTGTGAACCCATAGGCGCACAACAGGACGATCAACGACAACACCAGCGCGGTACCGACGGGTTGGACCATCATCCGCAGGACGCCCAGCACGAAGCGGTCGGCCTCGGGGGGCCAGTGCACCGCGGACACCCCGTGCAGCCGCGAGGCGATCCCGTCCGCCGGGTACGCGGACGGCCCGGCCAGCACCTTGCGCACCAGGGGTACGACCGCCACCGGTACGGCGAGCACCGCGGCCAGGCCGGCGGCCGTGGAGCGGAAGACGGCGGAGGCCAGGACGCCGGCCCAGGCGCAGCCCATCAGCAGCCCCGCCCAGCTCACGGCCGGGGCGATCCACGGCGCGGGCGGGCGCAGCGGGGCGGCTCCGAAGACCAGCCCCACGGCGCAGACGTCCGCGGTGAGGGCGAGGGCGCCGAGCAGCAGGGCCAGGGCGGAGCAGACGCCCAGTTTGGCGGTGAGCAGTCCCAGCCTGCGCGGCACGGTGCCGCGGGCCGCCGCCAGGGCGGGGTAGCGGTACTCCTCGCCGAAGGCCAGGGCGCCGAGGAGTCCGGCGCCCAGGGCAGCGGGCGGCAACGGCAGCAGTTCGGGCCACGCGGCGAGCATCCGGTCGCGCGGGGCCGTGCCGGTCCGGGCGAGCAGTACGGCGGTGATCGCGGAGACCGCGATCACCACGGCCGCCGTGAGCCAGGGCGTGGCGGTTCCGAAGACGCGGTGCAGCTCGTAGCGCAGGGGGCGCAGCGGGCCGCTCACCCGGCGGACCGTCGAGACCGGAAGCCCGGGACGGACGTCCTGAGCGCGGCCGGGGTCCGGCGAGCGGTCCTGGCCGGTGGCCGAGGACCCTGCCCAGGCGCCGGCCGGGGAGGCTGCGGGGTGCTCGGGACCGGCGGGGGCGGCAGGGACGGCGGATGTGGCGCGGGCCTCGGGGGCGAGGTGCTGCCCGGCCTCCTGGCGCGCCTCCGCCAGGGCGTCGATCCGCACTTCGGCGCGGGCTTCGGCGGTCCGGGCATCGGCACGGGCTGCGGCGCCGGCTTCGGAGCGGGCCTGTGGGACGGGCCGGGCCGGTGCTCCCGCTTCCCCCACGTCCCCGGCGTCTCCGGTCTCGTCGGCGAGCTGGTGGACCAGTACCCCGTTGCGGAACGCGGCTTCGCCGACCTCCGCGCAGTTGCTGCCGTACACGGAGAGGCGGGTACCGCTCTCCGTGACGATTTCCACGGCTCGCTGGGCCGCCCGGGCCTCGCGTCCGAGTACGTCGGCCAGCCGGGCCGCGTGCGGGGTGCGTACGGCCACCCTCGGCCGGAGCCGGGTACGGGCGAAGTCCGCGGCGTCCTGGTCTGCGACGAGCCGGCCCGCCTCGATGGAGACGACCCGGTCGGCACCGCGGGCGGCCTCCTTGGCGTCGTCGGTGGTGAAGAGCACCGCACCGCCGAGGGAGGCGTGCCGGCGCAACAGCCCGTACAGCCAACTGCGTTCGCGCGCGGACAGTTCGGCGGCCGGCTCGTCGAGGAGCAGCGTGCAAGGGTCGGCGAGGAGCGCCGCCGCGAGTGCGAACCGGCGCTCCATCGCGCGCGAGAGCGAACCGAGCCGGTGGTCGCGCAGGCCGGCGATGCCGACGACCTCCAGCATGGTGTCGGCCCGGGAGGCCGGCACCCCGGCGGCGGCGCAGAGCATCCGCAGCTGGTTGCGGACGGTCCGCGACGGGTTGCCGGGCACGTCCCCGAGCAGCACGCCGACCTCACGGCCGGGTTGCGGGACCCGGTGCAGCGGGCGGCCCCGGAAGTAGGTGACGCCGCGGCCCGGTTCGAGTTCGAGCATGAGCCGCAGCGCGGTGGTCTTGCCCGAGCCCGGTTCGCCGAGCAGGGCGGTCACGCGCCCGGGGCGCGCCTCGAAGGTGAGGTCGTCCACGGCGGGCGGGAGGTCTCGGCGGGGTGTGCTGGTGAGTCCGATGGCCTGGAGCATCGCTTCTCTCGCGGGGGGTGAGACCGCTCTGCGGCAGGGTGGGTACCGCCAGCAAGATAACGCGATATGTCCGATTTTCCAGGTAGCCGGTCCGCGGGCCCGCCCGTGTCGCGGCGCGAGCCCGTCGCACCGGGAGCGAGCCGGCCGAGCAGGGGCGGGGGCTGGCCGGGAAGCTGCCGGGCGGCCGCCGGCCGGGGCGGGGCGAGCCGAGTGGGGGCCGGCCGGGCCCTGCTGGTGGAGCGTCAGATCTCGGGGCGCAGCATCGGCGGGTTGAGCAAGGTCGCCCCGCCGGCCCGGAACAGCTGGGCCGGGCGGCCGCCCTGACGGGTCGTGGTCCCTCCGGCCGGCACCAGGAACCCGGGGGTCCCGGTGACCTTCCGGTGGAAGTTGCGGGGGTCGAGCGCCACGCCCCACACGGCCTCGTAGACCCGGCGCAGTTCACCGACCGTGAACTCCGGCGGGCAGAAGGCCGTGGCCAGCGAGGAGTACTCGATCTTGGAGCGGGCCCGCTCCACCCCGTCCGCAAGGATCTGGGCGTGGTCGAAGGCGAGCCCCGCGGAGGCCTGCTCACCGGCGGCGAGGAGCTCGTCGACGGGAGCCCAACGGGCGCTGTTGGCGTCGCCGCCCGCCCGGGGCGCCGGCAGGTCTGGGGCCAGGACCAGGTGCGCCACGCTGACCACCCGCATCCTGGGGTCGCGCTTCGGGTCCCCGTAGGTGGCGAGCTGTTCGAGGTGCGCGCCGTTGTCCACACCCGGGGCACCCGGATCGTGCGCGCACAGGCCGGTTTCCTCGGAGAGCTCCCTGGCCGCGGCCGCCGCCAGGTCTTCCTCGGCGCGCACGAAGCCGCCGGGCAGGGCCCAGCGGCCCTGGAACGGCTGCTCACCCCGCCGGACGACCAGCGCGCAGAGCGCGTGGCGCCGTACGGTGAGCACGACCAGGTCGACGGTGACGGCGAAGGGCGGAAAGGCCGACGGGTCGTAGGGCGACATGCCGCGATCATAGTCGTCTGCCTGACGATAAACAGAGCTTTGCTGATCCCGGAAGCGGCGATCCGGAGCTTAGCCTCCCAGTTGGAGCGCATCAGCCGCCTCCTCCACCATGCCGAGCCCGAGACGGCTGACGCGTACGGCGAACGGTTCCCCGGCCACGCGCAGCCCCGACAGGCGCAGGGCGCCGAGCGGAGCGCCCGCGAGGGGTGCGAGGGCGACCGTGCCGGCGGGGGCGTCCGGGCGGATCCCGGCGAGCGCGGTCAGGACGTGGATCCCGGCCGCGGCGGCCACCGCAGCGGGGCGGCAGGCCGCCGGGTGCGGGAGGGGAGCACTGCCGGCGGTGCGCTGCTCTGCCGCGTACATCTCCGGCAGCCGGTAGCCGAACCTCTCCGCGGCGTCGAGCAGGCCCCGCAGCAGCCCGGCGGCCTCCTTCTCGAAGCCGGCCTGCGCCAGGGCCGCCACGGCGACCGCGCTCTCGTGGGCCCGTACGGCTCCGGTGCGGTGGCCGAAGGGGTTGTGACCCGGTTCCCGGGCCGCCATGCTGCGCAGGCCCCACCCCGAGTCCATGGCGGGGGCGCCGAGCAGCCGGGCGAGCTGCTCGGTGCGGACCCGGTCGAGCAGGCCCGGAGCCAGTCCGCCTCCGCCCAGCAGCCCGGTGTCCAGCAGGTGGGCGGCGGCCCCGGTCAGCCGGGGCAGCGGCCGCCCGTCGGGGTGCAGGGCGGCGGCCGGGCGGCCACCGTCGGGGCCGTCGATCCAGAACGCGGCCCGGAACCTGTCCCGCAGCCCGGCCGCCCACTCCCGCCAATCCCCCGCTCCGTCCCGCCCGCACCCGGCGAGCAGATCGGCGCCGAGCAGCGCGGCCCGGTGCGCGTGGGCCTGGGTTTCGCAGCGCCGGGGTCCCGGGGCGGGATCGGCCAGGAAGCCGTCCTGGCCCAGGGCACCGCGCAGCCAGCCGAGGCAGCGCTCGGCGGCCGGCAGCAGCCGGGTCACCTCCGCTTCGGGCAGCCCCCACCGCCGCGCTTCGGCCAGCACCGCCGGGAAGGCGAGGGTGGCCTCCGTTCCGGTGCAGCCGGGCGGCAGCTGCGGTCCGGCCCCGCGCAGCGGCCCGGGGATCTTTCCGGCGTCGGGCCCCTTTCCGGGGATCTGGGTCCGCGCCAGTGTCCGCAAGGTGGCCCCGGCCAGGCCGGTGCCGAGCGGCAGCGCCATCCGGGCGGCCCACAGCGACTCCGCCGGGGCCAGCCCGAGCCGCCAGGGCACCCCGGCCGCGACGAAGGCGTCCGCCGGGTCCGCGGGGTCCCGCAGGAGCAGGGCCCCCAGGTCCTCGACGCTGGTCCGGAACCAGGCTTCCGCCCGAGGGTCGTCCCCCTCGGCGCGCGCTTCGGACAGCGGGTTCGCCACCTGCCCGGCCGGGGCCCGCGCGGTGCGTTCGCCGGCGGTCCGCAGCTCGATGGTGCGGGATTCGCCGGGCCCCAGTTCGAGCTGCCAGCGCAGCAGGCCGGACGAGGCGAGCGCGTCGTCCGGGGCCGGCTCGGCGGTGGTGACGGCCTGCGCCCCACCGGCGCTCCAGCGCAACCCGGCGGCGTGCACCCCGGCGGGCAGCTCCGCTCCGGCCCGGCCGGCCGCCACCGCGGCCAGCTCCGCCAGGTCGGTGCCGAGCGAGAGCTCCACCGGCAGGCGTACCGGCCGGGCCGCGTAGCTGCGCAGGGTGATCCGCTCGGTGCCGTCGGCGTGGCGGACCCGCTCGATTCCGATGTCGGGGTCGGGGCCTGCCTCGGCGCCCGTGCGGACGGTGGCGGTGAAGGCCGCCCGGTCCGCCCCGAGGCTGCGCCCTTGGACGGCGACCGGATCGCGGCCCCCGACGCGCAGTACGCACCGGGAGAGCAGCCGGCGCCCCGCCCGGTAGATACCGTCGAGCCCCCGGCCGGTCAGTTGACCGTGCTCAGGCGAGATGACCAGGCAGGGCGCGGCGACGCAGATGACGGCGCCGTGCACGGGCGGCAACTCGGGCCTTCGGGCGGGAGGTACGGGGTGAGCCATGCGTCGCCTTGTCTGCGCTCCGGTCGGTTCCGCTGGTCGGCGGCGGGGCCGGTCACCCACCACCCCCCAGCGCAACGCCCCTACCCCCGGCCGGGTCACGGGCCCCGCCGCCGGTCCGGCCGCCGCCCGGCCGATGAGCCGCCCCCGGCGTTCCCGTATCCGAACCGGGAAACGCCGGAGATCCCGGCGATGCCCCGTCCGGCCCACGGGCCTCCGGGGTTCCGGGCAACGCCCCACGCGGCTCGCGGGACGCCGAAGATCCCGGCGATCCGCCACCCGGGCCGCGCACCGACGCAGGCCGGTGCGCGGCTCGGCCAGTGCCGGGAGCCGCCGGCCGCCTGGGCGGCGCGCGGCCGGGGCGGTGGCACCGCCGGCGCTCCCGATAAGGGCCGGCGGACCAGCCCCGCGGCCGCACAGGTGGCCCCGCGCAGCCGCGCCACCGGAGCCTGCCTACCCAGGGCGTGTTGCGAAGATCCCGCCTGCCCCGCGACGCCCGGGGCGTCCGCGCCCACTGGCGGAGCGCTCCGGAACCGTGCCCGGGCATCCCGGCGCAGGACACCATGCAGTCGCCCCGCCGATGTCTTCCGGTCCCGGTTCACTGGTCGCCCCCCGCGCTCCGGCGGGACTCGCGGCGCTCGGTCTTCGGGCGGCGGCCGGGCGGCCGGGTGCCGCCGGGCGGCCGGGTGCCGGCGACTGGCCGCTTGCGGCGCGGCTCCCGGCGCCTGCGCTCCTCCCGCAGGCACTCCCTGAGCCCCTCCGGGTCGATGCCCTCGTTGCAGGCGTGGTGGAGCAGCTGGGCGAACCGGTAATCGGCGTCGGCCCTGAGGGCGAGCCCGAGCGTGATCCGCGCGGTCGGTTCGTCCCCGGTGGACCAGGACACCCAGCCCGCCAGCGTCAGCGGGGCGGCGGCGTGTTCTCCGTACGCCCCGACGCAGCGCCGGGCGAGCGCCCGCCACAGCCGCAGGGCGGGCGCCGCCTCCTCGTCCTCCATCCATTCGGCGGCGATGTCGCGGATCTCGCGGTCCTGGAGGCCGATGATCACAGCGGCGGCCTCGTCGTGGCCGAGCAGTGCGTCGTCCCAGCCGTCGGCTCCCGGGCCGGTCTCGGCCGGTGGGGCGAGGGTCATGCGCCGCATCAGGGTCCTGGCCAGCGCGAGTGTCTCCGCACCGACCTCTTCCCGGCTCGCCCCGTCAAGGATCTTCGGCACCAGGGCGACGGCGGCGCGTTCCAGGGCCTTTTCCTGCTCGACGGCTTCCGCTCCGCCCAGAGGTGCCAGCCGGCCCTCGATCTCCTTGAGGGATCCCCGGACCTGGATTCCGGCGAAGGTGGCCGCCGCGGCCATGACCGAGGTGCCCGGCAGGGCCATCGGATTGCCTTCCGCCGGGCAGCAGCGTTCGTCGGGACAGGTGTAGGACCAGTAGCGGCCGCCGGAGAGGCACAGGGCCTCCAGGACCGGCACGTCGAGCGCCCCGCAGGCCAGCCGCAACCGGTGGGCGAGCGGCCGCAGGCGGGTCATCACCCGCTGCGCGCTCTCGCCGCCGAGCGGGTCCTGGCAGAGGTAGACGACGATGCCGTCGGGCTTTCCGTCCCGGCGCTCACTGCCCCGGATCAGGGTTTCGGCGACCTGTCGGGCGGTGTCCTCCCATTCCGAGGGCGCCGCGGGGATGCCGACCCGGAGCCGGCCGCCGAAGCGACCGCCTTCGCCGTGTACGGCGACCAGGACCAGCGAGTCCGTCGGGTGGAAGCCGAGCATGTAGGGCAGGGCATCGGCCAGCTCGGCCGGGCTGCGCAGGGTGATCTGGGTTGCCGTGGTCGATCCGGACGGGGTGGTGGGCCGCCGTCCGGCCGGACTGGGTGATTCGTGGTTCTTCGTCATGCGTCGACGGTCCCGCGCCTGACTCATTTCCCGAAAGCCCTGTGGATAACTCCAAGACCCGTCCGGGTTTCAACATCCACAGGCGCAGAGCGGCATTGGCGCGATGTCGGAGGCATCGGGTTGCATGGGGGCATGAACGCAGACCTGAGATCCTCGGCCGATTCCGTACTCGCCCGCCTGGTGGGCGATGCCACGGGCACCGCGCGGCTGCGCGAGGACCAGTGGCGGGCGATCGAGGCCCTCGTCGCGCACAAGCGGCGGGCGCTGGTGGTGCAGCGCACCGGCTGGGGCAAGTCCGCGGTCTACTTCGTGGCCACCTCGCTGCTCCGCGCGAGCGGAGCGGGCCCGACGGTGATCGTCTCCCCGCTGCTCGCCCTGATGCGCAATCAGGTCGAGGCCGCCGCCCGGGCGGGCATCCACGCCCGCACCATCAACTCCGCCAACCCCGAGGAATGGGAAGGAATCCAGGCCGAGGTCGCGGCGGGCGAGGTGGACGTCCTCCTGGTCAGCCCGGAGCGGCTCAACAACCCGGACTTCCGGGATCAGGTCCTTCCCAAGCTGTCCGCCGCCACGGGCCTCCTCGTGGTGGACGAGGCGCACTGCATCTCCGACTGGGGGCACGACTTCCGCCCCGACTACCGGCGGCTGCGCACCATGCTGGCCGACCTCCCGCCCGGCGTACCCGTGCTGGCCACCACCGCCACGGCGAACGCCCGGGTGACCGCCGATGTCGCCGAGCAGTTGGGGACCGGCGCCGGCACCGACGCCCTGGTGCTGCGCGGCCCGCTGGACCGGGAGAGCCTGAGCCTGTCGGTACTCGCCCTTCCCGACGCGGCGCACCGGCTGGCCTGGCTCGCCGACCACCTCGGCGAGCTCCCCGGTTCCGGGATCATCTACACGCTGACCGTGGCCGCCGCCGAGGAGGTCACGGCCTACCTGCGCCACCGGGGGCACACGGTCTCCTCGTACACGGGCAAGACCGAGAACGCCGACCGCGAGCAGGCCGAGAACGATCTCCAGGCCAACCGTGTCAAGGCCCTCGTCGCGACTTCCGCCCTGGGGATGGGCTTCGACAAGCCCGACCTGGGTTTCGTGGTGCACCTGGGCTCGCCCTCCTCCCCCATCGCCTACTACCAGCAGGTCGGCCGCGCCGGCCGTGGCGTGGAGCATGCCGAAGTGCTGCTGCTGCCGGGCCGTGAGGACGAGGCCATCTGGCAGTACTTCGCCTCGGTGGCCTTCCCGCCCGAGGAGCAGGTGCGCCGCACCCTGGACGTACTCGCCCAGGCGGGGCGGCCGTTGTCGCTCCCGGCGCTGGAACCACTGGTCGACCTGCGGCGCACCCGCCTGGAGACGATGCTCAAGGTGCTGGATGTGGACGGCGCCGTACACCGGGTCAAGGGCGGCTGGACGTCGACGGGCGAACCATGGGCCTACGACGCCGAACGCTATGCGTGGGTGGCCCGGCAGCGGGCTGCCGAACAGCAGGCGATGCGTGACTACGCGTCGACGACGGGATGCCGGATGGAGTTCTTGCGCCGCCAGTTGGACGACGAGGAAGCGGCGCCCTGTGGCCGCTGCGACAACTGCGCGGAAGCCCGCTTCACGGCCGAGGTCTCCGGCACCGCCCTGGAAACCGCCCGGGGTGAACTGGGCCGCCCCGGTGTGGAACTGGAGCCCCGGAAGATGTGGCCGACCGGCCTCGCGGCCGTGGGCGTGGACCTCAAGGGCCGTATCCCGGCCGGGGAACAGGCCTCCACCGGCCGTGCGCTCGGCCGGCTCTCCGACATCGGCTGGGGCAACCGGCTGCGCCCCATGCTGGCGCGACAGGCACCCGACCAGCCGGTTCCGGACGATGTCGCGCAAGCCGTGGTCGCGGTGCTCGCCGACTGGGCCCGAGGACCGGGCGGTTGGGCTTCGGGAGCCGCGGACGCTCCCGCCCGCCCGGTGGGCGTCGTCGCGTTGCCCTCGCGCAGCCGTCCGCAGCTCGTCGGGTCACTGGCCGCGCGGATCGCCGAGGTCGGGCGCATGCCGCTGCTCGGAGCGCTCTCCTACACGGACGAGGCCCCGGAGTTCGGCCTTCCCTCCTCCAACAGCGCCCAGCGCGTCCGGGGACTCCATCTCGCCTTGACCGTGTCTCCTGCCCTGGCTGCGATGCTGGCGCAGGTGGGGGGACCCGTGCTCCTCGTGGACGACCGCGCCGAGAGCGGCTGGACACTTGCCGTGGCCGCCCGGCTGCTGCGGCGGGCGGGAGCGAAGGAGGTGTTCCCCCTGGTGCTGGCCCTCCAGCCATGAGGAATGCGTCGGACACGGCGTGCCGGGGCAAGGATATGAACGGCATACCGGCGAATTCCGGTCGGCGGCCGCAAATGCTCATTGCCCCACGCTCGCGCACCACGCGAGAATCGGAGAGCTCCCGCTCGGCTCGTCGGCAGTCTCCACGGCCGTGCCGCGGCGCGCCCACATCCCAGCCGTGCCCGTCCGCGGGCGTGTACCCGAAGGGAGGACCGTGACCATCGGATTCGCCCCGCCCTCGACCACGTCCCTGACCACGGCCACCGGCGGCGCCAGCCGGCACGGCAGACTGCTGGAACCCGCCGAGTGGTCGGCGTCAGGGGTGCCCCTGCTGAGCAATCCGCGCGAGGTCGTCAGCGGGCTGCACTCCCGGCACCACCCGGTGCCGTCCACGGCGGTGATCGCCGTGCTCGACCCGGAGGAACGGCTGGTGGCGAGCGCCTCGTTCGTGCAGCGGTCGGTGTCGGCCGACGGCTGGGAGTACCGCAACGCCCTGCTGTCCCGGCTGCGCCGCGTCCTGCCGCACGACCTGCGGCGCCGGACCCCCGTGCGCACGGCGGTGCTGCTGTACTGCCGTGAGGGCGACGAGCGGTGGACCGAGGAGGACGGCGCCTGGATGTGGGGGCTGCGCGACGCGTGCACCCTGCACGGGCTGCGCTGCGGCGCGTACATCACGCTGACCCGTGGGGGCTGGCAGGTGCTCGGCGAGGGCCGCGGCGGCCGCAGCCCCAGCTCGGACTCCCGCCCGGAGTTCCTCGGCGCCATCTCGGCCGAACCGGCCCAGACGCCCCTGCGCACCGGTGGGGGCGCAGCCGAAGCCCTGCGGCACACCGCCGCGCGCTGAAGCCGAACTCCCGGGCGCGGCACCGGCCAGCTCCGCCGAGCCGGAGCCGGCGGCGCGCTCAGGGCGCGGGGCTACAGCGGGGCCGACGCCCGGCCCGCCCCGCTCTCCCCGCCCGTACCGGAGTACGGGCCGTCAGACGCCGGCGCCGAGCACGGAGTTGATCTGCTGCGCGTCGCCGCACACGATCAGCAGCGCACCGGCCCGGGCGAGCGCGACCGGAAGCGCACCGGCCACCGCGCCGGCCTGACCGCCATTGGCCGCGAAGACCACGACGGGACGGCCCGCGGCGCGCCCGGCCTGCGCCGCGTCCGCGTAGAACACGTCGTCCCGGGCATCGTGCTGGGCCCAGTACGCGGCCTCACCGAAGGACAGTTCGTGCGCGGCCCACGGGTGCGGGTCGCCGGTGGTGAGCACCAGGATGTCGCCGGGCGCGCGCCCGGTGTCGAGCAGCAGGTCGACGGCCTCTTCGGCCGCGTCCAGCGCGCCCTCGGCGGAGGCCGGGATCAGCTGGACCTGGGGCACCGCCGCCGAGACGGACGGTGCGGTGGGGGCTGCGGGAACGGGCCCGGTGGTGGCCTGCGCCGTACGCTGCGCGGGCGGAGCGGGCCTGGGGGCGGCGCCTCCCGCGCGGCTCGCCGCCGCGGGGGTGGGCCCGGGGCGGCCGGGCCGCGGTACGGCGGCGGGACGCGGACCAGGTACGGGACGGGGGGTCTGCGCGGTGCGGCTCGCGGCCGGCGTGACGCGGGGACCCTGGGCACTCTCGTGAATCTGAGGCTCCTCGGGGTGAGAGGCATGAGTTGACATCTATCAAACACCGGTACGAAACGTACCGGCGGATGGCACGTGGACGCGATCAGAAATCGAAGCCGAGTTGGCCTCCGTTTTCCAGCTCCGCCGATTCCTCGCTGCGGCGCACCTTCTTGAGGTGCCGCCACTGGGGCAGCGCGTCAAGGTACGACCACGAGAGCCGGTGGTACGGGGTGGGTCCCAGCTCCTCCAGGGCCGCCCGGTGCACGGGCGAGGGGTAGCCGGCGTTGGCGGCGAACGCGAAGTCCTTGACCGCGCGGACCTGTTCGCCGAGTTCGGCCATCATCCGGTCGCGCCGGACCTTGGCGATCACGGAGGCCGCGGCGACCGCGACACAGGACTGGTCGCCCTTGATCACCGTACGGACCCGCCAGGGCGGGCCGAGATAGTCGTGCTTGCCGTCGAGTATCACCGCGTCGGGCCGCACTGGCAGGGCCTCCAGGGCCCGCACCGCCGCGAGTCGCAGCGCGGCGGTCATGCCCAGCTCGTCGATCTCCTCCGGCGAGGCGTGCCCCAGACCGTGGGCGGTGACCCAGCCCTCCAGGATGTCGAGCATCGCGTCCCGGCGCTTGGGGGTCAGCAGTTTGGAGTCGGTGAGTCCCGCGGGCGGCCGGCGCAGACCGGTGATCGCCGCGCACACGGTGACCGGACCGGCCCAGGCCCCTCGTCCGACCTCGTCGACCCCGGCGATGACCTTGGCGCCGGTGGTTGCACGGAGGGAGCGCTCGACGGTGTGGGTGGGTGCTTCGTACGGCATGGCGCCAGCAAGGGTACGCCGCCCCGCGCCGCATGCACACCCCGCCCCGGGCCGGGGGCGGGGCCGAAGTCCCCCGCGGCCTCACACCCGGAGCATCGGCACCATCACCTGGTCGATCAGCTGGGCGATGTCCCGGTCGCCCCATTCGCTTCCGTACATCTTCGCTCGATACATCAGCATTGCGGGAATCACGTCGACAATGAGCGGAATGTTCGCGTCCGATCGGACTTCTCCCCGCTCGATCCCCCGCTGCACAAGCGTCTGGATCAACGCCTGCGCCGGTTCGTGCAGTCCGCTCCGGATCACAACGCGGAACTGGTCCGCGTGGTCGTGGTCGCATTCGTGAAGCACCGCACGCAGCGCCACACCGGCGCGCGACCGCATCACGTCACACATCCACGCGCACAGCCCGTAGAGGTCGTCACGGATCGACCCGGTGTCCGGAATCCCTTCCATCGGCGGCAGTCCAGCCCTCAGCACCTCGGCCACGAGCGCGGCCTTGGACGGCCAGCGCCGGTAGAGCGCCGCCTTCCCGGTCCGTGCGGCGGCGGCGACGCCTTCCATCGTGAGCGCGTTCCAGCCGACGGTGCTCAGCTGCTCCAGGGCCGCGTCCAGGATGGCCCGTTCGAGTTCCGGGCCCCTTCTGCGCCCCGGCGGCACCTCCGACCAGCGGGAACCCGTCATGCTCCATACCTCCGACCGGCCCGCGCGCGCATCGCACGTATTTTCAGCCTTAGTGAACGCTTGCGTTCACTAAATGTAGCTCCTACCGTGGGTCGCCAGTGAACGGATGCGTTCACTATTTCACTTCGGGGGGATCCTCAGTGACAAGCGTTCAACTCGAAAAACCCCGGATACCCGGGGCCGCGCGCCATCCCGGCCGTCCCGGCGTGGCACTCGCGGTGATCGCCGCCTGCCAGCTGATGGTCGTGCTCGACGCGACGATCGTGAACATCGCGCTCCCGCACATCCAGACCGCGCTCGCGTTCTCCACCACCGATCTGTCCTGGGTGCTCAGCGCCTACACCCTCACCTTCGGCGGTCTGCTCCTGCTCGGTGGCCGGGCCGGCGACATCCTCGGCCGGCGCCGGGTCTTCATGACCGGAATCCTGCTCTTCACCCTCGCCTCCCTCCTCGGCGGATTCGCCCAGGAGCCCTGGCAGCTCCTGGCCGCCCGCGCCCTCCAGGGAGTCGGCGGCGCCATCGCCTCACCCACCTCGCTGGCCCTGATCACCACGACTTTTGCCGAAGGTCCGGAGCGCAACCGGGCGTTCGGCGTGTTCGCGGCCGTCTCGGCCGGCGGCGGCGCGATCGGCCTGCTGGCCGGCGGCATGCTGACGGAATGGCTCGACTGGCGCTGGGTCCTCTTCGTCAACGTGCCGATCGGAGTCCTGATCGCCGTCCTCGCCCCGCTGTTCATCAGCGAGTCCGAACGCCACCCGGGCCGGTTCGACATCGCCGGGGCGCTCACCTCCACCGGCGGCATGGCCTCGCTGGTCTACGGGTTCATCCGCGCGTCCGAGGACGGGTGGCGCGACTCGCTCACCATCGGCTCCTTCGCCGCCGCGGTGGTGCTGCTCGCGCTGTTCGTCGTCATCGAGTCCCGGGCGCGGGAACCCATCATCCCGCTGCGCATGTTCGCCGACCGCAACCGCGCCGGCACGTACGTGATCATGCTCGGCCTCGCCGCGGCGATGTTCGGCATGTTCTTCTTCATCGTCCAGTTCGTGCAGAACGTGCTCGGCTTCTCACCGATCCAGTCCGGTCTCGGCTTCCTGCCCGTGACCGTCGCGATCGTCACCGCCGCCGGGCTCTCACAGCGGTTCCTGCCCCGCTTCGGACCCAAGCCGTTCATGGTCGCCGGGTCGGCGCTCACCGGTTCGGGCCTGGCCTGGCTGAGCTTCATCGACACCGACAGCTCGTACGTCTCCGGGGTGCTCGGACCGATGGTGCTGTTCGGCTTCGGCATGGGCCTGAACTTCGTGACCCTCACCCTCACCGCCGTATCCGGGGTGGCTCCGCGCGAGGCGGGCGCCGCCTCGGGGCTGCTCAACGCGAGCCAGCAGGTCGGCGGCTCGCTGGGCCTGTCGATCCTGGTCACCGTCTTCGGCACCGCCAGCCGGGACGAGGCCGCCAAGCAGCTCCCGGCCTTCATGACGCAGGCGGACCCCGGTCAGCTGGCCGCCTTCAAGGCGACCGGCCGGCTGCCCGACCCGTGGGGCGACCTCGTCCTGACCCAGGGCATCTCCACCGCGTTCCTGGCCGCCGTGGCGATGGCGGGGCTCGCCCTCGCCACCGCCCTGCTGGTGATCCGGGTACGCAAGAGCGACCTGGAGGCCCTCAACGGGGCCGCCGCCGAGGCCGGTCCGGCGGCCTGAGCCGGTCAGGCCGTACGCGGCCCGGGCGCCCGGAGCCATCCGGCGCCCGGGCCGCGTACGCGTGGGCGCTACGGAGCCACCCGGCGGCCGCGGGCCCGAGCCGCCCGGTTCCTCAGCGCGGCGCCTCCGGCAGCCACGCCGGCAGGGCCTCGGTCCGCGCCAGCCAGGCCTGCGGCAGCACCGCGTCACCACGCGCGCCCAGCACCCCGCCGACGATCGCACACGTCGTGTCCACGTCCCCGCCCACCTGGGCGGTGGTCCAGAACGCCCGCTCGTAGTCGTCCAGCGAGCGCGCCGCCGACCACAGGGCGAACGGCACCGTGTCATGGGCACTGGTGCGCCGGCCGCAGCCCAGGACCGCCGCGACCGTGGTGGCGTCGCCGTAGTCCAGCATGTCCCGCGCCCGCCGCAGCCCAGCGCCCACCGCGCTGCGCGGGACCAGCGCGATGACCCCGTCCAGCAGGTCGGCCGCCTTGGGCGGCCCCGCGGCGGCCGCCGCGAACGCGGCCGCCGCGGCGACGGCCATCGCCCCGCACACCGCCTCGCGGTGCTGGTGGGTGGTGTACGCGGAGATCTCGGCCTGGTGCGTGGCCTGCTCGGGATCGTCCGCGTACCAGGCGCCGAGCGGTGCGATGCGCATGGCGGCGCCGTTGCCCCACGAGCCCTGCCCGTTGAACAGCTCGGCCGCCAGGGTGCGCCAGTCCGCACCCTCACGGATCAGACGCAGCATCCGGTTGACGGCGGGCCCGTAGCCGCGGTCGAAGTCGTGGTGGCGGGCGAACGACCCGGCCAGCGCGTCCTGGTCCATCCGGCCGTGCTCGGCGAGGACGGCCAGCACCGAGCAGGCCATCTCGGTGTCATCGGTCCACTGCCAGGTCTCGCTGCCCACGGGCAGCTCGCGCCGCTTGAGCAGCGGGTAGTTCACGGGGACGAAGTACTGGGAGCCCAGCGCGTCCCCCAGGGCCAGCCCGCGAAGGCTGGACATGGCGCGTGCGTAGCGCCTCTCGGGAGCGGAGTCAGCGGTCATTGCGCGTCACTTTAGTCGTCCAGGTCGTAAGGCTCAGGTGTGGTCCAGCGCTCAAACGGGCGGTCCAGCCGGTAGCGGCCGTCCGGCCCCAGCAGGAGTGTCCGGTATTCGCCGTTCCCCGGGTTGGACAGGGCCTCGAACTCGGCCACCGACCAGTGGAACCAGCGCATGCAGAACAGCCGCATCGTCAGTCCGTGCGTCACGAGGAGCACGTTCTCCGGGTGGTCGGGGGCCTCGAAACTGCGGTACAGGCTCTCCAGGAAGGAACCGACCCGGTCGTACACGTCGGCGCCCGACTCACCCTGGGCGAAACGGTAGAAGAAGTGCCCGTAGGCGTCCCGGTACGCCTTCTGCAGGCGTACGTCGTCGTTGTCCTGCCAGTTCCCCCAGTCCTGCTCGCGCAGCCGCGGTTCCTCGCGCATGCGGACCCGTGTGGGGTCCAGCCGCAGCTCGCGGAAGGTCTGCAGGGTGCGGCGGTAGGGGGAGACGTAGGCGCTGATGCGCTCGTCCCCGAACAGTTCGCGCAGCCGGGCGCCGGCCTGCCGGGCCTGCTCGCGCCCGGCGGGCGTCAGCCGCAGGGCGTGGTCGGGCTCCCGCTCGTACACCGTGTCATCGGCATTGCCCTGGGATTCCCCGTGCCGGACGAGGACGATGCGCCGTGGTCGTACCATTCCACGACCCTATTCGGCCAACGGCGCGGGTTTCGAACGGGCACGCCGTTCAGGCAGCTGTTCGTCTTACGGTCATACCGTCCAGGTGGGTTCGAGGTCGACGACGTCTCCCGTGAGCGCCTCCACGTCCGCCTCGGTCTGGGCGCGCAGCGACAGCCGCTCGACCCGCTCCTGCCGGTACTTGCCGTGCTCGGCGGCCGCCCGCCACATGGACAGCACCAGGAACTCCCGCCCCGGGGCTTCGCCGAAGAGGCCGCGGATCATGCCGGGCGACCCGGCCATGGCCGGGTTCCAGACCTTCTCCTGCATCAGGGCGAAGTGCTCGACGCGCCCCTCCCGCACCCGGGTATGGGCGACCCGCACCACGTCGGCGTCGGAGAAACGCGGCTCGAAACCGGTCTTCACATCGAAGCGGTAGTCGAAGAGCGTGACCCGGGCATCGGTGAAGGTGCCGTTCTGGGAGGCGGCCAGCCGGTCGTGCGAGCGCGCCATGAAGGAGTCGTAGAAGGAACGGCTCTCCCAGAACGCGAAGACGTGCGCCACCCCCTGCCGGCCCCGGCTCCATCCGCCGCCCTGCCCCCGGAATCCGGGCTCGCCCGGCAGCCCCGCCCATTTGCGCTGCCCGCGCTCGAACCCGCGTCGGTCCGTCACCGTGCAGCGAATCCACTTGACCAGCACCGCGCCATCGTACGGGCCCGGCGCGGCCCGGGTCAGTCCCCGGCGCGGAAGATCCGCACCAGATCAGCCGCGTCCCGCTCGGACAGCCGAAGGCCGAACTCCCGGTCGAGCAGGGGGATCAGCTCTTCCGCAGCCATGGTGCGCCGCACCACCCGCCCGTCGGGGTACCAGTGCGTGAGCTCGCGCCCCAGCAGGGCCACCCGCACGTCCGCGCCGGGCCGTTGGACTATGACCTTGCCGAGGAAGGCGGAGCGCGGGTGTGAGGAGCTGTAGTGGTTCAGCACCACGTAGTCGACCGGGTGGTACGGCTGCGGAGTGAAGGCGTAGAGGTCGCGCCAGGCCCCCTCCTGCAACCGGCGCAGGACGAGGACGTCCCCCTCCTCCTGGTACACGGCGTACGTGGACTCCCCCTGCCGCACCTCGGCGCCGGGCCGTCCGAGCGGGACGGGCTCGAACGGGCCCGGGTACCCGAACCCCGCGTCGCACAGCCAGGGTTCACCCTCCACGGTGACGACGAGGACGGCGTGCGTCACCGGCAGCAGGCTGTCTCCGCGGGCCCGGTTGCGGGCGCCGCGCCCCGAGACCTCGAAGCCGATCCGCTGGAGGGCGGCGGCCAGCAGCGAGTTCTGCTCGTAGCAGTAGCCGCCGCGGCGGCGGTGCACGAGCTTGTCCTGCAGTGTCTTGACGTCCAGCGCGACGGGGTGGCCGAGCGTGACGTCCAGGCTCTCGAAGGGAATGGTGGCGGTGTGGGCCCGGTGCACTGCGTACAACGTCTCCAGGTCGGGCCGTAGTTCCCGCCCCTGGCCTCCCCCTTCGCCGCCCGCACGGATGCCGATCCGGGCCAGATACGCGTCGAGGTCCAGCTCATCCCCGCTCCACATGGCTCTCCCACTCCCCCAGCGTGAAGTTCGGGGCCGCGGCGGTCGCCCCGCCCCCCGCCACCATGATCGTCGTGGCCGCCCGGCCACGCCAGCCCCTTCCGCCCCGCCCCGGACCGCCCCGGGGCGGGGTACGCGAAAGCGGGGACCGGCTCGCCGCCGGTCCCCGCTCCTCGGCTGCTCAGCAGCAGCCGTCAGCCGTCAGCCGTCAGCCCGTGATCAGCTGCAACCGCTGGTCGAGCCGCAGCCCTCGCAGATGTAGCAGGAGCCGGCGCGCTGCATCTTCGTACCGCAGGAGAAGCAGAGCGGGGCGTCGGCGGAGACGCCGAGCTGCATCTCGACGAGTTCGGCGCTGGAGTGCGCCGTCTTCGGGGCCGGGACCTGGACCGGCGCTGCGACGGCCGGCTTCGGCTCCGACCTGACCGCCGTGAGCGGGGCCGACTGGGCCAGCGACTCCGTGTCCAGCTCCTCCTCTTCCAGCGGCTCGTACGAGCCGGTGTCGAGGTGGCGCTGACGCTCCTCCGCGGTGTGGATGCCGAGCGCCGAGCGGGTCTCGAACGGCAGGAAGTCCAGCGCCAGGCGGCGGAAGATGTAGTCGACGATCGACTGCGCCATCCGCACGTCCGGGTCGTCCGTCATACCGGCCGGCTCGAAGCGCATGTTGGTGAACTTCGAGACGTAGGTCTCCAGCGGCACGCCGTACTGGAGGCCGACGGAGACGGCGATCGAGAAGGCGTCCATCATGCCCGCGAGGGTGGAACCCTGCTTGGACATCTTCAGGAAGACCTCGCCCAGGCCGTCGTCCGGGTAGGAGTTCGCGGTCATGTAGCCCTCGGCGCCACCGACCGTGAAGGAGGTGGTGATCCCCGGCCGGCCCTTCGGCAGGCGCTTGCGGACCGGGCGGTACTCGATGACCTTCTCGACCGCGGCGCGGATGGTGTCCTCCGCCTTGGCGGTGACCTCCTCCTTCTCCTCTTCCTTCTTCTTCGCGGAGAGGGGCTGGCCGACCTTGCAGTTGTCGCGGTAGATCGCGAGCGCCTTGACGCCCATCTTCCACGCCTCGAAGTAGATCTCCTCGATCTCCTCGACGGTCGCCGTCTCCGGCATGTTGACCGTCTTCGAGATCGCGCCGGAGATCCACGGCTGGATCGCGGCCATCATGCGCACGTGGCCCATCGGGGAAATGGAACGCTCGCCCATGGCGCAGTCGAAGATCGAGTAGTGCTCGGTCTTGAGACCCGGGGCGTCGACGACCACGCCGTGCTCGGCGATGTGGGAGACGATCGCCTCGATCTGCTCCTCCTGGTAGCCCAGGCGGCGCAGGGCCTGCGGGACGGTGCCGTTGACGATCTGCATCGAGCCGCCGCCGACGAGCTTCTTGAACTTGACCAGGGCCAGGTCCGGCTCGACACCGGTGGTGTCGCAGGACATCGCCAGACCGATGGTGCCGGTCGGGGCGAGGACGGAGGCCTGGGAGTTGCGGAAGCCGTTCTTCTCGCCGAGGCGCAGGACGTCCTGCCAGGCCTCGGTGGCCGCGGCCCAGATCGCGTTGTCCAGGTCCTCGGTGCGCGGCGCGACGGCGTTCGCGTCGGCGTGCTGTTTCATGACGCGCTTGTGCGACTCGGCGTTGCGGGCGTAACCGTCGTAGGGACCGACGATGGCGGCCAGCTCGGCGGAGCGCCGGTACGCCGTACCGGTCATCAGCGAGGTGATCGAGGCGGCGAGCGTGCGGCCGCCGTCCGAGTCGTAGGCGTGACCGGTGGCCATCAGCAGGGCGCCGAGGTTGGCGTAGCCGATGCCGAGCTGACGGAAGGCGCGGGTGTTCTCGCCGATCTTCTGCGTGGGGAAGTCCGCGAAGCAGATGGAGATGTCCATCGCGGTGATGACCAGCTCGACGACCTTCGAGAAGCGCTCGGCGTCGAAGGACTGGTTGCCCTTGCCGTCGTCGTTGAGGAACTTCATGAGGTTCAGCGACGCGAGGTTGCAGGACGTGTTGTCCAGGTGCATGTACTCGCTGCACGGGTTGGACGCGGTGATGCGGCCGGACTCGGGGCAGGTGTGCCAGTTGTTGATCACACCGTCGTACTGGATGCCCGGGTCGGCGCAGGCCCACGCGGCCTCGGCGAGCTTGCGGAAGAGCGCCTTGGCGTCGACCTTCTCGATGACCTCGCCGGTCATGCGGGCGCGCAGGCCGAACTCGGTGCCGTTCTCGACGGCCGTCATGAACTCGTCGTTCACGCGGACGGAGTTGTTGGCGTTCTGGTACTGGACGGACGTGATGTCGTCGCCGCCCAGGTCCATGTCGAAGCCCGCGTCACGCAGGGCGCGGATCTTCTCCTCTTCCTTCACCTTGGTGGCGATGAAGTCCTCGACGTCCGGGTGGTCCACGTCCAGGACGACCATCTTGGCCGCGCGGCGGGTGGCGCCGCCCGACTTGATCGTTCCTGCGGACGCGTCGGCGCCGCGCATGAAGGAGACCGGGCCGGAGGCGTTGCCGCCGGAGGAGAGGAGCTCCTTGGAGGAGCGGATGCGGGAGAGGTTCAGGCCGGCGCCGGAGCCGCCCTTGAAGATCATTCCCTCTTCCTTGTACCAGTCGAGGATCGACTCCATGGAGTCGTCGACGGCCAGGATGAAGCAGGCGGAGACCTGCTGCGGCTGGGGCGTTCCGACGTTGAACCACACCGGGGAGTTGAAGCTGAAGATCTGGTGCAGGAGGGCGTACGTCAGCTCGTGCTCGAAGATCTCGGCATCCGCGGGCGAAGCGAAGTAGTCGTAGTCCTCGCCGGCCTTCGTGTAGGTCTTCACGATCCGGTCGATGAGCTGCTTCAGGCCGGTCTCGCGCTGCGGGGTGCCGACCGCGCCGCGGAAGTACTTGCTCGTGACGATGTTGACCGCGTTCACCGACCAGAAGTCGGGGAACTCGACGCCACGCTGCTCGAAGTTGACCGAGCCGTCGCGCCAGTTGGTCATGACGACGTCACGGCGCTCCCAGCTCACCTCGTCGTACGGGTGCACGCCCGGGGTGGTGTGGATGCGCTCGATCCGCAGGCCGCTCTTGGCAGTCTTGGTTCCCTTGGCGCGGGAACCTCGTGCCGAGCCGCTCGCCGTCTCTGTCATGCCGCCTCCCATATGCGGGCAAAAACGCCCTGAAGTGCCAGCGATATTCCGCAGCACGGTGCCATGTGTCTGTATCTACGAATCTTCGAATCTCGCCTGGCCGACCGGGCCCGGGCCGCGCAGCGGCCCGTCCGGTCAGTCGGCGGCGGAGGCGGGCACGGGGACGACCGCGGGGGTCCCCCCCGGCTCGCACTCATGGGGGTGAGGCCGCCGTTCGCGGAGTTCCGCGATGGCGGTCTCGAAGTCTTCAAGGGTGTCGAACGCTTTGTACACGGATGCGAACCGCAGGTACGCGACCAGGTCGAGTTCCTGCAAGGGGCCGAGTATGGCCAGGCCCACGTCGTGGGTGGTCAGCTCGGCGCTCCCGGTGGCGCGCAGCGCCTCCTCGACCCGCTGGCCGAGCTTGGCGAGGGCGTCCTCGGTGACCGGCCGCCCCTGGCAGGCCTTGCGGACGCCAGAGATGACCTTGGAGCGGCTGAAGGGTTCGGTCACCCCGCTGCGCTTGATCACCATCAGCGAGGCCGTCTCCACCGTCGTGAAGCGACGGGAGCAGTCGGGGCACTGACGGCGCCGACGGATCGACGTGCCGTCGTCGGTGGTGCGGCTGTCGACGACCCGGCTGTCGGGGTGCCTGCAGAAGGGGCAGTGCATGGTTCCCTCACCCTCCCTCTTCGGCACGACTGATCACCTCACGACGCCCCTGAACGGCAGGAACGAGGCTCTGCCGGGGGCTCGTGAAGCAGCCACCAGCATATGCGATGCCTGGACCCTCAGCGGACCCGGGACCACAACTTCTGGGTGGCAGCGCTCATCCAACCACTAGATCTTGGGTTGTGGTGGATTTACGGCCCGCCGCGTGTCGCGCTGTCCGGTGGCCGGATACGGGGTCCGGCGGTGCCACACTGGGCGCGGGCCCGCACGACGGCGATCCGACCCGGAAGGGTACCGTAGGCGGCACGGGGACGGCCGAACCCGCGTTCGGTCAGACTGTCGGTCCATACACCTCTTGAAGTGCTCCAGGCAGACGATCTGCGATATTTCACTCGAACGTGTGTTTGGCGCAACCTTTCGAAAGCAACTACCGTTGTCCAGCTAGGGAGAACTTTTCGAGAGGGGCCGACGTGACCACGACCGCAGACAGTGCCACCATCACTGCCCAGAACCGCTCCCAGAGCCGACTTGAGCCGGTGCATGCCATGAACGACGCACGTCAGAACCCGGAGGCGGAGTCCCTGCGCCCCGCACGCTCGCTGCCCGGGCGACCTCCAGGCATCCGCGCCGACAGCTCCGGACTCACGGACCGGCAGCGGAGGGTCATCGAAGTCATCCGCGATTCGGTTCAGCGCCGGGGCTACCCGCCGTCAATGCGGGAGATCGGCCAGGCGGTCGGCCTGTCGAGCACGTCGTCGGTCGCCCATCAACTGATGGCCCTCGAACGCAAGGGTTTCCTGCGCCGCGACCCGCACCGCCCGCGCGCCTACGAGGTGCGCGGCTCGGACCAGCCCAGCTCGCAGCCCACGGACACCACCGGCAAGCCCGCCGCCTCGTACGTTCCCCTGGTCGGCCGGATCGCGGCCGGCGGCCCGATCCTCGCCGAGGAGTCGGTGGAGGACGTTTTCCCGCTCCCCCGCCAGCTGGTCGGGGACGGCGAACTCTTCGTACTCAAGGTCGTCGGCGACTCGATGATCGAAGCGGCGATCTGCGACGGCGACTGGGTCACCGTCCGCCGTCAGCCGGTCGCGGAGAACGGTGACATCGTCGCCGCGATGCTGGACGGCGAGGCCACCGTCAAGCGGTTCAAGCGCGAGGACGGCCACGTCTGGCTGCTCCCGCACAACTCCGCGTACCAGCCGATCCCCGGCGACGAGGCGACCATCCTCGGCAAGGTCGTCGCCGTGCTGCGCCGGGTCTGACGCCGGTCGCCCCGATCCAGCTCCGGGACCTCTGCGCCGGTCCCGGAGCTGCTTTGTGCCTTCACGCCCCTGCTGTGGGGGTCCAGCCGTACGTGCTTCGCGCCGTCAGCGCTACTTGCCGTCCGCCTGGGCCGAGGCGTCGATCGCGGCGAGCGAGCGGCGGACCTGGTTGCGGTCGGTGGTGTACCAGAAGTCGGGCAGCGTGGCGCGCAGGAAGGTCCCGTAGCGAGCCGTGGCCAGCCGCGGGTCGAGAACGGCGACGACACCCCGGTCACCGGTCGCCCGCACGAGCCGGCCCGCGCCCTGGGCCATCAGCAGGGCGGCGTGGGTGGCCGCGACCGCCATGAAGCCGTTGCCGCCGTGCTCCTCCACCGACTTCTGCCGGGCGCTCATCAGCGGGTCGTCGGGGCGGGGGAACGGGATCCGGTCCATGATCACCAGCTGGCAGCTGGGTCCGGGCACGTCGACTCCCTGCCACAGCGACAGCGTCCCGAAGAGACAGGTCTTCGGATCGGCCGCGAACGCCTTGATCAGCTCGCCCAGCGTCTCCTCTCCCTGGAGCAGGATCGGATGGTCCAGCCGCCCGCGCAGTTCCTCGGCGGCGGCCTTCGCACCGCGCATCGAGGAGAACAGTCCGAGGGTCCGGCCGCCGGCCGCCTCGATCAGCTCCGCGAGCTCGTCCATCATGTCGCCGCGGGTCCCCTCGCGGCCCGGGGTGGCCAGGTGCTTGGCGACGTAGAGGATGCCCTGCTTGGGGTAGTCGAACGGCGAGCCGACGTCCAGCCCCTTCCAGACCGGGACGTCGTCACCGGCCACGCCTTCCGGTGAGAGGCCGAGCGAGCCGGCGACGCCGTTGAAGTCGCCGCCGAGCTTGAGCGTCGCGGAGGTGAGGACCACCGAGCGGTCTTCGAACAGCTTCTCGCGCAGCAGGCCCGAGACCGAGAGGGGAGCGACGCGCAGGGTGGCGCCGAAACGGTCGTGGCGTTCGTACCAGACGACGTCGTACTCCGAGCCGAGCACGATCCGCTCCGCCACCGAGTGGACGCTCTCCACCGCCGCCAGGGCCTGCTTGCGGACGGCGTCCTCGTCCTGGACGGACTTGTCGCGGGTGGAACCGATCGTCGAGATCACATTGCGCGCCGCGTCCCGCAGGGACATCAGCGCGTACCCCAGGTCCTCGGGGACCTGCTCCAGCCGGCCGGGCAGGGCCAGTTCCATGACCCGTTCGAAGGACTCCGACGCGGTCTGCAGGGCGTCGGCGGTCTTCTCGTCGACGAGCTTGGCGGCGCGCTTGACGGCCCGGTTGACCTGTCCGGGGGTGAGTTCCCCGGTGGCGACCCCGGTGACGCGGGAGACCAGCTCGTGGGCCTCGTCCACGATCAGCACCTCGTGCTGGGGCAGCACGGGGGCGCCCTCGATCGCGTCGATCGCGAGCAGGGCGTGATTGGTGACGACGACGTCCGCGAGCTTGGCCCGCTCGCGGGCGGCCTCGGCGAAGCACTCGGCTCCGTAGGCGCATTTCGTCGCGCCCAGGCATTCACGGGAGGAGACCGAGATCTGCCCCCAGGCCTTGTCGGAGACACCGGGCGTCAGGTCGTCGCGGTCGCCGGTCTCGGTCTCGTCCGCCCAGTCCCGAAGGCGCAGCAGGTCCTGGCCCAGCTTGCTGGTCGGGGCGGCCGCTTCGAACTGGTCGAAGAGGCCCTCCTCCTCGTCCTGCGGCGCGCCCTCATGGAGGCGGTGCAGGCACAGGTAGTTGGAGCGGCCCTTGAGCATGGCGAACTGCGGGCGGCGGCGGAGCTGCGGATGCAGCGCCTCCACCGTCCGGGGCAGGTCGCGCTCGACGAGCTGCCGCTGGAGGGCCAGTGTCGCGGTGGCGACGACGACCCGTTCGCCGTGGGCGAGGGCCGGCACCAGGTAACCGAGGGATTTACCGGTGCCGGTGCCGGCCTGGATCAGCCGGTGGGAGTTCTCGTCGATCGCTTCGGCGACGGCTTCGGCCATGGCCACCTGGCCGGGCCGCTCCGTGCCGCCGACGGCGGAGACGGCGGCATGCAGCAGGTCGGGGAGGGAGGGCTTCGTCATAGCACTGCCAACCCTACGGGGCCGCACCGACAGGAGCCGCATCGCCGACGGATCACGGCCGGTGCAGGGGGTTCGGAACGGTCCCGTGGGTGACCGCGTGCGGGCGGTCCGGACGGTCCCGGTAGCCGTCCTCGTGGAGCCGGTTCCGGTTGAGGCAGAGCCGGTCGATCCGCTCTGTGAGCAGGTCGAACAGCTCGTAGCGGTCCTTGAGCTCGGGGAAGCGGGACTGGTGGCGGAGGATCTCCGCCCGTACGAGGGACCAGAACTCGGTCTCGGGAACTCCCATCCGGTCTTCGCAGATCGCGGACAGGTAGCGGAACACGCCGACGAACAGTCCGGAGTGGATGAACTGGGTGAGGTAGGCGGGCGGCTCCGACAGGAGTGCGGCGCGCACCTCGGGGGGCATCGCGTCGTGCTCGGGCAGCGGCTCCCGGCTGATGTTGACGTCGTCCACGAAGTCCTTCACCGCCAGCCGGACGGGGACGTCGCTCTCGTCGAAGATCACGATGGAGTTCTCGCCGTGCGGGGAGAAGACCGTGCCGTACCGGTAGAGGAAGTGGAGCAGCGGCGGCAGCAGGGCGGCGAAGAGCCGCTGGAGCCACACGGTCGGGGCCAGTCCGGAGCGGGCGACGAGCTCGGCCGTGAAGGACCGCCCGCGCGGGTCGGTGTGCAGGAGTGAGGCCAGGGTCCGGGCCCGCTCGCCGGGAGCGAGGCGACCGGTCAGGGGCTCGCGCCAGATCGCGCCGAGCAGTTCCTTGTACTGGTAGGGGACCTCGGGCAGCCGGTCGTAAACGGGGTGGCGGACGGTCACGGAGGCCACCTCGCCGAGGAGCACGACCCGGCACTCGTCGCGCAGGAACGGGTCCGTGTCACGGAGTGAGTGGATCCAGGCGGTGACGGCGGGGGCGGCGAGGGTCAGGTCGCAGGGCAGTCCGCGCCAGACCATGGTGTTGAGGACGGAGAGCGGCAGCTTGACGCTGTGCCGGTCGGGGCGGGTCAGGTTGAGGAAGGTGCGGATCGACTGCTGCGGCAGTCGTACGTCGGGATCCGCGGGCAGTGGTACGAGCGCGCCGGAGGCGAGGGCGGGTACGAAGAGCGGAAGCACTATCTCGTCCCACTGCCAGGGGTGCAGCGGGAGGTAGAGGTAGCCGCGGGGATCGAGGCCGCGGTCGCGCAGGGCCTGGTCGAAGGCGGCCCGGGTGACGGCGTCGAGCTCGGCGGAGTACAGGCGCGCGGGGTCTTCCATCCCGGCGGTTCCGCGGTACTCGGCCAGGGAGGTGTGGGCGGCGAGCCAGGGCAGCCGCTGGCGGGTGCGGGATTCGGGCGCCCAGGCGGCGGTGTCGGCGGCCGACATCCCGACACGGCCCTTGTTGAGCACGAGCCAGGGGTGGCCGGTCTGGTGGCCTTCGAGGTCGGCGTAGTCGAGGTCGGCGAGGACGTCGGCGGTGAGCGCGTGGTGGTCGAGGTGGGCGTCGGCGGACAGGGTGGCGCTGAGTTCCCGGACGAGGTGGCCCAGGGTCCCGCCGTCGAGGCCGAGGAGCGTGCGGGAGCGGATCAGGAACTCGAACGGGTCCCCGAAGGCGGTCGGGTCCTGGGTGGAGGGGGGCGGCGGGGTGAGGGTGATGGTGCCGGCGTCGACGTGCCAGCTGCCGTAGGAGCGACGGCGGGCACGGAAGCCGAGGCTGCTGCCGTCGTCCAGGGTGAGGCTCCAGGCGTCACCGGCGGCCGCGGGGGCCGGGAGGGGGGTGATGATCTCCTCGTACGCGAACTCCCCCAGCATCTTGGCGAGCAACCGGCTGGTGGCGGAACCCCAGGTCGCCCCGTTGATCTCGGGTGGAGTGCAGGGGTGCTGGGGTGAGGAGGCCACCGCCTCCGAGACGTGGGGGCCTGTGGAGCCTGAGGCGGCGGGGAAATTCGACACGGGACTCCTCGGGTAGCGGGAACTTCGGTCCACAGCGCGGAGTTTTGCAATTGCGGAAGCGTCGAGCGATGACGGTGCGAGGACTGCGGGGCGGCAATCAGAGGAGATTGCGCAGCGCCCGCTCACGGATCATCAGCGCGGCACGCTTCTCGGGGAGGTCGATTTCCGCGGAACAGCGGAAACCGGAGTTCAGGAAGGCTGATACGGAGGGGGTGTTACGGATGTCCGGTTCGGCGATCACGCGAGTGCAGCGTGGCCGGTTGTCGAACACCAGGTCGGCGACCGCGCGGAGCAGTGTGGTGCCCAAGCCTCGGCCGCGGTTCGTGCCGTCTCCGATCAGCAGGTGGATACCCGTGTCGTGGGGGCGCGCCGGGTAGTGGCGGGCGAGCGGGTCGAGGTCGGCCCGGTAGATCTCCCAGTAGCTCATCGGTGTGCCGTCGAGCAGGCCCAGGCAGGGGATGCTGCGGCCGTCGCTGTCGAGCTGTTCGCGCAGGTGGGCGGCCGTGACGGTGGCGGGACCGGCGAGTTCCCAGAAGGTGGCGACCTCAGGGTCGTTCATCCAGCGGGTCAGGAGTTCCAGGTCGCGGCGCGGTCGTACGGGTTCCAGGCGGAAGGTCCCGACCGGGGTGGCGGCGGCGCTCCAGGCAGCCGGGGAGTCGAGCAGGTCTGACTCGGCGAGCAACGGCAACCGCTGGGTGTTGAGCCGCGGTTGGGCCGTTGCCCCGATGACCGTGGCGGTGGCCGCGGCCGTGCGGGTGGGACCGATGGGGGTGCGGGTGGAGGGCATCGGGCTCTTCTCCGGGTCGGTGGGCGCGTCGGTCTTCCGGTCGTGCGGGCGTTCAGTCGTGAAGGGGATTGGTGACGGTGACGTAGACGGACTGCGTGTCGACGGGGCCGACGAGTTCGTCGAGGCCGCCCAGGCGGGTGAGCAGGTTCGCCTTGCAGCGCAGGGTGGGCGAATCGAGCAGCAGCGCGGGGAGCGGGCCGAGGCCGGACGCCTTGCCGAGGAATCTGCGGAAGGCGGCGAGCAGGACGCGTTCGTCGGCGAGGCGCTGCGATCCGAACGCTCCGATGAGACCGAAGACGTTGTTGATGCCGAGGTAGTAGGCGAAGCGTTCGTCGGTGACGGCGTCGGTGACGAAGGTGTCGCTGGTGGTGCCGATGCCGGGCAGCCTGGACTCCAGTTCCGCGCGGTGGGAGTCGCGGAAGTAGTAGCCCTGGTTGTCGCGGTAGCGGCCGCCGGCCGGCCAGCCGGCCGGGTCGAGGAGCACGAGGGTGTTCTGCTGGTGGGCTTCGAGGGCGATGCCCGCCAGCGCGTCGAGGCCGAGGACCGGCAGGACGACGTGGTCGAGGTAGCGCAGGAACCACTCTGCGGCGACGGCCTGGGTGGGGCGGCCGGTGGAGGCGGCGAGCCGGGAGACCGTCTCGGCGAGCCGACTGCTCATGGCCGTCCGGCCGGGCCGGGGGCGGGGAGCGGTGAGTGCGGCGATGCAGACGGCGTCGTCGCCCGAGCGGAAGGGGTTGTGGCGCAGCAGGGCGTCGAGTCCTTGGACGGGCGTGCCGTCGAGGGCGTCGACGGCGACCCAGGCGGGGTCGCGGACGATGTCGAAGCCGGGGTGGGCTGCCTGCCACTGTTCGGCGAGACCGGTGCGCAGCAGCCGGTGCACCTCGACCCCGCGGTGGAGTTCCTTGCGGAGGTTCTCGCGGCGGGAGTTGGTGATGCGCAGGCCGAGGGACAGCTTGAGCATCGCGGGCGCGCCGGGGCGGTGGACGGTGCGGACGGAGGAGGTGGGGTACCAGGGGTCGCCGTACGGGCCCAGGTCGGTGAGGAGTCCCGCGTCGCGCAGGGCGGCGACGGCGGGGCGGTCGAGCAGGTCGCGGGCCTGCCACGGGTGAAGGGGCAAGGGGGTGGTTCCGGCGGGCAGGGGCAGGCCGGGGGCGAGGCGGGTGAGGAGCTGGGCGGCGCGGACGGGTCGGCCGCGTTCGGTCCAGGCGGAGTCGGTGGCGAGCACGGAGGGGGCGACCGCGAACCAGTGCAGGGGGAAGGAGCCGTGGAGTTCGGGTGAGTAGCGGCGTACGTCGGCTTCCGAGAGTCCCTCGCGGCTCTTGGGGTCGGGCTGGAGGGGGTGACCGAGAAGGAGGGACTGTTCGGCGGTGAGGAAGCGGTCCGCGGCGACGGTGGCGGGCGCGGTGGGGCGTTGGCGCCGGTCGGCGATGAACTCGGTGGTGCGGCGGACCGAGTCGGCGACCCGCCCGACGAGGTCGGCGGCGCGGCCGGTGCCCTCGCGGGCGATGAGGGCGGCGAGGGTGACGGCGTCCAGGGCGGGGGCGTCGGCGGGGGCCCCTTCGAGGCGGGCGGGGGCGAAGCGGTGCCAGCCGGTCGGGGACCAGTGCCGGACGGCGACGAGCAGGGCCACACCGGATGCGGGGAGGGGGATGCGCAGCAGGGTGCCGACGGGCCCGTCGGGGCGGCCGATACCGCTTTCGCGGACCCAGCAGCGCAGCAGGTTCTCCACCGTCGCGGCCTCGGCGGCGATGCCGGGGTCGGGGTGGTCCAGCAGGTCGGGCAGGGCCGCCGGGTCGGGGCCGAGGAGACCGGTGCCGGCCGGCCGGGGCCGGAGGGTCGGCCGCTTCTGCCTGGGCACGCCGACCGCCGCGGGAGCGGCGGGCCGGTGCCGCTCGCCCGGCAGCATTGCCGCCTGGGCCTCGTGGGTGCCGGCGGGGGCGGGGGGCGGGCCCGGATGGGCGGCGGTACCAGGTGTGGCACCGCCTTCGGGCTGGGGCGCCTCGGCCGGGGCGGTGCCCGGCTCGTGTCCAGGTCCCTGATCGGGCGCCTGAACGGGGCCGAGGGCAACACCCACGGTCGGCTCGCCCCCGAAACCCGCGCCCTGGGCAGGGGCGGAGCCGCGGCCGGATTCCGAAGGCCTGCCCAGCGCGGGTCCGGGAGTCGGCGCGGCCCCCGGTGCCGGGCTGCCGCCCTGTCCCCCGCCCGCACCCACGCCCGCGCCCGCGAGCGGCGTGCCCGGCGTCTGCCCAGGGGCCGTGCCGGGGACGGGCCCAGCGCCCGGGGTGGCTGCGCGCGGTGGAGTGCCCGGCGCCCGCCCGGGGGCCGGAGCAGTGCCAGGGGTGGGGGCCGGACCGGGGGCCGAGGACGGGCAACCGCCCGAGACCCCGGCCGCATTCGCGCCCGGACCGGCACCAGGGTCCCGGGAAGCACCGAAGCCCGATGACATGCCCGGGGTGGTGCCGGCGGTGGGGGCCGCGCTCGGGGTGGGTGCCGGTGGTGGGCTCGCGCCCTGGTCCCCGGACGCGCTCGCCCCGGGGACCGGGGCGGCGCCGGGTCCCCGGGCGGCACCCGGACCCGGCGTCCGGGCAGAGGCGGGTCCCGGGCCGGGCTCCGGGTCCGGGGGTGGCGTGGCGTGGGCGGGGGTGGGGTCGGGCATCGGGAGTCCTTAGGTGGGTCAGCGGGGCCGGCGGGCGGCGGGGACGGCGTCGGTCAACCGGTCGAGGACGGCTCCGGCCTGCTCGTCGGTCAGCGTCAGCGGAGGCAACAGGCGTACGACGCCGGAGTGACGGCCGCCGAGTTCGACGATCAGGCCCCGGTCCAGGCACTCCTGGCGGACGGCCGCGGCGAGTTCCGGTGCGGCGGCCCCGGTGTCGGGGTCGACGACCTCGATGCCGAGCATCAGGCCGCGGCCCCGGACGTCCCCGACGCACGGCTGGTCGGCGGCGAGCTGCCGCAGCACCGTCAGCATCCGCTCCCCCAGCACGGCGGCCCGCTCTGCGAGTCCGTTGCGCCGGACGTAGGCCAGGGTCGCGGTCCCCGCCGCCATGGCCAGCTGGTTGCCCCGGAAGGTGCCGGCGTGGGCACCGGGCGCCCAGACGTCCAGCTCCGCCCGGTACACGATCACGGCCAGCGGCAGGCTGCCCCCGATCGCCTTGGACAGGACCATCACGTCGGGCACCACCCCGGCGTGGTCGACGCCCCAGAAGGCGCCGGTGCGCCCCACCCCCGTCTGCACCTCGTCGGCGATCAGCGGGATGCCCCGGGCGGTGGTGATCTCCCGCATCCGGCGCAGCCATCCGTCCGGCGCCGGGTGTACCCCGCCCTCGCCCTGGACCGGCTCGACGATCATTGCGGCGGGCGCCGGCACCCCGCCCTTGGGGTCGTCCAGCAGACTCTCCGTCCACCGCGCCGACAGCCGCTCCCCCTCGGCCCCGCCGACCCCGAACGGGCAACGGTGGTCCTGCGGGAACGGCAGCCGGGTGACCCGTACGTCACACGCCCCGCCCGAGACCTCCAGCGCCCCGGCCGTCATACCGTGGTACGCGCCGGTGAAGGCCAGCAGCCCCGAGCGCCCGGTGGCCGTACGCACCAGCTTGAGCGCGGCTTCGACCGCGTCCGTCCCGGCGGGCCCGCAGAACTGGATCCGGGCGTCCGCCGCCAGCGCGGGCGGCAGGTTCGCGAACAGCTCGGTGGTGAACGCGTCCTTGACCGGGGTCGCCAGGTCCAGCACGTGCAGCGGAGCCCCGGAGTCGAGCACTCCGCGGACGGCTTCGAGCACCACCGGGTGGTTGTGCCCCAACGCGAGCGTGCCCGCGCCGGAGAGGCAGTCGAGGTAGCGCCGCCCGTCGGCCCCCTCGATCGTCAGCCCCCGGGCGCGTACCGGGACGATGGGCAGCGAGCGCGCGTACGTCCGCGCGGCGGACTCCCGTAACGCCTGCCTGCGCAGGATGCTTTCGGCGGCGACCGGCATCCCGTTCCCCGCTTCCGGCACCTGCTGCACGGGCACCGGCCGGGCAGTGCCTTCGGCCGCCGCCGCGGTCTGTGCCTCGGCCTCGGCTGCGGCCGGCTCGGTCAAAGGCTCGCTCCACGCCACGAGTGTCGGTCCTCCCGCCCGGATCTCTCTTCCGGATTGCGTCTCGAACAGGAACGCTGCTCCCCTGTCCCCCGTACGTACCAACGACGGTGACGGCGGCGGATCACGGGTGGGCGGAAGATCCTTGCGCCGGTGAAGCCGACGGACGAGACGACGGGAACAGCCGAGGGCGGTGAGCCGGAACCGCGGCCCCGGCCTGTGTCGTCCTGAACCGCAGCGGCATAGTGGGGTGCTGTGCCCGGCGCGTGCGAACGGCGAGCCGGCCGCACCGCACCCCGTTCAACGCCTCGAACCACCAGGGGGACTTACGACATGCGACCGAACCGACCGGTCACCGCGACCCTGTGCGCGGCCGCGCTCCTGCTGACCGCCGCGGCCTGCGGACCCGGCGACGGTGAGGCCGGCGGCGACGCCAAGCCGACCGTGGCGGCCAGCCTGCCGTCCGGCGCCACCGACGGGATCACGATCCCGGACGACATCAAGGACAAGCTCAAGCAGCACGGCATCGACATGGAGAAGTGGAAGGGGGGTGCGTGGAAGAACTGGAAGCGGGAGGACTGGCTCCGCGAGGCGGGCGACTACATCAACCCGATCATCGAGGGCCTTTGGGACCCGGACCGGATGCGTGACGCCGACAAGACGCCGCAGCCCCCGGCCGTCGATCCGGACGCCGGCAAGGACCAGGGCGTCACCGACCCCACCCCCGTGCCGGTGGCCGCGAAGCAGGCGGCCGCTCCCTACCACGCGAACGTGCCGGTGTCCGGCAAGGTCTTCTTCGACGGGCCCGAGGGTTCGATGGTCTGCTCGGCGACCGTCGTCAAGGACCCGGCCCACCCCGGCAAGTCCAACCTGGTCTGGACGGCGGGCCACTGCGTGCACGCCGGCAAGGCCGGCGGCTGGTACCGCAACATCGCCTTCGTCCCGTCCTACAACAACGCGGGCAAGGCCGCGGCGGAGCTCAAGGGCGCGCCGCGGGACCAGGTGGCTCCGTACGGCGTGTGGTGGAGCGACTGGGCGCAGACCTCGGACCAGTGGATCGCGACCGGCGGCCCGACGGGCGGGGCGGGTGCCCCGTACGACTTCGCGGTGCTGCACGTGACGCCGGAGAAGGGCGCCGGCAAGTCCCTGGAGGAGACGGTCGGTTCGGCGCTCCCGGTGGAGTTCGCGGCTCCGGCGGTGCAGAAGGTCGCGAGCATCACGGCGACGGGTTACCCGGCGGCGGCCCCCTTCGACGGTCAGCGGGCGTTCCAGTGCACGGACCGGCCCGGCCGGCTGTCGCTGACCGCGGCCGCCCCGGTGATGTACCGCATCGGCTGCACGATGACCGGCGGTTCCTCGGGTGGCGGCTGGGTCGCCGCGGGCGCCGACGGGAAGCCGGCGCTGGTGTCGAACACGTCGATCGGCCCGGCGAAGGCCGGCTGGCTGGCTGGCCCGCGGTTCGGTCCTGAAGCCAAGGGCGTGTACACCGCGGTGAGCAACAAGTTCAAGTAGCCGCACGTGGTGAGGGCCCCCGCCTCGGGCGGGGGCCCTCATTCATGTCACGGCGTCGGGCCGGTCAGTGCTTCGCGGGCACGTACGGCGCCAGGTCCGCTGCCAGTTCCTGGTGCACCCGGGCCTTGAGCAGGGTGCCCTCCGGGGTGTGCTCCTCGGAGATCACCTCGCCCTCGGCGTGTGCCCGGGCGATCAGCGAGCCGCGGGTGTACGGCACCAGCGCCTCCACCTCGACCTCCGGCCGCGGCAGCTCGGTGTCGATGAGCGCGAGGAGTTCCTCGATGCCCATGCCGGTCCGGGCGGAGACGGCGATGGAGTGCCGCTCGATGCGCAGCAGGCGCTGGAGGACCAGCGGGTCCGCCGCGTCCGCCTTGTTGATCACCACGATCTCGGGCACGTTGACCGCGCCGACCTCGCGGATGACCTCGCGGACCGCCGCCAGCTGCTCCTCCGGGGCCGGGTGCGAGCCGTCCACGATGTGCAGGATGAGGTCGGAGTCGCCGACCTCCTCCATCGTGGAGCGGAACGCCTCGACCAGGTGGTGGGGCAGGTGCCGGACGAAACCGACGGTGTCGGCCAGGGTGTAGACCCGGCCGGAGGGGGTCTCGGCCCGGCGCACGGTCGGGTCGAGGGTGGCGAACAGCGCGTTCTCCACCAGGACGCCCGCGCCCGTGAGGCGGTTGAGGAGCGAGGACTTGCCCGCGTTGGTGTATCCGGCGATGGCGACCGAGGGCACCTTGTTGCGGCGCCGCTCCTGCCGCTTGATGTCGCGGCCGGTCTTCATCTCCGCGATCTCCCGGCGCATCTTCGCCATCTTCTCGCGGATCCGTCGCCGGTCGGTCTCGATCTTGGTCTCACCGGGGCCTCGGGTGGCCATGCCGCCACCGCCGCCGCCACCCATCTGCCGGGACAGCGACGCACCCCAGCCGCGCAGCCGCGGCAGCATGTACTGCATCTGCGCGAGCGCGACCTGCGCCTTGCCCTCTCGGGACTTGGCGTGCTGGGCGAAGATGTCGAGGATGAGGGCGGTCCGGTCGACCACCTTCACCTTGACGACGTCTTCGAGGGCGATGAGCTGGCCGGGGCTGAGCTCGCCGTCGCACACGACGGTGTCCGCGCCGCTCTCCATGACGATGTCGCGCAGTTCGCGCGCCTTGCCGGAACCGATGAAGGTGGCCGGGTCGGGCTTGTCGCGGCGCTGGATCACGCCGTCGAGTACGAGAGCACCTGCCGTCTCGGCGAGCGCCGCGAGCTCCGCGAGGGAGTTCTCGGCGTCGTCCACCGTGCCGGAGGTCCAGACGCCGACGAGTACGACGCGCTCCAGGCGGAGCTGTCGGTACTCGACCTCGGTGACGTCCTCTAGTTCGGTGGAGAGGCCGACGACGCGGCGCAGGGCCGCGCGCTCGGACCGCTCGAACTGGTCGCCGTCGCGGTCCCCGTCGATTTCGTGGCTCCAGGCGACGTCCTCTTCCATCAGGGCATCGGCCCGAAGGCTCTCGGTGAAGCTCGGCGAGTCCTGCACGTCCTGTGCGTCCCGCGCGTCCTGGGAAGGGGAAGAAGAGGAGGTCATTGGATCCTTACGTCGATTCGAATGCGTCCGCGGGCGGCCGCTGCCGGAGCTGCTGCCGTGCGTGACATGAAACGGTCGTGACATAGCACTGCCAGGTTCAACGTGTCACACCGCCCGGAGATTCCCGGAGCCGGGGGCCCGGAAGGCCCCGCGGACCGGCCCGTCGATGGTGACATGCCCGCTCGGCGCCCGTCACACGCTTTTCGGACGGACGGACCACTGCGGGGGCGCCGGCCCTCCCATCCGGGGCCCCCGCCCGTCTCAGGCCTTCTTCGCCGTCTCGGTCTTCTTCGCCGCCTGGGGCTTCGCCGCCGCGGCGGCGCTCCATTCCGGGTGTCCCGGCATGGGCGGGGTCGTCGTGCCGTACAGCCACGGCTCGAGGAAGGCCCCGAGGTCCCGTCCGGCCTCGCGTGAGGCCAGGCGTACGAAGTCCTCCGTGCCGGCCGTCGAGTCCGCGTTCTCGGCCACCCAGCGCCGCTCGACCCGGTCGAAGGCGTCGGCGCCGATCTCCTGGCGCAGGGCGTAGAGGATCAGCGCGGAGCCGTCGTAGACCACCGGCCGGAACAGACCGATCTTCTCTCCGGGCGGGGCCGCCTTGGGCGCCGCCGGGGGGCCGCCGGCCGCCCGCCACTGGTCGGAGCGCTGGTACGCCTCGCGCATGCGCCGCTCCAGGGAGTACGTGCCGAGGCCGTCCGCGTAGAGGGCCTCGTACCAGGTGGCGTGTCCTTCGTTGAGCCACAGGTCGGACCAGGTGCGCGGGGTCACGCTGTCGCCGAACCACTGGTGGGCCAGCTCGTGGACCATGACGGACTCGACGTACCACTGGGGGTAGGCGTTGGCCGCGAAGAGGCCGCTCTCGAAGAGCGAGAGGGTCTGGGTCTCCAGCTCGAAGCCGGTCCTGGCGCGTGCGATGAGCACGCCGTAGTTCTCGAAGGGGTAGCGCCCGACGTGCTTCTCCATCCAGGCGATGTGCCCGGGGGTCTTCTTGAGCCAGGGCTCCAGCCGCTGCCGGTCGGCGGCCGGTACCACGTCGCGCAGCGGCAGCCCGTGCGGGCCGGTGCGGGAGGGCACCACCGAGGAGCCGACCGAGACCTGGGCGAGTTCGGTCGCCATGGGGTGCGCGGTGCGGTAGGTCCAGGTGGTGGGCTGTCCGGAGCGCTCGGCCGGGAGGGTGGCGGGCAGTCCGTTGGCGACGGCCGTGAGGCCGGCCGGGGCGGTGATCCGGAAGGTGAAGAACGCCTTGTCGGAGGGGTGGTCGTTGCACGGGAAGACCCGGTGGGCGGCGTCGGCCTGGTTGGCCATGGCGAGCCCGTCCTCGGTGGTCACCCAGCCGCCGTCGTCGCGGCCGCGCGGGTCGCTGGTGTGCCGGACGACCACGCGTAGCGGCGTGTGGGCCGCCACCGGCCGGGCGGGGGTCAGTACGAGGTCCTCCCCGGCGCTCTCGAAGCGCGCGGGTTCCCCGTTGACCTCGGCCGACGCCACGGTGCCGTGGGTGAAGTCGAGGTTGACGCGGTCCAGGTCCGCCAGCGCCCGGGCGTCGATGACGGTGACCGCGTCGAGCGGGCTCCGGTTGTCCTTGTACGTGAAGGACAGGTCGTACGAGAGGACGTCGTAGCCGGGGTTGCCCAGCTCCGGGAAGAGGCGGTCGCCGATGCCGAGCGCCTTCGGGGGCGGCAGCACCGCGGCGACGAGGGTGAGGGAGGCCGCGGCGAGCAGCGCGGCGCGCAGGCGGGGGGAGGTGAGCTGCATCCACCACCGCTTACCAGTGCCCGGCGTCCCCTTGCGACCGGCGCGCGCCGGGGCCACCCGAACGAGGCGACCGGACCGTGGACCGGCCTACGGGCGGGACCGGCGGCGGCTACGCCCGGCTGACGTCGTACACGCCCGGTACGTCGCGCATGGCCCGCATCAGCGCCGGGAGTCCGGCCGCGTCGGGGAGCTGGAGGGTGTACGTGTGCCGGACCCGCTGTTCGACGGGCGGTTCCACGGTCGCGGAGACCACCTCGACCCCCTCGCGGGCGATCGCCTCGGTCAGGTCGGCCAGCAGGTGCGGGCGGCCGAACGATTCGGCGACCAGCGTGACGCGGCAGTCGGCGGTGGCCCGCCAGTGCACGGCGACCGAGGTGCGGCCCACGGCGCGCATCTGGGCCACGGCAGGGCAGTGGACCCGGTGCACGGTGACGGCCCCGCCCCGTACGACGAACCCGGCCACGGCGTCCGGCGGTACGGGGGTGCAGCAGCCGGCCAGCCGCACGTGCGCGTTCGGCAGGTCGGCGACGGCGTTGCCGCTGCCGCCGCGCGCGCCCACCACGGACAGGGGCGCCCGGGCGGCGGTGGTGGTGGCCGCTGCGCCGTCGGGGTGGGCTTCGAGCCAGCTGCTGATCGCGATCCGGGCGGCGGGGGTGGTGGCGTGCTCAAGCCAGTCGGCGGCCGGCCCGGAGGAGGAGTCCTGGGCCAGCAGCAGCTGCACGGTGTCGCCGTCGGACAGCCGGGAGGACAAGGAGGTGAGGCGCCCGTTGACGCGGGCGCCGATACAGCCGTGGGCCGCCTCGCCGTACTGGGCGTAGGCGGCGTCGATACAGCTGGCGCCGCCCGGCAGGGTCAGGGTGCGCGGCGAGGCGGCGGCGCCGTCCACCCCGAACACGGTGATCTCCCCGTCCTGGGCGAGTTCGGCGCGCAGGACCGTCCAGAAGGTGTCGGGGTCGGGCGCGGACTGCTGCCAGTCGAGGAGCCGGGACAGCCAGCCGGGGCGGGTGGGGTCGACCCGTTCCTCGTCGCAGTCGGCGGCTTCGCCGGTGGTGTACGGGTTGCCGAGGGCGACCACGCCGGCCTCCGCGACGCGGTGCATCTGCCGGGTGCGGACGATGACTTCGGCGACGTGCCCGTCGGGCGTGGCGACGGCGGTGTGCAGCGACTGGTACAGGTTGAACTTCGGGACGGCGATGAAGTCCTTGAACTCGGAGACCACCGGGGTGAAGCAGGTGTGCAGTTCGCCCAGCACCCCGTAGCAGTCGGCGTTCTCGGCGACCAGGACGAGGATGCGCCCGAAGTCGGAGCCGCGCAGCTCGCCGCGTTTTCGGGAGATGCGGTGGACGGATACGAAGTGCCGTGGGCGGACCACCACTTCGGCGGCGATGCCGGCGTCGCGCAGGACGGCGCGTACGGAGTCGGCGATGGCGGGCAGCGGATCGTTCTCGCCCGTGTGGGCGGCGATGAGCGCGCGGGTCCGCTCGTACTCCTCGGGGTGCAGGATGGCGAAGACCAGGTCTTCCAGCTCGGTCTTGAGGGCCTGTACGCCGAGCCGTTCGGCGAGCGGGATGAGGACGTCGCGCGTGACCTTGGCGATGCGCGCCTGCTTGTCGGGGCGCATCACGCCGAGGGTGCGCATGTTGTGGAGCCGGTCGGCGAGTTTGATGGACATGACGCGGACGTCGTTGCCGGTGGCGACGAGCATCTTGCGGAAGGTCTCGGGCTCGGCGGCGGCCCCGTAGTCGATCTTCTCCACCTTGGTGACGCCGTCGACGATGAAGCAGACCTCGTCGCCGAACTCCTCGCGGACCTGATCGAGGGTCACCTCGGTGTCCTCGACGGTGTCGTGGAGCAGGGACGCCGTCAACGTGGTGGTCTCCGCGCCGAGTTCGGCGAGGATGAGGGTGACGGCGAGCGGGTGTGTGATGTACGGCTCACCGCTCTTGCGCATCTGGCCGCGGTGGGAGGTCTCCGCGAGGAGGTACGCGCGCCGCAGAATGGACAGGTCGGCGTCCGGATGGTGGGCACGGTGGGCTTCCGCGACGTGCCCGATGGCGTCGGGGAGCCGGTCGCGGGACGGTGGGCCGAGCAGGGCGGCGCGTCCGAGCCGGCGCAGGTCAAGCCTGGTCCGGCTCCGTCTGCGCAGCTCAGGGCGCGCTTCGGGATGTGCTTCGGGGTTCGTGGCCTCTGCACTCATGGGAACCTCCGGCGGCTTCGACCGGCGGTGGTGGGCATGGGGTGAGCCCTCAGGGCCGGTGCCTGATGTTACCGACCCCACCACGTGGCGCAGTCCACCTCTCGCACAGCGTGAAACGGATCACCCATTAGAGGGAAGCTTCAGGCGAAAGCCGTTTCGGTGAGCCAGGCCGCTTCGAACTCTCCGGAGGCCACGATGACGGCCGGTCCGGTCATGTCGATCCGCCCGTCGGGGTGTTCGGTGATCAGGAGCGTGCCGCCGGGGAGGTCGACGGTGTACGTGACCGGCCGGCCGGTGCGGGCCGGGTCGACGCCGTCCCGCCGGATGGCGGCCACGGCGACGGCGCAGGCGCCGGTGCCGCAGGAGCGGGTCTCGCCGGAGCCGCGCTCGTGCACGCGCATGGCGACGTGCCGGGGGCCGCGGTCGACGACGAACTCGACATTGACCCCCGTGGGGTAGGCGGACGTCGGGCTGAACGGCGGGGCGGTGAGCAGGTTCCCGGCGTCGTCGAGGCTTTCAACGAACGCCACGGCGTGCGGGTTCCCCATGTTCACGTTCCGCGCGGGCCAGGTCCGCTCGCCGACGGAGACGGTGACCTCGCCCTCGGGCAGTTCGGCGCGGCCCATGGACACGGTCACCTCGCCGGTCTTGTCGAGGTGCACGTGCTTGACGCCGCCGCGCGTGGCGACGGCGAGGTCGCCGGGCTCCACGTGACCGGCGTGCTGGAGGTAGCGGGCGAAGACGCGCACACCGTTGCCGCACATCTCGGCGACGGAGCCGTCGCTGTTGCGGTAGTCCATGAACCATTCGGCTTCGTCGGCCAGGTGCGCCGCCTCGGGGTGGGCGGCGGACCGCACCACGTGCAGCACTCCGTCCGCGCCGATGCCGGCCCGCCGGTCGCAGAGCTTGGCGACAGCACCCGCGGGCAGCTCGATGGCGTTGTCCGGGTCCGGGACGATCACGAAGTCGTTCTCGGTTCCGTGGCCCTTGAGGAAGGAGAGGGTGCTGTGCGTCACGAGCCCATCGTAAGGGACGGGCACTAACGCAGCCGGGCCACCCGGTAGGCGGCCAGGGCTACGACGGCCAGCGCGACCAGCGCGTACAGCGCGACCATGCGCCAGTCGGGGCCGCGCCCGCTGCCCCGCGGCGGGACCCCGGGCAGGGAGTAGCCGACCCGGCGCGCGGCCATCATTCCCCAGCCGCCGGCGCAGCAGCTGATGAGGAAGCCGAGCATGGCGACCACGGCTCCGCCGTCACCGAACTCGAAGGCGAGGGGGAAGGCGAACATGAGCGAGCCGGCGGCGGCCAGCATCACGATCGGGGTGATCTGCCAGATGCGCAGGCGGCGCTGCGGACGCAGTTCGACCTCGAACTCGGGGCCGGTGGCCCCCTCGGCCGCGGTGTCCGGCGCGTCGGGGCCGTCCGGCGTCAGCCGTGCGGGGTCGGCGGGCAGCCCGAGCGCGACGGGACCGTCGGGTCCGGCCGGCTGCGGTTGCGGTTCCTGTCGGGGTACCGGCCCGGAGGCAGGCTCCGGCGCGGGCCCGGCAGACTCCGCGGTCCCGCGGTGAAGCATCGGGTCCGCTTCCCGTCCGGTGTCGTCCCGCCCAGTGTCACGAGGGCCGGCCTCCATAGCCACGCGCCCTCCCCACTCGGACTTCGTACGCCGCTGTTCAGCAGTTTGATGATGGCACGGTCCAGAGGCCGAGACGGGCGCACGGGGCTTCCCGATGCCATCACGTGATCAGGCTGTGACCGCTCGTTCGACCAACGACTGCGCGAGTCCGGCGAGTTCCCCCCGGTCCACGGCGGCTCCGCTGAGCCAGTGCACGCGCGGGTCCCGGCGGAACCAGGAGTCCTGGCGGCGGGCGAAGCGCTTGGTGGCGCGGACGGTCTCGGCCCTCGCCTCGTCCTCGGTGCACTCGCCGGCCAGGGCGGCCAGCACCTGCTGGTACCCGAGCGCGCGGGAGGCGGTGATCCCGTCGCGCAGCCCCCGCGCCTCCAGCGACCGGACCTCCTCGACCAGCCCGGCCTCCCACATCCGGTCCACCCGCAGGGCGATCCGCTCGTCCAGCTCCGGCCTGGCCACGTCGACGCCGATCTGGACGGTCTCGTAGACGGATTCGTGGCCGGGCAGGTTGGCGGTGTACGGCTGCCCGGTGATCTCGATGACCTCCAGGGCCCGTACGATCCGGCGGCCGTTGCTGGGCAGGATCGCGTGGGCGGCGTCCGGGTCGGTGGCGGCCAGCCGGGCGTGCAGGGCGCCGGGGCCGCGCAGGGTGAGCTCGTCCTCCAGCCGGGCCCGGACGGCCGGGTCGGTGCCGGGGAACTCCATCGCGTCGAGCGCGGCACGGACGTACAGCCCGGAGCCTCCGACGAGGACCGGGGTGCGGCCCTCGGCGAGCAGTTTGTCGATCTCGGCGCGGGCGAGGCGCTGGTACTCGGCGACGCTCGCGGTCTCGGTGACGTCCCACACGTCGAGGAGGTGGTGCGGAACGCCGCCGCGTTCCTCCGGCGTCAGCTTGGCGGTGCCGATGTCCATCCCACGGTAGAGCTGCATGGAGTCGGCGTTGACGACCTCCCCGCCGAAGTGGTGGGCCAGGGCTACGCCCAGGTCGGACTTTCCGGCCGCGGTGGGACCGACGACGGCGATGACCCGCGGGGCGGGGGCTGCATTCCTCACTGCCCCAGTCTCGCAAACCTTGCGGCGGATCCCCGATCGAGTGACGTGACGGGACGCGACCGGAGTCGTTGCCTTGGCGGGGTTCCGGGCCCGGTGCGCCCGGGGGAGGCCGGTCCGGCCGAGGCGGAACTCCACACGCACGAGTAACGTTTATGGGAGTAGACATGGGTGTTTTTGGCCGGTTTTTTGGCCGTAAGGATCAGGGTTCGACCGAAGAGGTGGTTCCCGAGGGCCTGACGGCTACGCCCGAGGAAGCGGAGGCCGATGCGGAGGGTCCGGCGGCGGAGGCCGTGGAGATCCCGAAGCAGCAGTCGGTGGAGGCCGCCGCGGACAGCGAGACCGGCGAGGGCGCCCGTACGTAGCTACCGGCAATGGAAGGTGACCCATGGGCCTCCTGGACAATCTGAAGGCCAAGCTCGCACCGGCGAAGGACAAGGTCGGCGAACTCGCACAGCAGCACGAGGGCAGGATCGGCGAGGGTCTGGACAAGGTGGCCAAGGTCGTGGACTCCAAGACCAAGGGCAAGTACAGCGACCAGATCACTGGCGGCGCGAGCAAGGCCAAGGGCGCCCTGGGCAAGATCGCCCACAAGGACGGTCCCGGCGGGCCGACGCCGCCGGCGGCTGCCTGACGCGGTCGGTGAAGGGGTGCGGGGTCCGGTGGGATCCCGCACCCCTTCCGCGTGCCCGGTGCCGGGCGGTGTCAGGACCAGGCGGCGACGAAGTACCCCACCCCGTACGGGGCGTCCTCGTACAGCAGCCGCCCGTCGAGCCCCGCGCCCTCGGCGGCGCCCGCGAGGACCTGCCAGGACGCGCGGCCGGCGGCCTTGAGTTCGGCGGCGAGCGTGACGTCGAGAGCGGCGAGGGCCGCGGTGTCGGCCGCCGCGAGGGCCGTCGCCGCGGCGGCGTCAAAGGCCTCGGCCCGCTCGTCCAGGTAGCCCGGCGCCTTCAAGGTCCGGCAGGCGCTGCCGTCCCCCATGACGAGCAGGGCGACCCTCTCCTCCCGGGCGGCGAGGTCCCGGCCCGCGCGCAGTGCCTCTCCGGTCCCCAGGGACTCCGCCACTGCGAGCCCCTCGACGGGCGCGGCGCCCCAGCGGGCGTGATCCAGCAGCCAGGCGCCGACGGCCAGGGCGGCCGGGAGGGTGTGAGTCCCGTCCTCCGGGCCCGCGCCGAGCCGTACTTCGGCGTCGACGCCGAAGCCGTGGAAGCCGCCCCGGGAGCCCGGGGGGTACGGGCCGGTCTGCCCGGGCCCGGCGGCGCCCACGACGACCAGCAGGCCGGGGCGGGACGCGGCGAGCACGGCGAGCGCGTCGGAGCAGGCGGTACGGGCGGCGTCGAGTTCGACGGCGGCCCCCGCGGCGACCTCCGGCACGAGGAGGGGCGGGGCGGGGCAGACGGCGGCGGCTACGAGCATGAGCCGCAGCCTAGCCGTCGCCGGGCGGGACGGGGGTGGGTCGGCCGTACTCCGGCCGGAGCCTGCGCCTGTGCCTGCGCCGGGGCGGTTCGACTGCGGCGCCGCGGCGCGAGCGGCCCCGGCTGCGCCGGGGTTTCCGGGGCTCCGCCCCGGACCCTCCCCCAGACTCCGTCCGGGGCCCCCACGCCTCAAACGCCGGCGGGCTGATCTTGGCCCCCGCGTCAGGCCGACGGGGTCGCGCAGCCGGAGGTGGAGGTGGGGAGGGGCGCCGGGATGCCCAGGGTGGGGATGCCGAGCATGACGCCCGCCGGCTGGGCCGGGGCGGCGTTGCGCTTCTCCCAGGCGTCGCCCGCGCGGGTCCGCCGCACGGAACGGGTGGGGCCCTCGGCCAGCAGGTGGTGCGGGGCGGCGTAGGTGATGTCCACGGTCACGACGTCGCCGGGGCGGACCTCCTCGTCCGGCTTCGTGAAGTGCACGAGACGGTTGTCGGGGGCGCGGCCGGAGAGCCGGTGCGTGGCGCCGTCCTTGCGGCCCTCGCCTTCCGCGACCATGACGTCCAGCGTGCGGCCGACCTGCTTCTTGTTCTCCTCCCAGGAGATCTCCTCCTGGAGGGCGACCAGGCGCATGTACCGCTCCTGGACGACTTCCTTGGGGATCTGCCCCTCCATCTCCGCGGCTGGGGTGCCGGGGCGCTTGGAGTACTGGAAGGTGAAGGCGTTGGCGAAGCGGGCCTCGCGCACCACGTGCATGGTCTGCTGGAAGTCCTCCTCGGTCTCGCCGGGGAAGCCGACGATGATGTCGGTGGAGATCGCCGCGTGCGGGATGGCGGCCCGGACCTTCTCGATGATCCCGAGGAAGCGCTCCTGCCGGTACGAGCGGCGCATCGCCTTCAGGACCGGGTCGGATCCCGACTGGAGCGGCATGTGCAGCTGCGGCATCACGTTGGGGGTCTCGGCCATCGCCGCGATCACGTCGTCCGTGAAGTCGCGCGGGTGCGGGGAGGTGAAACGGACCCGCTCCAGGCCCTCGATCTGGCCGCACGCCCGCAGCAGCTTCGAGAAGGCCTCGCGGTCGCCCAGGTCGGAGCCGTACGCGTTGACGTTCTGGCCGAGCAGGGTGACCTCGCAGACGCCCTCGGCCACCAGGGCCTCCACCTCCGCGAGGATGTCGCCGGGGCGGCGGTCCTCCTCCTTGCCGCGCAGCGCGGGGACGATGCAGAAGGTGCACGTGTTGTTGCAGCCGACGGAGATCGAGACCCAGGCGGCGTACGCGGACTCGCGGCGGGTCGGCAGCGTCGAGGGGAAGGCCTCCAGCGACTCGGCGATCTCGACCTGCGCCTGCTCCTGGATGCGGGCGCGCTCCAGCAGCACGGGCAGCTTGCCGATGTTGTGCGTACCGAAGACGACGTCGACCCAGGGGGCGCGCTGGACGATCGTGTCCCGGTCCTTCTGCGCGAGGCAGCCGCCGACGGCGATCTGCATGCCGGGGCGCTTGGTCTTCATCGGGGCGAGCCGGCCGAGGTTGCCGTACAGCTTGTTGTCGGCGTTCTCGCGAACGGCGCAGGTGTTGAAGACGACGACGTCGGCGTCACCGTCGGAGCCCTCGGGCGCCCGCGTGTAACCGGCGTCCTCCAGCAGACCGGAGAGCCGCTCGGAGTCGTGCACGTTCATCTGGCACCCGTAGGTGCGCACCTCGTAAGTTCCCTTGACGTCCACTGCCGTGCTCCGGTCGCTGCTGCTGGTCATGGAACAAGGGTAGGCGCTCCCCACGGGCCCTCCGGCCCGCAGGGCGGCGGGGCACCGGTACGCCGTGCGCGGCCGCCGGGCCGTGACAGGACGGCGGGCGGGGTGGCAGGATCGCCGGCGTGCACCTCGTACCGCCCCGCGTGAGCCGGCGTCGCGCCCTGTGGGGCCTGGCGGCGCTGCTTGCCGTCCTCGGGCTGTCGGTGTGGTGGCTGAGGCCCTTCGGGGAGCCGGAACCCAGGGGTGAGCTCACGTTCAGCACGGGGGTGCGCACCGGCGTCTACCACCGCTACGGGGAGCTGCTGGAGCAGGCGCTCGCGACGGACATGCCCGGTGTGAAGGTCCGGCTGGAGCCCAGCGAGGGCTCCCAGCAGAACCTCCAGCGGGTGGCCGACGGGGAGGCCGACTTCACCATCGCGACGGCGGACGCGGTCGCGAAGTACCAGCTCGACGGGAAACCGGGCGCCGGGCGGTTGCGCGGCGTCGCCCGGCTCTACGACGACTACGTGCAGCTGGTGGTGCCCGCCGGATCGCCGGTGCAGTCGGCACGGGACCTCAAGGGCAAGCGGGTCGCGGTCGGCCAGGCCGGGTCCGGGGTGCGGCTGATCTCCGACCGGTTGCTGACCGCGGCCGAGCTGGACCCGGCCAAGGACATCACTCCGGTGTCGATAGGCATCGACACCATGCCGGCCGAGCTGCAGGCCGGGCGGATCGACGCGTTCTTCTGGTCCGGCGGCCTGCCGACCACCGCGGTACGGGAACTGTCCGAGCGGTTCGAGATCCGGCTCGTGCAGCTGGGCGACCTCGTGGAACGGCTCCAGGGCAGCGGCACCCCGTCCCGCTACTACCGGGCGGCGGTGATGCCGCAGGACGCGTACGCGCGCGCCCGCAACACTTCGGCGGTGGCCACGCTGGCCGTGCCGAACCTGCTGGTGACCCGGGACGACAGCAGTCCGGCGCTGACCGAGCGGTTCACCCGGACGGTGATCTCCAGCCGCGACCGGATCGGGCACGAGGTGCACGCCGCCCAGCTGGTGGACCTGCGGACCGCGATCTACACGGATCCGCTGGCCCTGCACGAGGGCGCGGCCCGGTACTACCGCTCGGTCAAGCCGTAGCCGCAGCCGTAGCCGCTGCCGTTCCGGTCAGCAGCATCGTCGCCGCGGCGGCCGCGCCGATCAGGCCCGCGTCGGTACCGAGGCGGGCCGGCACGACCCGGTGGTCCCGGACGAAGGACAGGGTCGCGTACGAAGCCAGGTGGCGCCGGATCGGCTCGAAGAGGGTGTCCCCGGAGGCGGCGACCCCGCCGCCGATCACCGTGATGCCGGTCTCGACCAGCGTGGCGGTGGCCGCGATGGCGGCGGCCAGGGCGCGTCCGGCCCGGTCGAACGCGGCGACGGCGACGGGGTCGCCGGTCCGGGCGGCGGCGGCCACCCCGGCCGCGGTGGCGTCCTGGTCCCCGACGGGGGTCCAGCCCTGGCCGAGGGCCCAGCGGGCGATGGCCGTACCGGAGGCGAGGGATTCGACGCAGCCGCGGCCGCCGCAGACGCACTTCTCGCCGTCGAAGGCGACGCTGATGTGGCCGATGTGACCGGCGTTACCGGTGGGGCCGGGGTGGAGCCGGTTGTTCAGGATCAGGCCGCCGCCGACGCCGGTGGAGACCACCATGCACAGGGCGTCGGCGTGGCCCCGGGCGGCGCCCAGCCAGTGCTCGGCCGCCGCCATGGCCACCCCGTCGCCCGCCAGCACGGCCGGGATCCGGGCACCGTGGGCCGCGAGCTGCGCCGAGACCCGGTCCAGGACGGGGAAACCGCGCCACGCGCCGATGTTGACCGGGCTGACCGTGCCGCGCGAGGTGTCGACCGGGCCGGCGCTGCCGACACCGCAGCGGACCACCGACGGCCACCGGGGGCTCCGCGCGAGGTCGGCGACGACTTCGGCGACCGCGGCCATCACCCCCTCGGCGTCCGTCCCGCGCGGGGTCGGCCGGCGGGTGGTGGCCGTCATCGCGCCGTCGGGGTGCACCAGCGCACCGGCGATCTTCGTCCCGCCGATGTCGATCGCCACGGTGAGGCCGTCGGCCGGGCCGGGCTGCGCGGAGGGGGCGGTGGGGGGAGGGGTCACGGCGGTGCTCCTGGAAGGGGTCGGGGTTCAGTATGCGGCCGGGGCCGGGGCCGTACTGTCGCGGGGTTCCAGCCGCGGCAGTTCGCTCTCCCGGACCCGGGGCGGGCCTCCGGCCAGTACGGCGAGGAGTTCCTCGGCGGCGAGCCGGCCGAAGCCCGCCGTATCCCGGACCAGGGCGGTCAGCCGGGGGTGGGTGACCCGGCAGAGGGCCGAGTCGTCCCAGGCCACGAGGGAGAGCCGGGCGGGGACGGGGATGCCGAGTCCGGCGGCGACGGCGGCGCCCGCCACCGCCATCACGTCGTTGTCGTAGACGAGGGCGGTGGGCGGCTCCGGGTCGGCGAGGACGCGGCGGGTGGCGGCGGCGCCCTCGGCGTCGGAGTAGTCGGTCACCACCGACCGGACGTGGGCGGGGCCGAGCCCGTGCCGTTCGGCCCAGGCGCGCAGCGAGGCCATCCGGCGGGCGGTGTGGGCGAGGCCGGGCAGGCCCGCGACGTGGGTGATCCGGCGGTGCCCGAGCCGGTGGAGGTGGTCCAGCACCTGGGTCATGGCGCCGACGTCGTCCGCCCACACCGTGGACAGGCCGACGGGCGCGCCCTCCCGCCCGTGCGGGCGGTCCGGACCGGCCGAGCCGTCCACGGGGAGCGGCGCCGGCGTGGCGGCCGTGGCCGACGCGGCCAACGCGGCCGAAGCGGCCGTCCCCGCCGGCGCGGCGGCCGTGGTGGCCGTGGCCGACGCGCCGACCAGCACCGCCGGCAGGCCGAGCCCGGTCAGGAGCTCCGGCCGGGGGTCCTGCGTGCGCGGGTCCACGACGATGACCCCGTCCACGCGCCGTTCCGCCCACCAGCGCCGGTAGACCGCGCACTCCGCGTCGATGTCCTCCACCACCTGGAACAGCAGGGCTATCCGCCCGGCCGCCAGCACCTCCTGGATGCCCGAGACGAGTTGGAGGAAGAAGGACTCCACGCCGAGGGTGTGGGCCGGCCGCGCCAGGACCAGCCCCACCACCCCGGCGCGCGCCCCGGACAGGGCCCGGGCCGCGCTGTTGGGCTGCCAGCCGAGCTCTTCGGCGACGCGCCGGATACGGGCCCGGGTCTCCCGGGAGACGCCCGGCCGGCCGTTGAGCGCGAAGGAGACGGCGCTCTCCGACACTCCGGCCCGGCGGGCAATGTCCTTGATGGTGGGTCTGCGGGCCATGGCCGGCTCATCCTCCTGCGGTGGCGCGAACTGCGATGGCCGGACCGTACGCGATCCGGCCCCGCCGGACCGCCTCCCCCGCGGTACGGGGGAACTCCGAGAGGCGAACGTACGGCGCGCCCCGGTGCGGCCTGAAGTACCCGCCGGGGTAAGGCAGTTCGCCACAGGGCGGCGCAGCGCAACTCGGGTAGACCGCATGGGCGCACGGCTGCCACTTCACCGGCTCAAGCGCATGGGCACCGTCACCGACGGGGATGTCACCCCCGCCCCAGACCTACCGCGGGCGGCGCGAACCGCCCTGTTGACTTCCCCCCTGACTCCCGGCAGTTTTCGATGGGTCCGGTGAATTCCTCCGAACTCCGGGACCCTCATGCCCGACGGCTGCCCCTCGCCCCCTCCCGTCCGCTCCCCCCGCTTCGGGGTCAACTACACGCCCGCGCGCGGCTGGTTCCACCACTGGCTGGACTTCGACCTCGACGACGTACGGGCCGACCTCGACTCGATCGCCGCCCTCGGCCTGGACCACCTGCGCGTCTTCCCGCTCTGGCCGGTGTTCCAGCCGAACCGCACGCTGATCCGGCCGCGCGCGGTCGAGCAGCTCGTCGCGCTCGCCGACGCAGCCGCCGAGCGCGGGCTGGACATCGCCGTGGACGGCCTGCAAGGGCACCTGTCGAGCTTCGACTTCCTGCCGGCGTGGACCGGGACCTGGCACCGGCGCAACATCTTCCGTGACCCGGACGTGGTCGCCGCGCAGGAGGAGTACCTGACCACGCTGGCCGCCGCCCTCGCGGACCGGCCCACCTTCCTCGGCATGACGGTCGGCAACGAGATCAACCAGTTCGCCGGCGCCCCGCACCCCGACCCCGACCGCATCGACGCCGCCCAGGCCGCCCGCTGGCTGGAGCGGATGCTGGCCGCCTGTGACAAGGGCGCTCCCGGGCGGTTCCACGTGCACGCCGAGTACGACGCCGCCTGGTACCAGGACGGGCACCCCTTCACCCCGGCCCAGGCGGCCCGGCTGGGTGCGGCGACCGCCGTGCATTCGTGGGTGTTCAACGGCACGGCGCAGCGCCACGGGGCCGCCGGGACGGCGACCGAGCACCACGCCGCGTACCTGATCGAGCTGGCCAAGGCGTGGGCTGCGGACCCGCACCGGCCGGTGTGGCTCCAGGAGGTGGGCGCCCCGGCGCCGCTGATCCCGCCGGAGCGGGCCGCGCGGTTCACCGAGGCCACCGTGGCCAACGCCCTGGACTGCCCCAACGTGTGGGGCGTGACCTGGTGGTGCTCGCACGACGTGTCCCGGGAGCTGGCGGACTTCCCGGAGCTGGAGTACGGCCTCGGCCTGCTGACCAACGACCGCCGGGTCAAGCCCGCCGGAGCCGCGCTGGCCCGGATCGCCGCCCTGTGGCGGGGCCGCGAGCACCGGCCCGCGGCCCGTTCGACCGCGCTCGCCGTCGACGTCGGCGGGGCGGAGGACGCCCCCGCCCGGTCGGTGTGCGCTCCGGGCGGGTCCTTCTTCGAAGCCTGGGCCCTGTTGACGGCCCGCGGGCTGCGTCCGGCGGTGGTCCTGGCGGACCTCGCCCGGGATCCGGCGCACCTGTCCGCGCGCGGCATCACGGAGGTACTCCACGTGCGCGAGGTCACCGGCACCCCCTGAGCCCGCGCCGACGCACCGCCCGCACGACGCACCGGCGCCGCCTGAGCCCGCCCGCACGACGTACCGGCACCGCCTGAGCCCGCCCGCACGACGCACCGGCACCGCACGACCCCGCCCCCGACGCACCGCCCGAGGAGCCCCCGTGCCCGAGTCCGGCAGCAGCGCCGACCCCCGTACCCCCGCCGCCCGGCCCCGGCCGAGCCGACGCGGGCTGCTCGCCGCCGGGGCGGCCTCCGCAGCGGGCGCCCTGCTGGGGGCGCGGACCCCGGCCCGGGCCGCCGCCCCGCCCACGCCGCCCAGCGCGGCGGCCCCGCCCGCGACGCTGGCCCCGTACGCCTCCTACTGGTTCCCGGACTCGCTCCCCCAGGGCGCTCCGGGGCCCGGGATCACCTGGCGCTCCCTCGCGCGGTGGACGCCCGAATCGGACCCCGACCTGGCCCACAACGCCGCGAGCGTTCCCCTCGCGCCGCGGTTCACGCCGGTGCCGACGAATGCGGGGGCCCGGGCCGGGCAGGCCCGTATCGCCGCCCTGGTCTCCTTCGGACCGACCGCCGGGAACCCCTCCCAGGGGTCCGCGACCGCCGACTACTACGCCCTCACCCACTGGGCGTACCTCGACGAGCTGGTGTTCTGGGGCGGCTCCGCCGGCGAGGGCATCGTGCTCGCGCCGAACGCGCCCGTCATCGACGCCGCCCACCGCAACGGGGTCCGGGTCCTGGGCAACGTCTTCCTGCCGCCCGTCGCGTACGGCGGCGACCTCCGGTGGACCCGGGACCTGGTCCGGCGCGACGGCCCGGGCCGGTTCCCGATCGCCCGGAAACTCGTCCAGGTGGCGCGGGCGTACGGCTTCGACGGCTGGTTCGTCAACGCCGAGACCGACGGCGGGGACAGCGCCCTCGCCACCCGGATGCGTGAGTTCCTGCGCGCGCTGCGCGCCGCCGGTGAGCCGCACGGCCTGCGGATCACCTGGTACGACGCCATGAACAGCACGGGCGGCGTCGGCTGGCAGGGCGAACTCGACGCCCTCAACCAGGAGTTCTTCGAGGACCGGGCCGGCCGGGTGGCGGACACGATGTTCGTGGACTTCAGCTGGACCGCGCGCTCCCTGGCCGCTTCCGGGGCGCTCGCGGAGCGACTGGGCCGCAGCCGGTACGAGCTGTGGGCGGCCGTGGACACCGAGTCCCGGGGCTGGGACACGCCGGTCGACTGGGACGCCATCGTGCCGCGCGAGCGCGACCACGTGGTCAGTTACGGCTTCTACCGGCCCGAGTGGACCCTCGGCCACCTCTCCGACCGCTCCCCCGGTGCCTTCCACGCGGCCGACGACCGCTTCTGGACGGGCGGGTCCCTCGATCCGGCCCGCCCCGCGCCCGAAACCGGCTGGCGCGCTCCGGCGACCGTCGTGGCGGACCGCTCGACCGTCGCGGCGCTGCCCTTCGGCTGCGCCTTCAACACCGGGCACGGACTGCGCTGGTACGAGGACGGGGAGGTCACCTCGGACGCGCCGTGGAACCACCTCGGGCTCCAGGACCGGCTCCCGGGCCGCCGCTGGACGGTGGCGACGGCCGGCCGGCGCCCGGCGGTGACCCTGGACTTCGCCGACGCCTGGCGCGGCGGCTCCAGCCTGCTCGTGACGGGCGCGCTCACCGCGCCGGTCGTCATCGGCCTGCACTCCACCCGGCTGCCGCTGACGGCTCCCGCCACCGTGGAACTGGTGCACGCCGCCGAGCCGGGCCCGGTGGAGGTGGAGGTCGGGGTCGCCCTGCGCGAGCCCGCCGCCCCGGGCGGCCCGCTCCCGTACACCTGGCTCACGGCGGAGGCCCGGAGCACCGGGCGGGGCTGGCTCCGCGCCCGGGCGGTGCTCGATCCGCCGCCCGGGACGACCGTGTACGGACTTGCCGTACGGATCACCTCGCGCGGAACCCTGCCGGTGCGCTGGCGGCTCGGGGCCCTGACGGTACGCGACGCCACGCCGCAGCGGCGCCCGGGCGCCCCGGGTGCCCTGAAGGTGGACGCCTCGGCCCAGCGGGACGGCACGGCCGAGCTCCGCCTCTCCTGGCACCGGGCAGCCGGGCCGGTCCGCCATTACGAGCTGCACCGGCGCCTCCCCGACGGCACCCGCCACTTCCTCGGCGGCACCTGCGGCACGGCCCTGTACCTCCCCGCCGTCACCCGCGCCGGCCGGGAGCCGGCCGCCGCGTTCGAGGTCCGGGCCGTCGACGAGCTGTACGCCGGCTCCGCCGCGGCCCGCACCACCCTCGGGTGGGCGTGAACGTCAGGAGGCCTGCGGGGCGGTGCGCGGGACCGTGACCGTCACCCGCAGCCCGTGGGGCGGGTTCGTCTCGTACGCGAGGGATCCGCCGCCCGAGGCCAGCAGCGCCCGGGAGATGGACAGCCCGAGGCCGGAGCCCTTGACGTTCTGGTGGCGTCCGCTGCGCCAGAATCGGTCGCCGACCCGCTGGAGTTCCTCCTCGGTGAGACCGGGTCCGCGGTCGGCGACGACGACGTGGACCGAGCGGTCCCGCGCGGTGACCGAGACCGCGACTTCCTCTCCCGCGGGGGTGAACTTGAGGGCGTTGTCGATGACGGCGTCCAGTGCGCTGGACAGCGCGATGGGATCGGCCCACCCGGTGACCGCGGCCGGGCCGGTCTCGATCAGCCGTACGGCCTTCTCCTCGGCGTAGGGCCGCCAGGCGGTGACCCGCTCGGCGGTGAGGGCGCCGATGTCGGTGAGGGTGAGCTCGGCGGTGGCGTGCTCGGCCAGCGCCAGGTCCAGCAGGTCGTCGAGCACCTGGGTGAGGCGCTTGCCCTCGGTGCGTACGGAGGCGATCTCCGCATTGCCCTCGGGCAGTTCGAGGGCGAGCAGCTCGATCCGCAGGAGCAGCGCGGCGAGCGGGTTGCGCAGCTGGTGGGAGGCGTCGGCGACGAACGCCCGCTGCTGCTCCAGTACGTCTTCGACGTTGTCGGCCATCTCGTTGAACGAGTGGGCCAGGCGTCGGAGTTCCGGCGGCCCGCCGGCGGCGGCGACCCGGGAGTTCATCCGTCCGGTGGCGATGCCGTGGGCGGCGGCGTCCAGGGTCCGGACGGGCTTGAGGACCCAGCTGGTGAGCCGCAGGGCGGCCCCGAAGGCGAGCAGCATGGCGGCGGCGAGGCCGCCCGCGATCAGCAGCCAGCCTTGCAGGATCCGGGCGCGCAGCTGGCCGGTGGGGGATTCGGTGACGACGACGGCGACGACGTCCCCGTCGAGGACGACCGGGGAGGCGACGAGCAGCTTCCCCTGGGTCTGCCAGGGCCACACCTGGCCCGGGTCGTGGCTGCGGCGTCCGGCGAGTGCCTCCTCGAAGGCCCGGCGGCCCTCGCCCGACTCGGGGAGCTGCCACCAGCCGGGGGCGCGGACCATGGCGTTGTCGTCGCGGTAGAAGATGCCGACGCGGATGCCGTACAGCTCCTGGTAGCGGGCCAGTTCGAGTTGGAGGGTCTCGCGGCGCTGGTCGGCCCCGGTGGCGGCGGAGCCCTCGGCGTCGATGACGAACTGGGCGAGGGCGGCGAAGCGGGCGCTGTCGTCGATCCGGTCGACCACCACCCGCTGCTGCTGGCCGGCGGCCAGGCTGACGGCGAGCGGGAAGCCGAGGGCGAGCAGGACGCCCGCCATGAGGACGACGAGCAGGGGAAGCAGGCGGGCGCGCACGACGGGGATCCGCTAGGGGGCGGGCGGGGCGACGAGCCGGTAGCCCACCCCGCGGACGGTCTCGATGAGGGCGGGCATGCGCAGCTTGGAGCGCAGCGAGGCGACGTGGACTTCGAGGGTCCGCCCGGTGCCCTCCCAACTGGTGCGCCACACCTCGCTGATGATCTGCTCGCGCCGGAACACCACACCGGGTCGCTGGGCGAGCAGGGCGAGCAGGTCGAACTCCTTGCGGGTGAGCGCGACGTCCGCGCCGTCCACGGTGACGCGGCGGGTGGGCAGCTCGATGGCGACGGGACCGAGCCGGACCGTCGAGGGGGCGCCGGTCCCGGTTGCGGCGGCCTCCTCGGAGGTGCCGGTGCGGCGGGCGACGGCGTGGATGCGGGCGAGGAGCTCGCCGGTGTCGTACGGCTTGACCACGTAGTCGTCGGCGCCCATGTTCAGGCCGTGGATGCGGGAGCGCACGTCGCCGCGCGCCGTCACCATGATGACGGGCGTGGCGGTGCGCTTGCGGATCTTGCCGCAGACCTCGTAGCCGTCCTGGTCGGGCAGGCCGAGGTCGAGCAGGATCACCCCGTAGGGGGTGGTGGCGGAGGCCGGGGCACCGGCCGGCAGCAGGGCGTGCAGGGCCTCCTCGCCGCTGCGGGCGTGGGTGACCTGGAAGCCGTGCCGGGCGAGGATCGCGGACAGCGCGGCGGCGACGTGGTCGTCGTCCTCGACGAGCAGCAGTCTCACGGGGTCCCCTTCCTCGGTCGGTCGATGGCGCACGGCGTGGCCACCCTGCATCCACGCCGATGCAGACTCCCACGTCAAGAGGGTTCCGGTCGCGCGGGTCTTCCGTTATGCACCCGGTACGCGCAGGAAGGGCGCGGACCGCGGCCGCCCACGGAGCGTATCCGGGCGAGGCCGGATCGTTATGCTCAATTCTCCCTCAGATGTGATGACGGTGTGAGCACCTCGTCACTACTGTCCTCCCAACCGACGGAGGACGGAGCAAGAAGCCGATGAGCGGAGTATCAGTGACCAAGGACGTTCAGGACGCGGCGGGGGCCGCGGACGGCCTGGTCGTACTGAGCAACGTCAACAAGCACTTCGGCGCGCTGCACGTGCTTCAGAACATCGATCTGAGCATTGCCCGCGGTGAGGTCGTCGTGGTGATCGGTCCCTCGGGATCGGGCAAGTCCACGCTGTGCCGGACCATCAACCGGCTGGAGACGATCGACTCGGGGACCATCACGGTCGACGGCAAGGAACTGCCCTCCGAGGGCAGGGAATTGGCGCGACTGCGGGCCGATGTCGGCATGGTCTTCCAGTCCTTCAACCTGTTCGCGCACAAGACGGTGCTGCAGAACGTGATGCTGGGCCAGCTCAAGGTCCGCAAGGCGGACCGGGCGGCGGCGCTGGAGAAGGCGAAGTCGCTGCTCGACCGGGTGGGGGTCGGCTCGCAAGCGGACAAGTACCCGGCGCAGCTCTCCGGCGGCCAGCAGCAGCGCGTGGCGATCGCCCGGGCGCTGGCGATGGACCCGAAGGTGATGCTCTTCGACGAGCCGACTTCGGCGCTCGACCCGGAGATGATCAACGAGGTGCTGGAGGTCATGCAGCAGCTCGCCCGCGAGGGGATGACGATGGTGGTCGTCACCCACGAGATGGGCTTCGCCCGCTCCGCGGCCAACCGGGTCGTCTTCATGGCCGACGGGAAGATCGTCGAAGAGGCGACGCCGGAGCAGTTCTTCGCGAACCCGCGCAGCGACCGCGCCAAGGACTTCCTGTCGAAGATCCTGCACCACTGACGGTCCCGCTCTGGTAGTGATCCGGTGTCAGAACACCGCAACGACCGGGCGCGTCGGCAGATCACGTCACACATCACAACCCGCCCGGCGTTCAACCACGTCTCATCCGAGGGAAGTTCACGATGAAGGTTTACAAGGCCGGTGCGGCCGTCGCCGCGGCCGTCGCTCTCGCCCTGACCGCCACCGCGTGCGGCGGCGGCAGCAACAAGACCTCCGACAGCGGGGCGAGCGGTGATGCCAAGAAGGACAAGATCGTCATCGGCATCAAGTTCGACCAGCCGGGTGTCGGCCTGAAGACCCCCGACGGCAAGTACACCGGTTTCGACGTCGACGTGGCGACCTACGTGGCCAAGGAACTCGGCTACCAGCCCGACCAGATCGAGTTCAAGCAGGCCATCAGCTCCGAGCGCGAGAACCTGATCGCCAACGGTGACGTCAAGCTGGTCGTCGCGAGCTACTCGATCAACGACAAGCGCAAGGCCAAGGTCGACTTCGCCGGCCCGTACTTCCTCGCGCACCAGGACCTGCTGGTCCGCGCCGACGACACCTCGATCACCAAGGCCGAGGACCTCAACAAGAAGAAGCTCTGCTCGGTCACCGGCTCCACCTCGGCGCAGAACGTCAAGACCAAGCTGGCCCCCGACGCCGACCTCCAGGAGTTCCCGGGCTACTCCGAGTGCCTGACCGGCCTGGAGAACAAGGCCGTTGACGCGCTGACCACGGACAACTCGATCCTGGCCGGCTACGCCGCACAGGAGAAGAACAAGGGCAAGTTCAAGCTGGTCGGGCTGAGCCTGAGCAACGAGAACTACGGCATCGGCCTCAAGAAGGGCGACAAGGACCTGCAGACCAAGGTCAACGCCGCCCTCAAGAAGATGGTCACCGACGGTGCCTGGGACGCGGCCGTGAAGAAGAACTTCGGCCCCGCCGACTACAAGAACGAGCCTGCCCCGCAGATCACCGAAGGCAGCTGATTCCTCGGTGAGGTGCGCCGCCGCCCGCCTGCCGCAGGCGGCGGCGCACCTCACCGGCCATCCTGGGAGAGCGCAGGGCAACGTGTTCGATTTTCTTGATTCCGGGCAGTACGACCTGCTCGGAGCCTTCTGGGTGACGGTACAGCTCACCCTCTACTCGGCGGCGGGCTCCCTGTTGTGGGGCACCGTCCTGGCCGGGATACGGGTCAGCCCGGTCCCGCTGATGCGCGGCTTCGCCGCCGTGTACGTCAACGTGGTGCGCAACACCCCGCTGACCGTGCTGATCCTCGCCAGCTCGCTGGGCCTCAGCCAGACCCTGGGCATCAATCTCGGCGGCACCACCTTCAAGGAGACCGGCTTCCGGCTGGCCGTCCTCGCGCTGACCGCCTACACCGGCACCTTCGTCTGCGAGGCGCTGCGCTCCGGCATCAACACCGTGCCCGTGGGGCAGGCCGAGGCCGCCCGCGCACTGGGCCTGAGCTTCTTCCAGGTCCTCACGCTGATCGTGCTCCCCCAGGCCTTCCGGGCGGTCATCGCACCCCTCGCGAACGTACTGATCGCCCTCACGAAGAACACCACGGTGGCCGCGGCCATCGGTGTGGCCGAGGCGGCCCTGCTGATGAAGGAAATGATCGAGAACGAGGCGGACGCGCTCTTCGCGGTCTTCGCGGTGTTCGCCTTCGGCTTCGTCGTCCTGACCCTGCCCACCGGCCTGCTGCTGGGCTGGGTGGCCAAGCGAACGGCGGTGAAGCGATGAGTACCGTGCTGTACGACACCCCCGGCCCCAAGGCCAAGGTCCGCAACTGGATCTACTCCGCCGTCTTCCTGGTGCTGCTGGGTCTGGCCCTGTGGTGGGCGCTGGGCCTCATGGCGGACAAACACCAGCTCGACGGGGAGAAGTGGAGCCCGTTCGTCACCGACGGGCAGATCTGGACGACGTTCCTGATCCCGGGCCTGCTGGAGACGCTCAAAGCCGGTGTGATCGCGATGGTGATCGCGCTTCCGCTGGGCGCGCTGCTCGGCATCGGCCGGCTCTCCGACCACGCCTGGGTGCGCATCCCGGTCGGCACGGTCGTGGAGTTCTTCCGGGCCATCCCGGTCCTGATGCTGATGCTGTTCGGCTTCGCCCTGTACGTGCAGTTCTCCAACGTCGAGTCCGAGATCCGGCCGCTGTACGCGGTGGTCACGGGCCTGGTCCTCTACAACGCCTCGGTCATCGCCGAAATCGTCCGGGCCGGCATCCTGTCGCTGCCGCGCGGCCAGACGGACGCGGCCAAGGCGATCGGCATGCGCAAGGGCCAGACCATGGCGTACGTCCTCCTCCCGCAGGCCGTGACGGCCATGCTCCCGGCGCTGGTGAGCCAGCTCGTGGTGATCCTCAAGGACACCGCGATCGGCGGCGCGATCCTCGGCCTGGGCGAGCTGCTGTCGATGAACCGGCAGATCTCGGCGAACTACAGCAACACCATCCCGACCCTCATCGTCATCGCGGCGCTGTACGTCGCGGTGAACTACGCCCTCGCCTCGTCCGCCTCCTGGCTGGAGGCCCGGCTGCGCCGGTCGAAGAAGAGCACCGGCGCGGTGGTGGGCGTGGCGGAGGCCAGCGATCTGGCCACCGGGAACAACAGCGCGGCGTGAACCCCGGCCGGCGGCCGGCGGCGCTCCACGGATGCTCCACCGGCTGCCGGTAAGTCCGCTGATGCGAAGTCAGTCATAGTGCGTAGCCTGTGTGGTGTGGCGAAATCCTCCGCCGCACCACACAGTGCTGTCCGGACCGGTGTCACTTGACGCAGGCACCTCCAGTCGGTTGCATACGTTGTGTGATCACATACCGGACATCGGGAGCCGCATCATGGACCCGGTGATCGTCGTCGGCGGGGGGCCCGTCGGGCTGTCCCTGTCCCTCGCCCTGGCCGGCCAGGGCGTGCCCTCCGTCGTACTGGACGAGGGGCCCGGCAAGGACGAGCCCCGCCCGGCCCGGTCCCTCGTCCTGCACTCCGACACGGCCTCCATGGTCCACCGGCTCGGCTGTACGACGCTGCGCGACGAGGGGGCGTACTACGCGGCTTGGCGCACGATGCGCCGGGGCCGGGACTCGCAGCGGATCACCTTCGAGGACCGGCCCGCCCCGCTGCACCTGCCGCAGCACGCGCTGACGCGCGGCCTGCGGGACGCCGCCGCCACCGAGCCGCTGGTCCGGCTGGTCAGCGACACCCGGCTGGACGCCCTGGAGCAGGACGGCCGGGGGGTCACCGCCCACACCCGGGGCGCCGAGACCACCTGGTGGCGCGGAAGCCACCTCGTGGGCTGCGACGGAGCCCGCTCGACCGTGCGCAAGCTGCTCGGCGTCCGCTTCCCCGGCCGGACCGCCGTCGAGCGGCACGCCGTGGCCGCCCTGCGCACCGAACTGCCCTGGCCCGGCGAGGCCTTGCTGCACCGCGGCGCGACGGGCGAGGTCACCGCCCGGCCGCTGCCCGACGGGGTGTGGCGGCTGGACTGGCTGCTCCCGCCGCGCGGCGGACTCGTCACCCCCGACGCGCTCGTCAGCCTGATCAGGGACACCCTGGCGGCCTGGTGCGGGGGCACCACTCCCCCGTACGACCTGATCGACACCGGCGTGCACACGGTGCACCACCGCCTCGCCCGGCGCTGGCGCGACGGCCGGGCCTTCCTCGCCGGGGACGCGGCGCACCTGCTGGGCGCGCTCGGCACCCAGGGGGTCGAGGAGGGGCTGCGGGACGCCGAGAACCTGGCCTGGAAGCTCGCGCTGGACTGGCACCAGGGTGCTTCCGAGGCACTGCTGGACAGCTACGAGGACGAGCGGCGCCGGGCGGTGGCGGCCCGGCTGCGCGTCGCCGACCAGGCGCTGCCCGCCCTGCGCGGCGGGGGCGGACTGCGCACCTACCTTCCCGGAGCGGCGCGTTCGGCCGAGAGCCTGCTCACCGACGGCCACCTCGGCCGGGGCGCGCTGGGCGGGGAGCCGACGTACGCGCCGCCCGTGGCCGTACGGGAGGTGCCGACCGCCACCGAACCCGGCGGCCCCGTGGCGAACGTACCGGTGACCGCGCCCGACGGGTCGACGGTGCCGCTGCGGGACCTGCTGGGGCGGGGCCGGCTGCTGGTGCTGCTGGTCGCCCCCGGCACCGGGGTGTGGGACCGGCGGCACTGGCTGGGCGCCGGGCTGATGCCCCGGCTCGCCGCGGCCGTCAGCGCCCTGCCCGTCCGGGCGGAACTGCTGGTCGCCGACGGCTACCCCGGGGCTCCGGCGCACACCGTGCTGCTGGTCCGCCCTGACGGCCATCTGGCGGCGACCTTCGCCGGGGTCCGGCCGGCGGAACTGTACGAGGCGGCCGACGCCGTCCGGTGCGGCGCCCCGGCTCCGGCGGGCGGCGGCCCGTCCCCGCTCAAGGAGGCGTCCACCACACCGACCGGCGTGATCGATTGACCCTGATCGGCTCTCGTGCTTCACTCACGGTCATGACCGGCAACGACGTACGCCTGTGGCGGAGGGTTCACATGGACCTGCTCCGCTACGCGGGCTGCGTGTGTCGCCCCTCCTGCTGATTCGCCCCTTCCTCCGCGCGCCCCGCAGTCCCGTGTCCTCCCGGGACCGGCGGCGCGCACCCGCGAACTCCCAGGACGGTCAATCCCCATGTCTGCGCCCACGCACACGCCTGCCCCGGCCGCTGCGCCCGCCCCGGCCTCTGCCCCCACTTCTACCGTTGGATCCACCTCTACCGTTGGCTCCGGCGCGCCCACGACGGCCGAGCTGCTCGCCTTCGTGCTCCGCACCGCGGCCGACCCCGCCCTCGTCGCCTCGCTCCCCCTGGACCCGGAAGGGCGTACCTGGATCCGGCTGGACGGCCCCGGAGGCAGCGAGGCCTGGCTGATCGGCTGGCCGCCCGGCACCGGCACCGGCTGGCACGACCACGCGCAGTCGCGGGGCGCGTTCGCCACCGCCCGCGGCAAGCTCACCGAGCACTCCCTGGCCGTACGCCTTCCCTCCGAGGGCTGGCGGAGCCTGGAGCTGGCGCCGGACGTGGACCGCGGCCGGGCCGTCCCGGCGGGCGCGGGGCGCGGTTTCGGCGAGCACCACGTACACGAAGTGCTCAACGAGTCGCCGACCGAGCACGCCGTCTCGGTGCACGCGTACTACCCGCCGCTCCCGTTGATCCGCCGCTACAGCCGCACCGGCCCGGTGCTCAGGCTGGAGCACGTCGAGCGTCCGGCGGACTGGCAGTGAGCGCCGCCGCGCCGCAGGGCATCGACGCCCTGGTCGACCGGCTCCGTACGACCTACGCGCGCGTCGCGCCGGACGAAGCCCGCGCCGCCGCGCTGGAGGGGGCCCTGCTGGTCGACATCCGCTACCAGGCGCTGCGCGAGCGGGACGGGCTGATCCCGGGCGCCGTGGTCGTCGAGCGCAACGAGCTGGAGTGGCGGCTGGACCCGCAGGGCTCGCACCGCCTCCCCGAGGCCACCGGCCACGACCTGCGGGTGGTGGTGATCTGCAACGAGGGCTACGCCTCGACGCTGGCCGCGGCTTCCCTGCACGCGCTGGGCCTCCACCGCGCGACCGATCTGACGGGCGGCTTCCAGGCCTGGAAGTCGGCCGGCCTGCCCGTCTCCCCGCCGGAGGCAGCCGCGCGGGCATGACCTCGGGGCGCCGCGCCGCTGGTTGCCCATGGCCTGGTGCCCCGGGGCTCAGTCCCCGGGGTACTCCTCCCCGTCCTGGCCCTCGGCTTCCAGCGCGCGGCGGACCACCCGCAGGGCCATGCCCTCCGGGTACCCCTTGCGGGCCAGCATTCCGGCGAGGCGCCGGATCCGCTTGTCCCGCTCAAGTCCCCGGGTCGCCCGGAGCTTTCGCTCCACGAGCTCCCGGGCGGTCTGCTCCTCCTGCTCGGAGTCCAGCTGTTCCAGGGCCTCCTGGACGAGGGTGGCGTGCACCCCCTTGGTCCGCAGTTCCTGCGCGAGCGCCCGGCGGGCCAGGCCGCGGCCGCGGTGCCGGGACTCGACCCAGGCCCCCGCGAAGGCGGCGTCGTCGATCAGGCCCACCTCCTCGTACCGGGAAAGGACCTCCTGCGACACCTCCTCGGGGATGCCCCGCTTCTCCAGGGCGTCCGCGAGCTGCCGCCGGGTCCGCGGCATCCCCGTGAGCAGGCGCAGGCAGATCGCCCGCGCCTGCTCCTCGGGGCTCTGGGGCGGCAGCTCCTGACGGCCCTCCCGGCCGCCTTCCCCACCGCCCCGTTCCTGCTCCCGCACGGGTCAGCTCTTGGCCACGGCGGCCTTGGCCGTCGTCTTGGCCTTCGATGCGGGGACCGGCACGGCCGCGGCGTCGGCGGGCGCCTCCGCACCGGCCTCCGCGGCGGCGTCCTTGCGCACGCCCACGCCCAGCTTCTCCTTGATCTTCCGCTCGATCTCGTTGGCGAGATCCGGGTTGTCCTTGAGGAAGTTGCGGGCGTTCTCCTTGCCCTGGCCCAGCTGGTCGCCCTCGTACGTGTACCAGGCACCGGCCTTGCGCACGAAGCCGTGCTCCACGCCCATGTCGATCAGGCCGCCCTCGCGGCTGATGCCCTGGCCGTAGAGGATGTCGAACTCCGCCTGCTTGAAGGGCGGCGCGACCTTGTTCTTGACGACCTTGACGCGGGTACGGTTGCCGACCGCGTCGGTGCCGTCCTTGAGCGTCTCGATGCGGCGGATGTCGAGGCGCACGGAGGCGTAGAACTTCAGCGCACGGCCACCGGTCGTGGTCTCGGGCGAGCCGAACATCACGCCGATCTTCTCGCGGAGCTGGTTGATGAAGATCGCGGTGGTCTTCGACTGGTTGAGCGCACCGGTGATCTTGCGCAGCGCCTGGCTCATCAGGCGGGCCTGGAGGCCCACGTGCGAGTCGCCCATCTCGCCCTCGATCTCGGCACGCGGCACGAGCGCCGCGACCGAGTCGATGACGATCAGGTCGAGCGCGCCGGAGCGGACGAGCATGTCCACGATCTCCAGCGCCTGCTCGCCGGTGTCCGGCTGGGACAGGATGAGGTTGTCGGTGTCGACACCGAGGGCCTTCGCGTACTCCGGGTCGAGCGCGTGCTCGGCGTCCACGAAAGCGACGGTGCCGCCGGCCTTCTGCGCGTTGGCCACGGCGTGCAGGGTCAGGGTCGTCTTACCGGAGGACTCCGGTCCGTACACCTCGATCACACGGCCGCGGGGCAGCCCGCCGACGCCGAGCGCGATGTCCAGCGCGGTCGACCCGGTGGGGATGACCTCGATGGGGTCGTTCGGCTTGTCGCCGAGGCGCATGACCGCACCCTTGCCGAATTGCCGTTCAATCTGTGCGAGCGCGGCGTCGAGAGCCTTCTCGCGGTCGGTGCCTGCCATGGGTTCCACCCGGTTTGCTTGAGTCGATCGCTTCACGCCATTGACGCTAACGCCTGCCACTGACAATGCGCTCCCACGCCCGGTTCGGCTGTGGATAACCCATGAGAATGCGTGTTCGATTTTCCTGTCAAGCCAGCCACGCGGAAGCCGTCGGGTGCGCCGCGACCGGGGGGCGCGGGGTGCCGCGGCTCGCGGGCGGGGGGTCGCCTCAGAAGCGCCGGGCCGACTCCTCCGCGTGCGCCATCCGCCGCAGGCTCAGCAGTACCGGTTCGTACAGCACCGTCAGCGCGACGGCCGCCTCGATCTGCCCGGTCGGGGTCGGCTGCTGCTCGACCATGTCCAGGTCGGTGACCGCCAGCTGCGCCGCCAGCCGCCCGTAGGGCAGCAACTGCTCCGGGCCGCAGGGGTAGCCGAGCCGGACCAGCGCGGCGACCGAGTCGACGAGCCGCCGGTGGGCGGGGTTGAGCGGGTCCAGGCCGGGGCCGCAGGACCAGCCCAGCCGCTCCAGCAGCGCCTCCACCGAGCGGCGGGCGGTCGCCACCGCCTCGTCGTCCTCGGCGGACGCCTCGGCGCAGGGCAGCGCCCGGGTCGCCGCGCCCAGCCGCAGGTGGTGGTCCAGCGACTCGTCCTCCGCGGCGGCGATCACCTCGCGCGCCGCGGCCACCGGCACCCCGCCGATCTGGATCAGCGCCCGCACCAGGCGCAGCCGCCGCAGGTGGTGCTCCCCGTACTCGGCCTGGGTGGCGGACACCCGGCGGCCGGGCTGGAGCAGCCCTTCGCGCAGGTAGTACTTGATCGTCGCGGTGGACACACCGCTGCGCTCGCTCAACTCCGCCAGCCGCATGCCTTGCACCCTTCCTTGGACAGTGACACTATCCAAACATGGATAGTGCCACTATCCCACATACGGACGGGGAATCTCATGGCTACTGCACCGATATCCGGACAGCGGGTCACCGCCGCCGCGGAGGGCGACGTGGTCGTCTTCCTCATCGGCATGCGGATCAACCGCTGGCGCGCCGTACGCCACTGGCTGCCGGCGCTGGCCGCGATGCCGCGCATGCTCAAGGAGCTCTCCCGCAACGGCGACAGCGGGCTGCTGGGATACCGGACCCTGAGCGGCGGTCCCAGGGTGTTCACCGTCGTGCAGTACTGGGAGTCGCGCGAGAAGCTGCTCGCCTACGCCTCCGACCCGAACGGGCAGCACCGCCCCGCCTGGGCGGCGTTCAACCACCGGGTACGGAGCAGCGGGGGCGGCGTGGGGATCTGGCACGAGACGTACGTCGTCCCGGCCGGTTCCTACGAGTCGGTCTACGTCGACATGCCGCCGACCGGCCTGGGCGCGGCATGGGGCGTCGAGCCCGTCAGCCGGCGCGGGGAGCGGGCGGCGCAGCGGCTGGCGGGCGGGGCCGCTTAGCGGCCGGCGGGCGCCGCCCCCGGCACGCGGGCGCGGGGACGGCGCCGGGGAGTTACGGCTTGGGAAGGGTGCAGCCGGGGCGAGCCAGGTCGATCTTGTTGCCCGCGCCTATGCAGGGGACGATGATGTACGTCTCCTGGGCGTAGTTGATGCCCTCGCGGACCGTGACCACGCCGTTCTGGTCCACCTCGCACGGGTTGTTCTCCGTGCAGCGCTCGCCGTTCTCGTTACCGGTGTTGTTCACGGCGACGACCTTGCCGCTCGTGGTGTCGATCACCGGCGAGCCGGAGGTGCCGCCGATGGTGTTGCACGACGAGGTGTAACGGACCGAGTCCTTCCAGGTCCAGGAGCCTTCCTTGAGGAGGTAGGCGAACCCGTCGACGTTGCAGCTGTAGGTGCGCTTCCAGTAGCCCGAGACGACCTTGATCGCCGCCCCCTGCACCGGGTGGGCGTCGTTGAGGGTCAGCGCGCTGATCCCGTACTTGGTCTGGATCTGCGCGTACGTCGAGGTCAGCTGGTAGATCGAGATGTCGGTGTCGGTCATCGTGGCGTACGCGACCTTGCTCGCCCGCAGCGTCGCCACCTTGCTGCCGCTCGCGTTCAGCAGCGAGAACGAACGGCTGGAGGGCTGGTCCTTGATGACCTCGCCCGGCCCGGGGAAGCCCGTCTCCAGGCAGTGCCCGTTGGACAGGACGAGCGCGGGGTCGTTCGGCTGCGAGCCGGGGGCGCGCACGACGGAGCCGGAGCAGTTGCTGAGCGCGACCGTTCCCGCGTAGGTGACGGTGACGGCCGGCGCCGCCTGGTCCCGCGAGAAGGCCGGCGCCTGCGGGGCCGCGTCCCGGGGCACGGAGGCCGCGGCCGGGGCCGCGCCCGCTCCGATCAGGAGCAGGGAGAGCAGGGCGCCGGCGAGAGGCTTGTTCATGTGGGGGTTCCCCTCTGGTGACGATGCAACCGAAGATCCTCCGGTTGTCATGCGCATTGTTGGGATGCCGAGCCCAACCCACAAGAGGGCATGGCCAGTTGGGGAAACCCGCTATCACCCGGGCAGTTGGCCCGGCGGTGGCCGAAACACAGCCCCCGACCAACCCCCGCACCGCCCCCAACTGCCGCAACGGGCCCATCCGGTCACGAACGGGGGCGTGACCGGCATACCCGCCCCCATGGGTCCACGGCCGGACCCGGCCCGGGACCCACCTCCGCCCATCGGTACTCTGCGGTGCCCCCGACGACCGAGGGCGCTCATTCCGCTTTGGAGGAACCATGGCCATCAAGAAGGCCACGATCCAGCAGCAGGTGGCCGAGGCCATCGCCCGGATCAACCCGGCCGACCGGCCCATCGTCACGATCCAGGCCATCGCCGGCCCCAGCGTCTGGCTGATGAGCATGCTCGGCCTGATCGGCCAGATGTTCCTCACCTACTACTTCGTCACCGTGACCGAGCAGGCCGTGGTCCTCCACAAGGCGAGCCGGATGAGCAACCGGCCGCAGGAGATCGTCTTCGCCATACCGCCGGCCCAGGCGGTCGGCGCGGTCACCGAGATCAAGCGCAACGCCGTCTGGAGCTCGTTCCGCTTCCAGCTCCCCGGCCAGGAGCGGCCGACCCGGATGAACGTGCACCGCCTGTGGCGCAACGAGATGGACCAGCTCATCGGGCTGCTGACGGGCCAGACCCAGCCGGTCGCCTGACGAAGCCGCACCCGTGGCCGGATCCCGCCCCACGGAGGCGGGGCCGGCCACCGCGAATTCTGATGACAACCCGAGGTTGACGCTCCATCGAGTGTCAACCTACGGTTGCCTTATGACGAACCCTTCCGTGGAACCAGTTCGCATGACCAGTCCGGTACGCCTCGACGACCTGATCGAGGCGATCAAGAAGGTCCACCCCGACACCCTGGAGCAGCTCAGCGGCGCCGTCGTCGCCGCCGAGCACCTCGGGGACGTCGCCGACCACCTCATCGGCCACTTCGTCGACCAGGCCCGCCGTTCCGGCGCCTCCTGGACCGACATCGGCCGGAGCATGGGCGTCACCCGCCAGGCCGCCCAGAAGCGCTTCGTCCCCAAGGGCGACAAGGGCGACGGCGCCGAGATCGACCCCAGCCAGGGCTTCGCCCGCTTCACCCCCCGCGCCCGCGGCGTCGTCGTCGCCTCACAGAACGAGGCCCGCGCCACCGGGAGCACCGAGATCCGCCCCGAGCACCTGGTGCTCGGCCTGCTCGCCGAGTCCGAGGGGCTCGCCGCGCTCGCCCTGCACGAGCACCACGTCACCGACGACGCGGTACGCGCCGCCGTCGCCGCGGTCCTGCCCGAGCCCGTCGCGGCGGAGGAGCTGCCCGCCCTGACCCCCTTCGACGCCGGCGCGAAGAAGGCCCTGGAACTGACCTTCCGCGAGGCCCTGCGCATGGGGCACCCCTACGTGGGCACCGAGCACATCCTGCTCGCCCTCCTCGAACTCGAGAACGGTCAGGGCGTGCTCAGCGGCCTCGGTCTGGAGAAGAGCGCCGTCGAGGCGACCGTCACCGACGCCCTGGCAGCCACCGTCGACGGGATGCGGGAGGAGTAGCCGCGGCAGCTGCGGCGGAGCCGGCGCCGGCCTCCCGGCCCGCGTCGTCGGGCAGGCCGGCGCCCTCCGTCAGCTCGTAGCGCTTCACGTAGGCACCGAGGAAGGCCTGGAGCGTGGCGACAGCCGGGATCGCGATGAGCGCCCCGACCGCTCCCAGCAGGGCGGTGCCCGCGATGACCGAACCGAAGGCGACCGCCGGATGGATGTCCACCGTCTTCGCGGTCAGCTTGGGCTGGAGCACGTAGTTCTCGAACTGCTGGTAGATCACCACGAACCCGAGCACGTACAGCGCGTACCAGGGGTCGACCGTGAAGGCGATCAGCATGGGCAGCGCGCCCGCCAGATAGGTGCCGATGGTGGGGACGAACTGCGACACCAGGCCCACCCACACGGCGAGCGCGGGCGCGTACGGCACGTTGAGGACGGCGAACACCACGTAGTGGGCGACGCCGGAGACCAGTGCCATCAGCCCGCGCGAGTAGAGGTAGCCGCCCGTCTTCGCGACGGCGATCTCCCAGGCGCGCAGCACCTCCGACTGCTTGGCGGGCGGCAGTACGGAGCACAGCGCGCGCCGCAGCCGCGGCCCGTCCGCGGCGAAGTAGAAGGAGAACAGCCCGACGGTCAGCAGCTTGAACAGGCCGCCGAGCACGGTGGCGGACACGTCGAGCACGCCGCTCGCGCTGTTGCGCACGTACTTCTGCAGCCAGTCCGAGTGCAGCAGGCTGTCCTGGATCTCCAGCCGGGACAGCTCGGTGTGGAACGTCGCGTTGACGGATCTGATGACGGAGTCGAGGTAGCGCGGGAAGCCCTCCACCATGTCGACGATCTGCCCGGCGAGCATCGAGCCCAGCAGGGCCACGAATCCGGCGGCCGCGACGAACACCCCGAGGAACACCAGGAAGGTGGCGAGTCCGCGGCGCATGCCGCGGGCCGCCATCCGGGACACGGCGGGTTCGACCGCGAGCGCGAGGAAGAAGGCGATCAGGATGTTGACGAGCAGCCCGATCAGCTGGTGGAAGGCCCAGCTGCCGAGCTGGAAGCAGGCGACCAGGGCCAGGACGAGGATCACCGCGCGCGGCAGCCAGCGCGGCATCCGGTCCCGGGCCCCGGCCGCAGCCACGGCCTCGCCCGTGGCCCGCGCCGACGGTTCGGGCGCCCGGGGCGCCGGGGCGGTCGCGCCGCCGCCGGGCTGCCCGCGCCCGTCGGGCCGGCCGGCGTGTGCGGGATCTACGGGCTGTTCGGGTTGTACGGGGGTCGTCTCTTCAGTCGCTGCCACGCACCCAGTCTGACCCACCCCGTACCGGTCCGGACGGGCCGGGCGCCCGGTCAGCGCAGGGAGGCGGGCACGTCCATCGCCGAACACACCGCGCGCCACACGTCCTTGGCCTCCCAGCCCGCCTCCAGCGCCTGGTGGACGGTGCGTCCGCCGAGCTCCGTCATGACGTGGTCCCGTGCGAAGGAGTCCGCGTAGGCCGCCCCGAAGTACTCGGCCATCCGCTCCCAGAAAATCGTCAACCGCATGCCACCAGTATCCCGCCCCGGAGAGTGCACCGACCGCGTTCGTGCCCCGGAGCCCGCATCCGGCCCCCTACGGTTCCCGCATGCCTGGAGACGAACCCGCGTCGGCCCCGCCGACCCCGCTCGCCCGCGCCGAGCGGTTCATCTGGCTCACGGCGCGGGTGCTGGAACAGCGCCGGTTCGCGTTCCACTTCCTCGGCGGCGACGCCGACGCCGTCGATGCCGCCCTCGGGGCGTACCTGGGCGCCGACGGCGGCTACGGGCACGCGCTCGACCCGGATCTGCGCGGCCCGGTGAGCCAGCCGCTGCACGCCGCGTACGCCCTGCGGGTGCTGGACGGCCTCGGCCGGTGCGCGGGCCGGCGGGTGGAGCGGCTCTGCGGGCACCTGACCGGGGTCGCCACCTCCGACGGCGCGCTCCCGGTGGTGTCGCCCGGCTCCGGCGGCCATCCGGTGGCCCCGTACCACCCGGTGCACGACGACCCGCCGGGTGCGCTGCTGACCACCGGCCCGGTCGTGGGCGCCCTGCACCGCAACCGGATCTGGCACGCGTGGCTGTTCCGGGCCACCGACTTCTGCTGGGACCGGATCGAGACGCTGCGCCACTGGCACCCGTACGAGGTCCAGGGCGCGGTGGCCTTCCTCGACGGCGTCCCGGACCGCGGCCGGGCGGCGGCGGCCGCGGACCGGCTGGGGCGGCTGGTGCGCGAGCGGCGCCTGGTGGTACTGGATCCAGCGCGCCGGTCCGAGTACCCGACGGCGCCCGGCTGCGCGCCGGGCGAGCAGCTGTTCCCGTACGACTTCGCGCACCGCCCGGAGTCGGCGGCGCGCGGCTGGTTCACGGACGCGGAGATGGGCCGGTCCCTGGACTTCCTCGCCGCCCGGCAGCAGCCGGACGGCGGCTGGCCGGTGCTCCGCCGGGCCTGGGCCCCGGGCAGCTCCCTGGAGCGGCGCCCGATCGCCACGCTGGAGGCGCTCCTGACGCTCCGCGCCTACGGCCGCCCGCTCGGCTAACCGGTGACGGCGCGCAGGCCGGCCGTGACGAGGACCGCCACGCCGACCACGACGAGGAACGGGGCGCGCAGCAGCAGCGCGAGGGCGGCGGCGGCCAGTCCGGCGGCGCGGGCGTCGAGGACGAGCTCGTGGCCGGTGCTGAACGTCTGCTGGGCGGTGAGGGCGGCGAGCAGGGCGACGGGCAGCAGCGCGGACAGCTTGCGCACGGCCGGCCGCTCCAGGGCTCCGGCCGGCACGAGCAGTCCGGCGAGCTTGACGGCGTAGCAGCCGACGACGGTCAGCGCGATGGCGATCCAGACGTTCACGAGCGGCGTCCCTTCATCCACAGCACGGCGGGGGCGGCCAGTGCCGCGATCAGCACGGGCACCCCGGAGGGCAGTACGGGCAGCAGGCCGAGCCCGAGGACCAGTGCGAGGGCGGCGACGGCCCGCTCGGTGGAGCTCTTCAGCATCGGCGCGAGCAGGGCCAGGAAGACCGCGGGCCCGGCCGCGTCCAGGCCCCACACGGTGGTGTCGCCGATGGCCTCGGCGCCGAGCGCGCCGAGCAGGGTGGTGAGGTTCCACAGCACGTACAGGGTCAGTCCGGTCACGGTGAAGCCGAGCCGCGCCGACTTGCGCCCGGGCTGGGCGAGGGCGACGGCGGTCGTCTCGTCGATGACCCAGTGCGCGGCGAGCGGCCGCAGCGGCCCCGGCAGGTCGAGCAGCTGGGACAGCCGCAGCCCGTAGAAGGCGTTGCGGGTCCCGAGGAAGAAGGCCCCGGCGGCGGCGGTGAACGGGTTCCCGCCCGCGGCGAGGGCCCCGACCAGCGCGAACTGCGAGGCGCCGGTGAAGACGAGCAGGCTCAGCACGCAGGCCTGGAGCACGCTGATGCCGGCCCCGGCGGCGGTCACCCCGAACGCGAACCCGGACAGGCCGACGGCCACCCCGACGCCGAGCGCGTCCCGTACCACGGCGGCGCGCGGCCGCTCGGTGACCCCCTGGGGGGTCTCTTGTATCACCATCTGATGTTCTCCCACGCCCTGACGCTATGCGCGGGCCGGGCGGCGGTCTTGTACGTTCTTGCGCGCGCCCGGGGCCGGCGGGGCGGCCGTACCTCAACCGGTCTGCCTGCGCTCCCGGCGGTAGGCGCCCGGCGGGACCCCGACGATCCGGGTGAAGTGCCGGTTCAGGTGGGGCTGGTCGGTGAAGCCGACGGCGACGGCCGCCTCCGCCGGCGCGGTGCCCGCGTCCAGCAGCCGACGGGCGCGCCGTACCCGGGCGTCGGTCAGCCAGGTGTGCGGCGGCATCCCGTACCGCTCCCGGAAGGCCCGCAGCAGGGCGAACGGGCTCGTACCCAGCTCCGCCGCGAGCTGCTCCAGCGACGGCGGCTGCGCGATGCGTTCCTCCAGCACGGCCCTGGCCCGCTCCGCGTCGGCGCCGCCCGCGCGCCGCACCGGCCGGGTGGGCAGCGGTCCGGCGTGCCGGGTCAGCATCCGCGCCACGACACCGCGCAGCAGCGTGTCGGCGGCCAGCGCGTTCCCGGCCTCGGCGGCCCGGTGCACCTCGGAGATCACCCGTGAGGCCTGCGGGTCGGAGACCATGTCGGCGGTGAAGCCGGGGGTCCCGCGCAGCGTGCCGATCTCGGCGGCGACCTCGGTGATCAGCGCGCGGGACGGGTAGAGGGTCGCGTACGCCCAGCCTTCGGGCACCCCCGCGCGGGCGGTGTGCGCCACCTCGGGGTTGATCAGGACCACGCTGCCCGGCCCGGCCCGCAGGGTGCCGGCCGGCAGGCCGATCTCCTCGACGCCGCCGCTGACGGCCGCGATGACGTACCCGTCGTGGGCGTGGCGCGGGAAGGTGTGGCGCACGTAGTGGGCGCGCAGCAGGTCCAGCCCGGGCAGCTCCCGGTACTGCCAGTGCCGGGCCCACTCCCGGCGGCCCTCGTCCGTCCCCATCCCCCCATTCTGCGCGCCCGCCCGTCGGCGCGTTTGCGCAGGTCCGCCCGGTTGTCAGTGGCCGGGTGCACGATGGGGGCATGTCCGGTAGCGCGCTCGACTCGTTCTCCCCCGCGACCCGCTCGTGGTTCTCGGGGGCCTTCGTCATGCCGACCTCCGCCCAGGAGGGGGCCTGGCGGGCGATCGGCGCGGGCTCGGACGTCCTGGTCGTGGCGCCCACCGGCTCCGGCAAGACCCTGGCCGCCTTCCTCGCGGCCCTCGACCAGCTGGCGTCCACCCCGCCGCCGGCCGAGCCGAAGAAGCGCTGCCGGGTGCTGTACGTATCGCCGCTCAAGGCGCTGGCCGTCGACGTGGAGCGCAACCTGCGCAGCCCGCTGACCGGCATCCGGCAGGAGTCCGTGCGGCTGGGCCTGCCGGAGCCGGAGATCCGCGTCGGCATCCGCTCCGGTGACACCCCGCCCGCCGAGCGCCGGGCGCTGGTGACGCGGCCGCCGGACATTCTGATCACCACGCCGGAGTCGCTGTTCCTGATGCTGACGTCGGCGGCGCGCGACGCCCTCGCCGGAGTGGAGACGGTGATCCTGGACGAGGTGCACGCCGTCGCGGGCACCAAGCGCGGGGCACACCTGGCGCTGTCCCTGGAGCGGCTGGACGAGCTGCTGCCGCGTCCGGCGCGCCGGATCGGCCTGTCGGCGACGGTCCGGCCGGTGGACGAGGTGGCCCGGTACCTCGCGCCGCGCGGCAGGGTGGAGATCGTCCAGCCACCGTCGGCGAAGGAATTCGACCTGTCGGTGGTCGTCCCGGTCGAGGACATGGGCGAGCTGGGCGGCTCGCCCGCCACCGAGGGCCGGGAAGGCGGGGACAAGCCCTCCATCTGGCCGCATGTGGAGGAGCGGATCGCCGATCTGGTGCAGGCCCACCGGTCCACGATCGTGTTCGCCAACTCCCGGCGGCTCGCGGAGCGGCTGTGCAACCGGCTCAACGAGATCGCGTACGAGCGGGCGATGGGCGAGAAGCTGCCCGAGGGGTCACCGCCGGCCGAGATCATGGCGCAGTCGGGCGCCGCGCAGGGCGCGCCGCCGCTGCTGGCCCGCGCGCACCACGGCTCGGTGTCCAAGGAGCAGCGGGCGCTGGTCGAGGAGGACCTGAAGGCCGGCCGGCTGCCCGCCGTGGTGGCCACGTCCAGTCTCGAACTGGGCATCGACATGGGCGCGGTGGACCTGGTGGTGCAGGTGGAGTCGCCGCCCTCGGTGGCCTCCGGGCTCCAGCGCGTCGGCCGGGCGGGCCACCAGGTGGGTGCGGTCTCCACCGGCGTCGTGTTCCCCAAGTACCGGGGGGACCTGGTGCAGGCGGCCGTGGTGACCGAGCGGATGCGCACGGGTTCGATCGAGTCCCTGCGCATCCCCTCCAATCCGCTGGACGTCCTGGCCCAGCAGCTGGTCGCGATGACCGCGATGGACACCTGGCAACTGGACGACCTGCTGGCCCTGGTCCGCCGCGCGGCGCCGTTCGCGGCGCTGCCGGAGTCGGCGTTCACCTCCGTGCTGGACATGCTGGCGGGCCGCTATCCGTCGGACGCGTTCGCCGAGCTGAGACCGCGCGTCGTGTGGGACCGGGTGGCGGGCACGATCACCGGCCGCCCGGGGGCCCAGCGTCTCGCCGTGACCTCGGGCGGCACGATCCCGGACCGCGGCCTCTTCGGCGTCTTCCTCGCGGGGGCCGATCCGAAGAAGGGCGGCGGCCGGGTCGGCGAGCTGGACGAGGAGATGGTCTACGAGTCCCGGGTGGGGGACGTGTTCACGCTGGGCACCAGCTCCTGGCGGATCGAGGACATCACCCGCGACCGCGTCCTGGTCTCCCCGGCGCCCGGCGTGCCGGGGCGGTTGCCGTTCTGGAAGGGCGACCAGCTGGGCCGCCCCCTGGAACTGGGCCGTGCGGTCGGCGCGTTCCTGCGCGAGCTCGGCGGGCTCGGCGAGGAGGACGCCCGGCTGCGGCTGCTGGCGGCCGGGCTCGACGCCTGGGCCGCGGAGAACGTCCTCGCCTACCTCGCCGAACAGCGCGAGGCCTGCGGTCATGTGCCGGACGACCGGACGATCGTGGTCGAGCGGTTCCGCGACGAGCTCGGCGACTGGCGGGTCGTCGTCCACTCCCCCTTCGGCGCGCAGGTGCACGCTCCCTGGGCGCTGGCCCTCGGCGCCCGGCTCGCCGAGCGGTACGGGATGGACGCCCAGGTGATGCATGCGGACGACGGCATCGTGCTGCGCCTGCCGGACGCGGACCTGCTCTCCATGGACCTGCTCGACCACGATCCGCTGCACCAGAGCGCGGCGGCCGCCGCGCAGTCCTTCGAGTTCGATGACGAGCAGGCTCCGCTGGGCGCGGCGGACGTCGCCTTCGACCGCGGCGACGTCCAGCAGATCGTCACCGACCAGGTCGGCGGCTCGGCGCTGTTCGCCTCCCGGTTCCGCGAGTGCGCGGCGCGCGCCCTGCTGCTGCCGCGCCGCAATCCGGGCAAGCGCACCCCGCTGTGGCAGCAGCGCCAGCGCGCATCCCAACTGCTCCAAGTGGCGTCGGAGTTCGGTTCGTTCCCGATCGTGCTGGAAGCCGTACGGGAATGCCTCCAGGACGTCTTCGACGTGCCGGGCCTGACGGAGCTGATGGGCGACATCGAGGCGCGGCGGGTGCGGCTGGTCGAGGTCACCACGCCGGAGCCGTCCCCGTTCGCGCGCTCGCTGCTGTTCGGTTACGTGGCCCAGTTCCTGTACGAGGGGGACTCGCCGCTGGCCGAGCGCAGGGCGGCGGCGCTCTCGCTGGACTCCCGGCTGCTGGCGGAGCTGCTCGGCCAGGCGGAACTGCGGGAACTGCTGGACGCCGCGGTACTGGAGGAGCTGGAGCGCGAACTCCAGTGGCTGACCGAGGACCGCCGGGCCAAGGACGCCGAGTCGGTGGCCGACCTGCTGCGCCTGCTGGGCCCGCTCACCGAGAAGGAGCTGGCCGAGCGCGGCGCGCAGCCGTCGTGGGCCGGTGAACTGGGCGCGGCGCGGCGGGCGATCCGGGTCCGGGTCGGCGGCGCCGACCACTGGGCGGCGATCGAGGACGCGGGCCGGCTGCGGGACGCGCTGGGCACCGCGCTGCCCGTCGGGGTCCCGGAGGCCTTCACCGAACCGGTCAAGGACCCGCTCGGGGACCTCCTGGCCCGGTACGCCCGCACCCACGGACCGTTCACCACCACCGCCGTCGCCGCCCGCTTCGGCCTCGGCGCGGCGGTCACCGAGGGCGCCCTGCACCGGCTGGCGGCGGCGGGCCGGGTAGTGCAGGGCGAGTTCCACCCGGCGGGGATCGGCCAGGAGTGGTGCGACGCCGCGGTGCTGCGCAGGCTGCGCCGCCGTTCGCTCGCGGCCCTGCGCCAGGAGCTGGAGCCGGTGCCCCCGGCCTCGCTGGCCACCTTCCTGCCGCAGTGGCAGCACCTGGGCGGCGCCCTGCGCGGGATCGACGGGCTGGCCCGGGCGATCGAGCAGCTCCAGGGGGCTCCGGTGCCGGCTTCCGCCCTGGAGCGGCTGATCCTGCCCTCGCGGGTCTCGGGCTACTCCCCCGCCCTGCTGGACGAGCTGACCACCACGGGCGAGGTGGTCTGGGCCGGGGCCGGAGCCCTCCCCGGCAAGGACGGCTGGGTCTCGCTCTATCTCGCCGAGGCGGCGCCCCTGCTGCTGCCACCGCCCCACCCGCTGGAGCAGACGCCGCTGCACCAGGCGGTCCTCGACGCGCTCTCGGGCGGCTACGGCCTGTTCTTCCGCCAGCTGGTGGAATCGGTCCGGGCGAAGTGGCCGGAGGCGTCCGACCTCCAGCTGTCCGATGCGCTCTGGGACCTGGCCTGGTCGGGGCGGCTGACGAACGACACCCTGGCCCCGCTGCGGTCCCTGCTGGGATCGGGCCGCACGGCCGGTGCCACCGCGCACCGGGCCCGCCGTACGATCCCGCGCGGCCGCTACGGCACCCTGAGCGCGACGGTGTCGCGCACCGGCCCGCCCACGGTCTCCGGCCGCTGGTCGCTGCTGCCCGGCCAGGCCCCGGACCCGACCCACCGGGCGCACGCCCTGGCCCGGACCCTGCTGGACCGGCACGGCGTGGTGACCCGGGGCGCGGTCGCGGCGGAGGGGGTGGAAGGGGGTTTCAGCGCCGTGTACCGGGTGCTGTCGGCGTTCGAGGACAGCGGGCAGGCCAGGCGGGGTTATGTCGTCGAGGGGCTGGGCGCCGCCCAGTTCGCGATGGACGGCGCGGTGGACCGGTTGCGGGCGGCGGAGCGGACGCCGCCCCCGCTGGCCGCGGTGGTACTGGCCGCCGCCGACCCGGCGAACGCGTACGGCGCGGCCCTGCCCTGGCCGGAGCCGCCGGCCGGGGCCACGCACAAGCCGGGCCGCAAGGCGGGCTCGCTGGTGGTCCTGGTCGACGGGGAACTCGTGCTCTACCTGGAGCGGGGCGGCAAGACGCTGCTGGCCTGGCCCGAGGCGGAGGATCCGCGCCTGGAAGCCGCCGTGTCCTCGCTGGCCGCGGCCTGCCGTGCGGGGACGGTCCCGCCCCTGACGGTCGAGCGGATCAACGCGGCCCCGGCCCTGACCTCCGCGCCGGGCCGTTCCCTGGAGGCGGCGGGCTTCCACGCCACCCCGCGGGGCCTGCGCCTGAGACCGTGACGGCGGCCGGGGCGGGGGGCACTCCCGCAGGCCCCGAAGGGTCGGGCCGCCCCACGGCCGGTTCCGGCCCGACCATTCCGCTTATGTTGCGCTTATGTCCTGAGCGCGTCACGAAGACGGCCGATCGCGAGCTGCCGGTTCCTCCGGCCGTAGGATCACCAGAGGCATCGCGATTGACGATGTGCAGTCAAACGTACAGTCCATGGGGGACTCCGAAGTGAGCAACACCATCACGCGCAGGACCGTATTCGCCACCGTCGGCCTGGCGGTCACCGCCACCCTGGCACTGAGCGGCTGCAAGAGCGGCAACGAGGATGCGGTCCCGGCGACGCCCAGCTCGCCCGCGGCAGGCGCACCCTCGGCCAGCTCCGCCGAGCCCAGTACCGCCGCCAGTCCGTCGGCCGCCGGCAGCGCCGCGCCCGCCGGAGCCGCCGGCACGGCCAAGCCGGGCCAGAGCTTCAAGATCGGCGAGGCGGCGACCGTCCCGTTCGACTACGGCAGCACCAAGGGCGGCACCATCGCCCTCACCGTCACCTCCATCGAGCAGGGCCAGCCCGCCGACCTCGACCCGCTCAAGCTGGGCGACAAGGTGAAGGGGCAGATCCCCTACTACATCCGCTACACCGTCAAGAACGTCGGCACCACGGACCTCTCGTTCTCCTCGGTCGGCCACATCAAGGGCCTCCTCCCGGACGGCAGCGAGGCAGGCGGCGTATCGGTCATCGGCACGTTCGAGAAGTGCAAGGACGAGTCGCTGCCCAAGGGCTTCACCAACGGCCAGTCGCAGACCAGCTGCGCGATCGCCCTGGCGCCCTCGGCCCAGACGAAGGTGACCGGCGCGGAGTACTGGAACGAGCCGTACAGCACGGTGGGCAACAAGGCCCTCACCTGGAAGTAGTACGCCACCCTGCACGAAAGGCCCCCGCACGGACACCCCGCAGCGGGGGCCTCGGCTTGCCACCGCACCCACAACGGGTGGCGGACCTCCGCGGGCCGGCGCCCGGAGCCACAATGGAGCCATGCCCGAAGGAGACAGCGTCTGGCGCGCCGCGGCCCGGCTGCACGCCGCCCTGGCCGGCCGGGAGATCACCCGCAGCGACCTGCGCGTCCCCCGCCTCGCCACCGTGGACCTCACCGGCCGCACCACCTTGAACGTGGTCCCGCGCGGCAAACACCTGCTCACCCGCATCGACGGCGACGGCGGCCTCACCCTCCACAGCCACCTGCGCATGGACGGCGCCTGGCACGTCTTCCCCACCGGGCGCAAGTGGCACGGCGGCCCCGTCTACGAGATCCGCGCCATCCTCGGCACCGCCACCGACACCGCCGTCGGCTACCGCCTCCCCGTCCTGGAACTCCTGCGCACCGCCGACGAGGACAAGGTCGTCGGCCACCTCGGCCCCGACCTCCTCGGCCCGGACTGGGACCCCGCCAAAGCCGCGGCGAACCTGCTCGCCGCCCCCGAACGCCCCCTGGGCGAAGCCCTGCTCGACCAGCGCAACCTCGCGGGCATCGGCAACGTGTACATGTGCGAGCTCTGCTTCCTCGCCCAGGTCACGCCCTGGACCCCGGTCGGCGCGCTGCCGGAGCCCGAGGTCACCGTCGTCCGCCTGGCCGGCGCCGCCCAGCGTCTCCTCGCCGCCAACCTCGGCACCAACGAGAGCCGCAACACCACGGGCAGCCGCCGCCGGGGCCAGGCCCTCTTCGTGTACGGGCGCGCCCCGCGCCCCTGCCTGCGCTGCGGCACCCCGGTACGCCGGGTCGTGAAGGAGGACCGCCCCACGTACTGGTGCCCGCGCTGCCAGTCCGGCCCGACCCCGTAGTTGACGCCCCGTCAGATCCGGTCGTACCGTCCGGACATGCCCACAGCCCCGTACGACCTCACCGGCCGCACCGCGCTCGTCACCGGCGCCGCGAGCGGGATCGGCCGCGCCACCGCCGTGCTCCTCGCCCGGGCCGGCGCGGCCGTGCACTGCGCCGACCGCGACGCGACCGGCCTGCGCGAGACCGCCCGCCTGGTCGCCGGAGCCGGCGGCACGGCGAGCGTCCACACCCTCGACGTGACCGACCGCGCCGCCCTGCGGGCCGCCGTCGCCGCCGCCGGTCCGCTCGACATCACCGCCGCCATCGCCGGGATCATGCACACGAGCAGCGTCCTGGACACCACCGACGAGGACCTCGACCGGGTCCTGGACATCAATTTCAAGGGCGTCCTGCGCACCTGTCAGGAGGCCGTCCGGGCCATGATCGCCGCCGGCCGCCCCGGTTCGGTCGTCACCATGGCCTCCGGCGCCGTCGACGCCGCCCAGCCGGGGCTCCTCTGCTACAGCGCCGCGAAGGCCGCCGTGGTCCAGCTGACCAAGACGCTCGCCACCGAGAGCGGCCCGCACGGCATCCGCGTCAATGCCGTCGCGCCGGGCTGGATCCGCACCCCCATGACCGGCCGCCACAGCGCCGCGGAGCTGGAGCGGACCGAGGCGGCGATGATCCGGATGTCGCCGCTGCGCCGGGTCGGGGAGCCCGAGGACATCGCCCAGGCCGTGCTCTACCTCGCCTCCGACGCCTCGTCCTTCATGACGGGCCAGATCCTCCGCCCGAACGGGGGAGTATCGATGCCCTGGTGAGCTGCGCCCCACCGGCCGCCGCCCCGGAGCGCCTGCGCACCGGCCCGGGCACGCAGTGCACGGGCAGCAGTCCCAGCCCCCATCCGCCGACGGCTATCGCGCCCTCCACGGGCCCCGCGTCGGCGGGCTCCAGCGCGAGCCTCAGCACGGCCCACCACCACAGCACCCCGGCCGTCAGCGCAACGGGTATGAGTAACCACCGCACGGCCGCCTCCCAGGAAGGCCGGAATCCGGACGGGCCCATCCTCCCGCACCGCTCCCGCCGCCGCACCCAGAACGGCAAGGAACCCCGTCCGGTGCCTGACGCACCGGCCGGGGCTCCGGCCACACTCACACGCGCTTCACGCGCTCGCCTTCACGCGGCTACGACGTTCACCGCTTCCACGGGCGCCTTGATGGTCACCCGCTCCGTGGTGCCCGCGACCGAGGCCACGGAGACCGAATTGAGCATCGGGCGCACCGGTGCCGGCACCGGTTCGCTTGCCGCGGCCGACTGCGCAAGCTCCGCCAGCGACAGCTCGTCACTGACTTCGCGCATCAGCTCGGACATCCGTACGTCCAACGCGTCGCAGATCGCGGAGAGCAGCTCGGAGGATGCCTCCTTCTGCCCCCGCTCCACCTCGGAGAGATAGCCGAGCGAAACTCGGGCGGACGAGGAGACTTCGCGCAGAGTACGGCCCTGGCGCTGGCGCTGCCGACGCAGCACGTCACCCAGCAGGCGACGGAGCAGAATCATCGGTGGCTCCCTCCTCTGACCGTGTAGCCGTAACCTTCACGCCCCACCGTACCGCCTCGCGCCGCGGCCGTGCGGGGAGCGATGTCGTGTTCACTCAGGGCTGCAAACATCAAATCCCCCCGTTCTGTTCCGTATCCTGCCCCCGCAGATTCTCGCGGAGTTCGCTCGAGAGGAGTTCGAGCACTGTCCGTGCACTCTCCCTACGAATTTCCGTACGGGAGCCGTTCAACCGCAGCCGGGCCGTTTTCCTGCCCGCCGGGCCCGCCACGGCGACGAAAACGGTGCCGACCGGCTGCCCGTCCTGCGGGTCGGGACCGGCCACCCCGGTCGTCGCGATCCCCCACGAAGCCCCCAGCACGCGGCGCACCCCGGCCGCCATCTCCTCCGCGACCTGCGCGTTCACCGCGCCTTCCGCCGCCAGCAGCTGCCCGTCCACCCCGAGGACCCGGTGCTTGAGCTCGGTGGCGTACGCGGTCACCGAGCCGCGGAACGATTTCGAGGCTCCCGGCACCGCGGTCAGTTCCGCGGCGACCAGTCCGCCGGTCAGCGACTCCGCAACAGCGAGCGTCTGGTCACTCTGCGCGAGCAGGCGCAGTACGGTCCCGGCCAGCTGCGCCGTCCCGTCCTGCGCGGTGGCGGCTTCCGCGGCGCCACCCGCCTCCGGAAAATCACCGGCCGCTCGCGTCACGTCGCCGCCCGCTCGGTTTCCTGCCCCTGCCGGCGCAGGACGACGGCCTGGCGAATGTAGTCCAAACCGGTGACGACGGTCAGCACGACGGCGACCGCCATCACCCAGAACCGCAGGGTCGCCAGCGGCCCGGTGAGGGCGAGCACGTACATGCCCACGGCCGTTCCCTGGGCGAGGGTCTTGAGCTTGCCGCCCCGGCTGGCCGGGATGACGCCGTACCGGATGACCCAGAAACGCATCAGCGTGATGCCGAGTTCCCGGCCGAGGATCACCCCGGTCACCCACCAGGGCAGGTCGCCGAGCCAGGAGAGACAGATGAGCGCCGAACCCATGATCGCCTTGTCGGCGATGGGGTCGGCGATCTTCCCGAAGTCGGTGACCAGGTTGTACGTCCGGGCGAGGTGCCCGTCGAAGATGTCCGTGATCATGGCGACGGCGAACGCCGCCCACGCCAGCGCCCGCCAGACGGGGTCGTAGCCCCCGTCGGCGAGCAGCAGCAGGACGAATCCCGGCACGAGCACGAGCCGGACCATCGTCAGGATGTTGGCGATGTTCCACAGGCCGGCCTGATTGACGGCCGTGGTCCCGAGCCCCGCGCCGGGCGAGGGCCGGCGGCCGGTCCCGCCCGCCGCAGGTGCCGGGACTCCGGTCATCCGGCCGCCTCCTCGAGGTCCAGGTCCAGGGGCTCGGCCACCAGGTCCACACCCAGCGTGCCGACGACCTTTGCCGTCACCATACGGCCGGGGACCAGACCGGTGCTGTCCGTGAAGACCACCTGGCCGTCCGTCTCGGGCGCCTGGTGCGCGGCGCGCCCGTAAGCCCCTTCGCCGTCCTCGTCGACGTCCTCCACGGTCTCGACGAGTACCTCCAGGGTCTCCCCGATCCGCTCTTCCGCACGCTGGGAGGTCAGCTCCTCCGCCAGCCGCTGCATGTGCGCGAGCCGCTGCGCGATGGTCTCCGCGTCCAGCTTGTTCTCGTATCCGACCGCTTCGGTGCCGTCCTCGTCCGAGTAGCCGAAGACGCCGATGGCGTCGAGCCGCGCGTGGGTGAGGAAACGCTCGAGCTCGGCGAAGTCCGCTTCGGTCTCGCCGGGGAAGCCGACGATGAAGTTGGACCGCACGCCGGCCTGCGGGGCCTTGCCGCGGATGGTGTCGAGCAGTTCCAGGAACCGGTCGGTGTCGCCGAAGCGGCGCATAGCGCGCAGCACGTCGGGGGCCGAGTGCTGGAAGGACAGGTCGAAGTACGGGACGACCTTGGGGGTGGAGGTGAGGACGTCGATCAGCCCGGGCCGCATCTCGGCGGGCTGGAGGTAGCTGACGCGGACGCGCTCGATGCCGTCCACCTCGGCCAGCTCCGGCAGCAGCGTCTCCAGCAGCCGGATGTCGCCGAGGTCCTTGCCGTACGAGGTGTTGTTCTCGGAGACCAGCATGATCTCCTTGACGCCCTGCTCGGCGAGCCAGCGCGTCTCGCCCAGGACGTCGCTGGGGCGGCGGGAGATGAACGAGCCGCGGAAGGACGGGATCGCGCAGAAGGAGCAGCGCCGGTCGCAGCCGGAGGCGAGCTTCACCGAGGCGACCGGGCTCGTGTCCAGCCGGCGGCGCAGGGGCGCGCGCGGCCCGGAGGCGGGCGCGATCCCTTCCGGCAGGTCCGCGGGGGCCTCGGCGACCTCCTGGGCGTGTCCGGGCAGCGACACCTCGGCGGCCTGGCGGGCGGCCGGGCTGATCGGCAGCAGCTTGCGCCGGTCCCGCGGGGTGTGCGAGGCGTGGATGCCGCCGTTGAGGATGGTCTGGAGGCGGTCGGAGATGTCGGCGTAGTCGTCGAAGCCGAGCACGCCGTCGGCCTCGGGAAGCGCTTCGGCGAGCTCCTTGCCGTAGCGCTCGGCCATGCAGCCGACGGCGACGACGGCCTGGGTCTTGCCGTGATCCTTGAGATCGTTGGCTTCCAGCAGGGCGTCTACGGAGTCCTTTTTGGCGGCTTCGACGAAGCCGCAGGTGTTGACGACGGCTACGTCCGCATCGGCGGCGTCCTCGACGAGCTCCCAGCCATCCGCCGCCAAGCGGCCTGCGAGCTCCTCCGAGTCCACCTCGTTACGGGCGCAGCCAAGAGTGACAAGGGCGACGGTACGGCGTTCGGGCATGGACTCAAGACTACTTCGTCCCGGCGTCGGCCCCTGCCCCACGTCCCCCATCACAAGATCCCCGGGACGCCAATGGGCCTCCCGGGGATCCGGATTCTCGCGGTCCGCGCTGGTCAGCCCGCCTGGGCCTGGCCCTGGCGGGGGTCGTCCCTGGTGTAGGTGAGCCGTTCGACCTGCCCCGGCTGGAACTGGTCCTTGATCTCCTTGCCGTTCACGAACAGCTTGACGACCCCGGCGTCACCGAGTACGAGGTCGATCGATTCCTTGTCGGTGAAGGTCTTCGACTCGCCCAGGGCGAGCGTGCCGTCGAACAGGGACCGGCCGCTGTGGTCCTTCGCGGAGATCCAGCTCTCTCCGTCGTTGGCCGTCAGGACGACCGTGACGAGGTCCTTGGGCGCGGCGGCGATGGCGCTGTCCGAGGGCGCCGGCTTGGGCGGCTTCGGCTGCTGCTGGGGCGCGGCCGGCTTGCCGACCGGCAGCTTGGGCGCGGCGGAGGCGGCGGAACCTTCCGCCAGCTGCCGGTTCTCCTTGCCGCCCCCGTCGCCGCCGAAGGCCGTGAAGCCCACGAAGCCGATGACGGCGACGATCGCGGCGACCATGGCGGCCGTCCAGTTCGGCCGCTGCCGCTCGGGGCGGATCCGTTCCGCGTCGAACATCGGCGCGGCGGGGGTGGGCGCCGGCCGGCCGCCGTGGGCCGCGTCGTAGGCCTCGACCAGGGGTGCCGGATCGAGGTGGACGGCGCGGGCGAGCGTACGGATGTGGCCGCGGGCGTAGACGTCGCCGCCGCACCGCGTGAAATCGTCCTCTTCGATCGCGTGCACGATCGGGATGCGCACGCGGGTGGTGGAACTGACCTCGTCGACAGTGAGCCCGGCGGCGATCCGGGCCTTCTTGAGGGCCGTCCCGATGGACGGTCCTTCGACGGTACGTTCGACGAGACGGTCCTCGGACCGGTCGTCGGTCGAAGGCCGCTCTTCTTCGGGGGAGTTGGCGTTGCCGATGGACACGAGGGCGCCTTTCGAGCGTGTAGCCACCTGCTGGCTGTCCAGTCTAGGGGGGTGACGAAAGGGAGGAGCAACCGGAGGGGTGGAGTCCCTAGGCCATCCGAATGGCTATCGGGTCTCCGGGTGGTGCGAGGGCGGTACGGCGGCCCCGCGCCGGGGCGCGGCGTCCGCCGCTTCCCTCAACTTGACGCACGGCCGGGGGAAACGGTTGCCCGCCGAACCCTTACGGCTGATCGTCCCCCCGGATGACCGCCAGCACGCCGTCCAGCTCGTCCGGCTTCACCAGTACGTCGCGCGCCTTCGAACCTTCGCTCGGGCCCACGACGCCCCGCGATTCCATCAGGTCCATGAGGCGGCCGGCCTTCGCGAAGCCGACGCGGAGCTTGCGCTGGAGCATCGAGGTGGAGCCGAACTGGGTGGAGACCACCAGTTCCGCCGCCTGGCACAGCAGGTCCAGGTCGTCGCCGATCTCCTCGTCGATCTCCTTCTTCTGCTTCTGGCCGACCGTGACGTCCTCCCGGAAGACGGGGGCCATCTGGTCCTTGCAGTGCTGCACGATCCCGGCGATCTCCTCCTCGGTGACGAACGCGCCCTGGAGGCGGACCGGCTTGTTCGCACCCATCGGCAGGAACAGTCCGTCACCCTTGCCGATCAGCTTCTCCGCCCCGGGCTGGTCGAGGATGACCCGGCTGTCGGCGAGCGAGGAGGTGGCGAACGCGAGCCGTGAGGGCACGTTCGCCTTGATCAGGCCGGTGACCACGTCCACCGAGGGCCGCTGGGTGGCGAGCACCAGGTGAATGCCGGCCGCTCGGGCCAGCTGGGTGATGCGCACGATCGAGTCCTCGACGTCTCGCGGGGCCACCATCATCAGGTCGGCGAGCTCGTCGACGATCACCAGCAGGTACGGGTACGGGCTCAGCTCCCGCTCGCTGCCCGGCGGCAGCGTGATCTTGCCGTCCCGGATCGCCTGGTTGAAGTCGTCGATGTGCCGGTAGCCGAAGGCCGCGAGGTCGTCGTAGCGCAAGTCCATCTCGCGCACCACCCACTGGAGGGCCTCGGCGGCCCGTTTGGGGTTGGTGATGATCGGGGTGATCAGGTGCGGGATGCCCTCGTACGCCGTCAGCTCGACCCGCTTGGGGTCGACGAGGACCATCCGGACGTCCTCCGGGGTGGCCCGCACCATCACCGAGGTGATCAGGCAGTTGATGCAGGAGGACTTGCCGGAGCCGGTGGCGCCGGCGACCAGCACGTGCGGCATCTTCGCGAGGTTGGCCATGACGTAGCCGCCCTCGACGTCCTTGCCGAGCGCCACCAGCATCGGGTGGTCGTCCTCGGCGGCGTCCGCGAGGCGCAGCACGTCGCCGAGGTTGACCATTTCCCGGTCGGTGTTGGGGATCTCGATGCCGACCGCCGACTTGCCGGGGATGGGGCTGATGATCCGCACGTCCGGCGAGGCGACGGCGTACGCGATGTTCTTGGCGAGGGCCGTGATCCGCTCGACCTTCACGGCCGCGCCGAGCGTGACCTCGTAGCGGGTGACCGTCGGGCCCCGGGTGAAGCCGGTGACCTGCGCGTCGACCTTGAACTCGGTGAACACGTTCGTCAGCGAGGCCACCACGGCGTCGTTGGCGGCGCTGCGGGTCTTGCCGGGGCCGCCGCGCTCCAGCAGGTCCAGCGAGGGCAGCGCGTACGTGATGTCCCCGCGCAGCTGGAGCTGTTCGGCGCGCGGCGGCAGGGGTTCGGTGCGCGGCGGGGCCTTGGTGAGGTCGGGCACGGACAGCGTGCCGGAGGCCGCGGCGGTGCTGTCGTGCGGCCCGGCGGCCTCGGGCGCGGCGGCGGGCGACGCCGTGCCGGCCCGCTCCTCCCGCGCGGGCGGCACCGCGGTGGTGGCCCCGGCCGCCGCGGGCTCGCGCTGGGCGGTGATCCCCTGGGTGAGGTCGGCGACCACGGGGGAGGGCGGCAGCCCGCCGTAGACCACCCCGTCCAGCGCGGCGGCGGCCGCCGCGGCAACATCGACGGCGTCCATCTCCCGGTCCATGGCGGGCCGGGTCCCGCTCGGGCGCGACTTGCGGCGCCGGGCGAGCGCCTCCTCCTCGGCGGCCCCGGCCGGGTCGGCGGCCGCGGCGCGGGCCTGCCAGCGCGCCGGGTCGTGCCGGCCGGGCCGGTCCTGCGGGGCGGCGGCGCCAGGCACCCCGTAGCCCTCGTCGTACTCGTTCGGCTGGATCAGCCCGAGCCGGATCCCGAGCCGCCGCAGCCGCTCGGGGATGGCGTTGACGGGGGTGGCGGTGACCACCAGCAGCCCGAACACCGTGAGGAGGACCAGCATCGGCACGGCCAGCGGCGAGCCCATGGTGAAGATCAGCGGCTTCGAGGCGGCCCAGCCGATGAGCCCGCCCGCGTCCTGCATCGCGGTGGTGCCCTCGCCGCGGCCGGGCGCCCCGCAGGCGATGTGGACGAGCCCCAGCACGCCGATGACGAGGGCGGACAGGCCGATGCCGATCCGGCCGTTGGCGTCGGTCTGCTCGGGGTGGCGGATGAACCGCACCGCCATCACGCCGAGCAGTATCGGCACGAGCAGGTCGAGGCGGCCGAAGGCGCCGGTGACCAGCATGGTGACCAGGTCCCCGACGGGTCCGCTCAGATTCGACCAGGTTCCGGCGGCCACGATCAGCGCCAGGGCGAGCAGCAGCAGCGCGACGCCGTCCTTGCGGTGGGCGGGGTCGAGGTTCTTGGCGCCCCGTCCGACGCTGCGGAAGACGGAACCCACCGCGTGGGCGATGCCGAGCCACACGAGGCGCACCAGCCGCACCACGCCCCCGGTCGGGGACGGCGCGGGCTTGGCGGGCGCCTTCTTGACGGGGGCGCGCCTGGCCGCCGCGGCCTTCTTCGCCGGTGGCCTGCGCGCGGGAGCCGCTTTCTTCGCCGCCGCCGTCGTACGGCCGGTGCGGCTCTTCGCGGCGCCCGCCGCGCTCGGGGAACCCTTGCCGGACGTACTTGAGGCCATGCGCCCGAGGTTACCGGTGCGCACGCCGGTGGACACGCGTGCCCACCCCTTCACCCGTTCGTGTCGCCCGGGCGGCGGTGACGGTCCGCCAGACCTGACACCGCGCCAGGGGGCCCGGCAGGAGCGGCCGTACGGGGGCTGGCGCCGCTCCCCCGGCGGGCGGTCAGCCCTGGAGCGGCAGTACGGCCGCGCCGCCCCCGGCCCCGGGTTCGAGCGCGTCCAGCGCCCGGCGCAGGCCGGTGAGCTTGCGTTCCAGGTGGGCCGCGGTCGCCACGACCGACGCGTCGGCCGCTTCCTCACCGAGCTGCTTGGTCAGCGCCTCCGCCTGCTCCTCGACCGCCGCGAGCCGGGCGGACAGCTCGGCCAGCAGCCCGGGCGTCTCCTTGCCGGCGTCCACCCCGTTCGAACCGCCGCCCTCCAGCTGGAGCCGCAGCAGCGACGCCTGCTCGCGCAGCTGGCAGTTCTTGGTGTAGAGCTCGACGAAGACCGAGACCTTGGCGCGCAGCACCCAGGGGTCGAACGGCTTCGAGATGTAGTCCACCGCGCCCGCCGCGTAACCGCGGAAGGTGTGGTGCGGACCGTGGTTGATCGCGGTCAGGAAGATGATCGGGATGTCCCGGGTCCGTTCCCGCCGCTTGATGTGCGCGGCCGTCTCGAAACCGTCCATGCCCGGCATCTGGACATCCAGCAGGATGACCGCGAAATCGTCCGTCAGCAGCGCCTTGAGCGCTTCCTCTCCCGACGACGCCCTGACCAGTGTCTGATCGAGCGCGGAGAGGATGGCCTCCAGCGCCAGCAGATTCTCCGGCCTGTCGTCGACCAGGAGGATCTTGGCCTTCTGCACCATGCCCTGTCCTCCTCGCCCCGGCATGGGGCCTCCCCGGCTCCTGGCACCGGCCGGTACGCCGGGTCCCGCCCCAGAGGACGGCATCCTTGCGCCGTCCGTCCTTGTGCCGGTCATCGTAGCCCCAGTCCCGAGATCGCCACACCCTGTCACCAAGATGTCACTGTGCACGAAGCAGAAACGGTGTGGGAGAGCAGAAGGTTCCCCGCATCCCGCCCTTCCACACCGTTTCCGCCACACTGAGTCAGCAATTGGTATCAGTACGCGCGCCCGGTGATCACTTCGCGCGCATCCACTGTTCCATCACCGACAGCAGGTAATCGGGTTCCACCGGCTTGGTGACGTAGTCGGAGGCACCCGAGTCGATCGCCTTCTCCCGGTCCCCCTGCATCGCCTTCGCCGTCAGCGCGATGATCGGCAGCCCGGCGAACTGCGGCATCCGCCGGATCGCCGAGGTCGTCGCGTACCCGTCCATCTCCGGCATCATGATGTCCATCAGTACGACCGTCACATCGTCGTGCTGCTCCAGGACTTCGATGCCCTCCCGTCCGTTCTCCGCGTACAGCACGGCCAGTCCGTGCTGCTCCAGCACACTGGTCAGCGCGAAGACGTTGCGCACGTCGTCGTCGACGATGAGCACCTTCTCGCCGTGGAAGTCGTACGTCCGGGGCACCGGCGGGAGTTCCTCCAGCTCACCGCCCCAACCGTCCTCGGCCCCGTGCGTGTCGGGCCGCCCGGGCGCTCCCTTACGCGGCTCCAGGTCGCTCAGCGACTTGCGCCGCCGCCGGAACAGCGCGGCCGGCCCGCCCTGGCCCTGCCCGGCCCGGTCCGCCTCGGTCGGCGGCAGCGCCGCAGCCCGCTCGCCCGGCCCGACCGCCGCTACGGGGCCGGCCGCTGCCGGAACCGCCGGCCGTGCCTCCTCGGCCGGCCTGCGGTACTCGCCGCGTGCGCCGCCCGGCGTCGGCGGGGCGTAACCCTGCGGCGGCAGCTCGCTCGGGTGCAGCGGCAGGTAGAGCGTGAAGGTGGAACCCCGGCCGGGCTCGCTGGCCGCGTGGATCTCCCCGCCGAGCAGCCGGGCGATCTCCCGGCTGATGGACAGGCCGAGGCCGGTACCGCCGTACTTCCTGCTCGTGGTCCCGTCGGCCTGCTTGAACGCCTCGAAGATCACCAGCATCTTGCTCGCCGCGATCCCGATCCCGGTGTCCGTCACCGAGAACGCGATCAGGTCCGCGTCCGCGTCCCGCAGCGAACCCGCCTCCAGGAGCTGCTCCCGGATCGCGGCGGGCACGTCGGCCCCGGCCGGGCGGATCACCAGCTCCACGGCGCCCCCGTCGGTGAACTTCACCGCGTTCGACAGCAGGTTCCGCAGCACCTGCAACAGCCGCTGCTCGTCGGTGTGCAGGGTGGCCGGCAGCTCCGGGGAGACCCGGACCGAGAAGTCCAGGCCCTTCTCCGCCGTCAGCGGCCGGAAGGTGGCCTCCACGTAGTCCACCAGCTGCACCAGCGCGATCCGCGTCGGCGAGACGTCCATCTTGCCCGCCTCGACCTTCGACAGGTCCAGGATGTCGTTGATCAGCTGGAGCAGGTCGGAGCCCGCCCCGTGGATCGTCTCGGCGAACTCCACCTGCTTCGGCGACAGGTTGCCGTCCGCGTTGTCCGCCAGCAGCTTGGCCAGGATCAGCAGCGAGTTGAGCGGGGTGCGCAGCTCGTGCGACATGTTCGCCAGGAACTCGGACTTGTACCGCATCGACACCGCGAGCTGCTCGGCCCGCTCCTCCAGGACCTGCCGGGCCTCCTCGATCTCGGTGTTCTTGACCTCGATGTCCCGGTTCTGGCGGGCCAGCAGCTCCGCCTTCTCCTCCAGCTCCGCGTTGGCGGCCTGGAGCGCCTTCTGCCGGTTCTCCAGTTCGTCGGAGCGCTCGCGCAGCTGCTCGGTCATCTCCTGCGACTGCTTGAGCAGCATCTCCGTCTTGGAGTTGACGCTGATCGTGTTGACGCTCGTACCGATCATCTCGGCGATCTGGCTGAGGAAGTCCTTCTGGATCTGCGTGAAGGGGGTGAAGGAGGCCAGCTCGATGACCCCGAGCACGGTCCCCTCGAACAGCACCGGCAGCACGATCACGTGCGCCGGGGGCGCCTCGCCGAGCCCGGAGGAGATCTTGAGGTAGCCGGGCGGGGTGTTCTCCACCAGGATCGTGCGCTTCTCCTCGGCGACCGTCCCGATCAGCCCCTCGCCGGGGCGGAAGGAGATCGGCATCTGGCCGCCCGCGTACGCGTAACTGCCGCGCATCCGCAGCTCGTACGAGCCGTCGGCGCCGCCGTCCGTGCCGATCTCGGTGCTGCCGCCGGTCGGCAGGGCCAGGAAGAACGCGCCGTGCTGCGCGGAGACCACCGGGGTCAGTTCGCTCATGATCAGCGAGGCCACGTCGTCCAGCTCGCGCCGGCCCTGCATGAGCGCCGAGATCCGGGCCAGGTTGCCCTTCAGCCAGTCCTGCTCCTTGTTGGCCAAGGTGGTGTCGCGCAGGTTGGCGATCATCGTGTTGATGTTGTCCTGGAGGACCTGGATCTCGCCCGCCGCGTCCACGTCGATCTTGAGGTTCAGATCGCCGCGGGTCACCGCGGTGGCCACCGCCGCGATCGCGCGCACCTGCCGGGTCAGGTTCCCGGCCATCTCGTTCACGGACTCGGTCAGGTCCCGCCAGGTGCCGTCGACGTCGCGCACCCGCGCCTGGCCGCCCAGGATGCCCTCCGTACCCACCTCGCGGGCGACGCGGGTCACCTGGTCGGCGAACGAGGACAGCTGGTCGACCATCGTGTTGATGGTCGTCTTGAGCTCCAGGATCTCGCCGCGCGCGTCGATGTCGATCTTCTTGGTCATGTCGCCCTTGGCGATGGCGGTCGTGACCATGGCGATCTGCCGCACCTGACCGGTGAGGTTGGAGGCCATGAAGTTCACCGAGTCGGTGAGGTCCTTCCACGTCCCGGACACGCCCGGCACGTGCGCCTGACCGCCGAGGCGGCCCTCCGTACCCACCTCACGGGCCACGCGCGTGACCTCGTCCGCGAACGACGACAGGGTCTTGACCATCGTGTTGACGGTGTCGGCGAGCTGCGCGACCTCGCCGCGCGCCTCGACGGTGACCTTCTTCGTCAGGTCGCCGTTGGCGACCGCCGCCGAGACCTGCGCGATCCCGCGCACCTGGGCCGTCAGGTTCCCGGCCATGGTGTTGACGTTGTCGCTGAGGTCCTTCCAGATGCCGGTCACCCCGCGCACCCGCGCCTGACCGCCGAGGATGCCCTCGGTGCCCACCTCGCGCGCGACCCGGGTCACCTGCTCCGCGAACGACGACAGCTGGTCGACCATCGTGTTCACGGTGGTGACCAGCTCCAGGATCTCGCCCTTGGCGTCGACCGTGATCTTCTTGGAGAGGTCGCCCATGGCGACCGCGGTCGTCACCTCGGCGATGTTGCGGACCTGCGAGGTCAGGTTGTTCGCCATGAAGTTGACGGACTGCGTGAGGTCCTTCCAGGTGCCGGAGACGCCCTTCACCTCGGCCTGACCGCCCAGGATGCCCTCGGTACCCACCTCACGGGCCACCCGGGTCACCTGCTCGGCGAAGTTCGAGAGCTGGTCGACCATCGTGTTGAGGGTGTTCTTGAGCTCCAGGATCTCGCCCCGGGCGTCCACGTCGATCTTCTGCGACAGGTCACCGCGCGCCACCGCCGTCGCGACCTGCGCGATGTTGCGGACCTGCGAGGTCAGGTTCCCGGCCATGCCGTTGACGGAGTCCGTCAGGTCGCGCCACACGCCGGCCACCCCGGGCACCTGCGCCTGACCGCCGAGGCGGCCCTCGGTCCCCACGTCCCGGGCGACGCGGGTGACCTGCTCGGCGAAGGCGGAGAGCTGGTCGACCATCGTGTTGATGGTGTTCTTGAGCTCCAGGATCTCGCCCCGGGCGTCGACGTCGATCTTCTGCGACAGGTCCCCGCGCGCCACCGCCGTCGTCACCTGGGCGATCTGGCGCACCTGCGAGGTCAGGTTCCCGGCCATGAAATTGACCGAGTCGGTGAGCTCCTTCCAGGTGCCGGACACCCCCTCCACCCGGGCCTGACCGCCGAGGCGGCCCTCCGTACCCACGTCCCGCGCCATCCGCGTGACCTGGTCCGCGAAGGAGGACAGCTGGTCCACCATCGTGTTCACGGTGTTCTTGAGCTGGAGCATCTCGCCCGAGACGTCCACCGTGACCTTCTGCGAGAGGTCGCCGTTGGCCACCGCCGTCGTCACCTGCGCGATGTTGCGCACCTGGCCGGTGAGGTTGCGGAAGGCTGTGTTCACCGAATCGGTGAGGTCCTTCCAGGTACCGGCCGCGCCGGGCACCTGGGCCTGACCGCCCAGCTCGCCCTCCACGCCGACCTCCCGGGCCACCCGGGTCACCTCGGCGCCGAAGGACTGGAGCTGGTCCACCATCGTGTTGACGGTGTTCTTCAGCTCCAGCATCTCGCCGGCCACATCGACCGTGACCTTCTGCGACAGGTCGCCGTTGGCGACGGCCGTCGTCACCTGCGCGATGTCCCGCACCTGAGTCGTCAGGTTGCGGAAGACCGTGTTCACCGAATCGGTGAGGTCCTTCCACGTCCCCGCGGCCCCCGGCACCTGGGCCTGACCGCCCAGCAGCCCCTTCGCGCCGACCTCGCTGGCGACGCGCGTGACCTCGTCGGCGAAGGTCCGCAGGGTCTCCGTCATCTGGTTGATCGTCTCGGCCAGCTGCGCGACCTCGCCGCGCGCGCTGACCCGCACCTTCTGCGACAGGTCACCATTGGCGACGGCCGTGGTGACCTGCGCGATCCCGCGCACCTGGGCCGTCAGGTTCCCCGCCATGGTGTTGACGGAGTCGGTCAGGTCCTTCCACACGCCCGCGACCCCGGGCACCTTCGCCTGGCCGCCCAGCTCGCCCTCCGTACCCACCTCACGCGCGACCCGCGTCACCTCGGAGGAGAAGGAGGACAGCTGGTCCACCATCGTGTTCACGGTGTTCTTGAGCTGGAGCATCTCGCCGGCCACGTGGACCGTGACCTTGCGCGAGAGGTCGCCCTTCGCCACCGCCGTCGTGACGAGGGCGATGTCACGCACCTGGGCGGTGAGCCGGTACGCCATGGTGTTGACGGAGTCGGTCAGGTCCTTCCAGGACCCGGACATGCCCCGCACCTGGGCCTGGCCGCCGAGCTTGCCCTCGGTACCCACCTCCAGCGCCACCCGCGTCACCTCGTCGGTGAACGCCGACAGCTGGTCGACCAGGTTGTTGACCGTCCGCCCGACCTTGAGGAACTCCCCGCGCAGCGGATGGCCCGCCCCGTCGGCCGTCTGCGTCCGCAGGTCCATCCGCTGGTCCAGGTCACCCTCGGCGACCGCCGACAGCACCCGGCCCACCTCGGACACCGGCCGGGCGAGATCGTCCACGAGCTGGTTCGAGGCGTCGATCGCGGCGGCCCAGGAACCCTCGCAGGCACCTGTTTCCAGCCGTTCGCTCAGCTTGCCCTCGCGGCCCACCATCCGCCGGACCCGCGACAGCTCCCCCGTCAGGTGGAGATTGCGGTCGGCGACCTCGTTGTAGACGGCGGCGATCTCCGCCATCACGCCCTCGCCGGACACCGTCAGCCGCTTGCGGAAATTCCCGTCCCGCATCGACACCAGGGCCGTGAGCAGACGGTTCAGAGCGGCGGTATCGACCTCCGTCGTCCCGTTCCGCCGGGACCGCCCGCCCTTGGGGCGCGTTCCCGTACGCCGCACCGCTGCGCCAGACTCCACCGTGTCCCTCCCGAAAGGGTCGACCACTGTTCCACCGAAACCCGGCGAGTCAAACGCCCGGCTAGACCATCCTGCCCAGTGTTTCACCCTGGCCGAACCCGGCCATAACACTTCGGCACCATCGCACACCGGTCGCACTCCCCGGGTGGAATCCCCGACGACGGCACCATGCGAACCGCGAAGGTAAGTAACCTGGCACTCGATGTCCAACCGCGTCGAAGGAGACTTGTGATCACGGCACGGGCGGCTGCCAGTTTCGATCCCCTAGGACGCTCGGTCGCAGGTGCCCGCGCGTTCGTCCGCGACACGCTCCAGGGATGGGGCTTCGCGGACATCGTCGACGACGCCGTAGTGCTCACCAGCGAGCTCGTCACCAATGCCGTGGTGCACGCCGGAACCAAGGCCGAGGTCCTGTGCCTGCGCACCGAGGACGGCGTACGCGTCGAGATCGCCGACCGGTACCCGGAGCGCGAGCTCCCGCTCCAGCACCCGGGCGGGCGCCCCTACGCCGACCCCGACCGGGAGAACGGCCGCGGACTGATGCTCTGCGCCGCGCTCGCCACCCGCTGGGGCGTCGAGTACACCGCCACCCACAAACACGTGTGGTTCCGCCTCGACCTCCCGGACCGTCCGGTCGGTACGCGCTCGGCCGGCCCGGTCGTCCCCGACCAGCTGCTCCCCCTCGCCGACAGCCGGGTCCGCGTCGCCGTCGTCCAGATCGACGCCGACGACACCGTCTGCGCCTGGAACGAGGACGCCGAGCACATCTTCGGCCACCCCGCCGGCAAGGTCCTCGGCCGCCCCCTCGCCGAACTCGCCGCCTGGCCCCAGACCCCCGGCACCGGAACCGGCATCGCCGAAGCCCTCCGGCTGTCCCGCTGGGAAGGCAGCTACGGCATCCGCGGCGCCGACGGCCGGGTCATCCCGGTCTACGCCTCGCACCTGCGGGTGCGCGACGCCCACGGCGAGCCGTCCATCGTCTGCCTCCTGGTCCACGACGACGAACGGGCCCTCCTCCAGACCCCCGTACGGATCCCCTCCGGCGACCCCGGCCAGCTGACCGAAGCCCGCCCCGTGGACCCCTTCGAGGTGTTCATCGGCTCCCCGGCCCCCGACGACCTCGACGGACTGCTCCAGCGCACCGTCGAGCGGGCCCGCGACATGCTCGACGCCGACGCCGCCTTCCTGCTGCTCGCCACCGACGACGAGACCGAACTCGAAGTCCGCGCCACCACCGGCCTGCCCTCCACCCGCCAGCGCTTCGCCCGCGTCCCCGTCGAAGCGGGCACCAACCGCTACGGCTCCGCCCGCATGCCCGCCGTCCACGACGACCTCGTCGCCGTCCCCGGAGCCGTCCCGCTCCTGGAGTCCACCGGCATGCGCTCCGTGGTCACCGTCCCCCTCAAGGTGGAAGGCCGCCTCACCGGCTCCCTCGGCGTCTCCTCCGAGAACCCGGGCCGCTATTCGAACGAGGACGCCCTGCGGCTGCAGTTCGCCGCGGACCGGATCGCGCTCGCCGTCGAATCCGCCCGCCTCGGCGAGCTGGAACGGCTGCGCCGCGGCTCCCTCTCCTTCCTCGTCGAGGCCTCCGACCTGCTCGCCGGCACCCTGGACCGGGACCAGACACTGGCCCTGATGGCGCAGATGACCGTCCCCACCCTGGCCACCTGGTGCGCCGTCTACACCATCGCCGACCAGACCTCTGACCCGTACCTCTCCTACGTACTGCACGAGGACGAGGAACGCATCGACGGGCTCAAGGCCTTGCTCTCCCATGTCAGCCCGCCCGAACCCCTCCGCGAGGCCGGTGCCCGCCCCTGGCCGGAAGCCGCCCGCGCCGTCGGCGGCGAGACCGTCGTCCTCCCCCTCCTGGCACGCAACCGCGTCATCGGCATGCTCACCCTCGGCAAACCGTCCGAGGAGCACTTCCGCCAGGAGATCCTCGAACTCGCCGACGACCTCTCCCGCCGGGCCGCCCTGGCCCTGGACAACGCGCGCCTCTACTCCGAGCGCACCGCCATCAGCCGCTCCCTCCAGCGCAGCCTCCTGCCGCCCGGCTCCCCCGCCATCCCCGGCATGGAGGTCGAGGTCATCTACCGCGCGGCAGGCGAGGGCAACGAGGTGGGCGGCGACTTCTACGACGTCTTCCCCATCCGCCCCGGCGTCTACGGCTTCGCCATCGGCGACGTCTGCGGTACGGGCCCCGAGGCGGCCGCCGTCACCGGCCTCGCCCGGCACGCCCTGCGCCTGCTGGCCCGGGAAGGCCTCGGCGGCCCGGCGGTGCTGGAGCGGCTCAACGCCGCGATCCTCGACGAGGGCGCCCGCAGCCGCTTCCTCACCCTCCTGTACGGCGAGCTCCACCCCCAGGCGGACGGCAGCGCCCTGATGAAGGTCGTCTGCGCCGGCCACCCGCTCCCGCTGCGCCTGCGGCCGGACGGCGAGGTCATCCCCGCCGCGGAACCCCAGCCGCTGCTCGGCGTCATGGACGACCTCGAACTGTACGAGCAGACCCTCACCCTGGACCCCGGCGATGTCCTGCTCTGCGTCACGGACGGCGTGACCGAACGCCGCGAGGGCACCCGCATGCTGGGCGACGACGGCCTCGCCGAAGTCCTCACCACGTGTACGGGCCTCACGGCCGGCGCGGTCGCCGCCCGTATCCTGCGCGCGGTGGAACGCTTCGCGGCGGAACCCGCCTCGGACGACATGGCCATCCTCGCCTTCCGCGTCCCCCAGCAGCGGGCGGGAGAGCACCCCTCCCCCCACCCGACCGGCGCCCGTTAGGCCCCCCTGCCGCGGGGCGGTCTCGTCCCGCGGCGCCCCCGTGGGAGAGCTGGGCCGAAAAGCCTGGGAAACGCAAAAAGGCCCCCGCCAATTGGCGGGGGCCTTCTCTGCTGAGCCCTTTAACGGAATCGAACCGTTGACCTTCTCCTTACCATGGAGACGCTCTACCGACTGAGCTAAAAGGGCGGGTTGTTCGGCGGCGTCCTACTCTCCCACAGGGTCCCCCCTGCAGTACCATCGGCGCTGAAAGGCTTAGCTTCCGGGTTCGGAATGTAACCGGGCGT